>CAYRPG010000064.1:0-1553 GCA_964426205.1 uncultured Methanomassiliicoccus sp. | reverse complement strand
CTGTTATATAATCAACCAGGAAGTCCTCTGGTCAGATGAACTACCTGATGGCCCAAAAGATCTTTGTGGACGAGCGTTCGACCAAGATCCTCATGGCCGCGCTTTACTGCCCCAGGACGGCTTTGGATATCTGCAGGATGACGGGAATACCCGTCGCCAAGCTCTTCTCCCGCATGAAGCTCCTCGAGAGGAAGGGGCTCATCAAGAAGGTGTCCGTCGCCTATGCCCCGAACGGGAGGGAGATGCCGCTCTATCAGTCCAGGCTCTTCGACGCGTTGTTGTTCATGGACAACGGCAAGCTCAAGGTCAAGTTCCAGCTGGAGAGCTGCGGACAGAAGGACTACACCGTGGATATCGAGTCCCTACTCTAGGGAAGGCCTCGAGCCGATGTCCTCTCCACCCTCGAAGTACTGCTGGACAGCATTGTAGATGTCCTCCATGCCAGTGCCCTCCATGGCCGAGACGGGGGTCAGCTCCTTGTACATCCCCACGCTCTCCATGGCCTTCAGGTACTCGATGCTGATGACCGCCTGGGAGTCCATGTCGGGGCCGGTCAAGGCGTTGTACAGCGCGTAGGCGTCCCGCGACCATCCGAGGATCTCCTCCAGTTCCTCCTCCTTGAGCAGGTCCGACTTCGAAAGCACGTTGAGGATCGGCAGGGAGAAGCGGAACTGGGTGATGCCGCACAGCATGAGGTCGGAAACGAAGCCGTTGGGCGTCTTGGCAAGCGTGGGATCGGAGAGGAACACCAGGAAGCTGTCCTCCCTACCGAGCTCCTCGATCAGCGCGGTGGACGATTGCCGGAAGGTGAACAGCTCCATCTGCCCGGGGATGTCGATGAGGCAGTAGTCGGTCTCCATCTTCTTGACCACCGGCACCCACTCCTTGGCGTTCACCGCCATGAGGTCCGAGGCGACGATCTGGGCGCCGTTCGGTCCCAGGGAGTAGTCCCTCATGATCTCGTCGAGGTGCACCCAGTCCCTGATGTCGACGTCGGCCTGGTAGGGAATGAAGTCCGCGCCTGGGTCGAGGTTGACCACGATGCTGTCGATACCGTTGCTGTCCAGCCATTCCTGGTAGGCCTGAACGAGCGAGCTCTTGCCGCTGCCTGCGGTGCCGATGAAGTAGAGATTGTGCATGTGAGTCCCTGTCCGATTCCATCGTGAGAGGGCATGGTGCGGATAAAGATATCGCGCGAGGAGCGCAAACGATGGTTCGCGAGCGCTCAGTAAAGATGAGCGCGGACCTCACGCCCCAGGGCAGGAACGACGCCATGATCCCTAGGCTGCGATGTCCGTGCATGACCGCCGGGCCCTCTCCTGCTCGGAGATGCGGGACGGCCTGCCGAGCGCCCTGCCTCCAGGGTTCGGTGTTCGGGCCACCGAGGAGGGAGAAACGGCCCAGGTGGCAAGAGGCACCACATACCGGCGGTACATGTGGCGATGGGACCGGGCCGCCCACGCCGAGCGCAGCACCAGCTGGTACCAAGCAGTTGAGGGAGAGAACCGGGCCTCTCGGGTTAAGATGGTAAAAAGGGAGGCGGGCCCGGAGGG
>CAYRPG010000063.1:0-1638 GCA_964426205.1 uncultured Methanomassiliicoccus sp. | reverse complement strand
TGAAGGGCATCGAGGGGATAAGGCTCCTCCCGTTCCTCATGGGGAACCTGTTGACCAGGAAGATGCTCTCCGGGATCGACCGCTTCTGCGAGAAGTGCGGGAAGAACCGCCTGGAGGTGGCCATGGAGCTTTACGCCGGCTCCAGGGAGGAGGCCTGCGCCGCGTGCACGCTCGCCCGGATGCCGCTCTCCGCCGTGGTAAGCGTCGGCGCCCGCGCCTTCGGGATGCCGGAGGATGTGATCAAGAAGACTCTTAACGACCCCCACTGGCGTAAGGGGCTGGTCAGCGTCGTCGAGGGCATCGCCGACTTCGGCGTGAAGCGCCCGTTCACCCCGGGGGCGCCGTTCCAGGTGGTGTGGGACGTGACCAACGCGTGCAACCTCCGGTGCAAGCACTGCTACGCTTCGGCCGGCGAGCCGTTGAAGGACGAGCTGAGCACCGTCGAGGCCCTGGACCTCATCGACAAGCTCGCGGTCATGGGCGTGCCGATCCTGGCGCTCTCCGGGGGCGAGCCGCTCGTGCGCAGGGACATCCTGCAGCTGGCGAGGCACGCGCGGAAGCGCGGCATCTACGTCGCCATGGCCACCAACGGGACGATGCTGACGGAGGCGAGAGCGCAGGACCTCAGGGGCGCCGGGGTCGAGTACCTGCAGATCAGCCTCGACGGGGCCGACGCCGCGACCCACGACGGGTTCCGCGGCATGCCCGGGAGCTTCGACCGGACCATGGCGGGGATAAGGAACGCCGTCGCCAGCAAGTTCTTCGTGAACATCTCGACCACGGTCACCAGGCAGAACGTCGACCAGGTGCCGGAGATAATCGACCTGTGCAACGAGCTGGGGGTTAACTGGTTCATGGCCTACAACTTCGTTCCGGCCGGGAGGGGGAAGGACATGGTGGAGAACGACCTCAGCCCGGAGATGAGGGAGGAGCTGCTCAGGACGCTGTACGAGAGGAACAAGAGCTCGAAGTGCCAGGTGCTGTCGACCGCCCCCCAGTTCGCCAGGGTGGCGCTGCAGCAGTGCTCCGGCGGCACCGTGATGGTGCCGACGCACTTCTACAACCAGACGGTGGACCAGGGGATGATGGGGCTCACCGAGTTCATCGGCGGGTGCGGGGCCGGGCGGTTCTACATGGCCATACGCTCGAACGGGGACGTGGACCCCTGCGTCTTCTTCCCCAGGACCGTGGGCAACGTCAGGCACGACGATCTCAGGGAGATATGGCTCCACGACCCGCTGTTCCTCGATCTGCGCAACCGGGACATGCTCAAGGACAACTGCGGGCGCTGCGAGTACCGCTTCCACTGCGGCGGGTGCCGGGCGAGAGCGAACGGTTACTTCAACGATCCCCTGGCGGGCGACCCGGGGTGCGTGCGCAACTCGGCGCTGTACGATGAGCTGCTCGAGCACGGGCGGCGCGAGGTCAGGGAGATCGTTCTCCCGGGGAAGTGAAGAACAGCCCCACGGTCCTGTAGTGCCTCATGTTCATTTTGAAATGGGCTGGAACGCGGTCTTGGGGAGAAAAGGATTATATGCAAGCTACCATTACCTCGGACAACAAGGGCAGATAGATCAGCTGGAAGATCGCGACATTCGCAATGTCGAGGCCGCGGGTTCAAATCCCGCTCTGTCCACT
>CAYRPG010000062.1:0-2060 GCA_964426205.1 uncultured Methanomassiliicoccus sp. | reverse complement strand
CGCTCCGCCTTGGAGGCACGGCGCATCGCCCCCATCAGGTCCGAGTCCCTGGTCAGCAGGGTGGTCAGCTTCTCCACCCCCACGAGGTCGCAGGTGAGGTCCAGCATGGCGCCGGACACGTTCGGTGCCGCTCCCCCGAGGTTCCATCCCACATCGCCGGGCCGCACCCCGACCAGACGGCACAGGACCCCGAAGTCGAGCGCGATGCGGTCGACGTCCCCCCGGCTGTAGTACATGCACTTGGGGACGCCGGTGGAGCCGGAGGTCTTGAAAATGTGGTCCGCCGGCGCCAGGAGGCAGGCGCCCAGGCCATTGGCCGTGAACGCCTGGTCCATCAGGGCATAGGAGGTCAGCGGCAGCTGCGATAGGCCTTCCATGTCGCTTACCTCCCAAGCCCTGCCCGCGTACACCGCGGAACGCTCAATGTCCGAGGTGATGGACCGGACCATCTCCTCCTGCCGGGAGATGCGCTCTTCCGGGGGGACGATGAGGTCCCGCACGATCCGGAAGGTGATCCGGTCCTGTGTCTGCCCGCTCATCGACGGGTGCATGATGGCAACGATATTAATCCTCGCCATCTGGATGGCGGGAACGGACACTCACCAGTCGCTTCAAGCCCCGTAGACCATGTCCACCTTCTTGCCAAGGTAGTCCAGGAACGGCTTGATGTTGACGCTCTTCCCGGTGACGACCTTCACCAGGTCGGCGGGGTCGTACATGTTGCCCCTGGAGTGCACGTTGGAGCTCAGGAAGTCGTGGACCGGGGCGAAGTCGCCCTTCTGCACCGCGGACCTCCATTCCGGCACGTCCTTCTCCATCTTCTCCAGGAACATGCCTCCGTAGAGATTGCCGAGCGCGTAGCTCGGGAAGTAGCCGAAGCTCATCCCGGCCCAGTGTGTGTCCTGCATGACCCCCTCGGAATCGTTGTCGATCTTCACCCCGAGGTACTTGGAGTACTTGTCGTTCCATGCCTGGGGCAGCTCGTCGACCGTGAGCTTTCCGGCGAAGATGTCCCTCTCGATCTCGAACCGGGCGATGATGTGCAGCCCGTAGGTGACCTCGTCCGCCTCGATCCTGATCTTGGAGCGCTCCACGACGTTCACGGCCCTCACGAAGGCGTCGAGCTCGACCCCGGACAGCGCCTTCCCGGCGATCTTCTTCAGCCTGGGGAGCGCGTATCCCAGGAACTCCGGGCTCCGTCCGACCATGTTCTCCACGAACCGGCTCTGCGACTCATGCACGCCGTAGCTCGCCGCGGAGCCGACAGGCTGGTACATCCATTCCGCGGGCAGGTCCCTCTCGTACCACGCGTGGCCGCACTCGTGGAGGACGCTGAACATGTTCGACTTGAAGTTGTCCTCGTAGTAGTGGGTGGTGACCCTCTGGTCGGCGTAGTAGCCGCTGGAGAAGGGGTGCTCGGTCTCGTCCAGCCTTGCCCACCCCTCCGGCCCGGAGGTCCGGACATCGAGGAACTCCATGGCCAGGTCGCTGATCTTGCGCTGCGCGTTCACCGACACGGTGCGGTACAGGAAGGACTGGTCCGGAGCGTCGCCATCGTCCACCTTCTTCAGGAGCTTGATGAGCCCGTTGCGCATGCCCCCGAAGACCCTGCTTATACGGTCGGCGGTCATCCCCGGCTCGAACATGTCCAGCAGCGCATCGTAAGGGGTCTTGGTGCCCTTCACCTTCATGAGTATCTCGGCGGCCTTCATCTTAAGCTCGATGTTCCTCGCCAGGTCGTCGCGGTACATGGAGAAGTCCTGGGCGGCCTTGGCCTTCTTCCAGGTGCCTACCGCCAGGATCTGTTGCTTCGACATCTCCGCCACCAGCTTGTCCGGCAGCTTGGACTCCTCGTCGTAGGTCTTGCGCAGCAGATGCACGTTCCTCTTCTGGACATCGTCCAGCGATCCGAAGGCGCGGTCCTTCTCGATCGCGTCCAGGTGGGTGCCGATCTTGCGGTCGGTGATCATCTTGTGGGTCGTGAGGCCGATGAAGGAGAGCTGCTCGCTGCGGAGCTCCAGGCCCTTGGCGGGCATCTTGGTCTCCATGTCCCAGTAGAC
>CAYRPG010000061.1:0-2775 GCA_964426205.1 uncultured Methanomassiliicoccus sp. | reverse complement strand
GTGGGCTCAGCCGGATTTGAACCGGCGACCTTCGCCGTGTAAGGGCAACGTCATAACCGCTAGACCATGAGCCCGTGCGTTGGTCTGAATGAGGAGAGGGTATTAAAAATATGCCTCAGCGATGGCTGGAGGAAGACATGGCCCTGGATGCGAAACGGTGATAAGCAACAACCTCATTCGTTCAACCGGTAATCCATTGGCATCTGATAGTATGGGAAAGAAGATCCGGGCCGTCCTGGAAGAACCGGAGACCGGCCCCACCATGCGTCGCTTCTTCGTGAACACGATGTTCGATTCCACCTTCGTCATACTGGGCATTCTTATCGCTTCGGCATTCTCGAGCGAGCCCAACCTGAGAACGTGCATCGTGACCATAATCACCAGCAGCGTGGCGCTGGGGATCTCTACCGGCATCAGCGTGTTCGAGGCGGAGACCATGGAGCAGTCCATCAAGATGCGTGAGATGGAGCGCGCCATGCTGACCTCCCTCGAGGACACCCACCTTCACAGCATATCCAAGCTGACGATCATCCTCGTGGCCGTGGTCAACTTCACCGCCCCCATCATGTCCGGCGCGATCACTCTGACCCCCTTCCTGCTGGTGGGGGAGAACGACATAAGGCTCGCGGCGTACATCAGCCTGGCCCTGGCGATCACCATTCTGTTCGTGGTCGGGGCGGCCATGGGGCGCGCAGGAGAGCGCAACCCCTGGGTCCAGGGGACCCGGATGGCCGTGGCCGGTGTGGCGGCGTTCCTGGTCTGCTTCTGGATCGAGTCCCTGCTCTGATCAGCAGATGCGGGGCACAGGGTCGCCCACCGGCGGCTCGAGGATGCGCCTCCCGCCGACCTCGGTGCGGAGGACCACCCTCTCGTACTTCTTCGTCGCATGGCCAACGATGGCGGCGTTCTTGCCCAGGGGGCTCCTCCTTAGCAGCTTGACGATCTCCTCGGCCTTCTCCGGGACGCAGCCTATGACCACCTTGCCCTCGTTGCCGATGGTCATCGGGTCGAGGCCCAGGAGTTCGCAGGCGTTCCTTACCGGCTCGGAAATGGGTACCGCGGTCTCCTCGATCTCGATGCCCACGCCGGACTTTGACGACCATTCGTTGATGGCGTTGGCGAACCCTCCGCGCGTAGGGTCCTTCATGCTGACCGCGCCGCCGACCCTCAGCACCTCCTCGATAAGGTGGTTCAGGGGCGCGGTGTCGCTCTTGACCTCCGTCTCGAAGCCGTAACCCTCGCGGAAAGAGAGCAACGCGATGCCGTGATCGCCGAGCGTGCCGGAGACGATGATCGCGTCCCCGTCCCGGATGTTGTCGTCGGTCAGCCAGTTCGAGGTGACCGGCCGGTAGTCCCGCGCGACCTTGAGGTTGTGGTCCATGTACGCGCTCCGCTTCCCTATCGCCGACGTGGTGATCACCATGCCGTCCACGGCCCCCGACTCCACGACCTTGGTGTCGCCGGTGACGACCGGGACGTTCGACAGCTCGGAGTACTGGCCGATCGATTTCATGACCTTCTCCAGGGTGTCGATCTCCAGACCCTCCTCGAGGATCATCGACAGGGCCATGGCCATGGGCGTGGCGCCCATCACCGAGATGTCGTTGACAGTGCCGGAGACAGCAAGCGAGCCGATGTCCCCTCCCGGGTAGAACAGCGGCTTCACGGTGTGGCCGTCAGTGGTGAAGACCACGTCGTCGACGACAGCCGAGTCGTCGAACGAGCGCAGCGGTACCTCGGTAGGGAACTGCGGCAGGAACGGTATGATATGGAGCGACAGCAGCTCGTGCATAAGCTCGCCGCCGGCGCCGTCGCCCATGGTGACCCTTTTCATGGCCCGGTGATTCTCAATATTCAGTTTAAACTTATGTGAGCAAGCCCCCTGCGAAGGCGGGGAAGTAAGCAACAAGAGCACTTTCAGTATCTCCCCAGAAGACATAAGTGCCGAGACCACACATCCGACGACGGTACGGTCGGAACGACCGGAATTCATGCTTGGCTGACATCATGTAAGGCCTCCTGGGAGGCGTTGGTGAATGATGAAAGAGGCTCCGTCCGAATGGGTGGGGTGGATAACAACCTTGCTCACTTCGCCATCGGGCAATGGAAGCATGTTCGGTCGAGCGGGGATGACCTGGTCCGGCTGGAAGGCATTTGACCGGCCCGTCGTCCCTAGATCACTGCAGCATGTTAAGCGGCATCTGCTTGGCGTGGATCTGCCTGTGGCAGCTTTCGCAGACCACCATGAGGTTCCTGGGGTGGTCCGAGCCATTATGGCTCTTCCATACTATGTGGTGCACCTGGACCTCATGGGCGTCGTCACCGCATATCTGGCAGGTGTGCGCGTCACGTTCCAGGACGAAGCTGCGGATGTGATGCCACATCCAGTTCCTCGTCCAATCGTCGACGCCCGCATAAGGGTCCACCCGGCTGCCCTTGGGCGACCAGGCGGGATTGCTCTCCAATATCCTATCCAGCAGCACCATCCCCTCGTGCTCGGCGATCATGGTAAAGCTTCCCTCTATACCACGTTCGTAAGGGGTATGGCCGTACCCGAATAAATAATATCAGGGTGGGTTGATAAATCATCCCGCCGGGGGCGGTGGCGGGCGGCCCGCGTGGTCGGCGAATGGGAAGATACCATTAAATCCCTGGATTCCTTGGTCTGGGTCCGGCGAGGTCCTGCGGACCTGCCAAGGGCTCGTGGGGTAGCCTGGATTATCCTTTCGGCCTTCGAAGCCGATGACGGGGGTTCGAATCCCCCCGGGCCCGCTC
>CAYRPG010000060.1:0-4138 GCA_964426205.1 uncultured Methanomassiliicoccus sp. | reverse complement strand
CCTGGTGGACCTCTGCCAGGAGCTGGAGCTCTCGTTCATCGAGCTGAACATGAACATGCCGGACAACTGCCCGGAGGCGCTGGACCCCCTGGAGCTGAGGGACGTCACCAGGCGCACGGGCATAGAGTTCGCCCTCCACTCGCCGGACGAGCTGGACCTGGGCTCGCTGCACCCCACGGTGAGGCAAGGATATCTCGACCGGATGCGCGAGGCCCTGGGCTGGTGCGCGCAGGCCGGGGTCAAGACGCTCAACATGCACGTCAGCCCGGGCATCTACTTCACCCTCCCGGACCGCAAGGTGTGGATCTATGAACAGTACCTCGACGAGTTCACCTCGAACCTGTGGACAGCGTACAAGGAGATGCTCCCCCTGGCCGCGGCGTCGGGGGTGGACGTCTGCACCGAGAACGTCAACAACTTCGACCTGCCGTTCATCGCCCAGGCCATCGACGAGCTGTGCTACCTCGACTCCTTCCACCTTACCTGGGACGTGGGGCACGACGCGCGCAGCGGGTTCCGCGAGCGCGAGGTCCTCCTGCGCCACGCCGACCGCATCCGCCACATGCACCTCCACGATTACAACGGGAAGAGCGACCACCAGGTGCCGGGCACCGGCATGATCGACATCCCCGGCATGCTGGACTTTGCGCGCAGGCACGACATCGGGGTGCTGGTCGAGGTCAAGACCCCGTCGGCGCTCCGCGAGTCGGTGAAGGCCGTGCGCCGCATGCTGTGACCCGGGCGCACCTCTGCCCTGCTGGCAGGTCCCGCGCTTACCCCCCTTTCCAGGACAGGTCTGCTCGGAAGTGATAAATATGGCCATCTCTTTGGTCCCTCTCGCATTCACGTTTAACCGATGAATGATGAGGATGAATACATCCGAATGAGGTGAAACAATGGCAAAAGCAATGTTCGTTCGTTTCGAGATGCCCAAGGAGCTTTCGGACAAGGCCTACGAGATCGTCGAGGCCGCCCGTGACACCGGGAAGATCCGCAAGGGGACCAACGAGGTCACCAAGCTGGTCGAGCGGGGAGACGCCGTAATGGTGGTCATGGCAGAGGATGTCCAGCCTCCAGAGATACTTGCCCACATGCCCCTCCTGTGCGAGGAGCGCAACGTCATATACGCCTACGTGCCGTCCAAGGCCGAGCTGGGACACGCCGTGGGCCTGGAGAAGCCGACCGCCTCGGTCGCCATCCTGGACGCTGGAAAGGCCAAGCCCCTGCTGGACGGGTTCGCCGAGCAGGTCAAGAAGCTGAAGCAGTGAGCACGGAGGTGAATACATGCCTGAGGATGAGAGCAGCATACCTTCGGAAGTGGTGGAGATCATCGGTCGTACTGGAATGACCGGCGAGGCCACCCAGGTCAAGGTGCGTGTGCTCGAGGGCCGCGATAAGGGTCGCATCATCACCCGCAATATCATGGGCCCCGTGCGCATGGGAGACATACTAATGCTTAGGGAGACCTCCAGAGAGGCCCGCAAGCTTTCCATACGGTGATCTGATGGTCGAGAGAAGGGTCTGCTCCTTTTGCGGAGCAGAGATGGAACCGGGCACCGGCAAGCTGTTCGTCAAGAAGGACGGCACCGTGCTGACGTTCGACACGAACAAGTGTTACAAGAACATGATCGAGCTGGGAAGGATCCCCCGGAGGACCACCTGGACCCGCGCGGCCAAGAGGGAGAAGGACATAGCCCTCGCTGCCGCCGCGTCCAAGGCTGAGGCCCCCGCCGCCCCGGTCGACGAGAAGATCAAGAAGATCACCGCCAGCAAGGCCCGCAAGCGCAAGGCTCCGGCGCCCAAGAAGCCAACGGAGTGATCGGCGTGATGGAGCGCACCTTCGTCATGCTCAAGCCCGACGCCATACAGCGCGGCCTTATGGGCGAGATCCTGGGGCGCATCGAGGCCAAGGGGCACAAGCCCGTGGCCATGAAGTTCATGCGCATCCCCAAGGAACTGGCGGAGCGCCACTATGCCGAGCACAAGGGCAAGCCGTTCTTCCCCGGCCTCATCGAGTACATGACCTCCGGTCCAGTGCTCGTGATGATCTGGGAGGGCGAGAACGCCATCGCCTCGATGAGGACGATGATGGGTGCGACCAACCCCCAGAACGCCGCCGTCGGCACCATCCGCGGCGACCTGGCCCAGCAGACCGGCAGGAACCTCATCCACGGTTCCGATGGTCCCGAGTCGGCCAAGCGGGAGATCGAGCTGTTCTTCAACGACTACGAGCTCCAGAGCTGGACGCGCACCTCCGAGCCCTGGTTCGTGGAGTAAAAACCTTTTCGGGAGCACCGCTCCCTCGTTACCTTTCTTTATTTTTGTGGTCCCCGTGGTCCTCCTCAGACCTGCTGGGAAAGATACTAATATCGATTCCATTATCGGAAGTTCATGGCGACCAGACAGCCGATCGTGAGCGTGCTGGGTCATGTCGACCACGGCAAGACCTCCCTCCTAGACCGCATCCGGGGAACGACCGTCGTGCAGCGGGAAGCGGGCCTTATCACTCAGCACATCGGCGCCACCGAGATCCCTATAGAGCACATCTACAAGGTCTGCAGGCCGCTCATCGGGAACAGGAAGTTCAACGTCCCCGGGTTGCTGTTCATCGACACTCCTGGTCACCAGTCGTTCACCTCCCTCCGCGCCAGGGGCGGTGCGCTCGCCGATCTTGCCGTGCTCGTCATCGACGTCAACGAGGGCCTCAAGCCGCAGACCATCGAGTCCATCCAGATCCTCAAGCGCTTCAAGACCCCGTTCATCATCGCCATGAACAAGATCGACCTCGTCGAGGGCTGGCAGACCAAGGCCAACGCGCCGTTCGTCCTCAACTACAACGCGCAGTCGGACCAGGCCAAGGCCAAGCTGGACGAGAAGATGTACAAGATCATCGGCGACCTGTACGAGAGGGGCTACTCCGCGGACCGTTATGATCGCATAGAGGATTTCACCAAGGCCATCGCCGTGGTGCCCATCTCCGCCCGCAACGGCGAGGGGCTGCCGGACCTGCTGCTCATCCTCATAGGCCTTGCGCAGAGGTTCCTGGAGCAGCAGCTCAAGACCGAGGAGGGACCGGCTCAGGGCACGATCCTGGAGGTCAAGGAGGAGAAGGGTCTCGGCTCCACGCTCGACGTCATAATCTTCGCCGGAACGCTGCACAGGGGCGACACCGTCATCCTGGGCACGAAGGGCAGGCCGATAACCACCAAGGTGAAGGCGATCCTCAAGCCCAAGCCGCTGGACGAGATACGCGACCCCAAGGACCGCTTCGAGTCGGTGAAGGAAGTATCGGCCGCCATAGGCGTGAAGCTGATGTGCCAGAACATCGAGGGCGTCGTGGCCGGGGGGCCGCTTCGTGCTGCGACGGGCAGCGTCAGCGAGGCGATGGACGAGGTCGTCAACGAGACCAAGGTCAACATCGAGACGACCGAGGCCGGGGTATACATCAAGGCGGACGCGATCGGCTCGCTGGAGGCGCTGGCCTTCGAGTGCAAGGCCGTCGGCATACCGATCCGGAAGCACGACACCGGCATGATCTCGCGGAAGGACATAATCGACACCGCCGCGTATGGCGAGACTTATCACCGCGTGATCCTCGGATTCAATGTGGACATGCTCCCGGAGGCCAGGGACGCACTGCCGAACTATCCGCTGAAGGTCTTCACCAACAACGTGGTGTACCGCCTCATCGAGGACTACCAGAAGTGGGTCGAGGAGGAGAAGCGGAGGATGGACGTGGAGAAGAGGGCGGAGTACGCCTTCCCCGGCAAGATCAAGCTCCTGCCGAACTGCGTGTTCCGCACGTCCAAGCCGGCCATCGTTGGCGTCCGTGTGCTCGCTGGCCGCATCCGTCCAGGGCAGTCGCTGCTCAACATCGATGGTGTGGACGTCGGCAAGATCCGCTCCATCCGCACCGGCGAGGACGCCGTCAAGGAGGCGATCCAGGGCCAGGAGGTCGCGGTGGCCATCGAGGGCCCGACCGTCGGCCGGCAGATCAACGTCGAGGACATCCTGTACGTGGACCTGCGGGAAACCGTCGTCAAGGAGATGGCGCATATGGACCTCAACCCGGACGACCGCATGGTGCTCGAGGAGACCCTCGAGGTCAAGCGCAAGGTCGACAAGTTCTGGGGAATGT
>CAYRPG010000059.1:0-4444 GCA_964426205.1 uncultured Methanomassiliicoccus sp. | reverse complement strand
TGCCTATGTGGAAGTAGAGCGACGCCGACCTCCGTGGCGTGCACTCAAAGGTGCTGCGGTACGAGCTGCATCGTCTGTTCGTCAACCTGGCAGCGCTCCGAGAACTGAGTGATCGCGGCCGTGAGGCTGGGAAGTTGCGTTCAAGCCCTCTCACCGCTTTCGAACCATTACCTACAACCAGTCCGGGTTCGGCGACCTGCCTAGGAACGACAAGTTCAGCTCGTTGCACCTGAGCAAGATGGGCGCCATCCCGATGCGGACGCATCGTGCCGCCGAGGGAAGGAAAAGGGCGTCACTATCAAGCACATGCCGTCCGGCAAGTGGTTCGCTCATCCATTGATCGACAACGACAAGGGAGACGAACATAGAGCCATTGACACCGTGGCCGGCATCGATGTCGTGCTGGAGCTCAACGCCGTTGACAGTGACGGCAACGAGGTGGAGGATCCGAGGCGCTCAGATCGAGAGCTGAAGAAGTTACGCAGGGGGCAACGCCGCCTCTCAAGGAAAAAAGGCTCTCAGAACTGGAACAAGCATAGGATGGTCGCCGCTCGAACGTAAGAGCGGGTTTGCGATCAGCGAAACGACTTTCAGCATAAGCTTTCGCGGCACATGTCACTAACTTCGACCTCATCGTTACTGAGGATCTTGACATCAAATGGATGATCGAGAACGGTCACCTGGCAAGAAGCCTTAGGACGCCTCTTGGAGATCGTTCGACCAGAAGCTAGCTTACAGGGCCGAAAGAGCGGGCAAGCCGTTCGTTCAGGTTGACGCCAGGGGAACTAGCCAGGCATGCCCGTGCTGCGGCGAGCTAATTCCCAAAATACTGGATAACCGGTGGCACGACTGTCCGCACCGCGGGCTCTCCATGTCACGCGAGCATAACGCTTCGATCATTAGCCCCAACCGAGGCATTGAAAGGTAGAGCAGGAACTGCCCGAGCTCGCTTGTGGACATTGGACCGCTACACCAGCATGGTGGTGCACGCCCGATGGATGAAGCAGGAAGCCCTGTCCTAGCGGACGGGGCAGTTCACTGTCTCGTTGGACAATGGTGGTTCCTGTCACTCTCCGCCTGACCGGTTGATCGGGATGCTGAGTATGAACGAGCCACCGGCATGCATCATGTTGTAGAACCTGGGGTCGATGTTCGCTCCCCTCATCTTGACACAGCGGACCCACCTCTGAACGTGACTGTCCCCCGTCTCCCTGAGGGAGATCTCCAGCGCGCCGTCCGCGACGTACAGCTCCATCCGGGCATCCTTCTCCAGCCTGCTCATCGGCGTCTCGGATATGACGAACGTTGTCAGGCCCAATGAACGGAAGGAGTCGAACAGGTCCTGGATGTCCGCCCGGCTCAGCTCCTTCTCGGACATGGCAGCGAACGATTCGAGGGAGTCCAGCGCGAGCAGCTGCAGCCCGTTCTTGGCCACCGTCTCCTCGATGTACCGGCCGATGATGCTGCGCCAATCACCGCTATGCCCCTCCATGCTGCGCCTGAGGTCGACCAGATCGACGACCATCAGGCGGTCCAGCGACTCGTCCCTGTTCATGCCCAGGCGCGCCATCTGCCTCAGCAGGGAGGCGCTGTCCTGCTCGAGGGAGAGGAACATCCCCTTCATCGAGGACCTCGCCGCGGAATTGTGCAGGATGTTGTAGGTAAGGGAGGTCTTCATGCTCCCGGGAGGACCGTTCACCAGCACCACGCTGCCCTCCGGTATGCCGCCGGCCAGTATCTGGTCGAGCTTCTCCACGTAGGTGCGCACGGTGCCATCCTCGACATCCGCCATCAGCCCGGCACCGATCTGCGAGCGAAGTTCCGAGGTCACGCTGGAGAGCACCTGCGAGATATCGACCGGGACGACGGGCTCCTCGGCCTTGTCCAGCTGAGACCTTGCTATCCTCAGTTCGGCCTCCAGCTGCTGGATGCGCGTGAGCTGCTCGGCCATCTCCCGCTCGACCTCCCTGCGGATGCGGTCCCGCTCCTCTCCCAGCACGGAGCTGAGCTCGGTGTTGGCCACATTGAGTATCTCCTGGTCGTCCTTGGAGAGCGCTGCCGGGGCCTCTTTCTTGATCTCCTGCGCGACGGTCAGTATGTCCTCCAGGAGAATGGCCTTGGCGTCCAGCTCCTCCTCCCGCCGGGCGATCCGCTCCCTGGACCCTTTGAGGGCCTGACGCTCTTTCTCCAACTCCAGGGCGGCGGCCTCCATCTCCCGGGCCTCCGCCTCCAGGGCGGCCATGGTCTCCTTGACCTCCTTCTCCCGGTCCTCGAGCTCCTTCTCGCGTCCGTTGTACGGCTCGACTATGGGACGGATCGCCGGCTGGACCGTGGGGACCTCCTTGTTCTTGGACGTGCGGAGGTCCCGGATGCCCGCGCCGGGGGCCTTGCCCATGGAGAGAGTGTTGAGCCTGGTCTCTCCGCTACCTCCCCTCACGGGCTCGCCGCAACGCCAGCACTGGGTATCGTTGTGGCTGATGCCTGCACCGCATCTCGGGCACTCCAGAACGCGTGGCATCTATCGTACCTCACTCGCTGATCGCCTTGGTCACCTGGAACTTCCCGCCCGAGAATATCAGGGAGAAGTAGGAGGGGTCGTGGTTGGTCTCCCTCATCTTGACGCAGCGGATCCTCCTCTGCGTCTCGACCTCTCTGACGACCTGCATCTTGAGCGTGACGATCCCGTCGGCCAGGTATCCCTCGTCATAGGCGCCTTCGAACAGGCGGTCGGGGGACGCCTCGGAGATGAGGAACGAGGTGGCGTTGAGGTCCCTCAGCCACTCGAACAGGTAGAACAGGTCGGTGCGCCGGTTGGTCATCGAGGAGATGGTCTCCAGGACCCCCAGCGAGTCTATAGCCAGCATGCTGAAGTTCAGGTCGTTCTTGAGCGAGGTCAGGTAACCTTTGAACACCTGCATCCAGGACTCCGATCCGGTGCTGTGCTTCAGGTTCTTCCTAATGATGCCGAGGTCCAGGATGTGCAGGTTCTGCTTCACATCATCGGCTCGCATCCCCATCTTCTCCATCTGCCTCAGCAGGGAGTTGCGGGACTGCTCAAGGGTGACGTACACGCAGGTGGTGTTGCTCTCCTTGGCCTGATTGTATAGCATGTAGTAGGTCAGCGAGGACTTCATGGTGCCCGGGGTGCCGGCAACCAGCACGATGTGCCCCTGAGGTATGCCGCCCTCCAAAGCCCGGTCGAAACCCTCGATATATGTCTTCATCCGCGGTGTCTGGTCCAAGATTCGATCCTCCGAATGGCATTACAATATGAGGAAAATCATAAAAAAAATCGAGCGGATAAAGCTTCTCGGCTCGATACTGTTATTGATAACTGGTCTTGTACCCTTACACGTCCCCGCGGATTACCACCTTACGAACGTACTGCTTGGCGCACTCCGCCATGGCCAGCATGGTGCCCCTGGGATACGGCTTCACCACCGAGAGATTGGGGTCCAGGGTGCTGCCGGGGCGGAACTGCTGGATGGCGAACTTGCTTGCCCCTCCGATGTACGCCGCGATCCTCTCCACGTCCTTCTGGGTCAGGAGGATCGGCACCACCGTGGTGCGGAACTCGTGCTCGACGCCGGAGTTGCGCAGCACCTCTATGGACCTCTTCACCCTGTCGATAGGGACGTCCACTCCCGCAAGCTCGTCGTACTTCTCGTCCAGGGGGGCCTTCAGGTCCATGGCCACGTAGTCCACCAGCCCCGCCTCCAGGACATCGCCGAGCATATCGGGGTTCGTGCCGTTGGTGTCCAGCTTTACCTTGACGCCCAGTGCCTTCAGCCTGGAGAGAAGGCCGGGAAGGTCGCTGTGGATGGTGGGCTCCCCTCCCGTGACGACCACCCCGTCCAGGAACTCGGCGTTGTCGCGGACGTACTGCTCGATCTCCTCGAGCGGTACCTCCTCCATCGAGTCCGGCGACAGGACCAGGTCCTTGTTGTGGCAGAACGGGCAGCGGAAGTTGCAGCCAGGCAGGTACAGGACGGCCACCACATGGCCGTCCCAGTCGAGCAGTGAGGTCTTGATGAAGCCGATTATCCTCATCGCTCCGCGATGACGGCCTGGGACCACTTAACCTTTGTCCCTGGGTAAGCTAGGTGCATGAATCCTCCCGCCGCATCGCGCTCCATGTCCAGAACTTGTTCTCCTCGAGCTCAAAAGGTCGCGGTCACGCGACCTCGCCTCCCTGCCTGGCGTTCTCTTCACGGCGGAGAGCACGCGCTCGATCATCCAACGAATGCCGTAAGCGAACTTCACCTCCCACGCCTCCTGGCCGAGCCTGTTCCGCTCGTACACCGCTCGAGGACGAGCGAACGAAGACCGCGCTTGCACGTCTCGCCCAGGGCGGCCAGGTTGGAGAAGAGACGATAGATCTCGTGATGAAGCATATTGGAGCACACGCCACGGAGGTCGGCGTCGCTCTACTTCCACATAGGCA
>CAYRPG010000058.1:0-5014 GCA_964426205.1 uncultured Methanomassiliicoccus sp. | reverse complement strand
GCTCTCCAGCATATTCGGCTTCCTGGCGATGCTCTTCTTCGTCGCCTTCCTGCTGTTCAGGATCGGGCTGGAAGAAAAGATGCTCATCGAACGGTTCGGAGCGGAGTACAGGGAGTACATGAGGCGCACCAAGCGACTTGTCCCGTTCGTGTACTGAGCCAGGAAGGTAGCACATTCGCAGGCTTGTGCCTGCATCAGGTCATCGCATAGCTACGAGAACGGCAACGAACGTTCCGAGCGGAGGGATCGGCTTATCGTCATATTCTCCCAGTTCGTTCAGCACATGGGCCCTGGTATGGCGGACGGTCATGTCGATATGCTTGTGTTCGGTCCCGTCGATGGTAACAATACCTTCGCCTCCCTAAGATCGTAAGGACCGTTCCACCGCATCATGGACCTCTTCTCCGATCCTCTCGTCAGGCTGGAGATTCGAGATGCGTGCTGTTGAATGAAAATTAGGATGACCGAAATTAATAAATGGGCGAGTTCTGCTCATGACCTTCCGAGGGCCTGCCTCCGTGAGGTCGCGGAAAGGGGTCAGTCATGGAGATCGCTCTGGTAGGAAACCCCAATGTGGGGAAGTCGCTTCTCTTCAATCGCATTACTGGCGTCAGGGTCATCTCATCCAATTACCCAGGGACGAGCGTCGAGTATACCAAAGCGTCCGTGAAACGAGACGGCAAGGAGATCGTTTTCTATGATCTGCCCGGCACCTACTCCCTGACCGGTGTGAGCGAAGATGAGCTTGTGGCGACGAGGCTCCTCATGGAGAAGAGGCCAGAACGGGTCATCGCGGTGGCCGATGCCACGAGATTGAGCCAAAGCCTGGTCATGATCTTCCAGCTTATCGAGCTCGGTTACCATGTGGCCGTTGCCCTCAATTTCATGGACATTGCTCGTAAGCGATACGAGATCGATGTTGATCTTTTGTCCAGGACGCTCAGGATTCCGATCGTTCCGATCGTGGCCCAGACCGGTGAAGGCATCGACAGGCTCATCGATATCGTCACCGCTCCATTGTTGCCCCGTTCCAATTTCGTGGTCAGATATGATAGCCACACTGAGGCTTTCTTGGAGGACCTATCGCAAGGTCTGGTGGAATCGAGGAACGGTTACCCGATAAGAGGGGCCCTGTTGAAACTCTTGGAGGGCAACAAACCCTTTGAGGAGGAGTTCTCGCCCAGCATCATCGCTCTTGCTGAAGAGTATGAAGTGCAGTTCCGGGAATTGCACGGTGAGGAGATCGAGGTTCATATCGCCCGCGACCGCTATGGCGAAGCGGGCAAGATCGCTTCCGAGGTCCTGAAGAACAAGGTCGTCAAGCGGGGCATGGCCGACCGGATATCCGATCTGACCCTTCGACCCTTTTCGGGAACCATCATCCTGATCGCTGTGATGGGCGGGCTATTCCTGACCCTGATATATGGAGGGGAGTTCATCGGAGACCTGACCATCAGGACCTATGTTGCCCTTACAAGCTCCTTTTTCACCGGCCTTGGCGATTTTATAGGCGGGACGACGGGACAAGCGATCGCCCTAGGCATCGACCTGAGCATCCAGGGAGTTCTTGGGATCGTTATCCCGTACATCATCCTATTTTACATCCTCCTAGGCATACTGGAGGATTCGGGCTATCTTCCACGAGCGGCCATCCTGCTGGACGGGTTGATGCGTCGCATAGGGCTCAATGGCAGAGCGATAGTGCCCATGATCGTTGGCCTCGGTTGCAACGTTCCGGCCATACTGTCCACCAGGGTCCTAGAGTCCCGGAGGGAACGGCTGATCCTGTCGACGATCATTGTGCTGGCCGTCCCATGTTCTGCCCAGACCGCGGTCATCCTGGGCACGGTCGGTAAGTACAGCGGCCTGGAGTATGCCCTGCTCATTTTCCTGATCGAGATCGGATTCATCCTGCTGCTCGGCTTACTGCTGAACAGGACGATGAAAGAGGAGCTGCCAGTCCTCGCGATGCAGATACCGGACCTGCTGGTTCCGTCATTGAAGAACGTGCTGTCCAAGACGTACCTTCGAGCGAAGGACTTCTTCATCGTGGCCTTTCCACTGTTGTTGGTCGGGAGCATAGTCCTGGAATTTCTGCTGCAATATCATGTCCTGGACCTGTTGGTCGGACCGCTTTCCCCGCTCACAGTATGGTTCCTTGGACTTCCTGCCCTGTCCATCATCGCCCTGATCTTTGGGGTGTTGAGAAGGGAGTTAACGGTCCAGTTGCTGTTCATTCTCTTCGGGACCGCAGATCTCGCCCTGTTCTTCACCCCCGATCAGTTCTTCATCTTCGCGCTGATCATGGCCACCTACGCGCCTTGCCTTGGGGTCCTGGCCGCACTGGTCGGCGAGTTCGGTGCAAAGGACTCGATGAAGGTCTTCCTGGCATCGTTGACGATCTCACTGCTCATGGGAGGCTTTGCTCATTTCATCCTGAACGTTATTTGATGATGGATCGGCAAAAGTGAGATGAATGGCTTTTAGGGCCATTCATGGAAGTTTGAGCATGGCCTTTACTTCCGGCAGGCTCATGACCACTGTCGTTGTTACCCTGTTGAATCCCAGCCATGCCATCATTTCCGGCTCCATGCTAAATTTCTCAAAGGCCTCCATGTTGGGCGCCTCATAGGTATTGTAGATGACGTGCGCGGGGAAATCAGTGTAGCTGGCCACCAACTTGATCCCATGCTTGGCCATCAACGAATCCATTTTCTGCAGCATGGTCGCCGTCTTTTTCAAGTTGCTCTCCACTACCATCGGACAGCTCTCCGGCCGGTGTGTGCTTATCTGCATCAGGTACATCCTTTCACCTCCTTCCGTTCAGTGGGGCTCCATTTTATGGCCGCCCCATGTATCAATTCAAACCCTGACCTTTTAAAACTATCATCATCGCACAGCGCATTTACGGTGAACAGAAGGAAATGCCAAATGATCCAACGATTCGCACTTTTGCTCCCGTTCTCCCAAATAACGCACCGGAACTGGCCCATTTTCCCTAGCTTGGCAAAGAAAAACGCCGGCCAGGTGGTCGATAATTACGTCCAGATGTCAAATGGTCAATATTGGGAGTTGCCATTCCTGGCTCGGCCCATATTGCTCTGAGCTACAGCTATAAGCCACTTTTCCTGTAAGGGCCGGTAAGGTGCTAAACCCATGTTTGAGGCCTACAGGGCACCCTTGACTATGATCGAATGCCCGATGGTCGAGGCACCTTGAGCCGGCAATGAAGAATTGTGAGGTTCGATCGAAAAATGCTTGTTTCCCCCCCCCAGGTAGGGGAGTGGATGTCATGAGGACGCTCGACCTCTTCAAGCAAGGCTCATCTCCCTAGGTACGGTGAAGAAGAATGTCGAGCCTTTTCCCTCCTCCGACTCGACCCAGATGCTGCCACCGTGCCGCTCGACAATTTTCTTGGTTATCGCCAGGCCGAGGCCGGTGCCAGGGTATTCCTCGCTGGTATGGAGCCTTTGGAACATATAGAATATTCGTTCGGCATCCTTCATGTTCAGCCCGATCCCGTTGTCCTTTATGGAGAAGACGTTCTCATTGTGGACCATCATACTGGCTATGTGAACCTTGGGCCTTTCTCCCGGCTTGTGGAACTTGATGGCATTTCCCACAAGGTTCTGCATGACCAGGACCATCTGGGCCTCATCGGCCAGGATCGATGGCAGCTCGTCAACCTGGATCTCCGCCTCATTTTCCCGGATCGGGGCCTGGAGGAGCTTCATGGCCTTGGCCACGACCTCGTTCATGTTCACGGAAGAGATCTTCATGTCAATGTTGTCAATGCTGGAGTAATTGAGAACATCATTGATCAGGTCGCTTATCCTTTTCCCGCCTTCAATGGCATGGCGGACATGCTCCATCGCACCGGGTTCGAGCCTGTCCCCATAGCTCTCCTCCAACATCGTTAGGTCGCCCATGACCGATTGCAGCGGCACCGGCAGATCGTGGCTCATCACGTTATTGATCTGCTGCAGATCATCGTGTGAGCGCATTAGATTTCGAGCATATCTCTGGGCCTCGTCCTCGGCCTTCCTTCTTTGCACCCCGAGTATGACCACGAGCCAAATGCCGATGATGGCTATCGGCCTGTTAAAGAGGTCGGCGGATGGATTCTGAGAAGGCTGCAGGGGCGCTGCGAGGATCGCGAGGATGGTGACGATCACGCCCATCCAATATATCGACCGGCGTCTGTTTGCCCAGAGGCAGATGAACACTGGAAGGATGTAAAGGAAGCTGCCGGCATACCCGCTCGGCGTTAAGCTGTCGATGACGAAAATGATCAGAGAGATCATGAGGGCGATCGCAAAAATCCGTGATTCGCTCAAGGCATCCCTTATCATTCATGCAATTATTCATTCTCTGAGCTAATAAAGGTCATCTTCATCACTCATCATGATGTCGAGCTCATGTCGGATGCGGCTCATAGCCCGAAGTTGTGCCCACCTCCGCCTTTTTGGCCCTGACATCATCGCCCATATCATCAGACAGGCTCCCCTTTGACGCCCCTTACAGAGGAAGCGATGTACGGCCATTATTGTTCTTCCCGGAACCAAAAGATGGAGCTATGGAAATTTCTGCACGCGGGCAGCCTGTAATCCCCGGCCCTACCGCTGCAAAAGCTCGAGGTTTCCCGCCCCCGACCCTTGGTCAAGGTCGGATGACGTTTCTCCCGCCCCCTGCGCCAAAGTTCCAGTACGATGATCGAGAATGCCTTCAACCACGACCACGCCAACATTCCAGCTATCGCGGTTGATATTAAACACCATTAGCATTTATCTACTGTGCTTCATGAACGGCCGCCTGATGGTCGGTCATGATCCGCGTTCTCTATGTCGACGACGAAAAAAGCCTGCTTGATCTGACGAAGACGTTCCTCGAGCTTTCTGGCGTGCTGCAGGTCGATACCTCCACCTCGGTCAAGGATGCGGAGGTCAAGGCCCTTCGGACCGGGTACGACGCCATCATCGCCGACTACCAGATGCCGGAGATGAACGGCATCGAA
>CAYRPG010000057.1:0-5520 GCA_964426205.1 uncultured Methanomassiliicoccus sp. | reverse complement strand
CCCAGAACAAGTGGTGCGAGGGGCCGGATTTGAACCGACGAACCTCTTCAGGAACAGATCTTGAGTCTGTCGCCTTTGGCCGATGAGATCATATCATCATTGACCTGGCTTGGCTACCCTCGCGTTGCTTTTCGTTAATGCCCAGTCCTTATTAAATCTATCCCATGGGCCGAACTATCGTTTTCCACGTTCCATATCTGCGAAATAATACTATGCAATATTATGTTGCCATCAATATCTGCGAGGAACTATTTTATATTGATATTATGATTCTGGAAATGCCTGACGGAACAGGTGAGGGGAGGGATGCATTATTACCTCACCATTTCCTCCGTATTCGAACCACCCAATAGTTCAAACCCAGAGGCAGCTCCCTTCCCCTCCTATTAATTTACACTACTGTAGTTATCTCGCCCCTGCCGTTGTTGATGATAACGGTGTGCTCGGTCTGTGAGACCATGCCTCCCTTTATCTCTGAGAGCACAGGGTAGGCGAAAAGGATCCCGTGCCGGACGAGGGTCTTGAGGTGGACCGGCGCCTTCGGCTCGATCGCGGTGCACCACCGCTCACAGAACGGCAGGCTGCCGAACTCCTCCTTGATCTTTACGAACAGGCGGTTCGCGTCAGCGTCCCTGACCTCGCGGTCCCTCAGGATGCGGTAGATGTTCCCGGGCTTGGCGTTGCGGACCTCGCCCGCCCCGTCGGTGGCGAACGGCTCGATCGCCAGCATCATGTCGGCCTTCAGCCTCGTCTGGTTCCCGTCATCGTAGTTGGCGACGGTGAGCCCGGCATGCAGGTTGTAGCAGTTCAGTCCGTGCCCGGTGAGGTTGCTGACCGGCACGAAGCCCTCGCTCCTGATGGCCCTGTCGATCGTTCCGCCGATCGAACCGACCTGGACCCCCTCCCCGACCATCTCCGTGGCCATGTTCAGCGCCTTGGCGGATGCGTTGATCAGGTTCGTCCAGTTCTTCGTTCGCACCTCGACGGTCCGAGCGGTGTCACCGATGTAGCCGTCCACCTGGGCCCCCACGTCCACCTTCACCAGGTCCCCCCGCTTGAAGGTCAGCTTATCGTCGGAGTGCGGGGTGTAGTGGGCCGCCGTCTCGTTTATGCTAAGGTTCGTTGGGAAGGCTGGCTTCGCCCCCTTGCGGATGACGTACGCCTCTACCTCGTTGGCCACATCGAGGAGCTTGACGCCCTCGTCGACCATGTTCGCTCCGAGCTCCCGGGCCTCTCCGGCGATCGCGCCCGCCCGCCTTACCTTCTCTAGAATATCATCTTTCATTTAATGCCGCCTTGATGGTCTCCGGCGCTAGGCCCCCCGGCCTGATGAGGGTCATCTCCTGCTCGGTGAGCTGGATGATGGTGGACGGGGTGCCATAGGTGGTCGGTCCACCGTCGAGGTAGATGCTGACCGAGGCACCCAGATCGTCAACCGCCTCCTGGCAGGTCCGGGGGTTTCCGTGAGAGTGAACGTTAGCGGAGGTTGTGACCAGGGGGCCGAACTCATCGATGAGCTTCATGGCCACTGGGTTGTCCGGTATCCTGAGGCCGATCTCGTTGGTGGAGGCGGTCAGGATGTCAGGCACACTGGGGCGCTTAGGGACGATGATCGTCAGAGGGCCGGGCATGAACCGCCTGACCAGCATGCGGGCGCGGTCGTCGAGGACGCCGACCTCCTCCATCATTCGGAGGTCCTTGACCATGATGGACATGGCCATGTCGAACGGTCTCCTCTTGGCCATGTAAACACGCTTGACCGCCGTTTCATCGAACGGGTCGCAGCCGAGGCCGTATACTGTTTCGGTGGGATAGACGATGAGCCTGCCGGCAGCAAGCTCGGACACGATCAGCTTCAGCTTCGATCCCGGGATGCTCGGCACCCCGTCCCTCATTTCGCACTTTATGATCTCCATCGTCATTCCCCTAGGTATCTCAACGCGTCTCTGATCTGTAAATGCGCGTCTCCAAGCGCGCATGGCCCATGGCCTGGATACAGGTCCGTCGGTTCGAGGGCGAGCAGCGACCGCACCGAAGCGGCCAGCTCGTCCAAGTTACCGGTCGCAAGGTCCCATCGACCGACCCCTCCGGCGAAGACGGTGTCCCCGGACAGAAGGATCTTGTGGACCTTATCATGGAGGCATATCCCACCCACAGTGTGGCCGGGAGTATGGATGACCCTGAGATCATGGTCACCGGTGGAAAAGGTTTCTCCCCCTTTAAGGTTCTGCACAGGGGCGGGCTCGACCTTCCGCTGGAACATCAGAGCCTCGGTCCCCTTGGCCGAGCCCTCGCGGATGACACCCGCGTCCGCCTCATGAGCGAAGAGCGGGGCGTCTAGCTCCCTGGACATTGTAGCAGCACCCCCGACATGATCGTAATGCCGGTGCGTCAGCACGATGGCCTGGACCCTGTTCCCTCCGATAAGCCTCCTGATCCTCTCGACCGCCCTGGAGGTGTTGTCCCCAGTGCCAGTGTCCACGACCACGGGCCTGCTCCCTGTTATGATAAAAACATTACAATCATAACCGGACCCTGGCAACATATGGACGGCCATTGGAGTAAGCGAAGCTTGAAGGCCTATTTAGTCTTTCCTAGAAATGAAAATTAATGGAGAATCATTCTCCGTCACTTGCCGATACCGGTCACTGGATTCGCAATTGGGCCCCAGGTTCAACAGTGCGATGGTGAGAAAAAGGGGCGGTCGAGCCGGCAAACGATATCTGCCGGTCGCTCCCATCCTGTCATCACATGATGCTCCTCGAGGACCAGGGTAAGAGGCTGTTCAGCGAGCATGGGATAAGGGTCCCGTCCGGCCGCACCATCGCCGCGACGGAGCAGGCCGCCGACATCGCCGGACCGGTGATGGTCAAGGCCCTGGTGCCCGTGGGAGGTCGCGGAAAGAGCGGCGGGATAAGGAAGGTGTCCCGAGCGGACGAGATCGGACCGGCCGTCGCCGCGATGCTCGGCTCGAGGATCTCCGGCATCACCGTCCGCTCCGTCCTCGTGGAGGAGGCCCTCCCCGTCTCCAGGGAGCTGTACCTGAGCATCACCATCGACCGCTCGCTCGGCATCCCGGCGCTCATCGCCTCCGGCACCGGGGGGATGGACGTCGAGGCGCTGGACGAGACCTCGTTGCACCGGTGGCCGCTGCACCCCTTCCTCGGGGTGCGGCAGTATGCGGTCCGTGAGCTCGCGGCCGCCCTGGACCTCGCGGGACGGGAGGACGAGGTCGGCGACCTCCTTGGAAAGCTTTGGGGACTGTTCACCTCCCTGGACTGCGAGCTGGTGGAGATCAATCCCCTCATCCTCACGGTCGACGGCGCGCTTGTGGCCGCGGACGCCAAGGTGGCGATCAACGATGACTCGCTGTATCGGCACCCCGACCTCGAACTCCGGGAAGCGGAGGGCGATGAGCTCGAGAGGGCGGCGCGGTCGGAGGGGGTGGCCTTCGTGCGCCTGGAGGGGGACATCGGGGTCATCGCCAACGGCGCCGGGCTGACCATGGCCACCCTCGACTCGCTGTCTTTGCACGGCGGCAGGGCCGGGGCGTTCATGGACCTGGGAGGGACGGACGATCCCGCGAGGGTGAGGCGGGCGTTCGAGATCATGGCCCTCTCCGGGCAGAGGGTCGTCCTGGTGAACATCTTCGGGGCCATGACCAAGTGCGATACGGTGGCCCAGGGACTCCTCGATGCCCTCGGGAGCATGGGATCGCCGCCGGCCACGGTGGTCAGGGTCCGGGGCATCAACGAGGAAAGGGCCAGGGAGATGCTCCGTTCCGGCGGGATCACCGCCTGCACCGAGCTTGAGGATGCGGTCGTCAAGGCCGTTGCCAGGGAGGCGTCGGAGTGATCATCGACCGTGAGACGAGGGTCATCGTCCAGGGCATCACCGGGCACCAGGGAAGGTACCATGCCCGGGCGATGGTCGATTTCGGGACGAGAGTGGTGGCCGGGGTCACGCCGGGAAGGGGCGGGGAGACCGTGGACGGCATCCCGGTCTACGGCTCGGTCGAGGAGGCCGCCGACCGGCACGGCGCGGACATCTCGGTGGTGCTCGTGCCACGAAGCGGAGCGGCAGACAGCGCGCTTGAGGCCCTGGAGGCAGGCGTCGGCGCCGTGATCATGGTCACGGAGCACGTCCCCGTGCACGAGGCCATGACCGTGGTCCAGTACGCCCGGCTGAAGGGCTCGAGGATCATCGGCCCGAACTGCCCGGGGGTAGCGGTCCCCGGCCACGGCAAGGCGGGCATCATGCCCAACCCGATCTTCAGCGAGGGCTCGGTCGGCGTGGTGTCCAGGAGCGGGACGCTGACCTACGAGGTGGTGGCCTCGCTCTCGCGTGCCGGTCTCGGGCAATCGACCTGCATGGGCATAGGGGGCGACCCTGTGATCGGGACCTCCTTCGTCGACGCCCTGCGGATGTTCGAGGCGGACGACCGCACCGCCGAAGTGGTGCTCATAGGCGAGATCGGCGGTGCCGCTGAGGAGGAGGCGGCGGAGTACATACGCCACGGCATGAGCAAGCCGGTGGTGGCGTACATCGCCGGCCTGACCGCCCCGCCCGGGCGGAAGATGGGGCACGCCGGGGCGCTGGTGCACCGCGGCCGGGGGACCGCCAGGAGCAAGATCGAGGCCCTGAGAGCGGCCGGCGCGATGGTGGCCGATACGCCCTGGAGCATTCCCGCGAAGGTCGCGGAGGCGAGACGACGCTGACCTCCCATTATACTATATCTATTACTGGCGGAGATATCGGCAGAGACGCGCATGGACATGTTCCAGAAATACGTGGCCGTCAAGAAAAGTTATATCTTCGTGGTCGACGAATGTAATCTTCCTGCCTGAGATGCGGGGAGCCAAGGGTTGCCTGCAGTATATGGCAGTAAACACGTTAGGAAAAGTATAAATATGACAGCAGCTTAGCTGGAAAAGCCCGAAACGGAGCAAATGTATCGGGCATAGGCGTTGACCTATACATCTGGCATGTGCCGGTAACGGTGCATGACGGGGCGGAACCCCCTGCGAAACACTTATATACAATAAGTGCTTAGCTGGAAAGGCCCGGAACCCAAGAGGTTTCGGAGCGATGGGATCTGCCAGTATGGCAACCTATATATACCCCTTCAGATATGAAGGGGGGCTGCGGTCGAATACAAAAAACGACCACAACAGTTCACTTTGATGCACCCGGAAAGCGATCCTTTTCGGGGAAGTGGAGGAGAATAGCGAGATTTGGAAGAGGTCTCGCGTTTGATGATAACCAATCATATGCAATTCGGACGTGTGTTAAGCCGACACAAGTAGCGGCATGCTACGTCGTATGGGGAATGGCTCGGCTCGAGCGCCGATGAAGGTCGTGTCAAGCTGCGATATGCACCGGGTAGTTGCAAGAAGACTATGATCCGGTGACCGCCGAATGGGACTTCCTATTCTTCGGAATGTTGAGTAATCAACGGGAACGCGGGGGATCGAAACATCCTAGTACCCGCAGGAAAAGAAATCAATCGAGATACCGTGA
>CAYRPG010000056.1:2519-5631 GCA_964426205.1 uncultured Methanomassiliicoccus sp. | reverse complement strand
TTGGCCAGGAAGTCGAGGACCAGGGGAGCGTACCCGGACGGCGGCAGGAAGTGCCCCGCACCGTCGATGATCTCGAACTCGGCGCCGGCGATGCCGGCGGCCAGTCTCTCCCCGAAATGGATGGGGACCATGATGTCCTCGTTGCCATGGACCACCATGGTGGGCATCGTGATCAGGCACAGCCTCCCGCGGCTGTCGAACCCGTCGAGCGCCCTCTTCTGCCGGACCAGCCCGTTGAGGACGCTGATGTCGCAGCCCTCCCCCAGCTCGCACACCGAGACCTTGCCCCGGAAGAAGCTCTCCGTCGAACACCACGTCTGCATCATCGTCTGGAACGTGTCCATGCTGGCGCCCTCCCTTACCGCGTGGACCATGGCGTCGATAGCGAATCGCGCCCGGTTCGGTTCGTATGTGTAGGTGGACATCAGGATGAGGTTGGCGACCTTTCTGGGGTGGCGGAACACCAGCTCCTGGGCGACGTTGCCCCCCATGGACCACCCGAGGACGTGGGCCCTCTCGATGCCCAGGGCGTCCAGCAGCCCGGCGGCATCGTCGGCCATCTGGGCCATGGTGAACGGCGCGTCCGGCGCTTCGGTGTGGCCGCTGCCCCGGTTGTCGAAGACGATGACCCGGTAATGGCCGGTGAACAGCGGTATCGCCTTCTTCCAGTTGTAGAGGTCTCCGTAGAAGCCGGTGATGAGCAGGAGAGGTTCCCCTTCCCCGTACTCGTGATAGTGTATGACCGCGTCCTCCACCTTGATCTTGGGCATCTGACGGCTCCGATTTGCGAGCAACTATTTTACGATTGTTGGGGCTACGCTTCCGGCCAACGCTTCCCGGCGTCCTCGCGCAGCTTGTACTTCATAATCTTCCCGGACGCGGTCAGCGGGAACTCGTCGACGAAGGCGACGTACTTCGGGGTCTTGTACCACGCTATCTTCCCGCGGCAGAAGTCCTGCACGTCCTCGGAGGTCATCTGCACGCCCTTCTTCATGATGATGTAGGCGCCTACCTGCTCCCCGTACTTCTTGCTCGGGACGCCGACCACCTGCACGTCCTGGATGCCGTCCATGTGATGGATGAAGTCCTCGACCTCCTTGGGGTACACGTTCTCGCCTCCCCGGATGATCATGTCCTTCAGTCGGCCGGTGATGGAGAGGTACCCATCGGCATCCACCTTGCCTATGTCCCCGGAGTGGAGCCACCCGTCCTTGTCGATGGCCTTGGCGGTCTCCTCGGGCATGTTGTAGTATCCCTTCATGACGTTGTAGCCGCGGCAGCACACCTCGCCGTGCTCCTCCACGGCGCACTCCCTGCCCGTCTCGGGGGAGAACAGCCTCATCTCCACCCCTGGGAGGGCCCGGCCGACGGTGGAGCACTTCTTGTCGATGGACGGCTCGTCGTAGCGGGTCTGGGTCATGCCCGGCGAGGACTCAGTGAGGCCGAACACGATGGTGATCTCGCTCATGTTCATCCTGTCCACGACCTCGTGCATGCTCTTCACCGGACAGGGCGAGCCGGCCATGATCCCGGTACGGAGGGTGGAGAAGTCGAACTTGTTGAACAGGGGGTGCGCTAGAACGGCGATGAACATGGTGGGCACGCCGTACAGGGCAGTGCATCTCTCCTTCTCGACGGACATCATCACGTTGACGGGGTCGTACCTCTCGAGTATCACGAGGCACGCCCCCGAGTTCAGGGAGGCCATGACCCCCAGCACGCAGCCGAAGCAGTGGAACAGGGGGACCGGGAGGCAGATGCGGTCCGCTGGCGTATAGTTCATGTTGGCTGCTATCCAGTACCCGTTGTTGCCGATGTTGTGGTGGGTGAGCATCACTCCCTTGGGGAAGCCGGTGGTCCCCGAGGTGTACTGCATGTTGACCACGTCATAGCAGGACAGGCTAGCCTGCCGCCTGGCGTATTCCTCGTCGGAGGTCTGCACGCTCATGGACATGACCTCGTTCATCGAGTACAGGCCCCGGTGCTTCTCCGGCCCGAGGAACAGCACCCTCCTCAGGTGGGGGAACCTCTCGGAGCGCAGGTGCTCCCGGGGCTGGACCTTCAGCTCCGGCACGAGCTCGTAGATCGTCGCCAGGTAATCGGTGTCCCGGTAGCCGTCGATGATGAAGATGTTCTCCGTCTCCGACTGCCTGAGGATGTACTCGATCTCCGAGATCTTGTAATTGATATTGATGGTGAGCAGGATGGCCCCTATGCGGGCGGTGGCGTACTGCAGGGTGACCCAGTGCGGAACGTTGGTCGCCCACACCGCCACCTTCTCGCCCTTCTGGACGCCCAGCGCCATCAGGCCCTTGGCCACCCGGTCGACGGTGTTGGAGAACTCCCGCCACGTCTCGCGGTAGTCGCGGTCGGCGTATACTATGGCCTCGTTGTCCGGGCATCTCGCCACCGTCTCGTCCAGCAGCTGGCCCAGCGTGGCCTCCCTGGTTATCTCGGCACGCACCATGAGAACACCTCAGAACGGGGTGTACACCACCGCGTAGATGGCGGCCGTGGCGTTCCCTGCCGCCATGACCTCGTGCGGCACCACCGAGTTGTAGTACATCGAGTCCCCGGCCTTCAGGCGGTGCTTCTCCTTGCCGTAGATCAGCTCGACCTCCCCCCGCACCACGATGATGAACTCCTCCCCCTCGTGGGAGGAGAGGTAGCGCTCCTCGGTCGGTTCGATCTCGATGTACAGCGGCTCCATGTGCCGGTCGGCCTTACCCTTTCCCAGCGGATAGTAGTGGTAGTTGCCCGGCCCGGCCCCGTGGTGGGGTGTCGTCTCCTCCCTTCTCTCCGACGAGCGCACGATCAGCGGATCCGGGATGAACTGGTCGTCCATGAAGGTGCCGAGCCTCTGGCCCAGCGCACGGGACAGCTTCACCAGCACCCCTATGGCCGGGTACACGGCCCCGTTCTCGATGTTCCTTACCAGTTCCTCGTCGATCCCCGCGTTCTTGGCAAGTTCCTCGATCGGGAGCCCGAGGCGCTCGCGGTAGGTCTTTATTCGGTTTCCCAGTTTGTCATGATTTGACATGCTATCCTAACTCCGGTGCTGGTCGTTCCAGAACGACACGATCACGTCCGGACCATGGCCGCTGGTCCCCTG
>CAYRPG010000056.1:0-2419 GCA_964426205.1 uncultured Methanomassiliicoccus sp. | reverse complement strand
GGTATCGACTCCTCGAACAGCACCGTTCCGTCCTTGGCCACCGTGGGAAGGAACTTCTCTAGAGAGGGCTGATTCATCGCCACCAGGATGTCCGGGGCGTCGACCGCCGGGGACCCGATCTCCTTCCCGCCGACGACCACCGAGGCGGAGGCCGCGCCGCCCCTCTGCTCCGGGCCATAGCTGGGGAACCACGAGACGTAGCGCCCCGCCTTCCCGGCCGACTCAGCGACCACCAGCCCGAGGCTGAGCACCCCCTGCCCCCCGAACCCGGAGAACTTGAAGTGCTTCTCCTTGAACGCGGGGTCCGGGCGGGGCTCGATGCCGCCCTCGGAGCCCTGGACCAGCGTTACCAGGTCCTTGACCTCTATGGGCATGGGCCTCGGAGGCTCCTCGGCGCTGCGGTCGCGGAAGCAGCCCAGCGGGAACACCTTCTCCATCTCCTGGGTGACGAACTCGGCGGCCTTCACCGGGTCCAGCCTCCAGTTGTTGGGGCAGGGAGAGAGGAACTCCACGAAGGCGTAGCCCTTGCCGTCGCGCTGGATCTCCAGCGCCTTGCGCACAGCCTTCCTTGCCTGCATGATGCGCTTGGTATCGGCGACCGAGACCCTCTCGATGTAGACGGGGGCCTCCAGCTGCGCGAAGATCTCGCACACCTTGAGCGGATGTCCCGTCCTTACCACGTCGCGCCCGAACGGCGTGGTGGTGGTCTTCTGCCCCGGCAGGGTGGTCGGTGCCATCTGCCCGCCGGTCATCGCGTACAGCGAGTTGTTGATGAAGAAGCACGCGAAGTGCTCCCCGCGGTTCGCCGCCTGGAAGGCGTTGTTGAACCCGATGGCCCCGAGGTCGCCGTCCCCCTGGTAGGCGATGACAACCTTGTCCGGGAGGACGCGGGACAGCCCGGTCGCAACGGCCGAGGCGCGCCCGTGGGGAGCGGCCACGTTGCCGCAGTCGAAGTAGTAGTAGCAGAACGCCGCGCATCCCACCGGGGACACGAACACCGTCCGGTCCTGCAGTTCCAGGTCGGCCATCGCTTCCCCGATGAGCTTGTGGATTATCCCGTGGCCGCACCCCGCGCAGAACGTGGTGGTCCTGCTGCCGTCCTTGCGGTCGAACCTCTCGTAGAAGCCTCTCGCCCTCTTGATCATCGCTTCGCCTCCATCATGCTGCGGGCGGCCGTTAGCACGTCCTCCACCTTGACCATGTTGCCCCCCATGCGGTTGACCAGGCGAACGTCCGTCCTGCTGCAGCGGTCGAGGTGCAGGAGCACGTCATCACGGTACTGCCCGTTGCTCATCTCCACCACCAGCATCTTGCGGTCCCTGGCCGCCCGGTTCATCTGCACGGTCGGGAACGGCGACAGGGTGATCGGGCGGAACAGGCCCGCCCTGATGCCGTCGGCGCGCAGGCGGTCCACCACCGTGCGGGCGATGCGGGCCGAGGAGCCATACCCCGTGAGCACGATGTCCGCGTCCTCGGTGCGGTAGCTCTCCGACGTGGCCTCGGCCTTCATGCGCTCGTACTTCTCCTGGAGCACCTGGTTGTGGACCTCGTGGCGGTCCGGGTCGAGGTAGATGGAGGTGATCAGGTTCTTCCTTGTTTCAGCATCCCCGCGGACCGCCCACGAGGAGGTCTCCGGCCGCGGCGAAATGGTGCTCGGTAGCTGGAGCGACTCCATCATCTGGCCGAGCACCGCGTCCGCGAGAACGATCACGGGGTTGCGGTACTTGAACGCGAGGCCGAACGCCCTGATCGTCAGGTCGCACATCTCCTGGACGGAGCCGGGCGCCAGGACCATGCACTTGTAGTTGCCATGGCCGCCGCCCTTGACCGCTTGGTTGTAATCGCCCTGTTCCGGGCCTATGTTCCCCAGTCCGGGCCCGGTACGCATGACGTTGACGATGACCGCCGGTAGCTGGGCCCCGGCCAGGTAGGATATGCCCTCCTGCATGAGGCTGATCCCCGGCCCGGAGGAGGCGGTCATGGCCAGCTTGCCGGCGCTGGCCGCACCGTAGATCATGTTGATGGAGCCGGTCTCGCACTCGGCCTGCAGGAACTCCTTGCCCATCTGCGGGAAGAGCTCCGCTGCCCCGTGGGCGATCTCGCTGGCCGGAGTGATGGGATACCCGAAGTACACGTCGCACCCGGCGTAAAGTGCGCCGATGACGACCGCCTCGTTGCCCTTGACGAACTTCCTCACTCCTTCGCCCCCTTGTCGGCGGTGTGGACCTCTATGGCGTAGATCTCGGGGCAGTTGTAGAAGCAGATCGCACACCCGGTGCAACCCTCTCCCGAGTACTCCACGGGTACGAAGCCCCTGCGGTTGACATGCTGGGCCTTGCGGAGGACCTTCTTGGGGCACGCCACGATGCAGCGTCCGCACCCCTTGCACTCGTCCTCATCGATGACCGGTCTGGGGACC
>CAYRPG010000055.1:1251-6676 GCA_964426205.1 uncultured Methanomassiliicoccus sp. | reverse complement strand
TCGTTCCACACTACCGTCACGAACGGTGTGCCGAGCTCCTTCGCTGTCAGCAGCTCCATGCCGGTCATGGCGAAGCTCCCGTCCCCGACCGACGCGACGACCTTGCGCTCCGGGTGCGTCAGCTTGGCGGCGATGGCCCACGGGATCCCGACGCCCATCGGGATGAGGCCGTTGCTCATGAGCAGCGTGTTCTCCCGATACACCGGGTATCTCTGGGCCATCCACAGCAGGTGCGCGCCGACGTCCGACACGGCAATGTCATCGCGGCCGAGCGCCATCCTTATCGCCCTGACGATGGCCTGCGGCTTGACGCCGCCCGTTTGCTCGGGGACGGCGGCAAGCATGCCTTCCAACTCCGTCTTGAGGTCCGAGGTCCATACCGCCCCCCCTCTCCTGCCGTCCAACGCCCTGAGCGAGCGCCCGATGTCGCCGATGACCTGCAGGTCCGGCGTAAAGCCCGGGACGCGGTCGCACGGCGCGGCGGCGATGTACGCCACCCTCTTCGCCGCCCCGAAGTTCCAGTACTGCGGCTCGAACTCCATTAGGTCGAAGCCGACCAGGATGACGAGGTCCGCGGCCTCGAACGCCGCCCTCATCATGTCCGCCCTCCTCAGCCCCACCGTACCAAGGCTCAGGGGGTGATCGAACGGGACGCTGCCCGCGCCCAGCCAGGTCATGGCCGCCGGGATCCCCCAGCTCTCCGCGAACCTCACCAGCTCGGCGGACGCGCGGCCGCGGACGACCCCGCTCCCTGCGAGCATGATCGGGCGTTGCGAGCTCAGGATGAGCTCTCTTAAGCCGTTCAGGTCCGGGATGCGGACATCGCCAGCATCGGGCCTCGAGGCCGACGGCAGCGCCTCATCGCACTTCGCCTTCATCACGTCCTCCGGCAGCTCCAGGAACACCGGGCCGGGCCGCTCCGACGCGGCCAGGGAGAACGCCCTCCCGGCCACCTCCGGTATCGTCCCCGCCGAGGTCAGCGAGAGCGCGGCCTTGGTGATCGGCCGGAACATCGACATGAGGTCCAGGTACTGCTTCCTCGGCGCGCGCTGGCACTCCCGGCCCAGCTGCCCGCTCATCGCCACCATGGGATGGTAGCTCAGGTACGCCTCCCCCACCCCGATGACCATGTTCGCGGCCCCCGGACCCAGGGTGCTCAGGCACACCCCCGGCCTCCCGGTCAGGCGGCCGACCATGCCGGCCATGAACGCTGCCGAGCTCTCGTGGCGGGTGAGCACGAACTCGATGCCGGAATCGATCAGCGAGTCCATGAGGTCGAGGTTCTCCTCCCCCGGGATGCCGAAGACCCGCTCCACGCCCTCTTCCTCGAGACACTTGACAAGGAGATCGGAACCCTTCATCCCCGTCCCTCACTGGAAGGTGGCCGCCCGCTCCTTGTAGATGGAGTCCGCCGCACGGCGCAGCGCCTCGTGCACGTCGCCATGGTCCTCTATCGGGATGATGCCGTTCTCCCGGACGATCTCGACCGCCGGCTCGCCGTACTTGGTGGAGATGACCGCGTCCATGCCCCGGAGCTTCGCCGCGGTGCTATCCATCTTCGTGCGGTGGCCCGGCCCGAAGAGCGGGATCTCCTGCTCCTCGTGCACGTCGATGCTCTCCCCCTCGGCGATCTTCCCGGCCTCCACCACGTAGGTGCGGAAGACCTCGGCGTGGCCGAAGTGCTGATCGACGTTCTTCCCGTCGCTGGTGGCCACCGCTATGCGGTACTTCGTGGCGCCTTCCAGCTCCAGGGCGACCGGTTCCTTCGCCTCCCCCCCGCCGGCCTGGCAGGTGAAGTGCGCGAACTCCGCCGAGCGGTCCTCGCCCAGCAGCCCGATGGCGTCCGCCCGGCACTGCCGGCAGTGGCGCATCTGGCGGATATCGACCTCGCACAGGTCCTGCAGCTCCCTCCGCTGCTTGGCGGTGGGGGCAGGAACGTTCTCGAACTTCGTGCCTGGAACGGGTATCAGCGGCAGGATGTTGACGATGTACGCCCCCAGCTCCTTCGCCCGCTTGGCCACCGCGGGGAGGTGGTCGGCGTTGATGCCCGGGATGAGGACCGAGTTCACCTTGACCAGCATGCCCGCGTCCGCCGCCATCTTGATGCCCTCCTGCTGGTTCTTGAGCAGGATGGCGGCCGCTTCCACCCCCCGGTAGTTCTTGCCCTCGTAGTGGACGAAGTCGTAGACCTTCGCGCCGACCTCGGGGTCGATGGCGTTCATGGTGACGGTGATGAACCTCACGTTCAGCGCCCTCAGCCGCTCGACGTTCTTCGGGAGGTTGAGGCCGTTGGTGCTGAGGCACAGCGTCAGCTCCGGGAACTCCTTCCCCACCAGCTCCAGCGTCCGGAACGTCTCCTCGTTGGCCAGGGGGTCGCCGGGACCGGCGATGCCGATGACGCTGAGGTACGGCACCTTGCTCTTGACGAAGCGGACCTTCTCCACCGCCTGCTCCGGCGTCAGCACCTCGGAGGTGACACCCGGTCGCGACTCGTTGGAGCAATCGTACTTACGGTTGCAGAAGTTGCACTGGATGTTGCACTTGGGTGCGATCGGAAGATGCATGCGGGCGAACTTGCGGTGCGCGCACTCGTTGTAGCAGGGATGCGTCTCCAGCATCGCTTTCAGGTCCGGTCGGTCCTCTAGAGTCATCTGCCTCGACATCACGATGGACCTTGACGGTTATAATCGCTGTCCCTGAGCGGCGCATCCCGCACGGAGCTGGGGCAGGGCGGTCATCGCGAGCGCGGCCCATGGCCTCGCCAGCCAAAGGTTCATGCTCCCCCTCGGCCTAGACCGGAGCGATGCAGGACGAGTCCCAGATACGAAAGCTCCTCGAGATGATGAACCGCCACGTGCCGTCGAAGCGGACCTCCCTGACCGAGCTCCTCAAGGTGGAGGATGCGGAGTACCAGGGGAAGGACGGCGTGCACTATCATATCAAGAGGAACGAGCTGGAGTACCTGGCGTCGATCGTCGATCCCTGGGACCAGGGGAGGCTGAAGCTGCCGATCATCATCATGACCGACACCGCCGACGAGGGCGGAAGCACCTGGAAGATCATGGGCCGGGTCGAGGTGGCGGTCGTGTCCCAGATCGTCGGCAGGGAGCCGGAGTTCCCTGACCAGATGAGGCTGTTCCATCCCCACATGGTCAAGCTGCGCAGCGTGCTGCCGACGGCGACCACCACGATGTTCGCTCCCTGAGATCATCGGCCCTTTCGATGCACCGCCGGAAACGCTTATGCTCTGACCGGTCGTGCTAATGCTCGTGACCAGGACCGGGATCACCGACCTGCCGCTGCACAACGGCAACGCCCCCCGCTGGCTGTTCAACCGGATGGTCAAGCTCGCGGGGGCGATCTCAGATGTCATGCTCCTCGAGCGCGGCAGCGAGGAGTACCTCCGGCGGCTGGCGGACCCCTTCTGGTTCCAGGCGTTCTCGTGCGTGCTGGGCTTCGACTGGCACTCGTCCGGCACCACCACGGTCACCTGCGGGGCGCTGAAGAAGGCGCTGGAGGGCCGCAAGGACCTGGTGGTGGTCGGCGGCAAGGGGAAGGTGTCGCTGCGGACCCCGGAGGAGATAGCGTTCCACGCGGACCTGTGCGACATGTCCGAGGACCGGCAGGAGCGGCTGGTGTACGTATCGAGGATGTGCGCGAAGGTCGACAACGCCGCGATCCAGGACGGCCACAGGCTGTACCACCACGCCCTGGCGTTCGACGGGGAGGGCAACTGGACGGTGGTGCAGCAGGGGATGTCCGACACCACCGGGTATGCCAGGCGGTACCAGTGGAACAGCGGCGCGGTCAGGAGGTTCGTGGAGGAGCCGCACACCGCCATCCTCGGCAGCCGGGTCGACGAGACCCTGGACATGACCGCCGAGAGCTCCGGCGAGTCCAGGAGGGTGGCGGTGGACCTGGTGTGCGACGGGGTGCAGCACATCGAGAAGGACGTGCTGCTGGTGGCCAGGGGGCAGAGCACCCTGGACGAGTGGTGCGGGGAGCGCCCGCTGAAGCTGCACATGCCCCGGACGGTCAACTGGAAGGCGCTGAGGGCGGCCTACGAGTTCCAGCCGAGAGACTACGAGGCGCTGCTGGCGATAAGGGGGGTGGGGCCGTCGGCGGTGCGCGCCCTGGCCCTCACCGGGGAGCTGGTCTACGGCGCCGAGCCGAGCTGGAAGGACCCCGTGAAGTTCTCCTTCGCGGTCGGGGGCAAGGACGGCGTGCCGTACCCGGTGGACAGAAGAGCGATGGACCAGGCCATCGGCTACCTGAGGCAGGGGGTCGAGGAGGCCAAGATCAAGAAGAGGGAGAAACTGGAGGCTATGCAGCGGCTGCGTGCGCTGGTACCGCCCGACCTGGAGCGGTGAGGCAGGCAAAGGTACTTGATTTTCCTCTACTTCACCATGACGATGGCCAAGGGATCAAGGTCGGTCGATGAGACCAAGGGGGAGCTGATCTTCACCGAGACGATTCCGAAGAAGCTCCAGCCGAGAACGGTCCTGAAGGGGAGGAGGTGGGGCATCTTCGAGAACCTCGGAAGGGTCGCCGAGGTCGGCCTGCTGGCGTATCTCGCATACCTGATCACCTCTACGGACCTCTCGGTGGCGTCCAACGTGGCGAACATAATCTTCGGGGCGGTCGCCCTCGCGCTGATGGTCTACGTCACCGAGGTCATCAGCCCCCGCGGGCGCCGGATGAGCTACCCGATCAGAGTATGGTCCAAGGGGCTGGAGGTGCACACCTCCTTCCTCGAGGAGGTGAGGGGCTTCCCCCGATTCATCCCGAAGGAGAGCATGTCCCATCTCATCGTCCGCAGGATCGGCGTCAATGTCGAGGGGAAGATGGAGCAGATGCCGACGAACCTCAAGCTCAGGCTGACGAACGGCAAGGTCCTGGACCTCGGCCGCCGGAACTACCACGAGCTGGACAAGATGATCAAGGCCCTCAGGGAGAAGCTCGGCGTCCAGGAAGGATGAGCTACCTCCTTCGATGGGGTTTGATCACCGAGGTCGCCGGCCCGATCTCCGCCCATGAGGGCGCCCAGCAACGGACCGCCCATGGTCAATGAGCGTGGTCCGTCAGGAACCTGGGAGCCGCTTTATTGCACTCCTTCGGATCCTCCAGATGCACGATGTGCGCCGCGTCCGGAACGGTGGCCATCTGGCTGTTCGGTATGGCCCTGTGCAGTTCGCCTACGATGGCAGCGAACATGCCGATGGTGCGGCCGCCGACGATCAGGAGGGTGGGCTGGGCGATATTGCTGGCCTCCTCCTCGGTGAAGTGCGGGGCCTTGGTAACGAATCCCCTGATCGTTCCGACGTTCTCCCGCATCACCGTGCGCGTGTCCTCAATGCTCCAACGAGCCTTGCTTGCCTCGAAGACCATCGACGAACGGCCGCAGGGCCTTCTTCTCGTTGTTGTC
>CAYRPG010000055.1:0-1151 GCA_964426205.1 uncultured Methanomassiliicoccus sp. | reverse complement strand
CTCATGCCCGATATGGCGGCCGAGGGGTGCCTGAAGAGCAGGCCAATTCTTTGGGGCGAACTGAAGGGGTCCGCGATCAGAACGCCCAGGAGCACCGGCTCGATAAGAACGAGGTTCCGGACCAGCTCCGGATGCCTCAAGGCGCACATCGCGGCCACCTCCCCGCTGAACGATCGGCCCACCAGGTCCACCGGCCCGCCCATTGTGATTTAGATCAGACCGGCGAGGTCCAGGGCGTTGTTGTCCACCGTGCTGTCCGCATGCTCGTTCATCCGAGGGGGGAGGCAATGGACCTTTGGGGGGACCGCCTGAGGAAGAAACGGGTTTGGACACCTTCGCTCGTATCGCCAGGCGGCCGCGCAGCGGCAGCTGTTGCTCCCGCTCGTCGAACTGGGCGATATCGCCCAGGGGGCCGTCGTGCCAGAGGGCATGATGGGAAGATCGCCATAGCTTGCGCTGGCAGTTCGGTCCGGCCACCTCGAACGGGCCGGCCTCGTTTAGAAAATAGTGACGATCTCGCGGCGAAAGCTCGCCTGGAGATTATGCTTGAGCTCAGGAGCGGCAGGACGCCTGCTGCTCCATGCAACGATCGGACGGTGGACCATGAAGAGGTCCCTCCGGTAGGTGTTCAAGAACTCAAAGATAAAATGGTCAGGATGATCCACACTGAACAGTTGAAAATGTAAAATTTGGAAGAGTTAAATCATACGCAATTCGTTTGACTGTTAAGCCGACACAACGCGACGCGAACGTTAGTAACTGCGGGCTGAACACCTCGGCGAACCTTGGTGCTTACACCCCAGTCCTATCAATCTCGTCATTTACGAGTGTCCTAAAGATGCCTCTTTTCCGGGGGAGTTTCGAGCTTAGATGCGTTCAGCTCTTATCCCTTATCGCGTGGCTGCTCAGCAGTGCCTTGCCAGACAACTGATGGACTAGAGGCGACGAATCCCCGTTCCTCTCGTACTAAAGGATCCTTCCCGTCAGGCATCAATACACTTCCACCAAAAAGCAACAAACCTGTCTCACGACGGTCTAAACCCAGCTCACGATCCCTTTTAATGGGCGAACAACCCCACCCTTGGCAGCTGCTGCACCGCCAGGATAGGGAGAGCCGACAGCGAAGTAGCAAACCGCTAGGTCGATATGAA
>CAYRPG010000054.1:0-6687 GCA_964426205.1 uncultured Methanomassiliicoccus sp. | reverse complement strand
GGGATCGCAGGGCCGGCCAACCAAGGCTCGCATCGATGACCGGGTCGGCCATACTGTACGGCGGCATGGTCCTCGGGTACAGGCAGCTGGCCTGGGAAAAGGGACCTGGGCCAGGCGGCCCGGGGACCTCGCGACCCCGGGTCACACGAACGCCGATTGAACATTTACGCCGGTATTCTCAAGGCCGCATCGGCGATATGCCTTAAAACCGCAGGTCGCGGTCATGCGCTCGCCCGGGCCCGGGAGAGTTTCGCAGTGAGCATCTCGCAGGATGCTGGATGCGATGTCATGAAGGTCTGAAATGATCGGAGGGCGGATCATGCGGTCCCTCCCTCGGTGCGCCGGCAACCATGCTTCGTGCTAGCACGTTTCACTTAAGTTTATTTATGAAGTGTAAGGGGTATTCATGTAAACGCAAAAAATGTTATTATTCAGCCAATATAATGGTAATTACCGTAACAATGTTCTATTTAACGCCCTATAGAATCGTCAGATGCAACATTGTTGCGAAATCTTGACAACAAGGATTAAATATTGACAAACCAGTTAAGAAAATAGGGATTATATGGGCTACGAGGAAATATTTCCGCCATATGACATGGAGTGGCACGGACGTGCCACCAAGCGCTTTGCGAATCCCTTCGTTGATGCCAAGTATGACAGGGTCGACGTAGACCCGGTCATGCTGTCCCATGCGGCCATCGCATGCGGGTACACGATCAGGGATTTCTACGAGAAGCCGGAACTGGGCATACACTGTCTGGCCTACATCTATCAGATGTACGACCTGCTGCCTGTTAGCCACTGGTTCTACTCCACGCCCTGGCTCAAGGAGCTGGGAATGGAGCTGACCCAGAAGGACACCCTGCCACCAATCGCCGAGACCCCGATCATCAGCGAACCTGGACAGGTCGATGACATCGAGGTGCCCGACGAGAAGGCCATCAGGAACGGCTACACCTATCCGCAGTACCAGAGGCTGTATTCCTACGTCCAGAAGAACATCCCGCAGACCTTTGTCCCGATCGCTTATGGTTTCGACCCGGTCGGAGAGGCCTCCCACATGTGTGGTGTCGAGAACTTCATCATGTGGACCTTCACTGAACCTGAGGCCGCCCAAAAGCTGCTGAAGAAGTTCACTGACACGGCCATTCAGGGTGCCCTGTGCACCGCTGCCGACTATGGCTCTGCCATGCTGGTTCTGGGATCCGTCCTGGCCAACAACGACATCTTCTCGGATGAGGCGGTCCGTGAGTACTCCGTGAACAACATGAGGTACTACATCGACAAGTGCTTCAGAGGAGGCGCTGGCCCGCAGATCTTCTACCACTGCTGCGGTAACCACGAGACCGACTACAAGGAGTTCCACAACCTGATCTGGTCCCCCTTCACCGTGTTCCACATCGGATACAAGGGCAGGGACGTATTCCCGACCGAGCTCCTGAAGAAGGAGTTCGGCAACAAGGCGACCATCATGGGCTCGGTCGATACCAAGCTGTTGATCAACCCCAACCCGAAGGCGGTCTATGATCAGGCAGCGGCTTCCGTTAAGGCGGGCCGTGACAGCCCCAGAGGATATATCCTGGGCTGCGCTTGCGAATGCCCCATGTACACGCTCCCCGGAAACATCCTGGCCATGACGAGGGCGGCTAGGGACCACGGGACGTACGGGAAGTTCTGAGGTGAGCAAAATGGAAGCAAAGTTCTCTGCTGAAGTCAAGGACCTGATGGGGAAGAGGGGTCTGAAGGAGGCCGACGTCGCTGATGTCGTCAAGACCGCGGAAACCGCCCACAGGAAGATTTCCACCGGTAAGGTCAACCTCGCCAAGAAGCGCATCGGTGAGGTTACCGTTTACGCCAAGTACGACAACAACGGCAACGTCTGCTCTGCCTACTCCCACCGCATGGTGCTGGGCGAGCCGGTGAAGACCACCGACACGCCTGAGGTCACCAACTGGGAGTGCGTGCACTGCAAGGGGAAGGCCATCGCCGGGACTGTGAACATGACCTACATGGGTGTTACCAGGTCCGGACCGGCCATCGTCTGCGAGAAGTGCGGCGATGCCTGGGTCGAGGAATACCTCGCCACCAAGACCATCGCGGCGGCCGAAGGGCTGTTCGAGAAGAAGAAGGCGTAAACCTATTACGGCCGCATCGCGGCCCTTTTCAACATTTTTTTTATTATGTATCACATGCCACATGCGATTTTGAGCAACACATTATTAACCAATATTCGTTGAAGTAAGCAGACCGGTGACGATAATGATCGAGAATCTAGGGGAGAGCAGCAGCCTGTGCCCGGAGTGCCTTAAGGTCATCCCGGCGGTCAAGTATGCCGAGAACGACAATGTTTACCTGGAGAAGACCTGCCCCGAGCACGGCAAGTTCAAGGTACTGATCTGGAGAGGGGTCACCGACTACAAGTCGATGAACGCTTACGCCTGTGTCCCATCCAAGCCGGAGAAGTACGCCGTCACCAAGAAGGCCACATGCCCGATCGACTGCGGGCTCTGCGAGGAGCACAGGCAGCACACCTGCCTGGTGGTCCTCGAGGTCACCAACGACTGCAACCTGAAGTGCCCCATCTGCTTCGCCTCGGCCAACGAGCGCTACCACTTCAACCCCACCATGGACCAGATCAGGAATATGTTCCAGACCACGCTGGATTATGTGAACCACCCCATCTGCGTGCAGATCAGCGGCGGGGAGCCCACCATCAGGGACGACCTTCCCGACATCATCAGGATGGGCAAGGAGATGGGCATAGACTACATCGAGGTCAACACCAACGCCGTGCGCTTCTCCCAGGACAAGAAGTTCCTCAAGGCGTGCAAGGACGCGGGGATGGACTCCCTGTACTTCTCCTTCGATGGCATCACTTCTGACGTGTACATGAAGACCTGCGGGAAGGACCTTCTCGCCACCAAGCTCAAGGCGATCGAGAACTGCAGGGAGGTGGAGATCGGGGTCACCCTCGTGACCGTGGTCTCGCCGGACATCAACCTCCACCAGATAGGGGAGATCATCAACTTCGCCAAGAAGAACGTCCCCACTGTGAAGGGCATCCACTTCCAGCCGCTGAGCTACTTCGGACGCTACCCCATCGTGCCCAAGGACGAGAACCGGACGGTGCTGCCGGACCTGCTGAAGGAGATCGAGAGGCAGACCAAGGGCGAGCTGAGGGTCGACAACTTCATTCCCACCTCGTGCACCAACGTCCACTGCGACGTGAAGTCCATGTCGGTCATCATGGAGGACGGCTCGCTGTTCCCCCTGACCCACCGCGCGATGGGGCCGCCCAAGGACACCTGCTGCATCGCGACCAAGACGAGGCAGGAGATCAGCAACCTGTGGAGGTACATCGACGAGAGCCTGGGCGTGGACAGCGGGGAGGCCAAGGGCTCCTGGGACGAGTTCATCCAGAGAGCCAGGACGAACTATCTGACGATCTCCAGCATGCCGTTCCAGGACGTGTGGAACGTGGACACCGATCGGCTCAAGGGCTGCTGCATCCATACCGTCACCCCGGACGGAAAGCTCATCCCGTTCTGCCTGTTCAACATCAACAGCGTGCACGGGAAGACCCTATACCGCCACGAGATCCTGCAGAAGTATGCGAAGTGGGGCTCGTCGTAGAAGGAATGACGGCGGGGCGCTCCCCGCATCTTTTTTTAATAAATCAATAAAAAAGGGCGCGGCTCACCGCGTGCCTTTCTTTCCGACGCTCTTATTGTAGTTGGCCACTATGTTGTTCATGTAGTCGGAGAGCAGCTTCTGGCGTTCCCAGTCCTTCACCAGCGGTCCCTCCAGGGGGAACTCGGTGTCGCACCTGAGGCAACGGGCCAGCTGGCATCCGTATGCCCCCTTCCTGCAACCCTTGCAAGCTATGGCCCTGGACTGGAACAGAGAGAACTCCAGGCCGCAATTGGGGCACTTGATCTTCTTGGTGGTCTTCAAGAGGGCCGGGGTCACTCCCGATTCCTTCATGTGCTGTGTCAATACCATGGTCTTGCCTCCGCCTCCATCCATATGAGGTATCCATAATAAGCCTTTATGGTCATGTAGCGGCCCTCAGTGGTCCAGCTCGACGTCGCGGGGCTCCATGGAGGGCGGGAAGATCGCCGACCACCGCAGGAAGGGCTTGTAAGGATAGGACGCCACCCCCTCGGTGTTCCGAAGCCCTTCCATGAGCTCGTCGATCCGGGAGGCGGGGAACACCACCACGACCTCGAACTCCTGCACCAGGCCGTAGGCGCGGTCGCCCATGCACGGCACGTCGACGGTGACCGCGTTCAGGTCCACCGCCCTGGCGATGGCCGAGCACAGCGAGGCCTGTCCGGTCATCCGCACCGTTATCGCCTCCCCCTTGGCATAGGCGAAGGCGATGACCAGCCGCAGGGCCCTGGCCGGGCTCATGTACATGACGATCACGTCCGGATCGAAGGGCACCATGTCCAGCGGGGACATGATGACCGCCGAGTACCTCATGCCGGTGTTGCCCAGCATGTACATGTTCTCATGCAGGCGCCTCGCTGCTTCCACGTCCTGGGTGTACGGCAGGTTGAGGTCGCCCTCCGACAACCGGTCCGGCGTCTTGACCAGGCCGAGGCAGGAGGCCCCCCACAGGCACTTGGTGCCCTGGCCCGACGCCCCCACGATGCCGTCCCCCCGATTGTAGCGGGCGATAGCGGCCATGTGGCAAGGGGTGGTGTCCGTCAGGAGCCGGACGTCCCGGTATTCCAGCAGCTCCCTGGGCTTCACCAGCAGCTTGACCCCGATGGGATAGGCAGGGAGGTACACCTTGTCGCGCAGTTCCTCGGTGATCGCCTTCCAATTCGTGTCGGGCATCACCTCATCATGACCGTCCGTGCTCATTAGATTGTTGTTCAAAACGGCGTTGGTGGGCGAGGGTTTATTTCCAGAAAAACACTGGGGGTAAACTGTTATTTAAAGGGACGTCCGGAGGTAGGGCCGGACGAAGGAGGATGCACTCATGGTCGATCAAACCACAGAAGAGCCTCTGGTAGCTGCAGAACCAGAGAGGAATCCCGTAGAGGACCACATAGCCCTCATCTATGAGAAGGACGAGGAGCGGCTCACCACCATCACGCCCCTCATCAAGGTGGGGTTGGAGAAGGGAGAGCTGTGTCTGTACGTCTCCGATGAGGAGAACGACATGGCGATAGTGGAGGCGCTGAAGGCCGAGCACATCGACGTCGACAAGGCGGTGAGCAACGGCAGCCTCATACTGACGAGCAAGAAGGAGATGTACTTCAAGCTGGGGAGGTTCGATCCAGAGTGGACCATCCGCGTCATAAACAACATCGCGGACCTCGCCCGGTCCTACGGTTTCACGGCCATGAGGGTCATGTCCGAGATGGCATGGACCCAGGAGAAGGTGCCTGGAGTGGAGCGGTGGCCGGAGTACGAGGCCAAGATGAACGCCCTGAACCCCGGGATATCGCTGCGCATCATCTGCCAGTACGACCGCCGGCTGTTCTCCGCAGAGGCGATGATGGCAGCCATACAGACCCATCCCCGGATCGTGGCCGAGGGAGAGATCAACAAGAACAGCTTCTACATCCCGGCGGAACGCCTGCTGAAGGGCAATTATGCAGAGGCCGAGCTCGAGAGGGTGATGGCGAGCATGCGGCAGCTCAACAGCTCCGAGGCCGCGCTGCAGGACCGTGACCGGGCGATGGACTCCATGGTCCGGCAGGCCGATGCCGACAACGCCGCCAGGAAGGGCCTGGAGATGGCGCTGGAGGAGTCCCGCCGCCGGTTCAAGGACCTGGCCGAGAGAACGTCCGACTGGGCCTGGGAGCTGGACGAGAAGGGAGCTTATGTCTACACATCGCCGAGGGTCAAGGACGTCCTCGGCCTCCAGCCGGAGGACGTGATCGGCAAGACCCCGATGGACCTGGTGTCCAAGGAGGCCGCCGACCGTGTGTTCAAGCTGCTGACCAGGATGATGTCCACTCATGCCCCCATCTCCGCCCTGGAGAAGGAGGCCAGGCACAAGGACGGGCATATCGTGTACCTGGAGATGAGCGGGACCCCCAACTTCGATCATGACGGGAAGTTCATCGGCTACCGCGGCGTTGACCGGGACATAAGCGGCCGCAAGGCCTCCAAGCAGGCCATCGAGGACAGCAGGAAGAAGGCGGAGGAGTCCCTTGCCGAGATAAAGCTGAGGGACGAGCGCATTGCTGCCCTGGACAGGGAGATCTCCCAGCTGAAGGGCTCCCTGACCGAGCTGGACTCATCGATCGCGGCCCTGCGCGGCGACATCGAGGGCAAGCAGACCGAGCTGGCCGAGGCCAACGAGGGTCTGGGGCGCCTGAACGAGAGCCTGCGGTCACGCGAGGCCGAGCTGGTCTCCCTGAAGGCAGCGCACGAGGAGAGGACGGCGCAGGCCGAGGCGCAGGCCGAGGAGATCACCAGCCTGAAGAAGCAGCTCGACGACAAGGGAGGAGAGCTTACTGGCATACAGGCGACGCTGACCGCGGCGCAGACGTTGCTCCAAGGCAAGGCCAAAGAGCTGGAGCAGCTCACTTCCAGCTTCAAGGCCCAGTCCCTCGAGCTCAAGGGCGCTAGGGAATCGCTGTCCGGAGTGGAGGAGACCCTGGCCCACAAGGAGCAGGAGCACTTCGCCATGCGTCAGCAGATCGAGCGCCTGGAGGCGGA
>CAYRPG010000053.1:0-7281 GCA_964426205.1 uncultured Methanomassiliicoccus sp. | reverse complement strand
GACCCCTTAAGCTAAGTAGGGTCTCCTCCAACGAAATATGTGATATCTCAGGTAATGGAATGGGACTAGCTCGGGACATCACCAAGAACACGTTGGCAATGGCGCTGGTGAAGGCCACCGCCCTGATATCGACCTTCATCTTATCGATATTCCTGGCCAGGTACCTGGGGAGCGAGGGGTATGGCACCTATACCCTGGCCTTCTCCCTCACCACGCTGATCTTCTTCATCGCCGACTTCAACCTCGGGTTCCAGATGATCGTGGAGGTCGCCCCCGAGAAGGAGCTCGCTCCCGGGCACCTCACCAACACCATCCTCCTGCGCACCATCCTGGGAACGGTGGCGCTGGTGGTCACCCTTCTGGTCACCCTGGTCGAGAACTTCCCCCCGGACGTGATCTTTGCCATCATGACCATCGCCCTGGCCACGGCCTTCAACTGGATCTACAACTCCTTCACCTCCATGTACGTGGCCTATGAGAAGATGAGCTATGTTCTGTGGACCTCGGTCGCCGAGAGGCTGTTCACGGTCCCCCTGGCGATCCTCCTGATCATAATCGGCCTCGGCCTGGAGGCGGTGGTGCTGGTCACCTTCGTCGGGGCGGTGCTGCAGATGGTCCTGGGGTTCGTGGTCTGCTCCCGGTACGTGGTCAGGCCGTCCACGAAGCTGAGCCTCAGCGACTCGGCCCGTCAGCTCAGGAAGGCGATCCCCTATGCCACCCTGGACCTGGCGGTGAACTCCCTGTTCTCGGTGAACGCCGTGCTGCTCCAGTCCATCGTCCTGTGGTATGGGGGGAGCATGGGCTCCGCGCTGACCGCCACGGGCATGTACAACCTCTCGTTCAACATGGTCACCGCCCTCGTTGCCCTTCCCACCGCGCTGATAGTCACCCTGATCCCGGTGGTCTCCCGCATGCTCCGGTCGTCGAAGGACCTGACCAAGATGACCCAGCAGAAGGTCATGAAGTACATGTTCATCATCGGGCTGCCCCTGGCCGTGGGCGGCATTATCCTGGCCGACAAGATCGTTCAGTTCTTCTACGGCCCGGTGTACGCCCCGGCGGCCGTGGTCTTCGCCGTGCTCATGCCATCGGTGGCCGTGAGCTTCTTCGACGTTGGCATGGGCAGCGTGCTGGCCTCGGCCAAGCGCGTTCACCTGCTTACCGTGGCCAACTGCACGGGGGCGGTGGTGAACATAGCGCTGTGCCTCGCCCTGATCCCGGCCTACCACGAGGTGGGGGCGGCCATCGCCTTCACCGTCGCCTACTTCACGCTGGTCGCCATGACCTACTTCTTCCTCAGCCGGAACGTGTTCAAGATCGACGTGATGGAGATCGTCGCCCGGCCGGTCGGGGCCGGCTTCGGCATGGGCATCATCCTGTTGCTGCTGCGCGGCCTTGGCCTGTTCACGTCCATTGCCGTTGGTGCCCTGTTCTACTTCGTCCTGCTGTTCCTCATCAAGGGGGTGGACAAACAGGACAGGGAGATCTTCAAGGCGGTGCTGCACAAGTGAGCGATCGAGACATGGCCCGATGCCATCGTTCTCCCGCGGGAGCGAAGATCGCGAGGAGAAGGTCTCCTCACTACTCATCTCGATCTTTGTCCCCCGATGTACACTCTGCCCTTCTATGAGACACAATTAGGCAATAATTAGCCTGGAAAGAAAAAAGACTTAAATCCATCGGCCGAGAATGGAGGAAAACATGGGCGACTACTCGCTCAGGTGCATGGGGTGCTCGTCGATCTACGATGAGCGAGCGTTCTCCTGTCCCAACGACGATGCGCTCCTCCGTACGGTATATGAACGGAAGCAGCTGGCGATCGCTCCGTTGGACGGCATGTGGATGTATCACGAGTGGTTGCCGGTCCACGGTATCGTCAGGGGCTTCACCGGGGGGCCGATAACCTACAAGAGCGAGGCCCTCGCCCGAGAGCTGGGGCTTGAGGAGCTGTACATCTCCTTCAATGGTCACTGGCCGGAGAGGGGAGCTTACCTGCCGACCTGCAGCTTCAAGGACCTGGAGGCCCCGCCCACCGTCCAGCGGCTCATCGACCTGGGACGCAGGGACGTCCTGGTGGTGGCCTCGGCCGGCAACACCGCCCGGGCCTTCGCCAACCTGGCCGCCATCACCGGCCGCCCCCTGGTCCTGGTGGTGCCGTCCGCCGCCCTCGACCGGCTGTGGTTGCCCCCCGACGTCGACAGGGTCGGGTCCATCTTCGTCCTCTCGGTCGGTGGCGACTATGGCGACGCCATCGCCCTCGGGGAAGTGCTGGGCCGCCGCCCGGGGTTCATCCCGGAGGGCGGGGCCAGGAACGTGGCCAGGCGGGACGGCATGGGGGTGGTGATGCTCGATGCGGTGAGGACCATGGGTGCGCTGCCGTCGCACTACTTCCAGGCCGTCGGCAGCGGGACCGGAGGGATCTCCGCCTGGGAGGCGTCCATGCGGCTCCTCGAGGACGGGAGGTTCGGGAGCAACATGCCGATGCTGCACCTGGCCCAGAACCTCCCCTGCGCGCCGATATACGACAAGGTGAACGGAGGGAGCTACGACCCTGCGTGCCCGGAGGGCATGGTCGATGAGGTGCTGTTCAACCGCCGCCCGCCGTTCTCAGTGCCAGGCGGGGTGGCCGACGCGTTGCGGGCCACCGGCGGCGAGGTGCTAGGGATAACGAGCAGGCAGGCAGAGGAAGCGGGGAGGCTGTTCCAGGAGGCCGAGGGCATCGATATCCTGCCCGCCGCCTGGGTGGCGGTGGCCGCCCTCGCCCATCGCGTCATGGAGGGGGGCATAGGTCCCCGGGAGAAGGTCCTGCTGAACATCACCGGGGGAGGGGCAGAGAGGTTCCGGCAGGATAACGGGACCAGAGGGCTGGCATCGGACCTCGAGGTCGCCGGACAGGACAGGGACATCGATGCGATGATGAGGCACATCATCGAGAAGATCGGGGAGGTCGAGTGACATGGGACCGAAGCTCAGCATCACCATCCAGGGCGGGATAGGCAAGGACGGCATCGAGGAGAGGGTAAGGAGCGTGACCATCGAGAGCGGCGACGTGGTCGGCATCGTGGGACCGACCGGTTCCGGAAAGTCCACCCTGATCAACGACATCGAGCAGCTGGCCCAGGCCGACACGCCCTCGGGGCGCATCGTGCTGGTCAACGGCCGGTACCCTGAGGCCGGGGTCCGGACCGACCCCCGGAGGAAGCTGGTGGCCCAGCTCTCGCAGAACATGCACTTCATATCGGACATGAGCGTCGAGGAGTTCCTGAGGATGCACGCCAAGAGCCGCGGCCGGAGGCCACAGGTGGCGGAGGAGGTCATCGCCCTGGCGAACACCATGTGCGGCGAGCCCCTTGCTGCAGGGGACCACCTGACCTCGCTCAGCGGAGGACAGTCCAGGGCGCTGATGACCGCGGACATCGCCGTCATAAGCGACTCGCCCATCGTCCTCATCGACGAGATCGAGAACGCCGGCATCAGGAAGCAGGAGGCCCTCCGCCTGCTGTCCGGCGAGGGCAAGATCGTCATCGTGGTCACCCACGACCCGGTCCTCGCGCTGTCCACCTCCAGGCGGATCGTGATGCGCAACGGGGGCATGTTCGGCATCATCGAGCGGTCGGAGGACGAGCGGACGGTGTGCTCCCACCTGGCCGAGATGGATGCCATGCTCCTCTCTCTGAGAGAGGTGATCAGGAACGGCCAGATGGTGGAGGGCCACCTGTGAGGTACGCGGTCTTCGCCGGGACCCCCGGTTCGGGGAAGACATCGGTCCTGGTATCCCTGATCAGGACGATCAAGGAGCGAGGGGCGAGTCCCGCGGTGGTCAAGATCGACTGCCTGTGGACCGAGGACGACAAGCGGTTCTCGCGCCTCGGTGTTCCGGTCAGGACCGCGCTCTCGAAGGACATGTGCCCCGACCATTTCGCCATCTACAACACCGACGAGATGCTCGACTGGGCCGCCGAGATGGGCGCGGACACCCTGTTCAACGAGACCGCCGGCCTCTGCCTTCGCTGCGCCCCGTACACCGACGAGTGCCTGGCGGTCTGCGTTATAGACGTGACCTCGGGGCCGAACAACCCGCAGAAGGTCGGGCCGCTACTGACGACAGCCGACGTGGTGATGATGACCAAGGGGGACATGGTATCGCAGGCCGAGCGGGAAGTGTTCAGGGAACGGGTGCTCGAGGCCAACCCGGGATGCCGGGCCATCGATGCCAACGGCCTCACGGGCAAGGGCGCGGCCGAGCTCGCGAACATCCTGATGTCGTGGAGGCAGATAGGCGGTGAGATGAGCCTCCGGAACAATCCCCCGTTCTCGATCTGCACACTGTGCGCCGGGGAGACCCGCGTGAGCAAGGGGTGCCATCACGGCATCCTACGCCGCATCGACGGGTTCACCGAGTACCGGGGGGAGTGACATGGAGCGGATAGGCTCGCTGCTCCCCGGCTTCAACTGCGGCAGGTGCGGCCACAGGACCTGCTCGGAGCTGGGAGATGGTCTGCTGGAGGGGGAGAGCGTTGACCGGTGCCCGTTCATGGCCCAGGACCGCTTCCTGGAGCGGAGGAAGGAGGCGGAAAGGCTGCTCCTGGAGGGCCGCCGGCCCCAGAGGATGGTCGGGGTCATCGACGGCCTGGAAGCACAGTTCTCCCTTCTGCCCCTGGACGGAGAGCCCTCCTGCCGGGAGGACCTCTTCCCGTTCGACCGCGGGGTGCGGGTCAAGAAGGGCGATATCATCAGGTACCGCCCCCTGGGCTGCCCCATCGTCCACTTCGCCAGGGTGCTGGACTCCACCCACGGGATACTGAGCGTCCACATCATAGGCCCTCGGCGCATCGTGCTCGGGGGCACGGAAGAGCCTCAGGACCTTGGCATCTGCATGGTGGCCGCTTTCGAGGGGGTGCTGGGCGAGGGCAGGATGCCCCGGGTCGGGCAGACCGTTCGGTTCTTGCCCAAGCACTGCATGATGGGCAAGGTCCACTCCGGTGTGGTGGTGGGCATCGAGGGAAGCAGGCTGCGGATCGAGGGGATAGACCTCAAGGTGTGGTGACATATGGACAGCGGAGCTCTGGAGATCTACCATGGCCTGAAGGACTGCGGGATCGACCTGGTCACCAGCGTGCCGTGCATCAACATGAAGGAACTGCTGGACATCATTTGCTCCGACCCGGACATCGAGCACCTGGCGGTGACGAGAGAGGAGGAGGGCGTAGGGATCTGCGCCGGGGCCTACCTGGGAGGGCGACGGGCGGCGGTCCTCATGCAGAACTCCGGTCTCGGCAACTCCATCAACGCCCTCGCCTCCCTCGACCTTCTGTACGGCATCCCGCTGCTGATGATAATCAGCCATAGGGGAGTGGAGGGCGAGCAGGTCTCCGCCCAGGTCCCCATGGGCGAGCTGACCGTGCCCTTGCTCGAGGCCATGGGCATCCCTGCCCACGTCCCCGGGCCAGGGGGGGCGAGGAGAAGCGTGGCGCAAGCCTGGCAGGATGCGGAACGGATGGGCCGGCCGGTGGCGGTGCTCATGACGCCGTCGCTCTGGAGGTAGGATGAAGAGGATCGAGGCCATCGAGCACATCGCCGGCATGGCCGGGGACGCACTGCTGGTGTGCAACCTGGGGTACCCGGCGAGGGAGCTGTACGCGGTGGGGGACCGTCCGGAGAACTTCTACATGCTCGGCTCCATGGGCCTCGTCTCGTCCATCGGCCTCGGGCTCGCTCTGGCCGTCGGTGAACGAAAGGTCATCGTGCTGGACGGGGACGGGTCGCTCCTCATGAACCTCGGCAGCCTTTCCACCATCGCCTGCCGGGCGCCGGACAACTTCCTGCTGGTCGTCCTCGACAACGGGGTCTACGGCTCCACCGGGTCGCAGCCCACTCCCATATGCTCCCGGACCGACCTTGCCAGGATAGCCTCGGCCGCGGGGATCGAGGACGTCAGGACCGTGGCCGACGCTCAGGGCCTGGCGGCCGCTCTGAGGTCCATGGGCCAGGGGGTCCTTTTGGTGAAGGTCGAACCCGGCAATGCTTTCGTGCCCCTGATCGATCTCAGTCCCCGGGAGATCAGGAACCGCTTCATGGGGACAGTTTCCCGACAGCTTCGGTGATCCGGAAGGAGCGGTCGAGGATCCGGTCACGGAGCATCCTGGCCATCCTCAGCGCCCTCACCCGGTCCGACTGCCGGCACACCACCGGGACGATCACCTCCTGGCCATGCATGGTGAATCTGACCCTTCCCAGCTCCGCCTTGAACACTTTCATCTCACACAGGGTCGAGCACAGCCCGCAGTTATAGCACCGGTACCGGTCGATCGATGGTCCCCCGTCCCTGAAGCTTATGGCCTCGGTGGGGCACTTCTTCTCCGCCTCGCAACACTGGCACCTGGTGCAGGCCCTGCGGTCCACCCGAACGGTGGCGCTGACGCCGTCCCATACCTGTCCATAGTCGGCCATGCCCACCTGCTGGCGGTCCCTGATGTCCGAGATGGGCAGGGGGATCTCCCTGTCCGGGGTGGCTATGAAGGCCCTCATGTCATCATCAAGGATGGGTATGGGGACGGCCCAGGTGACCGTGCACTCCGGTCTGGCCGAGGTCATGAACCCGCCGATGAACTCGGCATCCATACCTCGCATGTCCGCTGCCATCATGAGGTTGGGGGTGTCGGCGGAGCTCCTCGTGCCCGTTCCGGTAACGAAACCCTCCCCCCCGTTCACCATGATCCGGGTGCCGATCCCGATGGTCCGCAGGCCAGGGTCGTTCTGGATGGGGTTGAGATGCCCGCATCCGGAGAAGGTCAGCTCCTGGAGGTGAGGGCGGAACTCGGCAGCATGGAAGATCGTTCGCACCACCTCGCTGCCGGAGTTCACCATCGCCCGGTAGTTGCGGAAGGCATGCCTGGTCGCCATCAGAACAGCCCGGTCCATCTCTCCCAGCGAGGTCTCCTTGGTGATCACCTGTCCGTCGCTGGTGGTGACCTCCACCTGGACGGGCAGCCCGGAGATGAGATCGTGGAACAGGTGACCTCCCCCGTATCTCGGGTCCCGCTCGCTGACGGCCGTACCGAGGACCATCAGGTCGAGGATGCCCAGACGCTCGTTGGGACAGGGCCCCACCACCGCGGGGACACCGTTGATCCAGACGCGGGCCGCCCTCTCGAAGATGCCCGGCGAGGAGACGGGGAAGGACAGGACGGCGTAGGTGCCGCTCATGATCCCTCGCGTTCCGGTGGTCACCACGTCGACCTCCCTGGCCACCGAGCGGTCTCCGGCGGAGATCTGATCGTA
>CAYRPG010000052.1:0-7411 GCA_964426205.1 uncultured Methanomassiliicoccus sp. | reverse complement strand
GATGAACGCCTTCACTATCTCGCCGCGCAGCTCGTCCGGCTTGCCTATCACCCCGGCCTCGGCGACCGCCGGGTGCTCGATGAGGGCCGACTCGACCTCGAACGGCCCCAGGCGCTCGCCGGAGGTCTTGATGACGTCGTCCGCCCGGCCCAGGAACCAGAAGTAGCCGTCCTCGTCCTTGTAGGCCTGGTCGCCAGCTATGTACCATCCGGGGACGCGGAAGTACTCCTTGAACTTGGGAGTGTTCCTCCAGATGCCGAGCATCATGGACGGCCAGCCGGGGCGGATGGCGAGGAAGCCCTCCTGCCCGGGAGGGACCTCGTTGCCCTCCTCATCGACTATGCCGGCCTTGACGCCGGGTATGGGCTTCCCCATGGAACCGGGCTTGACGGCCATGCAGGGGTAGTTGCATATGATGATCGCCCCGGTCTCCGTCTGGAACCAGGTATCATGGATGCGCTTGCCCATGGCCCTCATGCCCCACCGGACGACCTCCGCGTTCAGCGGTTCACCTATGGAGCAGATGTGCCTCAGCGTGGCCAGGTCGAACTCCTTGACCACGGCGTCACCTGCCCTCATCAACATCCTGAGGGCCGTGGGCGCGGTGTACCAGACCGTGACCCCGTAGTCCTGCAGGATGGAGTACCAGGCCCTCGGATCGAAGCGCCCCTCGTAGGACACGATGGAGGTGCCCAGGCACCACGGCCCGAAGATGCCGTAGGTGGTCCCGGTGACCCATCCGGGGTCGGCGGTGCACCAGTAGATGTCGTCCTCCCGGAGATCGAGGACGTTCTTCGACGTGAACAGGTGCTGCACCATGGCCTGGTGACCCAGCAGGACGCCCTTCGGCTTGCCGGTGGAGCCCGAGGTATAGTGGATGATGTACGGGTCGGTGGGCGCCATGTCGACCGTCTTGAAGCTCTGATCGCCGGAAGCGAGGACATCGGTGAACTTGACCGTGTTGCCCCCCAGTTCCTTATTGTCGCCCACGATGATGTACTTCTCGACGGCGACCAGGTCATCCATGATCGGCTCGAGCCTCTTGAACAGATAGGGGGAGGTGACGATGAACCTCGCACCACAGTCCAGCGCGCGGTCCTTCACCGCCTCTGGGCCAAGGGCCGAGAACAGCGGCCCGGCGATGCCCCCCATCTTCGGGATCGCGACCATGGCCATGTACAGCTCCGACGTCCTGTCGAGGTACACGAAGATGCGGTCGCCCTTCGTCGCACCAAGCTTCGTCAGGCCGCTGGCCAGCTTGCTGGTCAGCTGGGACATCTCCCGGAAGGTGTACTTCTTCACGTCGCCGGTCGCGGTCAGTGAGTACAGCGCGATCTTGTTCTTCCTCCAGTTGCGGGCATGACGGTCCATGGCCTCGGCAGAGATGTTTTGGACACCAGCGCTGGACCATTCGAACTCCTTGTCCATGGTGGCCCAGTTGAACTCCCGCCATGCCTTCTCGTAGTCTTCCAAGTTGCCCGATCTGGTCGAGGGCAGTATCTCCTGCGCCGGCTCAAGGGGGGCCTCCTCCGCCACCATCTTGGCCGCTTCTGCCTGATTCCCGTTCAGCGTGCAATCACCCCCTTCGTATCGATCGTGTTATTTCGGAATCCGTTCTGGCCAGGATCGTCCCGGCCTCTGAGGCCCAGATCGTTATGGGCGCTCTCTGTTCTTTCTAGTCGTTCCCCAGCCGTACCTACCATGAGCTTGTAACATGCCATGTGTTGATCCTCCTCACTATCGGCGAGGACGCCCGGATCGACCGTGCGCCTCAGCTATACCAACGCTACCGCTACCTTGACAGCAAAAGTGAAACGTTCGTCAAAGAGCGTGGTGTTCGTTCGCGTATTGGGGAAATTAATCGACCCGAAGTTAAATATTTCTACGACACGAGACGAAGGAGGTTCGAGGTTCAGGGCTGGTCACCATCATGCCAGCAAGAAAATGACAAATCGACAGCGCTTGTTTGCCCATCGTCTTCACGAGCGCTGGCGATCGGCCATAAGAGCCGGGGCGAGACCGCATGTGAGGGTTGGTCAGCCGGGGACAGTGGACATCGGGAGCGGGGGCAGGCTGCATCTGGAGTCTGCCACAACGAACGGTACCCTTGGCAGTCCAAAAGGCGCGGTTGTCAGTGGCGGCGGCACACTTCAGGAGGCCCGGATCACTGCGTAAAAAGAAAAAGCGATAAGATGTTTAGACGTTCCTGAGAACGGAAAGCGCTGCTGATACGAAGCATAACATCGAAGCCACGATGATCACCGCACCCACCGAGCTGGTCAAGAGGGCATTGCCGGCTTCGAACACCGTCCCGTGGTGACCGGACATGGCGAACTGCACGGTCAGCAGGATGCTGCTCATCGACACCCCCAAGGCCATGGCCAGACCTCCTGCCGTCGAATACACGGTGGAGGCGATGGCCGCCTTCTCACGAGGCAGGGCGCCGATCGTCTCGGTGGTGTTGGGGGCTCCGAAGAACCCGCTCCCGATGCCCCAGAGCACAAGGGCAGCCGCTGCCAGCACCAGGTTCCCGACCATCGCCGCCAAGGCGAGCACGGCGAACCCCAGACAGACCATCAGCGATCCCGATCCGGCCGCATATCTGGAGTGGTGTTTGTCGTACAGCTTCCCGCTCACTGGGGCAGCGATGCTCATCGCCAACGGCACCAGGAGGAACAACAGCCCGACCTGTGATGCCCTGAGGCCGATGACCAGCTGGAAGTAGAAGGGACTGAGGGTGTTCACCGCGGTTATGGCAATGTTGTACATCATCATGCTCACCAGCGGAAGTGCGAACATGCGATTGGTGAAGATGGTGAGGTCGAGCAGCGGCCTGTCACATCTCCTCTCATGAGCGATGAACACGACCAGGGCGATCAGGAACGTCGCGGCATATGCGACCATGGACAGAGCGATCTCGGTCCCGATCTCGAGCTCATTGCAGAGCAGTATGAGGGACGCCACGGCGATCACTAGGGTGATGGCGCCGAACCAGTCCATCCGGAAATCATCGGAGCGGAACTCCGGCACCTTGAGGTAACGCCCGGCCATCATCAGCAGGACGATGCCGATAGGAACGTTGATCAAGAAGATGTAGTGCCACCCTAGGTTGTCGGTCACAAGACCGCCGAGCATCGGCCCTAGGATCGAACCGATGGCCATGGTCGCCACCAGGTAACCCATCGCCCTCCCCCGCTCCTGGACGGGAAAGACGGTGATGATCGTCGCTCCGGCCACGCCCGTTACCATCGATGCGCCGATCCCCTGAACAAGTCTGAAACCGACAAGCTGCTCGACGTTACCGGACAGACCGCAACCCAGAGAGCTCAGGGTGAAGACGACCCAACCGGCCATGTACAGCTTTATCCTACCCGTGCGTTCCGAGACCTTGCCGAAGATAATGAGCAGCGCGGTCATTACGATCAGGTACCCGGTTATGACCCACTGTGAAACTGCGAAGCTCACATCGAAGTAAGCGGTGATCGTAGGAAGGGCTATGGTCACCATGGTGCCGTCCAGCATGGTCATGAACACCCCCATCAGGAGAATGGCCAAGATCAGGTAGCGGTCCTTGTTGACCTCGGCCATGGCGGCCGGGGATCTATCGCCTGTTGCGTTCACTCTCTCACCCTCATTGATGAGGTGGCGCTCGCACCCCTTGTGGTGGGGGTTCTAGCACCATCTTCAGCGGCTGAGATGGCTGACCACGGCCTATTTCCCTTCTCGATGCCCCATATCGTTGTTTCGTCGCTCATTTTTTCATCCCTGCAGATCGTCGCTGGTCGGACGATGGACGCTAACCATTGGTTATGCAATAACTATTAGTTAGCAAATAACCGAAAGTTATTATTCGATATTAAGCTTTTTATAACGTGAAACGCTCCTTCACATGAGAGCGCTGGCCAACGCTAACAGAAGATGCTTGTTGCCCTCAAAGGCGGACGAGGGGCGGAAAGGATGTTCAATCGCGGACCAGGATCGAGCCGATGAGCTTTTTTGTATCCTTCAGGAACCGCTGATAATCGATACCTGCCGTTCCCAATTCTCCTCTTGTCTCGGGCCTCATCTGCGGGATACCCTCCATAATGAGGATGAAGAGCGCCGCTCCCTCGGTCGGGTCGACGTTCGAGCGAACCTTGCCCTCCTCGATGCCTTTGGCTATCGAACTTTTGGCAGCGGTAAATATCGCCTGTCTTAGCCCTATCAGCTCCTTGACCTGTTCTCCGTAGGCAAGGTTGGCGAGCTCCCCGATATCCAGCAGCCCCTGGTTGAGATTGGCCTGGATGACCTTTCCGATGTCCATGGCGTTCTCGAGGTCGAAGCGCCCTGAAAAGAAATGGTTGTACAGCCGGAGGTATTCGGGATATTGTTTGGCGAAGTCGAAATAGGCCGACCATATGGCCCATAGTCTGTTGACCCCGGTCCTGCTCGCTTCGACTCTTTTCACCACCATGGTGTTGAGGATCCTTGCCCCACGCAGGACGATTGTGGCGTATAATGAGTCCTTGTTCTTGAAGTAGAGATAGAGCGTGGCCTTGTTAAGATCAATGGCCGCAGCGATGTCATCCATGGAGACGCTGTCATATTTCTTCGAGAAGAAGAGCCGCTCCGCTGCTTCGATGATGTCTCTGCGCCTCTGTTCCTTCTCCCTTTCTCTTCTCTCGGCAAGCGTCATCCTCATCATCCAGGTTGGTCGTCAATCAGTATCTAAAAGTCGGTTATAAAATAACCAATGGTCTGCACAAGGAGAATGAGCCACAATATGATGGATGGAAGAATGGCGCGAAGGGGGGGATTTGAACCCCCGAGACCGTGCGGTCACAGGATTAGCAATCCTGCGCCTTACCGGGCTGGGCCACCTCCGCTCTATCTGGACCGATGTGAGAAGAGGTATTTATTGGTTCAGCCCTGGTTGGATGTTACAGGGCCTCCAGGCCAGCCGGGGCATAGATGAAATGACTGGATGTACGGGAGCAGAGAATTTCGGGCCATTGATCGTAAACAGGCTGGATTGGCAATCCTGCGCCTTACCGGGCTGGGCCACTCTGCTGCCATGCCGCCCGATGAGATGTCTCACGTGAACTACCCCGCCCTTGCGGGCGGAACTTCTTTCTTCATCCACTCGGCTTGCACACCGCTCGCTGACGGATGTAGAGGCCGAATATCCAAATGCACAGCTTCTTCAGCTCCTGTTTGAGGTATCGAGGGTTCTCCACCTCGTGGCCGTCGCTGTCGACGGCGAAGTATTCTAGTCCGACATCCAGGCCGATCGCATCACCGATGACGGTAACTTCGTCCCCGGTGCCGTTGTCCACGAGCAGGTAGGCGGACCACCTGCCGGAAGGCATGTGCTTGACGGTGACGCTCTTGATGGTCCCCTCGACAGCACGATACATTCGGATGGGGGTGTCGCCGATCTTCGAAAGTGCAGGAAGCTGAACTTCACATTATTGGGTAAGATGCTGAAGCCGGATTGGTAGTAGGTTATGGAGCGGAAACGATGTTGGGTCTTGAAGCACAGCTTGCCGACCTTGCGTCCTCGTTGCTTCAGTGCTCTGAGCGCAGCAACATTGCCGAACAGCCTATGCAGCTCGTCTTGGAGCACCTTGGAATGCACTCCAGCCGAGTCAACATCGATCTACTTTCACACCGGCAGCATCGCCTGGGTTTTCCACGGTCATGCTCGCCGTTGCAATACAGCTCTAGGAAGCGGTTGTACGGTTGTACGTATGATAGCACACCTCCTTGGTCCACAGCAGCTTCCGTTCTTCTTCCTTGTTGAGATAGAGACGGAACTTGTAGGCGAGCAATTATTTCCTCGTCATTTTGATGACTTGGGCACATGAACGTCGTTCGGGGAAGTGAACGGAAGCGCTCTCTATGTCGCTCGTTCCCATTCCCCCACTGTCGCGCGGGACTTCCCGCTCACAAAAGTTAAACTTTTTTGTCCCGGAAATGCCAGCGATCTTTCCCGGCGGATTTTTCAATCGGGAAACGGAGCTTAGCTACTCGTCCCTGCTCTTTCTCAGATAATATCTGTATATATGTGAACGCCATAGTATGTCTGAAAAGCCGAAGTGTTCGCGATCTTCGGCCATCGGCTCGGACCCCGGAGAAGGCCCCAAGGTTCCGGCCAAGCACCTGCTGCCGAGGCAGGATAATTAACTTCCCAATTTGAATAACGCACGATACAAGAGGGCTGCCAAAATCTTTATATACCAGTCCTGAATAAGGAGATTCAGCTGTGAGATATGGAATAACACAGAACCCATATCTCCCATACACACGAATCGAAGAAAAAAAGTCTTTCACCCTGCGTGAAAAGGCTTATATATGACTTCGATTTTAGGTGGGAAGGCGCGGATGTGGAAAAACAATATACACATCCTCGCTAAAACGCAGAACCCGGGCATGCAAATGCTTAAATATAACATCTGCATTCGAGGGAAAGCTGCGTTAGACAGCAAACGATGCTGCGAAACGGTCCTGAGCGACGGTCGAAAGGCCGGCCATGATGCGATCGTATCCAAAGCTTCGTACACATGACATGGAGAACTAAGATCTCCGCGGATCACGCGTGCTCTCTTGGTTCTGACGTTCGATGCAATGTAACCAACCCAATAAAATGCAAGAACAAGGAATAATATCACAGCGTGGTTACGCTGGTGAAACTTGGTAATCCTGCCAACCTATAAGTTTGTGTGTCCTGACGGCAACTTCTGTTGCTTAAGGAATGGATTCCGGTTGATCCTGCCGGCGGCCACCGCTATTGGAATACGATTAAGACATGCGAGTCGAGAGACGTAAGGTCTCGGCGGACCGCTCAGTAACACGTGGATAACATGCCCTAAGGTGGGGGATAATCTCGGGAAACTGAGGATAATACCCCATAGGTCTGATGTGCTGGAATGCTTTCAGGCCGAAAACTCCGGTGCCTTAGGATTGGTCTGCGGTCTATCAGGCAGTAGTGGGTGTAATGGACCCACTAGCCCGTGACGGATATGGGCCTTGAGAGAGGGAGCCCAGAGATGGACTCTGAGACATGAGTCCAGGCCCTACGGGGCGCAGCAGTCGCGAAAACTTCGCAATGGGGGCAACCCCGACGAGGGAATTCCAAGTGCCAGCACTTTGTGTTGGCTGTTCTCCTGTCTAAAAAACAGGAGGAGTAAGGGGCGGGTAAGACGGGTGCCAGCCGCCGCGGTAATACCCGCGCCCCTAGTGGTGGTAGATATTATTGAGCCTAAAACGTCCGTAGCCGGTCTTTTAAATCCTTGGGTAAATCGGGCAGCTTAACTGTCCGAAGTCCGGGGAGACTGGGAGACTTGGGACCGGGAGAGGTCAGAGGTACTTCTGGGGTAGGGGTAAAATCCTGTAATCCTGGAAGGACCACCGGTGGCGAAGGCGTCTCACT
>CAYRPG010000051.1:0-7450 GCA_964426205.1 uncultured Methanomassiliicoccus sp. | reverse complement strand
ACGCGTTCCAGGCGTTCGTGACATGATCAGTGGAGCTCTTCAGCGCGTTGTGACGCCATGGGACCTGGCGAAACAACGAGCAAATCATTTTAGCCGTCCTGGGAGTTCCTAATGGCGTCCATGAAGCGCACTCCTTTGTACGATGCCCATGTCGCGCTGGGCGCACGGATGGTCGAGTTCGGAGGCTGGGAGATGCCGGTCCAGTACACCAGCATCCTGGAGGAGCACCGCGCGGTCAGGGAGCGGGCGGGTATGTTCGACGTCTCCCACATGGGCGACCTCGTCATTCGCGGGGAGAGCGCCGAGGGCTCGCTGCGAGAGATTCTCACCAACGACATCAAGGACCTCGCCGTCGGCAAGGGCATCTATGCCCACGTGCTGAACGAGCAGGGCAGGATACTGGACGACACCTTCACCTTCCGGCTTGGCCTGGATACCTACCTCCTGGTGCCCAACGCATCGCACGCCCAGCAGATCTACGAATGGGTCCGCGACCACGTCAAGGGAGCGGAGGTCACCAACGTCTCTGAGCGCCTCGCGTGCATCGCCCTGCAGGGCCCGAGGGCACAGGAGGTCCTGCAGCGCCTCACTGACAAGGACCTCAGGGGGATCAAGCGGCTCTACAGCGACATCGTGAACCTCAAGGTCGCATCGCCAATGGGCTCGGAGCGCTTCCTGCTAGACATCCTGGACATTCCAGCGCCCCCGTCCGGCACCACACAGGTCTACGTCACCCGCACCGGCTACACCGGCGAGGACGGCTTCGAGGTCCTCGTCGAGGGCGGGGCCGCCGTCGCGGTGTGGAACGCTCTCCTCACCGCGGGAAAGGACCTGGGGCTTCTTCCCTGCGGACTGGGGGCCCGCGATCTGCTACGCCTGGAGATGGGGTACCTGCTCTCGGGCACCGACTTCGACGGCTCCCAGAGCACGCTGGAGACCGGGCCGGCGTGGGCGGTCAAGTGGGACCACGAGTTCATCGGCCGAGAGGCCATGCTGGGGCAGAAGGAGCGCGCCGCCTACCGCAGGCTTGTGGGGGTCGAGCTCCTGGACAGGGGCATCCCGCGGCACGGCTATCCTGTGGTCGTCGACGACCGCGAGGTCGGTAAGGTCACCTCCGGCACGCTCTCGCCGATCCTCCAGAAGGGCATCGCCCTCGCCTACGTGGACGCCGAGCACGCGGCCGAGGGGAGCGAGCTCAAGGTCAGGATCAGGGACAACGAGGTCCGCGCGGTCGTCGTCAAGCCGCCGTTCATCAGGAAGGGGTGAGGCATGAGGACCAAGGTCGTCGACACCCTGCAGGACCTGCTGGCCATGGACAGCGACCTGCACGCGGACATGAGCACCATCCTCAGGTTCACCCGCCGCAGGCTCGAGACGGCGGGCATGCGCGTCCGCCAGGTCGGCCCGGAGCGGTACCCAGCGCTCATCGCCACCTACGGCAAGAACGGCATGCTGTTCTCCGGGCACCTCGACACGGTGCCGGTCGGCGACAACTGGACGATGTTCCAGGGCGAGGAGGACGGCAACCGCATCTATGGACGAGGCACCTGCGACATGAAGGGCGCGTGCGCGGCGATGATAGAGGCCGCGGACGAGCTGGTCAAGGACGACGTGCCGTTCAGCATCTGCCTCACTACCGACGAGGAGGAGCAGATGGAGGGCGTGGACGCCATCATCAAGGAAGACCTCGTCCGCAAGGCCAAGGGCGTGCTCATCATGGAGCCGACCGGGCTCTCCCCGGCGTACCGCGAGAAGGGCGTGTTCCGCTTCCGCCTGACGACCAGGGGCCGCGCCGCGCACGCCAGCCAACCCTGGTTGGGCGATGATGCCATCCTGAAGATGCACTACTGCCTAGATCGGCTGCTCGATCTGGCGGAGATGTCCTCGCAGCGTTCCACCGGCATGACCGTGTGCTTCTCGACCATCCAGGGCGGCAACAAGAACAATGTGGTCTCGGACCACTGCACCGTGGAGGTGGACATCCGGCACCCGTCCACGCAGACCGCCAATGACATCGAGGACATCATCGTCAACCGCCTGCGCGGCGAGGTCTACGAGATGAAGATCGAGTACACCCTGGGGGCGTTCGAGTCCGACCCCAGCTCGGAGATCAGCCGCGTGCTTTCGGACTTCCTGGGCACCGACCCCATCGTCGTGCCGTACGCCACCGAGGCCCCCAGATACGCGCAGGTGAACCCCCGCGTGTACATCTGCGGTCCCGGGGACCCGCACCTGGCGCACACCGCCGACGAGTACGTGGAGATACAGGAGCTGGAGGAGGCGCACGACATGATCGTGCACCTGGCCAAGTACGTTCAGGGATAGACCCTCGACACCGTCCGGGGGAACGGAACGGCATCGCGGATGTGCTCCAGATCGCAGATGAACTTCACCACGCGCTCGACCCCGAGCCCGAAGCCGGAGTGCGGCACCGAACCGAAGCGCCTGAGATCCAGGTACCACTGGTAGGGGTCCTGGCAGATCTCCTGATCCTCCATCCTGGAGACGATCTTCTGGATGTCCGTCTCCCTCTCCGAACCACCGATGATCTCGCCGAAGCCCGCGGGGGCCAGGAGGTCCGCGCACGCGTAGGTGCGGGGGTCCTCGGGATCCTCCTTCATGTAGAACGCCTTGCACCCCTTCGGGTAGTTGGTGACGAAGACCGGGACGGTCTCGTCGGCCGTGAGGGCGCGCTCCTCCGGCGCCCCCAGGTCGCACCCCCACTCGATCTCGTAGCCCTGGCCGCGCAGCCTGTCGATCGCCTGGGAGTAGGTCATGCGCTTGAACGGGGGGGCGATCGCCTTCAGCGGCTCGATGTCCTTGCGCACCAGCGAGAGCTCGTCCGCCGCGTTCTTGAGCACGCTTCCAACCATCGCCGAGACCAGCTGCTCCTGGACCTCCATGTTTCCTTTGTTGTCCACCCACGCCTCCTCGAGCTCCAGGTGCCAGTACTCGGTCAGGTGCCTGGTGGTTCTGGACTTCTCGGCACGGAAGGACGGGGTGATGGAGTACACGCGGTCGAGCGAGAAGATGAGCGCCTCGAGGTACATCTGGGCGCTCTGGCTCAGGTACGCGTCGCGGTCGAAGTACTTCAGCTTGAACAGCGTGGTGCCGCCCTCGCAGGCGTTGGTCGTGAGAATGGGGGGGGTCACCTCGGTGAAGTCGTTCTCCCTGAGCCAATCGCGGGCCCCGGCCATCGCCGCGGCCTTGATCCGCATGACCGCCGTCTGCTCCCTGGAGCGGATCCACAGGTGGCGGTTGTCGAGCAGCAGCTCCTCGCTCTGGTACTCGGTGATGGGGAACGTGGCGGCCGGGCCGACCACGGAGAACGCGGTGGCACGCAGCTCCTTCCCGCCGGGGGCGCGCTTGTCGTCGAACAGCTTGCCCTTCACCGTGACGGACGATTCGACGGTCACGCCGTGCGCGGCCTCGAAGTCCTGGTCAGGCAGGTTGCCCTTCTTCACGGTCACCTGGATGATGCCGGTGTGGTCCCTCAGCACGAGGAACACGATCGCACCGCTGGAGCGGGCCCGGTAGATCCATCCGCGCGCCTCCACCTCAGCGTCGGCGGGGGCGCTGAACAACCGTTTCACTGGAAGGTAGGACATCGGGCCTTCGAACGTCGTTCAACTATCAAATCGTTTCGCCGTGCCAGATGCTGGCGGGGAGCATGGCCAACGGGCCGTTACAAGGAGCATAGGGATAGCACAAGGCCATCTTAGGCGGAACGGGACGACGAGGGCCGCGTCAAGGATGCCTGATGGGCCAACCACAGGAAAGGGACTTTATCCAGGCCAGACCATCGGCCCCCCGTGAGGATCAGGGACGCTGGGATCGAGGAGCTGCCGGAGCTGCAGCGCATCGAGAACGAGTGCTTCCAGGAGGAGAGGTACTCGAGGGAGGTGATCGCCGCCATGCTCGAGGAGGAGGGCTTCGAGACCTTCCTGGCCGAGGACGACGAGATCATGGGCTCGGCGACCGTGAACTACCGCGACGAGCTGGTGGCAGCGCAGCTGGTCTCCATCGCCGTCCTGCCCCGCTTCCGCGGCAAGGGCGTGGCGAGGGCGCTGCTGGCCGAGGCCGAGGCGCGGGCCCGAAGGAGGGGCGCGGACCGTATGGTGCTCCAGGTCAGCGTCACCAACGTCGCCGCGCTGAACCTCTACCTTCATCAGGGGTACGTGCTGCAGGGGATGATAGGCGACTACTACGGCCCTGGGAGGGACGCGTACTTCATGGACAAAGTGCTGGGAGCGCCGCCTACCGGGTTCGATGCGCGGACCAGTCTTGCGCCGGAGGGGAAAAGCAATATATAGACATCGTAGTATTCGCCGTGCTGTCATCCCTTGTGGATGTTGGCCGGGTGAAGGAAGATGGAAGAGACCCTATGCAACGTTGAATTCATCAAGGACAACAACGACTATATCGCCAGGGTTCAGAGCGAGATAGGCGGGGTGAGGGAGTACCGCAGCTCCTCCCTGGAAGAGGTGCTTGAACAGGTCATCATCGATCTCCAGGAAGAGTTCGAAACGGCGGGATAGAGCCTTTTAAAGCCACTGTGAAAGAGCCACCGCTTATTCATAGGGCATATCTTCCTATACATCCTATAGTCTCAGGAGGTCATCCGATGCAGAACCGAGAGAAGTCCGACTACGATAGCGTCATGTCGACGTACTTTGGGGACGAGCAGGTCACCGCCCTTATCAACCTCAAGGTCGAGACCAAGGACGCGGATGTCATCGCAGAGGCCATCGCGGAGAACGACGCCGTCGACGACGTGTACCTGGTGACAGGCGACACCGACATCGTGGCGGTCGTGAAGTTCGATACCTACGGACAGCTGAAGAGGTTCCTGATGGATACCGTGACCAGCATCCCTGGGGTCAAGGAGAGCAAGACCTTCATGGTGGTCACGACCTTCAAGAAGGGCGGCGAGCTCAAGTTCGAGCGGACCGAAGAAGGCCTGGAAAGCAAGGGATGAGAAAAAACCTTCCCCGCACAACGGGGGTGAAACCAATGGTAGACAACGTAAAACTCAAGCAGATAATGGACGTGTTGGACCAGTTGGCTGAGGACACCTCGGTGCCTCGCAACATCCGACGGGGCGCTACCGACGCCAAGGGACGGCTGCAGCAGCCCAACGAGGCCATGGACGTCAGGGCGGCCAGTGCCGTCCACATACTGGACGAGCTGGCCAACGACCCCAATATCCCGCTCCACGGCAGGACGTTGATCTGGAACATCATCAGCCAGCTAGAGACGGTGAAGTGAACCGCCTCAAAACCTTTTAATCAATAATCCACATTCAAGCTCGACAGGCGGGCGTAGTCTAGCGGTTAGGACTTAAGCTTCCCAAGCTTGAAGCCCGGGTTCGAATCCCGGCGCCCGCACCATTTTCCAACCTCTCTGACCATCATCCTTCCCCATACTATTCCACTGAAATGCACTCACAGGCCAAACGAAAAGAACCTTGGTTCTCTTTCGGGGTCGTGGACCGAAGCACCAAGATATTATTGCTCATCGTCGTCGCCTCGATCGCCATGCCGTTCGCCCTGGTCGCCCTCCTGTCCGCCAGCGGGTGGAGCGTCTCGGACCTGATCGTGCAGGCGCTCATCCTGGCGGTAATGTTCCCCCTCATCGCCTCGTCCCTCTACATGTGGGCCACCGGGAAGGGGGCCATGCTGATCGCCGGCTACAACACCTCTCCGAAGGCCGTCCGGGACAGGTACGACTCCGTCTCCCTCTCTAAGTTCGTGGGCAAGCTGATGACCATTTCAATGATCGTCATGCTGGCCGGCCTGGAGATGCTGGTCCTGGACCTGAGCACCACGATGTTCTGGGTCCTGCTCTTCGCGAGCACTGCCATACTCTTCGGCGGCATCTTCTACATGAACACCGGCAAGAGGTTCCTGAGGGTGGGCGCCCAGGAGATCGTGGTGGCCGAGAAGGACAGGAGGCGCAACAGGCTGATCGCCGTCGCCTCGCTCGCCTCCGTCGCGGTCATCCTGGCAGCCGTTTTCCTGTTCATAGGCTCCGGCAGCGTGAGCGCCTCGCTCGAGCATGACGCCCTCCAGGTCAACGCCCCGTTCGTGGACGAGCACATCGCCTACGGCGACATCAGGTCGGTGGAGCTCAGGCAGACCTTCGACGACGGTCGACGTGTCGGGGGTTTCGGAGGGAGCGAGGTCAGCAGCGGCAACTTCCTGAACGACGAGCTCGGACGGTACACGTTGGCGAGGTACAACGCGGTCGAGAGCTGCATCGTGGTGCATCACACCGGCGGCGTGCTCGTCTTCAACCTGGATTCGAGCGACACCACCGAGCGGATGTACGGGGACCTGCTGAGCAAGCTGTGAGCGCAGGCCTGCTGAAGGTTGCGCCGGGTGCGATCGCCCTCAGTCCCCGGACCCCTCGCGGCCGTTCCCGGCCGTCGTCGCGCAGGTACCCGAACCCTTCTTCGCCACGGCCGGCAGCGACTCCGCCTCGATGTACACGCGGTTGGTGGTGGGGTACGCGCTGTGCAGGTCCTTCTCGATGCGGCGGATGGCCTCGTGCATCTCCTCGGCCGTGGTGCCCTCGACGAAGCACACCCCCATGTTCACCAGCAGGTCGTGCGGTCCCATGTACATCGTGAGTATGTCCCCCGCCCGCTCGACCACAGGGTCCGACTCCACGCGGCGCCGGATGTCCGCGAGCTCCTCGCGGCTGACGCCCTCGCCCATCAGGAGACCGGCGGTGCGCGATACCAGGAACCCGGCCACGCTCATCAGCAGCACACCGATGGCGATCGACGCGATCCCGTCGAGGTACGGGTCGTTGAGCATGTGGCCCAGGAAGATGCCGAGGAAAGCGAACACCAGGCCCAGCAGGGCCGCGCTGTCCTCCAGCACCACGGTGTAGAGGCTGGGGTCCTTCGAATGCTTGAGGAAGTGGAACGCGCCCGCCTCCCCCTTGGCCGCGAGGAACTGCCTGACCGCGATGGTGAAGGATGCACCCTCGATCAGCAGGGCCAGCGCGAGGACGACATAGGCGGCCGTGGGGTCACCGAGCTCGGTGTTCGGCGCGACATGGCGTATGTGGGATATGCCCTCGTACACCGACATGCCGCCCCCGATGCCGAAGATGGAGATCGCGACGATGTTGGTATAGAAGTACAGCGACTTGCCGTAGCCGAAGGGGTGGTCCTCGTCGGCGGGCTGCTTCGCCCTCTTCATGCCCAGCAGCAACAGCAGGCCGTTCCCGGTGTCGACGAGCGAGTGTATACCCTCGGATATCATGGCCGAAGAGCCGCTGATCGCCGCCGCCACGAACTTGATGATGGCGATGGCAAGGTTGCCGAGCACGGCCGCCACCACCGCTAGCTTTGAACCGCCCTGAGCTGTCATGACAACCTCCCCTGGACCGAACGAATCGCGGACGAAGATGAATGGATTGATATTTCAAGCTTGAGACC
>CAYRPG010000050.1:2433-8155 GCA_964426205.1 uncultured Methanomassiliicoccus sp. | reverse complement strand
TCCCGGGAGGGCAACCCGTCGGTCGAGCTGGTCAGCTACGGCGTGGTCGGGATATATCTGGTGATCTGAGGTTCCGCTGTCGGCGGGAAAATCAGGGAAAGAGTTTGTGGAGGGAATGTGTGATCCTCAGAGCATCCTCTTGCCCGCTTCCGGACCCGGGCTCTCGTTCCAGACCTCTTCGGGCTTCAGCAGCCACAGCCCCTTCAGGTCGAACTTCATGGCCTTGAAGGCCCCGACCATCTTCTCGAACACCGGCCCGGAGGTCTGGTGGTCCTTCACCGAGGCTTTGATCTCGAAGGATTTGTACCCCTGGGACACCAGGACGGATACCTTGGTCTTCTCCTTCTGGGCCAGCCTGAGGTTGTCGCTGGTCTTGTGCATCATGATCTCGCCGATGTATATGGTCTCCGGGTCCAAGGCTCCAGCACCGCCGACGTTGATCACATGCACGTCGTTGTTGGCATATCTCGTTCCCAGTACCTTCGTTGCTTTCCTGTCGTTCATCAGCTCGAACACTTCGTTGGGTAATGCTACCATGTTCTCACCGGCTGTGTGAGCGACTACAAAATACTTTAATATTCCTGAACAATACTTTTCTATTCAACCATGACCAGCCAGGACATGATAGAGGAGATCCGGTCCCTGAGGAGCGAGATGGGCACGCTGGGGGACCACATTGTGCGGCTGCGGTACGCCGATATCAAGAGCGCGTTCCTAGAGCAGATAAGGATAGCTGTGGGGGAGGAGGGGCGCAGGACGTTCCGTAGCGATGCCCCGGTCCTGAGCGCGGCCTCCCAGTGCGAGCTGAAGACCATATGCCTATCGAAGCTGGAAGGGGCGGTGGACAAGGCCTCCGACCGCTTCATGAGGGACGACATCGAGGGCGCCATGAAGATACTGGACAGCGTGGAGGACCTCATCTCCGGCGAGTGTTCCTCCTGCCAGGACGTCGAGTGCTCGAGGAGCGCCAACGAGACGATCCGGCGCGTGCGGGCAGTGATGATGGTATACCACGGCCTGATGGAGAGGTTCGGCCCCGGCCAGAGCATGGCCGATGCTCCGGCCGCTCCCCGGGAGGCCGTCTCCCCAGAGCAGGCCGAGGAGGCCCTGGACCCCCTGGCCAACGCATGGAGGATAAAGGTTCTGATGACCCTGCGCCGCGGCGAGCACAGCCTCAGCGAGCTCGGTCGTGCGGTGGAGCTGCGCACCGGCCACCTGCAGTTCCATCTCCGGGGGCTTATCGAGGCTGGGTATGTGGAGCAGGACCGCCGCAAGCACCTGTACCGGATCACGGAGAGGGGGAACGCCGCCCTGCGGTGGACGGAGGATCTCGTCAACCGTCTCGGTCCTCGACCCTCCCGGGAGCGATCATGACCGCCGATGGTATCCTGGGGATCATCGGCTGCCCCATCCTCGAGGACGAGATCGTTCATGCGGTGCTAACGGACGGGGACATCTCGAAGATCGTCGTCGTCAGGAACGAGGACTCCGAGAACCTCTTACGCAAGCTCGATGCGCTGGGCACATGCCCGCCGGTCGAGCTCATCGAGCCGGAGAAGGTCGCCTCGCTGACCGCGGACGGCCTCACCCTCCTGGTGATGATGAAGCCGATGGCCCTGCACGAGGACCCGAACCGGCTGAGGGACGAGGTCGCGGCCACGGCCGCGTCCATGGCCTCGGTGTGCAGCTCCATCCTGCTGTTCTACGGCCTCTGCGGCAACGCCTTCCGCGACGTGAGCTCCATGTCCCGGACGGTCGGCAGGCCGATCACCATCATCTCCGATGAGCAGGAGAGGCCGGTGGACGACTGCATCGCGGCAGTGCTCGGCGGCACCGACGGCTACCTCCGATTGTTGAGGCGGTACCCGGGAGTGTTCTACCTCACGCCGGGGTGGGCGGAGAACTGGAGGACGCTGATGAGCAAGATGGAGATCACCCGGGGGATCGACGGCGACGACATCGCCACCCTCAAGTGGTTGTTCGATATGGCCGGCTACAAGCTGGCACTGAAGATCCAGACCGGCCTCGGGGACCAGGAGAACTTCGACGCCCGCATCGACGAGTTCATCCGGACCTTCGGATTCCAGAGGAGGGAGCTGGAGAGCGACCTGGTCACCCTGGAGTGCGTGGACCGGTCGTACGCCGAGGCCAAGGCGAGGCTGGAGTAGCGTGGACATCCTTCGCCCGCATTAACGGCGTTAGTCATCGGGTTCAAATAGCGAGAGAATGGACATGCTCACTGTGACCGGCATGAGCAGAACGGCCATTTCTACAAAGGAGACCGGGCGAGGGAGGGCTTGCAGGATAGCGTTCTCGTCCGAGGGGAGGACGTTGGACAGCAGGATATCGCATTCCCTGGCGGGAGCGGAATACTTCATCATCGCCGAGGGCGACCCCAGCAACACGACCGTGATCGAGAACCCCGGGAGGGGATCAGGGTCCGAGGGGGGCGAGAAGGCCGCCCGGGCCCTGGTGAAGGAAAGGGTCAACACCGTCGTGACCAGCAACATCGGGCCGAGGGCGGCCAGGATCCTCGAGGAGGCCCGCATAACCGTCCACGCGGGATGCCACGGCACGATCACGGAGGCGATGGCCAAGTGCATCTCCGGAAAGCTCATCGAGACCCACGGGGCGAGCTACTCGGGTTGCCTGGAGACCCCCGGGACGTCGAAGGCGGAACAGTGAGAAAGGGGCACCTCCCCCCGATCCAGGCATCACGGGAAGCAGCGTCCCCCCGTTCCATCGCCCGGGATCAGTGGTGATGCTGGCACATCGCTCCGGGTGACGGGGAGAGCCGGCGGTCCCGGACCTGCTGCATCACGTCCCTCACGCTGCCGCTGGCCCCGCACAGCACGGCGATGCCCAGCTCCGCGCACCTCTCTGCGGCCCTGGGGTCCAGGTGGCCGACGGCCACGGTGTCCGCTCCGGTCGACCTGATGAGCTCCGGCGCGCTCAACGTGCCTCCCATGTGCTCGCTGGTGTTGTCGATTATCGTGAGCCCCCCTGTCTCCAGGTTCAGGAGGGTGAACGTGGGTGCCTTCCCGAAGTGCTCATGCACCCTGTCATCAAGTCCTTTGTTTCCGCTGGTCGGTATCGCGATGATGATCATGATGTCGCCTCTGGGACGGCTGCGCCGATCAGGGACCTCGGCCTGGTCCCGCAGCCTTACCATCGCGTCCCCATGTATCAGGATTGCTCCGGAAATGTCCGGTCAGTCATGCGCGAGATGCTCCTCGATGACCGCCCGCTCCGCCCTCTTGAGGACCTCGCCCAGCGACGAGGGGGCCATCCCCAGCCGCTTCGCCAGGTCGGAGAGGTGTATGCGCTTCGGCGTTTCGTAGTAGCCCTCCCTCAGCGCCAGGGCCAGGACCTCCTCCTGCCGCTTCGTCAGCACGACCTCGTCCTTCGTGGCCCCCACCCGCTCCACCTCGACCTCGCAGCCCTTATCGCGGAGCGCCTGGACCAGGGACAGCAGTGCGCCCTCCCTTCCGCTGACGACCTTCCACCTGACCCTCCCGTCGGCAAGGCTCTGTGCCGCGACCATGAAGCAGTCCGACGCCGCGAGCACCTGCCCCGCATGGCAGGTGCGATTCACCACCGTCGCCGACACCCTGCCGCCCTCGGTCGTGGACACCTCCACCCTTTCGACCGTTGGGTGCTTGCGTATGTTCTCGATCATCCTGCTCGCGTCCTCGCCCTCATCGAACTCGATCAGGCTGCGGCCCCCCGTCGAACCGTACGGAAGGCATTGCTGGAACCGGATCACGGTGCTGCTGTGCTTGCATACCTCGTTTACCCAGGCATCAGGAAGGCGGATTGCGATAGAGGCCTCCATCATGCAAGTGGAATCGCCGTGACGTACTTCAAACCTGGGCCCGCAAGGTTCGGCCGGCACGTCCCTAGGTCTTCCCGATCTCTTCCTCGCCCTCGATCGTCACCATGTCCATCTCGATCCTCGAGCGGACCCGGTCGTAGATCCTCTTGTAGTTGTTCCACACCAGATACACGATGACCAACCAGGTCATCAGCAGGAAAATGATGGTCGGGTACAGCCCGGCCCCGAACATCGCGACGAAGGGGGCGAACAGCAGGATGAGCGTCATGGCCAGGGCGGTGTCCCCCAGGTTGCGGGCCAGCCGGTACAGGGGCGTATGCTTGCTCCCTCCGGGATGGTCCGGCGAGCCATGGGCCAGTATGGCGGCCATCCTCCGGATGCTCATCATGGTGTTGAACACCGCAGGAGTGATAATTATCAGGCCCACCAGGAAAAGGAGCAGTATCGGCAGTATGTGCAGCCCCTCGGCCATGCCCTCGAACCCCTCGCTCATGCCAGAGAGGACGTTGATCAGCAGCATCACGCTGATGATGACCACGAGGTCCACCGAGATCAGGAGAAGCTCGGCGGTGGCCTTCTTCTTCGTCTCCTGCGATACCTCGAACCGCTTCCCCAGCTCGTCCTTGAACTTGTCGACGCGCTTGAAGGAGCACATGACGTTCTTCGGAACGCTGCGCACCACCCCGTCATAGATGCGGTCGGAGTTGCGCGTGAGGACGGGCAGCAGGACCATTGTGAATATCGCCGATCCGAACACCGAGGAGTAGAAGCCCTGGTCGATCAGATCGGCGTCCAGGGCCGTCTTGGCGATGATGAACGCGAACTCCCCCATGGCCACGAGGCTCAACCCCACCCTGAAGCTGGAGCGCATGCCCATGCCGTTGACGTAGGACGCCAGGGCGACGCTGACCAGCTTGGCTACGGTGAAGGCCACGGTGATGACGATCGCCAGCGGCAGGCCGGAGATCACCAGCGCGGGGTCGATCTGCATCCCGATGGAGATGAAGAAGATGGCCATGAACAGCTCCTTCATCGGTTCCACCTTCGACTTGATGACCGAGACGAAGGCGGACTGGGAGACTATCACGCCCATGAGGAACGCGCCGATGGCGATCGACAGGCCGATGGAGCTGGACGCCAGGGCCATGGCGAAGCATAGCGCCACGGCCACGATGAGAAGTATCTCCCCGGAATAGCGGCGGGCGATCCAGTTCAGGACCTTCGGGATGATGGTCACGCCGAGGACGATGCTGAGCGCGATGAAGACAAGGATCACGAGCACCATGTTGAGCGTCGACCCGAGGGTCGGGGACTCGCCGACCAGCAGGGGGGCCGCCAGGGTGAGTATGATGACCTGCCCGATGTCCTCGAGCACCGTGATCCCTATGGCGACCTTCGCCTCCTGGGTCCCCATCTTCCCCTGGCTCTGGATCACCCCGACCACCACGGCGGTGGACGTGCCCGAGATGATCGCGCCCAGGAAGATGGAGGTCACCGCATCAAGCCCCAGCAACAGGGTGCCCACCAGGAAGCCGACCATGACCATGGCGGTCATGTTGATCGTGACCACCGATATGGTGAACGATCCTATGCGCCTCAGCTCCCTGAGGTTCAGCTCCATCCCGATGTAGAACATCAGCAGGACGATACCCATCTTCGAGAGGATGAAGACGGTGGTGTCGTCCACCCACAGGTCGGGAAGCATGGTGGGGCCGAGTAGGATCCCTGCCACCAGATACCCGATGATGGCCGGGAACTTCAGCTTCACCAGCAGGATGGAGCATATGCCTGCGATAGCGGTCAGGAAGGTAATGTCGAGAAGCAGCCTGGTCTCTTCCATTTCAATCCCGTCGTCCCATTTTCTATCCTCGGCCTTCAGAACGGCCC
>CAYRPG010000050.1:0-2333 GCA_964426205.1 uncultured Methanomassiliicoccus sp. | reverse complement strand
AATCGACAACAGGTGCCTCCAGGGACCGGTCAGCTCTGGCAGCCAGACCCTAGGGCCTATCAGCAGACGACACCCCAGGCCCGCTTCCGCCCCGGACCGAGAGCGCCGAGGCGGGCCAAGCCCCTGATCATGACCATCGCGATCTTCGTCGCCGCGGCAGTGGTAACGGCCGGACTGTTCTCCTTCCTCGCGTGGGAGTGGGGCGATGGGGGAAGTGGCATGGCGGTGGAGGATGCCCCTGACCATGAGAAGATCGACTGGATACTGCCGACGGGCTCGTACACCCAGGTGACCAGCGGGACGGTTACTCCCGCGGGGGGCAGCATCATCGCCCCCTCGGGCGTGCTCAATGGCCTGAGGATCGATGCGCCGAACGGAGCGGCCAGGGAGAACATCGCCTTCCGGGTATCCTACGCCGAGGTGGACACCTCGGCCGTGAAGGGGCTGCCCCAGGGCGCATCGATCGCGAGCAAGATGATCAGCATCGAGACCTCCGGGTCCGCGTCCTGGAACACCTACAAGATGTTCGACCGCATGGTCAAGGTCACCCTGCCCTACGACCCTTCGATGGTGAGGAGCTACGAGCAGGGGGTGCGGTTCTACCAGTTCGATGCCCTCAATGGCTCCCTGGAGCCCACGGGCTTCGCGGGACAGGACCTCAACGCCAACACCCTCTCCTTCCAAGCTGGGACCTTCTCCAGGTTCGTAGCGGTCGAGCTCGCCCTCTCGGTCTTCGAGGACCTGAACTCCTCGCTGAGCGTGGACACCGGATTCAGGCCGAAGAACGATGGGTGGTTCATCCCCAACTATGGCTCCTATCTGGAGTCGGGAGGGGCGTGCCTGGGCATGACCTCATACGCCAAGTGGTTCTTCACCTACCACAAGGAGGGGAAGGGAGCGGGGCTCTACCAGAGCTACCGCGAGGGCAACATCAACGAGTGGAGAGATGACGCCACCGCCATCCAGTTGGCGACCAGGGCCCAGATGGGGACCGCCGGCATCTACAGCTCGCTGACCCAGGCGGAGCAGACCAACCTGTCGTCCAAACAGGTGGGGGTGAGCATCATCCACGGGATGCTGGTCTCGCGAGAACCGCAGCTCATCGGCCTCATGACCCGGTACACCGACGGCACCTACGCCCAGGGCGGACATGCCATACTCGCCTACCGGTATGCCGACGGACGGTTCGATGTGTATGATCCCAACAACCCCGGGACATCGGCCGGCACCGACCAGCAGCAGATCCCGTTCAACTACAGCAACGGGTTCAGCAGGATCTTCAAGTCCGGGCTCAACGCCGCCAACCCGCTGCAGTTCAACGTCTTCTATCACGCCAGCGCCAAAGTGTTCAGCCCCAACAATGCCTACCAGGGCCTGTACGACATGGCCAAGAAGAGGTTCAGCGACAGTTCCATCTTCCCAGAGGTAAAGCTGACCGATGAGGGCACCGACCCCATCGGGACCACGCCGGTCGACAGCAACAGGGACGGGGTGCGGGACACGGCCTCCAATAAGGTCACCATAACCGGGACCATCTCGGGAGGGCGGGGGAACGTAACCTCGACCCTGGTCCTGGTCAGCGGCCAGATGTTCCAGGCTGCCATCGATCCGACGACCGGGGCGTTCACTGTGGAGGTACCCCTATTTCAGGGTACGAACGACGTGGTCGTCCTGGCCACCGATGACAACACATTCACCAACTGGGCAGGGTTCCTGAGGGACCGCATCAAGAGCACCGCTTCGGCCGCTGCGCTGACCATGACCCTCACCTGGGGGCAGTCCGACAGCGATGTCGATCTGCACATACAGGAGCCGATGATCAACGGTACCGTGGGCAGGCACATCTACTATTCCAACAAGGGCATGACCGGCACCACCCCGTACCTGGACTTCGACAACACGAGAGGCTACGGACCTGAGCACTACTATGCCACCGATGACAGCATGCTCCCTGATCCCAGCAGCTATGGGCAGTACGCTCCGCTTTACGGGACCTACCTGATCAAGGTGCACTACTACAGCGACCATGACGGCGATGATGAGGCCTACCAGCCGATCACCTGGCATCTGTCCATCCAGTATCTCGCCTTCCGCAACGAGGCCACCGGCGAGGAGTACTGGGGATACGCGGAGTACTCGGGGTACCTGGCCATCGCCGATTCCACCGGCGCTGGAAGCTTCTCCTCCACCGGTCCGGCGTGGTCGAGCGTGATGAGCTTCCAGTACCTGGAACCGGTACCGGCCAACTACAACGTCCCGGACCCGCCCCAGAACGCCTTCGACTGAAACCCTGTGCTGAGATGAGGCCTCTCGGCCTCCCCTTCCCCCTTTTT
>CAYRPG010000049.1:0-8251 GCA_964426205.1 uncultured Methanomassiliicoccus sp. | reverse complement strand
AAAAAGAATTAAAGGGGGAACTGTTACAGGGGAATGCCCGAGTGGGGTAGCTTGGATATCCTAAGAGATTGCGGATCTTTAGACCCGGGTTCGAATCCCGGCTCGGGCGCTTCTCGTTCACCCCCCTTCGAAGCGCTTATCTTTTAAGAAAACCGTCGAGACCCGATGTCCCGCTTCGGATTGGACCATGACCCTCTGCCCTGGCTGCTGAGCTCGAGGAACCTGGCCGTCAGGCTGAGGACCGCCCACGAGCTGGACGATCGGCCGGCCGACTACATGCCCATCCTAGACTTGCCGGCGGTAAAGCGCATCCTGCGGAAGCAGCAGGCTGACGGCTTGTGGCGCTACCCCGGTCGGAGGGCGGACGAGTGGATGAACTACGAGTACCTTGAGACCTACCGGCAGCTCGGAGAGCTGGTGGAGATGTACGGCCTCGATTCCTCTCATCCGGCAGTGGCCTTCGGAGCGGAGTACCTGCTCGGCCTGCAGACCGACGAGGGCGACATCCGGGGCATCTACGGGAAGGAGTACTCTCCCAACTACACCGCCGGCGTCCTCGAGATCATGGTCCACGCCGGGCTGGGGAACGATCCCCGGGTGGATAAGGGGCTGGATTGGCTGCTCTCGATGCGGCAGGACGACGGGGGGTGGGCGGTGCCCCTCCGCACCGTGGGATGGAAGTTCTACGCTCCCCGGCCTTCTGGCCCCGGGCCGGTGCGGCCAGATCGGAGCAAGCCGTCGTCCCACATGGTCACCGGGGTCGTGCTGCGAGCCCTGGCCGCCAGCAAGCGCTACCGCCATAATGACGAGGTCCGGGCTGCCGGGTACTGGCTGGCCACCCGGTTCTTTCACTCAGATCGCTATCCAGATCGGCGGACAGCCGATTATTGGACCAGGTTCACCTATCCATTCTGGTTCACCGACCTGATATCCTCTCTTGATTCCCTTTCTGCCATAGGTGTTCCCGCGGATCGCCCTCCGGTGGCCAGGGCTATCGAGTGGTTCCGCGAGCGGCAGCGGGAGGACGGCTCCTGGAGGCTGACCTACTTGAAGAACATCGGCAAGGACGTCGATCTGTGGGTGCACTTCGCGCTGTGCCGGGCGCTCAAGCGCTACTCGGACTGATCGATCTCCTCCGGCTCCTCCTCGATGCCCTCCGTCCGGGAGATGTCGACCTCCCCGGGCGGCAGTATCCGAGCGATCTCCTCCTCCGGCACGTCGAACATCTTGGCCAGCACGGCCGACGCCTTCGTCCTGACCTTCTTCCCCGGTTCGATCACGACGTACTTCATGGAGCTCGCCTGCACCGCCCCCAGGGGCCCGCACATGATCTTGCGCTCCCCTTCGTAGGAGATCTCCCCGACAGCGAGCATCAGCGGCAGGTGGTACTCGTAGTTCCTCCTCCCGCGGATGACGAACGCGCCCCGGGGAACGAACTCGCCGGCCTGGGCCATCTTGCTGACCTGGTCCGGCAGGACCCAGTAAGCCGTTCCTTCGGACGCCCCGGCCATCCACGCTTTGGAGTGGGCGAGGGCGAAGGTGCAGGCCTCGATCATCTCGTCCTCGGTGGCGTTGGCGCCGTCAAGCACCACGACGCTCGGAGCACCGTGCACATCGGCGTGAGCGAAGCGCTCCGTCGGCTTCAGGTGCTTCTTGACCAGCTGGTCGTTGCTGTGGGCGTCCCTGCCCCCGAGCACGAGGTGACCACCGGAGGTCAGGAACCACTTGTACCGCTCGAACCAGAACTCCTTGGTCTTTCGGGCGGTGTGCTTCTCCGCGCGCTTGCGGCTCTCGCCCTCCTTGACCTTCTGGGCGAGGCGCTTCTCCGTTTCCGCGAGGGCCTCCTGCGCCCCCTGCATCTTGTCCTTCGCCTCCTTCCCCCGCTGGTACAGGGCGTTGGCGTTGCCCTCGACCCCCAGCGTGTAGTCGAGGGTGACCTCCTTGCCGGCGACGAGCGCGGTGACCCTGTGCCCCTCTGGGTCGACCTTGCTGATGCCCGGTATCGAGGAGAGCGCCTCCCTGGTGCGCTCCCAGTTCAGGCCCTCGGCCGCCGACCCCAGCTTCTTGAGCAGGGTGTCGGTGCCCATGTAGTCGGAGTAGATGGCCTCGGCCTGCTCCGCGTAGCTCCTCGCCTCGGCCAGCTGCGCCTCGACCGCCGCCCGCTGCATGGCCAGCTGGCGCCCCAGGCGCTGGACCTCGGGGTCCTCCTTCTCCCCTTCCGCCGGAACGCGCTCCAGTACATAGTTGTGTATGGCGTCCGAGAAGGTCCCGTGCTCCCTGGCCTCGCGGTCCGCGTACTGGATCAGCGGCACCGGGGTCACGTCCACCGGCTTTCCGTTCTCCAGGACCTCGCGGGCCCGGGGGGCGCCGGCGGCCTCCTTGAGGAGCAGCGTCAGCGCCTCGTACAGCTTGCCTATCTCGTCGGGGGAGAGACTCTTGGCCTTGCGGTCCTTGTCCACGCCGGCGCGGACGCACGCCTCCTCCGCGTACTGACCACCGATGTTGATGGCCGTGGCCAGCGTCCTCACCGCGTCGGAGGTCGAGGCCAGGAAGGCCTTGCGGAACGACTCTTCGGTCATCTCCAGGGGGTTGAACCGTGAGGGCGGGAACGAGTACTCGAGGCCTGGCCGCACCTCGCGGTGGCGCCACTTCCTCGAGTGCACGGAGTTGAGTATCTTCCCTCCCGACACCAGCACCAGGTTGCCGTCGCCGAAGAGCTCTATGACCAGCTGGTACTGGTTCGGCCCCTTCTCCAGTTCGATCACCACGATGCGGTCGAACTCCTGCTGGTGGACCGCGACGATGCGGGTGTTGGTGAGGTACTTGCGGAGGTTGACAGCGAACTGGGAGGGCATGTCCGGCGTCTCCGGCTTCTCCGGCGCGATGTACAGCCAGCGCATGTCCTGCAGCACCAGCTCCTTCTTGCCCTCCCCAGGGGTGTTGATCCTCAGGAGGACGTTCTTCACGTCCCAGTGGAAGACCTTGTCGAGGTAGCCGCCCACCAGGGACCGCATCTCCCCGACCATGGCCAGGACGTCGAACGCGCTCATTTCTTCCTTCATCGCTCCCCATCTACCATTGTACAAAGATAAGCTTTGCGAGGTCCATCTGGTCCAGTGGCAACGTTTATCCATCTGGGCGCTTTCTTGCGGTGCATGATCGCCCGGGCGACCGTCCAGGACCTGCCCACGCTACTCGAGCTCCAGCGCCTGGCCTTCCAGGAGGAGGCGGAGCACGTGGGGGACATGAGCATCAAGCCCATGTCCCAGACCCTCGAGGAGCTGCGGGAGGAGTTCGAGAGCTCGGTGATCCTCGAGTACGTCCAGGGAGGGGAGATCGTCGGCTCCGTCAGGGCGAAAATGGACGGGAACGTCTGCCGCATCAGCCGCCTGGTGGTGCGACCGGACCACTGGAGACAGGGGATCGGCCGCCGGCTGATGGGCGAGGTGGAGCGCCTGTTCGTCGACGCCGAGCGCTTCGAGCTCTACACCCGGGAGGACCACGAGGTCACCCGCCCGTTCTACAGGAGCCTGGGGTACCGGCCGTTCAGGACCGAACGGCTCAGCGAGACCCTGAGCTTCGTCCACCTCTTCAAGCCTGGCCGGGACCCCTCAGGCACCCCTGAAGGGTGGCAAAGAGGGTAGATATATTCAGAAGTATGTGACGTGGGTCGTTGATCGACGTCGAGGATGTCATACTGCAGAGGATAGATCAGCTGGAGGAGGACGAGCCGGAGCTGGAGACGGATTACGAGTTGATCGCCCCGGACAACTATGGTGTCATCACTGTGCTCACCGAGGAGGGCGCCATCGGAGCTGAGTTCGTGGAATCGGACATCAGCTGGTCGAGGAGCGGCGCCGTCGATGAGTATAACGAGGTGGCCGAGGACGGCCTCTACGTGGTGGTCATCGTCCCCAACGAGGCGTACTTCGAGGCGGTCGACCGCGTGAGCAAGCGGGGAAGGGGCAACATCGAGGTCTACAGCTACGAATCGCTGGGCATCATCTCGACCCCCATGGCCGGGTGACCTCCAGCCGTCCCGGAAAATGACGAAACCTATATTAACGACAAGCGAATTGATGGTCTCCATCCGCCACTGTGGCTTAGTGGTATAGCGACGCCTTGGTAAGGCGTAGGTCGAGGGTTCAATTCCCTCCAGTGGCTCCACATTCCCTTTTCCTTGTTGATTAATTATATAACTTTGTAATGGGATTCTGGCCCGTCCAATTGCTTGGGATGGGATCGGGATGGGACGTTCGGCAGCGATACTGGTAGCAATGCTTGTGGTCTTCAGCGTAGCGGCTGCGCTCTTCACGTCGGCAGGGACGGCGGGGGCGGCCGGGACGCTGACCCTGGAGATCAACGCTCCGCAGCAGAACGAGTATGTTCAGACACCGTACGTCCTCGTGACGTGGACCGCGGTGGACACGGCCCACGCCATCGGCATTTATGAGGTCTACGTCGACAGCGAGACCGCCCCCAGGACGACGAGCCTCCAGGAGATGAACATCACCGGCCTCTCCGACGGGCGGCACACCGTCACGGTGAGGGCCATGAACGACTTCGGGGACAGCGCCGAGGACTCGGTGACCTTCTATGTCGATACCACCGCCCCCGTGCTGAGGATCATCTCCCCGAAGAGCAACAGCTGGCTGAACACCTCAGATGTCTCCGTCAGCTGGCAGGCGTCCAGCAAGGTCGGGATAACATACTTCGATGTCCGCATGGACTCCGAGCCGTGGATCACCCCCATTCCTGCCGGCCAGGCGTCGAACACGTTCCAGAACGTGACCAACGGGCATCACAACGTGACCGTCGTGGCCCATGCCTGGGGCGGGAGGACCTCCACCGCGGTGGTGGCGTTCAGCGTGGACACCACCATCCCTACGGTCAACATCACCTATCCAGTGAACGGTGCCGGGTTCAACCACGGTGACATCACCGTGGTCTGGACCGGCTCGGACGCGGGGAACAACCTCGTCGGGTACCAGATCTGGGTGGACGGGGCGAGGGTGACGACAGCGGTGCCGGAGGAGAACCACTTCAACACCAACTTCGCCGACGGCTACCACACCGTCAGGATCGTGGCGTACGACATCGCCAACAGCACCGCGGTCGATGAGACGACGTTCCTTGTGGACACGGTCAGGCCGTCCATCGTCAGCAAGGGCCCGACCGGTGCCCAGGAGGCGGTGGACACGGTCGTCCAGGTCAACTTCTCCAAGGCCATGGACGCCCAGGCGACCAGCCTGACCGTCGACGGCGTCCCGGGCACCATGAGCTGGGACGGCAATCTCCTGACGTTCACCCCCGCCTCGAAGCTCGCGTACGGCACGACGTACAAAGTGACGCTGAGCGCGATGGACGGGGTGGGGAACACCATCCAGGAAAGCTGGAGCTTCACCACCACCGACATGGGCACCATCTCTGGCATCGTCACCGATAACAACGGCAACCCGCTGTCCGGGGTGAAGGTGTCCCTGGACAATGGCGAGCACGTGACCACCAACGCCGCCGGGGAGTTCACAGCCCAGGCCCGCGCCGGGCAGCACAACCTCACGCTGAGCAAGCTGGGCTATGACAGCAAGACCGTGACGGTGAGCCTGCAGCCCGGTCAGACCCTCTCCCTCGGCTCGGTCTCGGTGTCACCGACGAACCCGCTCGCGATCTACGGCATCATCGCCGCCATAGGCGCGGTGCTGATCGTCGTGGTGCTGTACTTCTTCGGGCGCCGGGGGAAGAAGATGAAGAGGCCCCAGTACCGCTCGATGAGGGGAATGGAGAACCTGCAGAGGCGGGCCTCCAAGCAGGGAAGGAAGGAGCGGGACGAGGAGGACGAGGAACAGTACCTCTAGTCCCGAGCGAAACATGATGAGAGGCGCGGTGACGACCCGCGCGCTCGTCGACTTCCTACCTCATCCGGTACAGGACGAACCCGGACCATATCTTCGGCCAGAAGTAGGTCGTCTTCTTCGGCATCTTGCGGCCGCTCTGGGCCACCTTCCAGGTCATGTCCAGCGTCGGCGCGCGGACCAGGATGGCAAGGTCGCCCTTGCCCGACCGCACCTTCTTCTCCACCGATGCGGCATCGTGGTCGTAGTCGATCTCCAGCTCGTTGCCCTTGGGCATGGCGTAAAGGATGCCCTTTAGGATGATCTCCTGGCAGACGTAGGTGTCCACGGACCACAGGATGTCGCCGGCAGGCGCGGAGAGCTCCGCCACCACCGCCCGGCCGCTGGGGAACAGCAGGCCGAAGGTCGGCACGGTGGCCGCGTTCATGATCTCCAAGGCGGCCGCGGCGTCCTTGACCTGGCGCACGGAGAAGTGCTTCGCCATGGCGTCCAGCAGCTCGGACTCCTGGAACCTGAGGTTCCTTATCAGCCGGTGGGTCGGCCGTACGAACATGCCGGTGTCCTGGGAGGACACCATGGTGCACAGCACGTATCCCTTGCGCTGGTCCCCGGGGTTCTCCTGCGCGTACTTGTACGACGTCTCGTACCGGTGGTGGCCGTCGGCGATGAGGACCTTCTTGCCGGACATAATCCTCTGGATGTCGTCCACGTCCTTGCGGTCGGAGATGCGGTACAGCTGGTGCCTCGTCCCCGAGACGTCGGTGCACTCGAACAGCCTGGTGGCGTTCTTCTCCACGGCATCCATGTCCACCTCGGAGCGGTCGTAGAGCCCGAATATGGACTCGCAGTGGGTCGCCGTGGACCTCAAAAGGTTCAGGCGGTCCTCCTTGACCTTGGGGAAGGTCTCCTCATGGGGGATGATGTTCCCCGCCTCGTAGCCCTCGGAGCGGAGCACGCCGATGATGCCGTTGCGGGTGAGCCATCGCTCGCCGTCCTTGAACCCCTGGCGATAGAGATAGTAGCAATCCTCCCTGTCCTGGAGCAGCTTCCCGGAAGAGAGCCACGATTCCAGGAGATCGGCCGCCTGGTCGTACCGGCCGTCGACCGCGCCCAGGGTGATCCGGGTGATGTTGTACGGCCTGGCCTGCAGCTTGGCCTGCTCCTCTGCGGAGATGATATCGTACGGCGGGGACACGCGCTCGGCGATGTCCTCGCCCCTGCTCAGGTGCGGCAGCACGCCGCGGAAGGGACGGAAATCGACCATAGGGAACGAGAGTGTAAGGGGCACCCGGTTCAAGATGGTTGCGACAGTGCACATGGTCGCATTGGCGGCGAAAGCTCTTTATGCCGTGCCTCTCTAAAGAGAGGGGTCGTCAAGGTGTTCGATGAACCTTATTGAGCTGATAACCGACTGGATCCTCTCCCTGATAACCTCGTCCGGCTACCTGGGCATCTTTCTGGCCATGTTCATCGAGAGCATCTTCACGCCCATACCCAGCGAGCTCATCATGCCCTTCGCCGGGTATCTGACCACGACCGGCGGGTTGAGCTTCGTGCCGGTCATCATCGTCGGCTCCATCGGCGCGGCGGCGGGGTCCACCATCGCCTACTTCATCGGCAGGCGGCTGGGCAGGCCGTTCCTGGACCGTTACGGCCGGTACCTCGGGCTCGGCAGGGACGGCCTTTCCAAGGCCGATGCCTGGTTCGCCAAGTGGGGCAACTATGGCGTCCTTATCGGCCACTCGGTCCCCGGTATCCGCTCGATCATCTCCTTCCCGGCCGGAATAACCAGAATGGACGTCAAGAGGTTCGCCCTGTTCACCTTCCTCGGGGCGACGGTATGGAACACCGTACTGGTCACCGCCGGCTATTTTCTCGGGGAGTACTGGATCAGGTTCGCGGAGAGCCTGGACGGATGGGACGTGGCCATCATAGTCGGGGCGATCGCGGCCTTCATCGGATACGTGGCGTACAGCCGGTGGAAGGAGCGCTCGGTGTTCCGCGCCGCGGAGATGGCGGAAGGGCCCGAAGGCCCGTGAGCACGCTAACCGCTCAGGCCCTGGGCACTAACGTCCACATGCCGCCGCCCGACCCGGCGTTGTCCGAGCCGAGGCGTCGTGGTGCTGGTTCGTGGTGCAGCGACGCTTAAGCTATCTTCGCACGTATCCGTTCGCGATGAGGAAGGACGAGAAGCTTTCGCTGAGCAAGGAGAAGCGGGACGTCATGGTCTCCGAGATCAAGAAGTACTTCCGGAACGAGAGAGGAGAGGACATCGGGGACCTGGCAGCAGGGTTGCTCCTGAACTTCATCACCGAGAAGATCGCCCCGGAGTTCTACAACAAGGGAGTCTACGACGCCTACGGCTACATGAGCGAGAGGCTCGAGGAGATGCTGGAGAT
>CAYRPG010000048.1:0-10299 GCA_964426205.1 uncultured Methanomassiliicoccus sp. | reverse complement strand
TCGTCTCCAGCGGCAGCACCGACGGTACCGATGATGTTGTGAGGCGCTATGAGGATGAGAACTCTATCGTTCGCCTCGTCCCCCAGGCCAAGAGGGAGGGCAAGAACTCCGCGGTCAACCTCTTCATGTCCCAGGCCAGGGGGGACATCCTCGTGCTGGTCAATGCTGACAACGTCCTCACGGAGGGGGCGCTGCAGAGGCTCCTGGAGCAGTTCGACGACCCCAAGGTAGGCATGGCCGGCGGCCACCCGGTCCCGGTGAACCCGAAGGACACCGTACCGGGCTTTGCAGTGCACATGCTTTGGGGGATGCACCATCATCTTTCGCTGCACTATCCTAAGATCGGGGAGCTTATCGCGTTCCGCAACATCCACATCCAGTTGCCGACGGACCTGCAGTCGGACGAGGACATAATCAGGATGGAGGTGGAGAAGCGCGGCTACCGCTCGGTGTACGCCCCGGAGGCCATCGTCCGGAACAAGGGTCCGGCGACCGTCAGGGACTTCATCAAGCAGCGCACCAGGGTGAACATCGGCGAGGGGTACATGAAGCGAAAGTTCAGCTTCGATATACCTACCCAGGACCCCCGGTTGGTGTTCTCATCCTTCATCGATCTCGTTCGGGACGAGCGCTTCTCGCCCCTGCTCATGGCGGCGGCCATGATCATGGAGGCGTATTGCCGTGCGTACGCTCGCCTGTACGTCGCCCTGGACAAGGGGGACAAGATGGTATGGAGCCCCGTGGACTCGACCAAGAACCTTTCGAGCTGATGGTATCGGCAGTAATCTCGCAGAAGGGGGCGCCCTACCGCTCCGCATCGAGGATCGCTCTCACCGCTCCGTTGAAATCCATGTCCTCGGACACCTGGATGCACTTGCAGCCGACCTTCTGCCCCATCGCCACGTCGTTCCCGCTGTCCCCGATGACGTACGATGACCGTACATCGATCCCCAGGTCCCTTACCGCCTGTTCGAGCATGCCGGTGGCGGGCTTCCGGCACCCGCATCCCTCGTCCGGGCGGTGGGGGCAGTAGAATATTGCGTCCAGCTTCGCCCCGTCGGCCGCCAGGTCCGCTTTTAGCTTGTCGTGGATGCGGCCGAGGGTCTCCTCGTCAAAGTATCCCCGGCCGATGCCCGACTGGTTGGTCACCAGCACGGCCAGGTACCCGGCCTCGTTGAGCTTGCGTATCGATCTGCCGACCCCCGGAAAGATCCTCAGGTCCTCGGGCCTGGAGCAGTACGGCACGTCCTGGGCGATAGTGTCGTCACGATCTATGAACACCGCCTTCCGGCCGAACATGCCCCTCTCCACGAGACCGCATATGATGTGCCCGGCGCACAGGTACGCCTCCTGGACGCGAGGGGTCCTGGTGGATGGAACGATCAGCGGGTGGTCAACCATGTCCTTGATGGTGCCGCCCGTGCCGGTGAAGGAGGCGGTGACCAGCCCGAGCTCCCTTGCCCGGGCGAGAGCGACGATCACGTTCTTCGACGTGCCGCTGGTGCTCAGACCGACGGCCACGTCGCCCTCCCTGGCGCAGGCCTCCAGCTGCCTAACGAACACCCGGTCGTACCCGTAATCGTTCCCGATGCCGGTGATCGACGATAGGGAGGTCAGCGCGATGCCGTTCATGGCCGGGCGCTCCATGAGGTAGCGCCCTGAGAGCTCGGCGGCCAGGTGCATGGCGTCGGCGGCGCTTCCTCCGTTCCCGAAGAATATGATCTTGCCGCCGTTGCGCAGCGATGCGACCATGGCGTCGGCGATAGCTTCGACCTGCGCGGGGTCGATGGACGCGATGACCGACGAGGACTCGGAGAGCTCGTTCTCAATGAGAAGGGCCATCAGCGTACCTCCAGGTCTGCAGCCCGTACTTGTCGAAGTTATAGGTGACGATGTCCACGCCCAGCTTGGCCAGCTCGTTGGCCACGTTGTGCTTGCGGTCGTACTCGCATATGAAGAACATGAAGCCGCCGCCGCCCGCTCCGGAGATCTTGCCGCCCACCGCCCCGTTGGCCAACGCCGTGTCGTAGATCAGGTCGATGCGCTCGTTGGAGATCTTGGAGGTGAACTTCTTCTTGCTCTCCCAGGACTCGTTCATCAGCTCGCCCATGCGTCGGATCTCGCCGCACAGTAGGGCGTCCTTCATCTCCTTGGCCAGCTGCTTGGTCCGCTCCAGCGCCTCCACTACCTGCTCGTCCCTATGAACGTAGCCAGCGGTCTGGCTCTTGATGATGTTCGCCGAGTCCCTCGTCTTCCCGGTATTTCCTAGGAGCAGTTGGTAGTGGAGCTCGTTGAGTATGTCGGTCTTCACTCTCAGGGGGGTCACGATGGTGTCCTTGGCCCTGAACTCCATGAAGTTGAACCCTCCGAAAACAGACGCGTACTGGTCCTGCTTTCCTCCCGCCAGTCCCAGCTCCTTCCTCTCCAGGTGGTACGCCAGGCCGGCGATGTCGTATTGGGACAGCGGTTCGTTCAGCCACTCCGCCATCGCCCCGATGATCGAGACGATGACCGTGGACGAGGAGCCCAGGCCCGAACCGGGCGGGGCGTCGCAGTGAAGGAACATATCGAAGCCGCGGTCCACCTCGAAGTGGTTCAGCACCGCCTTTATGAGGTCCAGGTTGCCGTCGTAGACGAACATGTCCCCGCTCGCCCGCCACTTCTCCACGAGGCCATAGTCCAGCGAGCGTATGGTTATCTCGTTGTCCTTGCGGGGAGAGATGGTGCAGTAGGCGTACCGATCGATCGTGGAGTTGAGGACCGCGCCTCCCTGCTCGTCGCAGTATGGTGGCACGTCGGTGCCGCCGCCCGCGAAGCTTATCCGCAACGGCGCCTTGCTCCGTATCAGCTGCTTCTTCTCTCCCATCATCCCTCCCTCATTAGGAAGCGAGGATTTATAACCGACCTGAATCCGATGCCTCATTACTCGACCGGTGCAGTTTATAAAATGGGATTCTCTTTACGTCCAGTATTTTTTCTCCCGTTTCGACAAAATTACTGCGTGTCCTTTATTTACGATATCTCGTAGGAGGGTACCAGAGAATCCTTTATTAGGTAATTCTGCATTTGAAATCACGAAATATATTCAATTAATACGAAATACACACATAGCCCTTTTTGTCCGATATAAGACCCAGATGTCGATGCATGTTTATTTAGTGGTAATCATATCGCAGCGAGCATGTCGGATTCCGCGGGCGGCACAGCGCCCTCACCCTTAAAGAAAAAGAGTAGTAAAAAATGGCTTATAGCGACTGTAGCGGTCGTTATCGTCGTGGCCTTGGTCGCCGTGGTCGTCCTCAGTGGCTCCTTGAATGCCAAGGAGCAGACCGCCCTGGAGAAGATCAAGTCGCAGGGTAAGATCATCATGGCCACCGAGGCGACCTTCATACCATTCGAATCCTATGACCCCACCAACGGCACCTATATCGGATTCGACATCGACCTGGCCAACCGCATCACCGAGAACGTTTCTGCAGAGCTTGGAGTTCCATTGACTCTTGAGATTCGTGATGTGGCCTTCAACACCATCCCGGCCAGCCTTAATAACAAGCAGATTGACATGAGCCTTTCTGGTATGACCATCACCGACGAGAGGAACAAGTCGGTCATGTTCAGCACCCCCTACTACATGGCCGAGGCCGGCTTCGGAATGCTGGTTCGGACGGGTGACAACTCCCTCAACTCTGTAGATGATCTGAAGAGCGCCAGCAGCATCGTGGTCAACACCGGGACAACCTCTGAGATATGGGTCCAGAAGGTGCTCGTCGACACTGGCCTCTTCCCTGCCAACAAGGTCAAGAGCCTTCCGACCATTGCTGGATGCGTCCAGGACGTGCAGATCGGGCAATCCCAGGTCTTCATCATCGACAAGCCGACCGCCGAGAAGTATGCTGGTGAGTCCAACGGCGCGCTCAAGGTCTCCGCTATAATCCCCAGCTATGAACCATACGGCGTTGCCCTCAACAAGGAGGCCACCGATTTGAAGGAGATCATCGACAGGGTCATCACCACTATGATAGAGAACGGCGAGATGGAAAAGCTAAGAGAAAAGTGGGGATTGAGCTGAGCGCCCTCGACCTAAACCCCTTCTTAGTTTTTATGAAATAGGCAGGCCTGAAAATGGACTTGAAAGAAAAAGCGATACAGCACAAGAACACGCTGAGCAAGATCTTTCTTTTGATCACGATCATCATCGCGTTCGTTGTGGCGCTACAGCAACCGGTCAATTCCAACTACATTGACAGATGGATTCCAGCTATCGGGAAGACGCTTCTCATCAGCATCATTGCTATCGTCATGGGATTCAGCATTGGTGTGGTCGTCGGACTCGGCCGCATATCTCACAACTTCATCATAAACGGTATCGCGACCGTGTATGTCGAGATACTGAGGGGCGTGCCCCTGCTTATCCAGATATTTTTCATGTACTTTGCTCTCGCGATCTACGTCCCTACCATCAACGATGCCGCCATCGCCGCGACGCTCGCGCTGGGCCTGAACAGCGGTGCTTACCAGGCCGAGATCATTCGTGGCGGGATACAATCAATCCCCCGCGGTCAGATGGAGGCGGCCAGGTCATCCGGGATGTCGTACATCCAGGCCATGCGTCATGTCATCCTGCCCCAAGGTTTCAGGCTCATCATCCCGCCCATGACCAACGAGTACGTCACGGTCATCAAGGATTCCTCCCTTGCCTATGCCATAGGAGCAATGGAGATTACCTGGCTAAGCACCAAGATCATCACTATCGATTTTGACCCTATTACCACCTTCCTGTTCGTGGCACTGATATACTTCACCCTCACCACCTTCACCTCCAATATAATGAGGGTGGTAGAGCGCAGGTTCCGCATTCCTGGTTACATGGGGGTTGAATGAACATATGACCACTCCTTTGATAGAAATGAGAGACATCCAGAAGAACTTCGGTGAGAACCAGGTCCTCAAAGGCATCTCCCTAAAGGTCATGCCCGGTGAGGTCGTGGCGATCATCGGTCCTTCCGGTGGCGGGAAGAGCACCCTTCTTAGGTGCATAAACAGGCTCAACGAGCCGGACTCAGGTGATATCTTATTCGATGGCCACAGCATAATAGGGAAGGACATCGACATCGATCTCGTCCGCTCGCAGATGACAATGGTGTTCCAGAGCTTCAACCTCTTCATGCACCTAACTGCAAGGAAGAACATATCGCTCCCCCTGAGGCAGGTCAAGAGGTTGGGCAAGGAGGAGGCCGACAGCCTGGCTCTCGAGGCCCTGGACAAGGTCGGGCTGAGGGAGAAGGCGGACGCATATCCAGGCGAGCTCTCGGGAGGACAGCAGCAGCGCGTCGCGATCGCTCGCGCCTTCGCCATGCATCCCAAGGTGCTGTTATTCGACGAGCCGACCTCCGCGCTAGATCCGGAGCTCATCGGCGAGGTCCTGGAGGTCATGAAGAAGCTGGCATACATGGGTATGACGATGGTCGTGGTCACCCACGAGATGGGATTCGCCAGGGACGTCGCCGATAGGGTGGTCTTCCTCGACCAGGGCCAGGTGACGGAGGAAGGTGACCCCGACATTATCTTTAGCAAACCCAACAGCGAACGCACCAGGCAGTTCCTCAAACGCGTGCTACAGGCGGAGCAGGTGCCTCCTCCGCCTCAATAGTCACGCCACTTATTTTTTATAAATTGGATTCCTAAACGATACCATCATGGTGTCGGGATGAAGAAAGATATCGATGATAAGATCTGGTTTGATGGGAGTCTTGTCGAATTCGGCGATGTGAGGATCTCCCCCCTCGCGTACGGCCTGCACTACGGATGGGGCGTCTATGAGGGCCTGAGGGCCTACGATACCAAGAAGGGAAGGGCGGTCTTCCGCCTGAGAGACCACATGTCCCGGTTCCTGGACTCCGCTAGGTTCATGCAGCTCGATGTCCAGTATTCCCTGGACGAGCTGTGCGAAGCGGTGAAGACGGTCTGCCGCGCCAATGGACCGCAGGCAGATTACATCCGACCGCTCGCCTACTATGGTGAGAACGGCGAGCTCGGGCTGAGCGCGGTGAACGTGCCGACGCACGTTGCCGTGATGACGATCCACATGGGCGCGTACATCCGCGGAGGGGCTCCAGGAGCCTCCCTGATCACTTCCTCGTGGGAGAGGCCGTCCAACCTGGCGACGTCTCTCACCGCCAAGGTCTGCGGCAACTATGTCAGCTCGATCATCGCCAAGCGCGAGGCGATGCGGCAGGGGGCGGACGAGGCGCTCATGCTGAACCACAACGGCTCGGTGGCGGAGGCCTCGGCCGAGAACGTGTTCATGGTCCGCCACGGCAAGCTCATCACCCCCGGCCTGTCGGAGGGCATCCTGGAGGGCATCACCCGTGACGCGGTCATCAAGCTCGCGAAGGAGAAGGGCTACGAGGTCGTGGAGAGGAGCATCACTCGCGGCGAGATCCTGATCGCCGAGGAGGTCTTCCTGACCGGCACGGCCGCCGAGCTGCACCCGGTGCGCTCGATCGACGGAATACCTATCGGGAAGGAGGTCCCGGGGCCGGTCACGGCCGAGCTGAAGGACATCTACGGCAAGGTCGCCAGGGGTGAGATCGAGGCCCACTCCGACTGGGTGGACCTCATCGACGCAAAGCCTGCAAAGCGCAGGAAGAGGTAACATTTCGGGCCAAGCATAAAATATTCCTCGCTCCGTGGTAGCGGCCAGATATTATGTCCGATACCAAGGAGAACCTCAAGGAGGCATTCGCAGGGGAATCACAGGCCAACCGCAAGTACCTCGCGTTCGCCCAGAAGGCCCAGCAGGACGGCTACGCCCAGGTGGCCAAGCTGTTCCGGGCCGCGGCGGAAGCGGAGACCATCCACGCACTCGCGCACCTCAGGGTGATGAAGGGCGTGAGGACCACGGCGGAGAACCTGAAGGAAGCGATCAGCGGGGAGAACTACGAGCACACCTCGATGTACCCTGGCTTCATCGAGCAGGCGAAGAAGGAAGGGAACGCGGACGCGGTACGCTCGTTCACCTTTGCCAACGAAGTGGAGAAGATACATGAGGCGCTCTACAAGGCGGCCTCCGATTCCGTGAACGGCAAGAAGGACCTCCCTGCCAAGAAGCTGTACGTCTGTCCTGTATGCGGCAACATCGAGGAGGGCGAGGCACCGGACCGATGCTCGGTATGTGGCGCGCCAGGCACCTCGTTCCGTGAGGTCCTCTGAACCCCAACGGCCCGCTCGGGCCACTTTATTATCCTTTTACATCACTTCAGTGTCCATAGCATGTACGAGATCAGGTTCCACGGGCGGGGCGGACAGGGAGCGGTGATGGCAGCGCAGACCCTGGCCGATGCGGCGGTGCGCATAGGCTTCCAGGCACAGGCGTTCCCCTATTTCGGTGCGGAGCGCAGGGGCGCCCCGGTCGAGGCGTACGCCCGCATCAGCACCTCGAGGATAAGGACGAAGAGCCAGGTGTACGAGCCGCACCTGCTCGTGATCATGGACGCCTCCCTGGTGGAGACGGAGCACCTGGCCGCCGGTCTGAGGTCTGGCGGAAAGGTGGTGATGAACACCGCCCAGAGGCCGGAGGACGTGGACCTGGGAGCGGGCGTGGACGCCGAGTGCGGGACCGTGGACGCCTTGTCCATCGCGCTGGAGACGCTCAAGGTGCCCGTCGTCAACACCGCCATGCTGGGAGCTGTCGCTAAGATATGGGACGCGGTCCCCCTGGACGCTATCGTGGAAGCGATCGAGGACCGCTTCGGGAGCAAGCTGGGCAGGAGGGCCGGAATGCTCAACGCCGAGGCGGCCAGGAGGGCTTACGACGTCACCACGAAGGGGCGGTCGGTCGGCCACCGGGAGTACGCCAAGGAGAGGGGATGGCTGCCGGTCTGGGACGAGATCCCCATCGGCACCTCGCTGAGGGCGACGATCCACGACGGCGAGGAGGTGGGGCCGGGGTCCACGAACCAGCACCGCACCGGCCAGTGGAAGTGGTCCACGCCGCGGTACAAGAAGGACAAATGCATCAAGTGCCTGAGGTGCTGGTGGTCCTGCCCGGACGCCGCCATCGTGCGCCAGGACGACGACTACATGCGATGGGAGCTGGAGTACTGCAAGGGCTGTGGCATCTGCGCGGACATCTGTCCGGTGGATGCGATCGATATGATGCAGGGGGCGCGCGACACATGGCAGTGAGGACGATCACCGGCGATCAGGCCGTTGCCTACGGAGCGATGCTCTCCCGCGCGGAGGTGGTGCCTGGCTTTCCGATCACGCCGCAGACGGTCATCATCGAGCAGATCTCCGAGTTCATCAACGACGGCCTGATGGACGCCGATTTCGTGCTGGCGGAGAGCGAGCACTCGGTCATGTCAGTGGCCATCGGCGCCTCGGCCGGCGGCGTGCGGACGTTCACCGCGACCTCCTCGCAAGGCCTGGCCCTCATGTACGAGATGCTGTTCGCCGCCGCCCCGACCCGGCTGCCGGTCGTGATGGCGATCGCCAACCGCAGCCTGGGCGCGGCCTCCGGCATATGGGTGGAGCACAACGACTCGCTGCCGGTGAGGGAGAGCGGTTGGCTGCAGGTGTACGTGGAGGACAACCAGGAAGCGCTGGACATGACCATCCAGGCCTTCCGCATAGCGGAGGACCGGCGGGTCATGCTGCCCATCATGGTCTGTCTGGACGGGTTCATCCTGTCGCACGTGGTGGAGGGGGTGGACATACCGGAGCAGGCGGTGGTCGACCGCTTCCTGCCGAGGTTCAATCCCCTGAACGTCCTGGACCCCAAGGACCCGATCATGACGAACCCGGTGACCCCGCCGGAGTTCGCCACCGAGATGCGGTATCAGCAGGACCGGGCAGTGGAGGCATCCAGGACCGTGATCGCCGAGGCCGATGAGGAGTTCGCCGCCCTGACCGGGCGGCGGTACGGCGGCCTTTTCGAGAGCTACCGCATGGACGATGCCGAGTTCGCCCTCGCCGGCCTGGGCACGTGGGCCGGCATCGCGCGCGAGGTCGTCGACCAGCTCAGGTCGGAGGGGAAGAGGGCCGGGCTGATCAAGCTGAGGTTCATGCGCCCGTTCCCGGGGCAGGAGCTGAGGCAGGCGACGCTGAACCTCAAGGCCCTGGGGACCTTCGACCGCTCCGCCGCGTTCAATGGATACGGCCCGGTGTTCACCGAGGCCAGGAACGCGCTGTACGGGAGCGGGATCACCATCACCGATCACGTCGCCGGGATCGGCGGACGCGATATCACCTTCGAGATGGTGCGGCACATGTACGACATCGTGGAGCGCAGTGCCCGCGGGAATAAGGTCAGGGACTGCACCTGGCATGCCCTCAGGGGGGATATGGAATGATGAACAGGATGACGAGCATGAAGGACGTTCCCCGGGAGGACATGCTGACCCACGGCCACGGCGCGTGCCCCGGCTGCGGCTACGCGGCCACGGCGAAGAACATCGCCAAGATGCTCGGGCCGAACACCGTGGTGTACGTGCCCGCCTCCTGCCTGGTGGTCTTCGGAGCGCTCTACCCCCACTCGTCGTGGAAGGTGCCGTACCTGTTCACCGCCTTCGAGAACACCGGGGCCGTGACCACCGGGATCAAGGCCGCGCTGCGGCGCAGGCACATCGACGCCAATGTGGTGGGCATGGCCGGAGACGGGGGGACCTTCGATATCGGCCTGCAGGCGCTCTCCGGCGCTGCGGAGAGGAACGAGGACGTCATCTACGTCTGCCTGGACAACGAGGCGTACATGAACACCGGCATCCAGAGGAGCAGCGCCACGCCCTTCGGGGCCTGGACGACGACAACGCCGGTCGGCCTCGAGATCAAGGGCAACCGCCGCTTCAAGAAGGACATCGCCCGCATCGTGGCCGACCACGACGTGCCGTACGTCGCGACCCTGTCGGTGGCGCACTTCACCGACTTCGTGCGCAAGGTCCAGAAGGCCAAGGAGACCAGGGGGTTCAGGTTCCTGCACTGCCTCACACCGTGCATACCGGGGTGGAGGATCGAGCCGTCCAAGGGCGTGAGCATCAACCGCCTCGCGGTCGACACCGGCATGTGGACGCTGTATGAGGTCGAGAACGGCGTTCCCCGGGTGACGTACAAGCCGAAGACCATGACCCCGGTGACCGAGTACCTGCAGCTTCAGGGCCGGTTCAGGCACATGAGCGAGGCCGACGTCCGCACCCTGCAGGCATGGCTGTGCGAGAAGTGGAGAGCGCATTACGGCGAAGAGGCTCCCAGCCCGCCATGCGCCCTCCCGCCGAAGGAGGAGGTCCTCGGGCACGACGGCGA
>CAYRPG010000047.1:1449-10424 GCA_964426205.1 uncultured Methanomassiliicoccus sp. | reverse complement strand
CTCTTTCAAGCCAGGCCGGGATCAGAGGGCTTCGACGACCTTCTTGACGATCGCCAGTCCGTTGGTGATGTTCTCCTCGGAAGCGGCATAGGAGAACCTCAGGTGGTTCTCCCCCTTCTCACCGAAGGCGGTGCCCGGGGCGCATATGACGCCGTTCGCGACGAGCTTGTGGGCGAGGTCACGGGACGATATATTCTGCTTGTACGACGGGAACGCGTAGAAGGCCCCTTCCGGCATGTGGCAGTGGAAGCCCTTGATGTCGTTGAGGCCGTCGATCATGGCCTTCCTGCGGCTCTTGAAGATCGGGACCACGGTCCTGACGAACTTCTCCTGGACCTCGAAGACCTTGGCCAGGGCGAACTGGGGCGGTGTCGGCGGGCAGGCCACCATGTGGTACTGCATGTTGGACAGATGATTGACCAGCTCCAGCGGGGCGGTCAGGTAGCCGATCCTCCAGCCTGGAACGGCGAAGGACTTGGAGAACGAGTTCAGGACGACGGCCCGCTCGATGATCTCGTTGAAGGAGTGGTGGGTGCCGCTGTAGATGAAATCCTCATACACCTCGTCGGAGATGACCCACAGGTCGTGGTCCTGGGCGATGTCCTTCAGTGCCCTGAAGTTCTCCAGGGTGAGCACAGAGCCGGTAGGGTTGGACGGCGAGTTGACCACGATGCCCTTCGTACGCGGTGTGATGCTCTCCTTGATGGCCTCTATGTCTGGCTGGAAGTGGTCCTCGTAGGTGAGCGGATATGATATCGGGGTGGCATCGGCCATCAGCGTGTCCGGCTCATACAGCACGAAGCCGGGCTCGGGTATCAGCACCTCGTCCCCACTTTCGAACAGCGTCTGGAAGGCGGCCATAGCGGCCTGGGTGCCGGAGGCGGTGATCACGACGTTGTTGAGGGTCATGTCCTTCCGGTACCTCTGGACCTTGGTGGCGACCTTGCTGCGGAGGGCATCGATGCCCTTTGTCGGACCGTAGCGGTTATGGTCCTGGTCCAGGGCCTCCTTGTAAGCTTCCCTGGCCTCCTTGGGCGGCTCGAAGTCCAGTTCTCCCAGCCCCAGATTTATGGCGTCCACGGTGGCCATCTCGAAAATCTCACGGATACCAGAGGGCTTGATCGACAGAACACGCTTCGAGACCATGGGAGCGTGTGAACCGTTATCAATCTATTATCCTTTTGGTCCAGGCATCGGTCGCGACAGATTGTTCCGCCCCGACCTATCGCTCGGAGGAAGGTGGCGATCGCGGGGACGAGCATCAGGAACGGTATCGAGACCTGCACCGGGCCCGGCTCTACCTGAACCGGTCGCCCCGACCGGGACCTGTTCGTCGCCAGCATCCTTCCGTTCACGGCCATAGCTATGGCGGTCCTCGCTGCTCTCGATCCCGAGGCGTGTTCGTGCATGCGGTGACGGTATCGGTCGATATGAGCTCATGGACCTTCGAGACGTTGCCGATGGCGGCGACCGCTCTCCTCGTGCCGTGCTCTGCCCCTCCATCTACTTCATGACCTGGTGTGGGCACTCGGTGACGATCACGTGCCGACTGGCCCCCTCGCATGCAGGAGGTCGGCGGGAACGGGCTCACCATTGCCGTCCAGGCAGCGCCCATGGTCGCCCTTATCGCGTATGCGCTGCCTCCGGCCGGAGCTGATGATGTCCTCTTCACGGGGAACGGGTAACGTGATGGTCCAAATGCAGAAACGAATAGTTCAAAAGAAAAAGAGAAAAAGAGGATCGAAGAACGGATGCAGGGTCGATCGCGTTGTTTTACTTCTTCAGTTTCCCCTTGACCTTGGAGCCGAGCTCGGAGAGGTCCTTCTTTACCTCGCCACCGGTCTCCTTAAGTTCGCTTCCAACCTTCTTCGCTCCTTCCTTCAGCTTGTCGTCGAACTCGAACTTTCCTTTTTTCTCGGCCATGTGCCTACCCACTGCGAGTATGTGCAGCATGCCCTAATAATTTTTTACCATCGATCGTGCGATGCGATAACCGTCCGCACCTCGGCGGTTCGAGGGGCAGGAGTGAAGCACGATGTTCTTAACGGCGCATAATTGTCCCATCTATGTCTTAACCATGGTTAATGTTTCCCATTTGTAGATACCAGGCCCGTTAGGTTTTAGATATACTATTGTTAATAGAAGTCCCGTGATGCGAGAAAGGTTGAGCGTTGCTTTCGCTCTGATCCTGTGCATGTTCATGATCGCGACCTCATTGCCTTCCGTTCTTTCGGCGGGCATAACTCCCGGTACCCATACCTTCATCGAGGAAGGGGCCGAGGAAGCGACCTTCGAAGAATGGGACGCCCGCTGGGAGCGCTACGACGCCAACAACGATCCCATCTCAGGACAGGACTGGTGGTGCCGACAGATGCATGAGGTCCATTCCGGAATGCGCTCCATATACTGCGCCAGGAACGGGATCAACTCGCATTACCTCAACTCGACCGGGCACCAGCCATGGAACGTGAACCTCACGAGCCTGCCCGAGTCCGTGTCCCAGACCAATTACGTCCTCAGATACGACACGAACCAGGACTCCATCATAAGGAAGCCGGTCACCGGGGCCAAGTACTACAACACGGTGACGATGACCTTCTGGTTCTACTCCGATACTGGGAGATCGGACGCGAAACAGCCCGATACCAACGAACCGGTGGGCTATGACTTCCTCAACGCCATCTATTACACCGGGACTGGAGACGGCAAGGTGAAGCACGTTCTTTGGACGGACACCTACGAGCAGGCCACTGCCAAGACCTGGACGCAGGTCTCGGTCACCGTACCGAACGACGTCACCATGGTCGGCTTCGAGTTCGTGTCCGGCACCATCGCTCCGGAGGGCGGCGACGCTTCCGATGCGTTCTCCGCCCAGGGCATCACCGTCGTGAACGGCGGCATGAAAGAGGGGGTCTTCCTCGACGACATCAGTGTCGTCGGCACGGGCCCGGCACCGGACGTTCCGCTGGTGACCTCGGTAGATTCCCTCCCCGTCTACGAGAACAACCGCTCGTTCCCTGTGAACATCGTCGACAACGACCCCCAGGTCGGGCTGAAGTACGCCTACCTGTATTATCGCATGGCCGGCCAGGTGAACTGGACCAAGTACACCACGCCGGAGAATTACGGCGGTACCTTCTCGGTGTTCCCGATAATGTTCGTGGCGCCGCAGGACGGAACCTATCAGTTCTTCAGCGTCGGCGTGGACGGCAAGGACGTGGTCGAGGAGAGGCGGAACGCCGCGGACGAGTCCACCGTCGTCGATACCACGGCACCGGTGTCGGTCATCTCCATCAATGGTGACGGCAAAGATGGCAACTATTCCGGCGCGGTCTCCTTCAACATCACAAGCAGTGACGCCGCCTCCGGCGTCGACCGGATCTCGTACCGGGTCGATGGAGGGGCGTGGATGGACTACGCCGCGAGCGTCGGCCTGGCCACCAGTGGCAAACATGTTATCGAGTACTTTGCCACGGACCTCGCGGGCAACACCGAGCTGACGAAGAGCTACGAGCTCTCGATCGAGAACGGCTCCGCGGGCATCGTGTTCCAGGACGGGAGCAACAAATTCAGCGACGGGAACGTGACGATCGGCTTCACCGTGGCCTCCGGCTCGGCCATCGCCAAGCTCGAGTACTCCCTGGACGGGGGAGAGCCGGTAGTGGTCTCGGCGACCACCACGTCGCTCTCGTTCACCGGACTGGGCGACGGCGATCACAGACTGGTCGTCAAGGCGACCGATACAAACGGCACGACCATAAGGGGCGAGTACGACTTCACGGTGGGCAAGAGCGGCTCGAGCGTCGGCGGGTTCATCGGCGACATCCTGGGGCAGCCGCTGGTCCTAGCAGGCATCGCCATCGTGGCGATCGTTACCATCGGCGGCATGGTCTGGCTCGTCAGGAGAAAGAAGAACTGATGGGAACTTGATGCTGCCTGATGGCCGTGGGCCCGACCGCATCCCGTTCCGGGTGCGGACCGGGGCCTTTTCATCAAGAGGGTGATCCGCGCCGCGGTGTCATCCCTCGGGGTCCAGACTTGATCTCTCGATGGAGAACAGTCTATTATCAATCAAGACGATAATGTTCTGATAAGGGAGCATTGCCATGCAGGATTTCGAGAAGCTAGGGGTCTTCTATCTGGGCCGCAGCTATGACCTTGCCAGCAAGACGGTGAAGGAAGAGCCTTTTCTATATGATGCGAAGGACCTGGTGACCCATGCGGTGTGCGTGGGGATGACCGGCAGCGGGAAGACGGGGCTGTGCATCTCCCTGCTGGAAGAGGCGGCACTGGACGGCGTGCCGGCGATCGTCATCGACCCTAAGGGGGACATGACCAACCTGATGCTGACCTTCCCACAGCTGCGCAAGGAAGACTTCCTTCCATGGGTCAACGCCGAGGATGCCCAGAAGAAGGGTCTGTCCGTCGATGACTATGCTGCGAAGCAGGCCGAGACCTGGAAGGCGGGGCTGGCCACGTGGGGTGAGGACGGCGCCCGGATCGCAAGGCTGCGGGAGGCGTGCGACATGTCCATCTACACCCCGGGCAGCAACGCGGGGATACCGGTTTCGGTGCTCCGCTCGTTCTCGGCTCCCCCTCTCGAGGTGATAGCTGACGAGGAGCTGCTGCAGGAACGGGTCAACACCACCGTCACCAGCCTGTTGGGGCTCATCGGCATCGAAGCGGACCCTGTCCGATCGAGGGAACACATCCTGCTGTCGACCATACTATCGGAGTCGTGGAGAAAGGGTGCGGCGCTCGACCTGGCATCGCTCATCCGGGGCATCCAGACCCCACCGGTGAAGCAGGTCGGGGTACTGGAACTTGAGTCGTTCTATCCGTCCAAGGACAGGTTCGACCTGGCCATGAAGCTCAACAACCTGCTCGCCGCTCCCGGCTTCCGCCTGTGGCTGGAGGGCGAACCCCTCGACATCGGCAGCTTTCTCTATACTCCGGCGGGGAAACCTAGGTTGTCGATATTCTCCATAGCGCACCTGAGCGACGCGGAGCGCATGTTCTTCGTGTCGATGCTGCTGAACCATGTCGTCGGATGGATGCGCTCCCAGTCGGGCACCACGAGCCTGAGGGCCATCCTGTACATAGACGAGGTGTTCGGTTACCTGCCCCCGGTGGCCAACCCTCCGTCGAAGCTGCCGTTGCTGACGCTCATGAAGCAGGCCAGAGCGTTCGGGCTGGGGGTCACGCTGGTCACCCAGAACCCGGTGGACCTTGATTACAAGGGACTTTCCAACACCGGCACGTGGTTCATCGGAAGGCTGCAGACCGACAGAGACAAGGTCCGCATACTGGACGCACTGGAGGGGGCGTCGGCCGGATCGGGGAAGCGCTTCGACCGCACGCAGATGGACCAGTTGATCGCGGGGCTCGGGAACCGGGTGTTCCTCATGCACAACGTCAACGATGACGCTCCCTCGGTCTTCCAGACCAGATGGGCGATGTCGTACCTGCGTGGACCGCTCACCAGGGACCAGATCAAGGTGCTCATGGACCCCGTGAAGCAGGTGGCAAGGGCGGCCGCCTCCCCGGCCGCTCCGGCGGCTCCGGCTGCGGGGGCGCAGGCGCCCGCGAGCCCGGCGGTACTGGCCCCCCAGAGGCCGGTGCTGCCCCCCGAGGTCCCTCAATACTTCCTGCCCCCGGCCGACAGGACCAGGGCTCCCGTGGCTTATCGTCCGATGGTCCTCGGGGTCTCCCAGGTCCGGTTCACAGATGCGAAGCGGAAGGTGGACGAGACCCGGGAGCTGAGCTTTCTGACCGCCCTCACCGACGGCCCCATCGCTCTGGACTGGGGGGCATCGAAGCAGACCGATGTTCCGCTCTCGCAGCTGTCAGCGGCGCCGCTGGAAGGGGCGAGGTTCGAGAACCTGCCGGCCGCGGCCACGAAGGCCAAGAGCTATGCCGCATGGCAGAAGGACCTCAACGCCTGGCTGGCGAGCAGCCAGTCCATGGACCTGCTCTTCAGTCCGAGCATGGAACAGCTCTCGAGACCGGGGGAGAAGGAGGCCGACTTCAGGATACGCATGCAGCTGGCGGCCAGGGAGATGACCGACCAGAACCTGGACAAGCTGAAGCAGAAGTATGCTCCGAAGTACGCGGCCCTTGACGAGAGGATCCGCAAGGCCCAGATCGCAAGGGAGAAGGAGATGGACCAGGCCAAGAGGCAGAAGTACCAGTCCGCGGTCTCGCTGGGCTCGTCCATCCTCGGTGCCATGGTCGGACGGAAGACGGGCTCGATGGCCAGCAGGACCGCTCGGGACATCGGCAGGACAGAAAAGGAGAAGGCGGACGTCGAGTACGCCGAGGAGAACCTGGATGCTCTGCAGCAGATGAGGAAGAAGCTTGACGAGGACTTCCAGGCGGAGATGCGGGCGCTCGGGGCAAGGGCCGACCCCCTGACCGAGAAGCTGGAGACGGTCTTCATCAAGCCGGCCAAGACCAACGTGTCCACGAAGCTGATGGCACTGGTGTGGAGCCCGGAGCAGCATCCCTGAGAGGGGATGGCAGAGGGGGATCGGAGGGGAGCGTGAATGATCCGCTCGGACATGTCGTCAGATAACGGCAACGTTCTTCGTGGCCGGGGCGGTGCTACTTGATCCGCTCCCTCCACCCGCTCGGAGAAGGGAGGGAGGCTGCTCCACCGAGGCTAGACGGCCCCCCTTCCCAACATGGCTTCTAGGCCTAGACAGCGACGAGGAGCAGGAAGAGCGCGCCCATTGCCACCAGCAGGACGATCGAGATTATGAGCAGGATGACCGGCACGGACAGTCCCTCCTTCTGCTGCGGTATGCTCGGCAGGTTCGTGGGGTAACCGGGCGGGGGCGGCAGGTACTCACCACAACCTATGCAGTGGGTCGCGATCATCATGTTCATCGTTCCGCATTTCGGGCATGGCCTGTACTGTGGCTGGCCTACCGGGCCCTGACCTGGTGCACCGCTCTCGTTGGTCATTTTCTATCCACCACCGCGCATAGTAGCAGTATCTGCTGCGCATTTTTATTTATGTTTCCATGCCGGACCCTATCGAGGGGCGATGAGGGAGATGGTCCTTTCGGGACCTCGTTCATGAAAGGCATGATCTCTCATACCTATCCATAGATCGGGACGCCAGGTCGGTTCATTATCTGGTAGGCTCTAACGGACCCTCCTCTTAAACCGGATGAAGATGTGGGGCCCGTGGACATCTCATCTGCTCCATTTCATATACTCTATCGAATATTGCACAACATTGCCGGGCCTGGCCCTGATTGCGGCTTCATGTGGCGCTTCGGCCACCCATCCGGTGATGCTGCAACGACCGGATATCGCATCGAACGAGGACGCCGGGCAGGCATATGAGGCCCTCACGTGACAGCAGAGATGGCACATGGTGACGACGGCTTGGTGGGCGAATGCCCGTACCGTTCGATGAGATGCGGAGGGACCGCCCTGTGAGGGACCTGTATCTTTCGGCAAAGGGGACTGCGTTCCGGGCTGCCCATCGCATCCTGGACCGGGTAGAGAACGCGATCGATGAGAAGTCGACCGAGGTTCTAGTGAACGAGGAGCTGGAAAAAAGGATCGCTCCAGGAAAGAAGACCGTTCTCTATGTCGGCATCAGATACGACTATGGGAACAAGCGAACCGGGCTGAGCTTCGAGCACCACAACTTCTACCACACCCTGGCCAATATGGACCTCAACCTCATCTACTTCGACTACGACAGGATCAAACAGACATATGGCCCTGACAAGATGAACGAGGCTCTTCGTGAAGCTCTGTTCTATTATCAACCGGACTATCTGTTCTATTTCCACTATCACGACTGGGTCGACCACGCCGTTTGGCAGGACGCCTCCCGCGAGCTACCCACCAAGACGATCGTATGGCTCGCGGACGATCATTGGAGGTATGAGGAATCCAGGCCCGTATGGGAGCTGTTCGATGTGGTCGCTACGACCGACAAGGAGGGGTATAACAAAAGGATGGCCGCCGGCTCGAGCAACGTGATGCTCACCCAGTGGGCGTGCAATCACTTCCTCTACCGTGACCTGGGCCTTGACCGGCCTTATGATGTATCGTTCATTGGAAGGAACTATGGTCAGAGGCAGAGGTTCGTCGATGAGCTTGCTGCCGAGGGGATCAAGGTCGCCACGTTCGGCGAGGGCTGGGGAGGATCGGGCAGGATCACTCAGACCGATCTCGTGCGAATATATAACAAGAGCAAGATGGCTCTGAACATCTCATTTGCCAGCAAGGGGGACAAGTACCAGATCAAGGGACGTGATTTCGAGGCCCCCGGATGCGGTGCATTATTGTTGACCCAGAACGTCGAAGGCCTTGAGCGGTACTATGTCCCCGGAGAGGAGATCGCGACGTACGAGGACCCCTCGGACGCTGCGAGGCAGATAAAGCAATATCTGGGGAACGATACAAAACTGCGCGAGGTCGCCAGGCGGGGATGCGAACGGGTCCTTAGAGAGCACACATATAAGAAGAGGTTCGAGGACGTTTTTGCATTCGCGGATTCGGTGAAGGTCAGGTGACGGCCACGAAGCGAGCGGTGGACGGTGAGAGATGAGCGGCCCGACAGTGTCCGTGGTGCTGGCCGTCTTCAACGGTGAGAAGTACCTGGAAGAGGCCGTCCAGAGCATCCTCGGGCAATCATATCGAGACTTCGAGCTCATCATCGTAAGCGAGCACGGGACAAGCGCTGAAAGCCTGGAGATTATATCATCGTTCGCTGATGCGCGTATATTGCACATTTGCAATCAGGAAAGGCTTGGCTTCATCCGTTCTCTTAACCTTGCGTTGTCAAAGATCCGTGGAAGGTACATCGCCAGGATGGACGGGGACGATGTATGTGACGAAAGGCGCTTCGAAAGGCAGGTCAGGTTCCTCGAGGAGCATCGGGATATCGCTGCGGTAGGGAGCGATATACTTCTGATCGATGGAGGTGGAGGCAAGATAATGAATAACCG
>CAYRPG010000047.1:0-1349 GCA_964426205.1 uncultured Methanomassiliicoccus sp. | reverse complement strand
AGCGTTCCGAGGAAAAGGGCTGCCAGCCACCGGCGGCGGTTCAAGTGCTTTGCGTAGAAGGCCCCGAGAACTGCGAATATGGCGGTTGCTACTAGCCGTGAAAAAAAGAGCGCCTGGAACGGTTCGGGGAATATCAGGAACGGAGCTACAAGCGGGATGACCAGAAGCACATCGATGCTCAGAATGCCGAGCGCATAGTTCCAGTCTTCCCTCCTGGGATGATGAGGCTTTTCGGCGGGGTCATCCTCGATGGCCGCAGAGGAGGCGATCATGTCGAGCACCTTTTCCCGGTCGGCCGGGTTCAGGACCGAGGTGATGCCTTCGGAGAGGGCATCGGCCCCTAGCTTCCTGGCCTCAACGTCGCCCCTGGTCTGCAGACCATAGATTATCTTTTCGTCCCGGACCCGCTCTATGATGTTCGAGTGCATCACGGTCAGGCCATCGATCGATCCCCAGACGATGTTGACCGTGAACGCGATGATGATGACATAGGTGATCGCCCCTCCCTCGAAACCCGTGCCTCCCAGGATACCGAGGGAGACGACGACCATCCACACGGCGTAGAACATCTCGCCTAGGAAGTCGCCTAATGGCAGATACGTCGAGTAGAACGACCTCAACCTGGAGAGCGGCTTGGAGATCATAGCAACTCAGATAATTGATAGATTCGCGAAGAGAGATTAATTCTTCCCATCAAGATTCCCGAAATGGAGTGAACGATGGAAATGTTAAACGGACAATAATGTGCGGTATTGATGGGCAGAGGATCTCTGACCGCCCTGATCGGCAACAGGTGAGAGTTCTAGCAGACTGTAATGATGATATGCTATCAAGAGATCAAACGGCAACATCGTTCATCGTCCAATTCTACCATTATGGGAAACTAGCCAGCAAGGAATCTAGACTATCAGGACTGATTATGTCATATTGCTTTTTAAATATGGTTTGGCTAATAATTTGAGCCGAATTATGAACATTGTCGTTGGGAACGATGGCAGATCACATTCTGAGAAGGCGGCCGAGTTCGCCTTTGCCTATGCCAAGGCGTTCCAGGCCAACCTGTTTATGCTCTACATAGTGAACCCCAAGTCACAAGAGGACAAGGAGAAGAGCATCAAGAACGGTATGAGAGTGCTCGGAAGAGCGAAGATCATCGCCTCTGACCTGGGCGTGCCGATTGCGACCCTTCTAGAGGCCGGTGAGGCTCACGAGACCTTGCTTCTGGCGGCCAATAAGCTGAAGGCCAGTGTCCTGGTCATAGGATCGCCTGGAGAGAAGACCGGGGTGGCCAAGCTGCTTGGTACCAGCACGAGCGAGAACGTCATCAAGAACGCTCCGTGCACGGTCGT
>CAYRPG010000046.1:0-10457 GCA_964426205.1 uncultured Methanomassiliicoccus sp. | reverse complement strand
GCTATATCCAGGCTAAGCCACGAGCCCGCAAACCCTCGATAGGGCTTTTCCAATAAAAGGTTTAGCCTTTCATATAACAGCCCGGATCCTGCACCGATATAGCGCTGGCAGGGACCGAAGTACGACGGTCGAGGGAAATAGGCATAACTTTTCCGAACGCCTATCCGGGTCAGAGGATAACATGGACGTAAGGGAAGCGGTTCAACGTCGCAGGGCCGTGCGGGTGTTCGATCCCCGGCCAGTGGAGGAAGAGAGCGTCCATCTTCTCGTAGATGCAATGCGACTGACGCCAAGCTGCAACAACAACCAGCCGTGGAGGCTGGTCGTCTGCTCCGGGGACTCGCTCCCCAGGGTCAAGGAGTGCCTGAGCAGGGGCAACGTGTGGGCGACCGCGGCGCCGCTCATCATGGTCCTCGCCGCCAAGCCATCGGAGGACTGCCGGCTGAACGAGGGCCGCGACTACTACCAGTTCGGCTGCGGGATGGCAGTGGGCGAGATGCTTCTGCAGGCCACAGAGCTTGGGCTGATAGCCCACCCCATCGCCGGGTTCGACCCCGTGATGACGAGGGTCGTGCTGGGCATCCCGTCCGATTACGTGGTCATCACCTTCATCATCTGCGGGTACCCGGGCGATGACGATCGCCTGCTCTCCGAAAAGCAAAAAGCCCTGCAATCGGTGCGGCCGGAGAGGAGGCCGCTCGGTCACAACTTCTTCCGGGGCGCCTGGGGGCGTCCGCTGGAATGAGCTTGATCTGTACCGAGCTGTAGGACATGGACAGGATGTTCGAGACGACGATCCCGGGATTCACCGTCCGCCCTGCGAAGGAGGGGGACGTCGAGCTGATACTGGACTTCATCAGGCGGCTCGCCGAGTACGAGAGACTATCATCTGAGGTTGTGGCAACCAAGGAGATACTCCATGAATCACTGTTCGTGAAGAAACAGGCCGAAGTGATCATCGGAGAGATGGACGGTAAGCCTGTCGCCTTCGCGCTCTTCTTCCACAACTTCTCGACCTTCCTGGGAAAGGCCAACCTGTACCTCGAGGACCTGTTCGTGGACGAGGAGCGCCGCGGCAGGGGGTGTGGGAGGGCGATGTTCGCCTGCCTCGCGAGGATCGCGCTGGAAAGGGGCTGCGGCCGCTTGGAGTGGTGGTGCCTTGATCGAAACTTGCCGGCCATCGCCTTCTACCGACGCATGGGCGCTGTTCCCATGTCCGAATGGACCGTTTTCAGGGTTGACGGCCAGAGATTGGTGGACCTTTCCGATTCGCTCTAGCCATGTGCTCGCTATATGCACATGGCACCAGGAGGGGTCGCCAAGCATGCTTCGGACCGGTTTCTTTCGTGATGGGGACGCTGACATCATAACGATAATGGCGGTTGGGCGAGAGCCTCGGATCCCTATGATCTCCTGATCTAAGGTTCCCTTATTCCCCTTGCTCCGGGCGGGCTCACAGGTCCAGCAGGACCGGGGGCGCCGCTATTTCCTCTTGCTCGATGACCTCTTCTTCTGGCAGCCGCCTCTCCACCAGGAAGGCGCCGATCGATGTCATGATAGTAGTGGCGATGACGACCATGGCCACGATGCCCATCATCATGTCCTTTGTGATGCCGTCCGCCACTCCGTACGAGAAGGGCAGCAGGGCGACGACGATGGTGCACAGCCCCCGGGGGAACATGGTCCTGATCGCCAGGATCTCCGATCTTGCCCACTTCTCCCGCTTGCTGATCAGCGTCACAGCCACCTGCCTGAACGCAAGGAGCAACAGGAACACGGCCAGGCCGTAGACCAGCAGCTCCTGTCCGAAGTGGAGGGTCGCGACGTACATCCCCAGGAAGGTGAAGAAGAAGACCTTGATGAAGAACGCCATCTCCTCGTTCAGCACATGGAAGTCCTCGCCCAGCACGTCCCCGCCATTACTGATGTGGAGGAAGTGCGGCATGTGTTGCGCGTTGCCCAGAACGAGACCGAACACCAGAGCGGCGATGACAGACCCGCCGCTCGGGGCGATGTACTCGCATGCTCCGAAGACAAGGAGGATCATGGCGAGAGTGAGGATGTAGAAGTAGCGGTACATCCTCAGCTTCGGAGCGAAGTTGATCCAGAGGATGCCCAGAACCAGGCCGATCAGCAGGGCGATCACGATGGACGATACCAGGCCCATCACCGACTCGATCGGGTCGGTGCCCGGGGCGGCCATGTAGATGACCAGGGCTGTCCCTATCCCGACGACCAGCACGTCGGAGATCGCTGATTCAAGAATGAGGACGGTCTTGATGCGCGTGCTGCATCCCAGGCTCGATATGAGGGGGATGACCGTCGGCGCGGAGGTGGAGCCGAACACCACGCCGCAGAGGATGGCCATGGGGACGGGCACGCCGATCAGGAGGAAGAACCCGGTCAGCCCGATGACCACGAGAGAGAACATCGTCAACGTTAGTAATGTGGCATCCCTGCCCACCTTTTTGACGTCCAAAAGGCTGATCTCCAGGCCGCCGTTGAACATGATGACCGCGAGCGCCAGCTGGGAGACGAAGGGGATAAGGCCGTTCACCAGGCCGCCGACGTCAACGTCCAGGGATTCCAGGGCCCAGAAGCCGATCGCCCATCCGAGGAGCATCAGGATCAGGATGTCCGGTGCCTTGTAGCGACGGAACAGGAGGTTGGCAAAATACCCCGTGACGATTGCCAGTCCGCCGATGATAAGGATCTCCGCCGCTTCCAAACCGGCCATGACGAGGTGATGACTTTTGTGATAAAAAGGGCACCTGTCCGACCATGACGGCCGGGTGATGGAATTCGACCGGGCGACCTTCGACTGCGAAATCCATGCGATGGGCGGGCCGTCGGATGCTGTGGACAGGCCCTAACATCGGCTCCGGGGGACCATGGGGCGACACGAATGATGCGCGGTGGTCGTACGCCCGGCCCTTGCCAAGGGCGGAGACATCTCATCTGATGGACACCTCTGGCAGGTCGCGTGGTGATGGTATTGAAGGACGAGCCCGTTCAGAACCTTCGATCTCGGGCGGTCGGGAAAAGCGATCGGCAGGAGGAGCAAAGGACATACGCCTCGCCATTACGATATCGTCACATGCCCTGCTCATGACCAGAGAGCCGCGACCGCTGCCGGCACCCTCGCCCGCAGCCCATGCGACAATGTAATGTTCTTTTTACTGTCCTGCCAATCTGATACTGTGGACCTCGTTCCCCTCATGATCACGATGATCACCTTTGTCTCTACCATGGGAGGAGGCCTTATCGCCCTCCGGTACCTGGAGAGATATCAGGTCATCACGGCATTTGCAGCCGGCGTTCTGATCGCCGTCCCGCTCTTCGACCTGCTGCCAGAGTCGTTGAACCTGGCCGTTGAGCAGGGCCGCCCGCTGATCCAGGTCATGTACGTCGTCGCCCTGGGGTTCATCTTCCTTCTCGTTCTGGAGCGCTATATCTTCGTCCATCCTCACGGGGAGGGGAAAGAGTGCCCCAACAAGCACCATCAGCTGGGCGGATGGGTGGCGGCGGGGGAACTGTCCATCCATTCCTATCTGGACGGCTTTGCCATCGGCGTGGGCTTTCAGTTCAGCGCGCAGGTAGGATCGATAGTCGCTGCCGCGGTCATCTTCCACGATTTCTCCGATGGACTGAACACGGTCACCCTGATGCGGCGATGCGGCATCAGCTCAAGGGACTCATTGAAGATGCTGCTCGTGGATGCCGCAGCGCCCATCCTTGGGGTGGTGACGACATTGTTCTTCGCATTCCCCGAGAACGTCCTGGTCCTCCTTCTGCCGTTCTTCGCCGGAGGCTTCCTATATCTTGGGGCCAGCGACCTGCTTCCCGAGGCTCATGAGAAGAGCTCGCCGCTCGGGGTCCTGGTGATGAGCCTTCTCGGCTTCCTGCTGATCTTCGTGGTCACCGGACTGCTGAACTTGTGAGAGTCCATAGCAGCAGCTGACCGCTCCACCCTCATTCCATGGAAGACCGACGGTCCCGACGCTCGCGGAGCGAGATGCTCTGGGCACCTCCTGCAGACCCCTTTTCCCGCCTCAGAGCCCCAGCAGGCGCTGCATGTTGCCGCCCAGCACCCTGGCCTTGATGTCCTCGTCGGCCCACGGCCGGTCCTTGACGAAGGTCAGCCACGTCGCCGAAGAGCAGCTGAGGTCGAAAAGGGGGAAGTCGGTACCGAACGATGCGCGGTCCGGAACCTTCTCGGCCACCTCCTTCAGGCGTGCCAGGCAGGTGTCCGGGTCCGACGGCAGCCAGCCCTGGAGGGCGGAGATGTCGGTGTAGCAGTTGGAGTGCCTCGCGCACAGGTCGTAGGTCTCATGACGATACTTGCCTCCGAGGTGGGCGATCACCACCTTCAGGTCCGGATAGCGCTCAAGGACCTCGTCGAAGAACAACGGCCGGTTGTACTTCTCCTCGAGCGGCCCCCATGCCGCGCCGGCGTGGGTGACCGCGATCAGGCCCAGATCATCGGCGTGCGCCCAGAACTCGCGGATGCGCTCCTCGTTCGGATACCATCCCGTGGCCGGGTATACCTTCACACCCCTGGCATCGTAACGCTTCACGAACCTCTCCATGATCTCGATGGCCTGGTCGCCCCGCTGGGGGTCGATGCCAACGAACGGTATCACACGGTCGCGGTAGGGGGCGGCGCTCTCGAACACCCATGTGTTGTACTCCTCGATGTTGATGATGGCCTGCTCCACGAGGTTGTAGTCGATGGGCAAGAGCACCGAGCGGTCCACCGACCCCGCGGCCATCATCTCCAGCACCTTGTCCACGTCCACGCCGTATTCGGGCCAAACCTTCTCGGCGTCGATGTCCAGGTCAAAGAGGTCCTTCAGTGCCCTGAGAGGCTCGAGGTACGCCCGGACCATGGAGTCGGGCAGGTGGTCCCTCAGCCAGATGTGGACGTGGCTGTCTATTATCATCTCCCGGGAATCGCTCGGCAGCTATTTCAGCGTTGCCGGTTCACCGCTGGATTGATGTAACCCGCGCTGCGATAAGGCACACGGTGACACCATGAAGATGATGGTCTGCCTTACCTCCGACCTCCCGCCCGGGAAGATGGTCAGCGTCGAGATCCTCGGCCGAACGTTGATGGTGGTCAACGTGGACGGCACGTTCCACGCCATGGACGGCATTTGCTCACACGGCTTCGCTGACCTCTCCAGGGGCCGGCTGGAGGATCACATCGTGGAGTGCCCCCGGCATGCCGCCCGCTTCGACGTCCGCAACGGGAAGGTGGTGCGGGGGCCGGTCGGCGCGGAGGGGGTGGCGCACGACCTCCGCTCGTACCCCGTGACCGTGGAGAAGGACTGCGTGACCGTGGACCTGTGAGCACGAAAAGGGCATATGGACTGAAGCCATTGTCCGAGGCATGTCTTTCCGCGAGGTACCCGTTCATCAGGCTGCCGATGCTGATATTCTTGCCTCCGTCCAGGGCCTTTTCCCGGTGCAGTGCGGTGACGTGATCCGCCTGTTGCCCAGGAGGAGGGTCATGGACCTGATCGAGGAGAGCCGGAAGGCGGAGAGGTACGAGGACACCACCCGCCTGCTGAGGACATTGGAGTTCAACGGCGAGGCCGTGTTCCGCAAATGCTTCTCTCAGATGACCTCGCGCAGCGTGCCTTTGAGGACCTCTACCCTCTGCCGGATGCTGGAGGTCATGGCGGAGACCGGTGAGAGCCGCGACGACCTCATGCGCCGCCTGCTCTCCCCGATGGTGGCGGAGGTCCTCGATGACGTCGCTTGCTCGATGGACGAGGAGAAGGCGAGGCTGCTGAGGAGCTCGCTGGACGACTGGAGGAGGAAGCGGGCCGGCGAGGACGAGGTCGAATCCGATGACCTTGGCGGCTCGTCCGAGGGAGCGATCTCACCGCCTGTGCTGCGAGTGAGGCTAGAGAAGGAGGACATCTCGCCGGACCTGAGGAAGTATTCGAGGTACTTCCTGAAGAACCTGTTCCGGCTGAACAACATCCATGGCAAGAACGAGTTCTATCACCCGCCGGAGGTGATCGAGGACTACTGGGAGGTCGTGTCCCCGGAGCAGGGGGTGTTCCATGTGGAGATATCGCCCTCCCGGAAGAGCCTGACCGTCGGGCTCTACCGCACCTCGAGGTCGTTCGGACTGGTGAGGACGGATAACTCCGACTACTACGACCTGGTGGAGCTGCTGGTCAGCGAGAGGAGGAGCCCTAGGATAAAGGGCTGCTACGTCGAGGTCCACGGGACGACGGCCGAGGACGAGATCACCCTGCAGGAGGCGATGAGCATCGAGTCCATGGTGCTGGAGGACCCGACCGCCATCGGCCTCGTCGCCGGCGTCCCCAGGCCGATGAGCTCCGAGGGGCTCTCGGCCTTCCGCTCCAGGCTGATGAGGCTGAGCGGGATCCGGTCCGAGGTCCGTTTCCCGGTGAACCTCAGCGACGTGGACTGCGGGGAGCAGGACTACTCGGTGCTGGGCTTCGACCTCCGGCTCGACAGGGACACCGGCCGCTTCGTGGTCGATGACGTGGCGGTCTCGGAGGCCACCATGCACGCCATCGGCCTGGCCTTCGCCGCCAAGCTCCTGGCGCTGTCCCGGCAGCTGTACCGCGACCCGATGCACTTCCCCCAGCCGGACATCGACGACCTGGATGCGGAGGTCCACGCGCTGATCGCGAGGGCGGAGAGGGAGGAGCTCACCGAGGACCTGGCCCGGGAGATCGTGGCCAAGATCACCGTCCTCGACTACTATGAATCGCTGGCCAAGTACAGCTACGCGCTCAGCGAGCAGCTGCTTAACCTGCTGGAGGGGACGCAGAGCGTCACCTTCACGATCCCCCGGATCCTCCTCGCGCTCGTGGACTCGGCCATGAGGCCGGAGGAGATGAACGACCGCATCCTTAGGGCGCTGAGGGGGGGCGATGTCGGATGACCACCGTCGGCATCTACGTTGACGGACCGAACATGGAGAGGGGGCTGTACGCCTCGGGCGACCACACCGTACTGGAGCGGGTGGGCAGCCTGCTCATGGAGCATGCGCAGACCATCGGTGAGGTCACCGAGGCCAAGGTGTTCCTGGACGAGGCAACGATGTGGAGGTCGCAGAAGACCAGGGAGGACTACGAGCTCAACGGGTTCTACTTCCAGGAGAGCAAGTCCTTCAAGCGCATCGATAGCAAGACCGGCGCGTTCTCCTTCGGCAAGAGCCTCACCGACCCGTCCATGCACTGTGCCCTGGTCGACCGTCTCCATGATCCCGACTGCCCGGAGGTCATGATCCTGGTAACCGGGGACAAGGACATCACCATCGCGCTGGACTACATCCACGACCACGAGAGGAAGGCTGAGGTGGTCGGGGAGGCGAACTCCCTGTCGGCGTTCCTGGTCTCCAAGTGCGAGTCGTTCGGCTACGACTGCCACGTCCTGCAGCTCCTTGCGCGGAGCAGCAAGATCCTGCATGGACATCCCGCACCCTTGCTGAAGGCGGACGCCAAGGTGTGCACCGGCCTGAGGGTGACCGACGAGTCCGGGAGGCCCATGAGCACCCACAAGTACATGCAGTACCGCAACGACCGCTCGAACCAGAGGAACCCGAACAACATCGCCTACTGGCGCTCGAGGGGCTTCCGGGAGCGCCCGGCCGACTGGGAGGAGCGGCTGAAGCGGGAGAAGAGGGCGTAGACCTCGCCTTCATCATCGGCCTCCACGTCGTTTGAAGGAGTGCGGCGACCTCTCAAATACTTCCCCCTCCAAACCAGTACCGAGGGATCGGACATGACCACCGAAGGCAGCCTCTTCACGATGGCCATTTGGGACGTCAAGAAGGGCAACGAGGACGAGTTCGTGGAGGCCTGGAGGTCGTTCGCGGAGTGGACGAGCAAGAACCGTCAGGGTGCGATGGGCGTTCATCTCCTGAGGGAGCGCACGTTCCCGCAGCGTTTCGTTACCATCGGGCCGTGGGAGGACGTGGAGAGCATGAAGGCCTGGAGGGAGAGCGAGGAGTTCAAGGAGTTCTTCGTCCTGGCCAAGAAGCTGTGCACCGACATAAGGCCGATGACGCTGGACACCGTCGCTTCCATCGCCCGGATCGAGGTCCCGGCCGGTCGGTGAGGACGGATACAGCCTCAGCATCAGGGCGGGGCATGGATGGCCGCCATCATGCTGGTCGTCAGGCGGCCTCCGGACCCCGAACGCTGAACGTGGTGCCCGTTGCTCCATCGCTGCCGACCTGGGAAAGGACCATGCCGGTGGGGACATCCTCTAGCCAGTAATGGCCAGTCGATAGCGGATAGCTTCCGCCTTCTTCGCCTAGCTGCACCCGGAGGTGGAGGTCGTGAGCCTTGCCCTCGAGCGTCCAGGTGATCACGTACTCGCCGTAGCTGTTCGGAGCGAGGGGCGTTTCGTTCCCATCGTCACCCACCAGCCATACATTGGCAGCATAGGGGCATTTGAACACTGAGCGGACGGTCCCGTGGTACTCGTCGTAGCGGCAGGTGTCGGTGAAGGTGATGTTGTACGTCGCGCCTGGAGCGAAGGGGTCGCTGATGTCACTCGCCATCTCGGTGTCGAACATCCTTAGGTGACTGGACTCGCCGCCCGAGCCGTAGACGGTGTAGCTCGTGACCTCGACCTCGGATATCCTCGCGCCGGTCCCGGCATCGTAGGCATATATGCGCATCTCGTGCGTGCCGAGGGAATAGGTCGTCACCGTGAGCGAGATGTTGTGGTACCTCTGCCCATCGCCGCTGTAGTGCCAGGTCCAGTTGTTCCCGGTCATCGAGGGGTCGTCGATCAGCAGGCCGTAGCAGCCGGACGCACCATCACTGACCAGCTGAACCGGGACCCTGATGCCCCCGGCGAACGATGCCCCGATGCTCACCTGATCGGCCTTCAGGCCTGGAAGGTAGACGTATATGCCAATGTCGGTTGGATCGCCCCCGCCGGACACGCCGGCTAGGATCTGGCCGGAGACAGGAGCGCCGAAGAACGGAGGGTTGCCGTCGTAGTAGGCCGGCCGCAGGGGCAGCTCCTCGTTGAGATGGGCGACGACCGTTGGCTCCTTCTTGCCCGTTCCCTTGGGGCCGGTGGCCTGCGTATCGTTCTGCGTCGGGGTCGAGGCGCCGTTGCCGGGAGTGACCACCCGGGGGACGTCGGGTAGGACCACTGAGGGTGGGATCACGGGCATCACCGCCCGGAGAAAGTAATCTCCCTGGACCAGGTCGATCACGAAGATCTCGATGTCGCTCACATCGTCGATCAGCACCAGGAACTGCTCGGTATCGCCCGGCACCACGAGATCGGGACCGTGACAGGTGGCGTTCAGGCTCCTGAGGTCGGTCAGGGTGACGATGATCCTCATGTCCTTGATGCTTATCGCTTCGTCCCGTTCGTTGGTGATCTTCATTGGTACGGCGTAACCGCTCGAGGTCCGCTCCGCTTGCCCGGTGATGAACACCTCCACCCCCTCCATGGCAACGGCATCATGGGTGCTGGGGGTCAAGCTGGGCGTCGGGTCCGGGGACCCGTGGACGATCGCTGCCGCCAGCACGACGATAAGAGCGAAGCTTGTCGCTACCAGGATCCTGACCTCATGTTTCCTGATCGTTCCCATCCCTCTGAACAAGGACCCATGATTGAACTGGGCAGGACGGAGTATGGGCTCGGAATACTAATATCTAATGAGATAATGATATGGAAAAGAGAATTTTCTATCGGTCGGGTCGTCCCCGAAAAACCCATAGGAGATGGGGCGATGACCTCGCCAGGAAGGTGCTGGCAGTGGACAGGGAAAGGAAGATGGAGGAGATAAGGGCCAATTTCACGGTGGGATCGGACGGATACGACGAGCGGATCAGGAAGATAATTCCCCGTTACGATGAGATGCTGGAGGCGATGATGGCATGCATGCGGCCGCTACGGGGCCGCAAGCTCAGGGCGATCGACGTCGGCTGCGGCACGGGGGCGGTGTCTGCGCTGCTCCTCCGATCGCACCCCGACGTGGAGCTGACCTGCCTGGACATGACGGCGAGCATGCTGGACCTCGCCAAGGAGAGACTGAAGGGACATGATAACGTGAGGTTCGTCCTCGCCGACATTTTCGACTTCGGCCTCGACGGACCATACGACCTGGTGATCTCCTCGCTCGCGCTGCACCACATCGTCTCCGACCAGGACAAGAAGGCGGTTTATCGGAAGATCTACCGCGCCCTCGCCCCCGGGGGCTGGTTCCTCAACGCCGACCTCGTGCTCGGCTCGAGCGACGACATCCAGGAGGTTTACATGACGAGGTGGAAGGAGTTCATGTACCGTCACTTCTCGAGGGAGGAGACCGACAACGTGCGCGTTCCCCGACACCATGAGGAGGACAGCCCGGCGAGGCTCATAGACCACCTGCGCTGGCTCGACGAGGTCGGTTTCGGCACCGTGGACGTCATATGGAAGCACTACAACTTCGCGGT
>CAYRPG010000045.1:5967-12395 GCA_964426205.1 uncultured Methanomassiliicoccus sp. | reverse complement strand
CGTCTAGAGACACGTTCTTCACATCGCCCTTGGACATCAGCTCGATCGTGAACACCCGCTCGCCTTTGCCGTTTTGTTGGGGCATCATACTAACCTCGACTCCGGTGAGGGCGAAGGTGTGCTGATAACCATTATTTGACGAGGATGCGATGACTTTACAGATCTGTGTAGGTGTTGCATTTGGTGAAAACGGATGAGGGCCACCTTTCTGACCTGCTCTTTCAGTTATCAAACGCCGACAGGCGTAAGATAATCGAGGAGCTTCAGACGCAGAGTCTCAAGCTCAACGAGGTAGCAAAGAAGATGGACATCTCTGCTACAGAGGCATTCAGGCAATTGCAAAGATTGACGGATGCTGGCCTCTTGGAGAAGGTCCCTGATGGTAAATACCGCGCCACTCCCTATTCAAAACTCACCTTAGAATCCTTGACCGCCATGGACTTTCTTTCCAAGCACAGGGAGTATTTTTTGGATCACGACACATCGCTTATCCCTCCTCAGTTCCGTGCCCGTTTCGGAGAGCTCTCGAAGACCGTTCTTATCACCGAGGCGGTCGTCAACCTGAACACCGGCACCGAGGTCTTCAAGAACGCAGAGAAGCGAATTGATGTAATGAACCAACAGCATTTGCGGCACAATGCCCAGATCCTCAGACAGCAGTCGTTGAAGGGCGTAAAGGTCAGGTCCTTGTTGCAGGAGAACATGGTTGAGGCCATCGAGGAAGGCCCCATCGTGGCCGAACGATCGTGGGAGAGGAGAGTAATTCCCAGAATTTGCGCTATAATAATATTGACCGAAAAGATAGTGGGGATTGCGCTACCGAAGCTGGACGGAAAGATGGATTACCAGGTGCTCGAAGGCAAGGACCCAGATTCAATGAGATGGGCTGGCGATCTTTTCGAGGACCAATGGAATAAAGCAAAACCATGGCGACCATAGAATAATTATAAGATCAGCTCCCGGAGGGAGCCTAAAATTTAGTCGGTCATCCTTTTTGGAAGGTCGATTCGGAGATTTTTAGCATGATCGGACCGGCCTGCCGAACACATTCCATTTTTCTCTCTCGTTCATCCAGACTCATGGCCGATGTAAAGGTCGCGCATCAGCTGCCCTAAGTGCGGAAAACGGATCACGAATATGAGGAAAGCAATGCCTATCGACCCGAGGCTCTCTCGACCCCCGAAATGCCATACGATCTCGCTTCTCATCCGCCCGCTGCGTCTCCATGCACCGTTCGGGCGGGGAGCTGGTCGCTCCACACCACCCGGTTGTCGCAGACGCTCCTCCCGTCGCACCTGACGGCCCATATCTTGGATCGGACGAGGTTGAAGTGGAATTCCTCGCCCTTTTCGAACATCCGGTTCGAGTCCAGGCTTATTCCCAGACGGGAATCAAGGCAGTCGACCTCATAGTCGATCCTCGTGCCCATGTACACCGCGCTCCTGACCACCGCCCTATATCCCTCGCCCTCCGGGCACAGCACCGCCGCCTCGGGCCTGATGGTCAGACAGATCGGGCCCTCGTGCTCCTCGAGACCGGGAAAGACGAACTCCCCGAAGGAGCAGACCACGGTCTTGCCTTTCTGCACCGCCGGGATGAAATTGGTCCAGCCGAAGAACTCGGCGACCCTCCTGGTCCGGGGCTGGGTGTAGAACGATGGCGGCGCGTCGTACTGGACGATCTCTCCATCGACCATCAGGGCGATCCTGTCGGCGAGCATCACCGCTTCCTGCTGGTCATGGGTGACGAACAGCATGGTGACCTTGTATCGCTCCCTGATCTTCAGTATGAGCTCGCGCATCTCGAGCCTCAGCTCGGCGTCCAGGGCGCTGAGCGGCTCGTCGAGGAGAAGCAGCTTCGGCTGGAGGATGAGCGCCCTGGCCAGGGAGACCCTCTGCTCCTGCCCCCCTGAAAGCTGGTCGGCCCTCCGGTCCCCGTAGCCCTTCAGTTTGACCAGTTCGAGCATCTCCTCCACCTTTTGCGCGATGATCGATCTTGGAACCCCTCTCATCTTCAGGCCGAACCCGATGTTCTGGGCCACGGTCATGTGGGGGAACAGCAGCGGCTTCTGGAATATCATGGACACGTCGCGCTTGTCGGGAGGTATGGGCAGCACCGACCTGCCGTCGATGGTGATGTCCCCCGCCGTCGGCTCGACCAGGCCGGCGATCATCTTCAGTGTCGTCGTCTTCCCGCAGCCCGAGGGGCCGAGGAGCACGACTATCTGTCCCTCCTGGACATTGAGATCGATCTCCTTGACGCAGTCGTTCTCGGCACCTTCGTACCTCTTGGTCAGCGAGCTCAGTTCAAGGAACGTCATGTCCTATTGCTCCCTCCGTTCGATAGGCCGTTCGTCATCATGTACTTGGATGTCAGGACAAGCAGCACCAGCACCGGCAGGACGAACACGATGGACACCGCACTGGCGATGCCGTACTCGCCGCTGCCCATGAGCGCGAACAGCTCGATGGGCAGTGTCTCGACGGCCGTCCCGCCGATCATGATGGTGAGCAGATATTGAGACCATGATACGACGAAGGCGAACAGGCAGGAGACCACGAGGGCCGGGAATATGGTGGGAATGGTCACCTCCATCAGGATGTTCCACCGGTTCGCTCCCAGGGTGCTCGCCACTTCCTCGTACTCGAGGTCATAGTTCTTGAAGGCGGACGAGAGGCCGAAGACCATGTACGGCAGGGCGAACACCGTCTGGGCCATCACGACCCCTATGAACGTGCCGGTGAGCCCGAACCAGGTGAAGATGCCCCTCATGCCCATCACGGCCGAGATGACCGGGACCAGGGCGGGGAGCAGGATCAGCATCTCGACCGCCAGCTTCCCCCTGAAGTTACGTGTGCCCAGCGCCTTGCCCGCGGAGAACCCGAGAAGCAGCGTGAGGACGGTGACGATCGACGAGACCACGATGCTGTTGACCAGCGCGTCCGTGATGGCCCTTTGATCGAACACGTATTCCCATGCCCGGAGGCTCCACTCCGGCAGCAGGTTCGGGAAGGCCCATCTGAAGCTGAACGACCACACGAGGATGATCGCGAAGGGAACGAGCACGGTGATGGTGAGGAAGGCCAGGGTCAGGCCCCTGGAGGGATGCGGCGCCCTAGCCACTCTTCCTCACCGCCATCTTGTTCATTGCGTTCAACTGCGTGTAGGCAACGAGCATCAGGACGACCATCACCAACGTGATGATGCTCGCGATGGCCATGGCCTCAGGCCGGGAGTTCAGGTCGACATCGGTGAACTTCAGATAGGCAAGCAGTGAGAGCGCCTTCGGGTAGCTGCTTCCCAGGAGGAACGGCACCTCGTAGGAACCGAAGGCATAGGCGAATACGAGTATCGAGGAGAACATCACCGACGGCCGCATCATCGGCAGAAGGACGTGAAGGAACCGCTGGCGTGCGTTGGCCCCCAGCGTGGTGGCCTGCATCTCGTACTCCTCCCTCAGGGTCAGCAGCAACGATAGGGCGGCGATGCCGATGAAGGGGAAGAACTTCAGGATGAACGCGATCATGATCCCCACGCCATCCCGGTCGAAGACGATCAGGGGGAAGTCGGACGGCGAGGAGATGAGCCCCAGGGCGTACAGCCACCTGGATGTCAGCCCGGATTGCGACAGGAGCAGCAGCACGGACAGGCCGACGACGTAGTGAGGCAACGGGATGTTGAACTGGTAAGTGAAAAGCGCGATCCGCCGGCCCAGGAAGGTACGCCTCAGGACCATGGATATCGCGACCGCGATCATTATCGACACCGCCGTCGAGATGACGGCGATCTTGAGCGAGAAGACCAGCGAGTCGGCGAAGCTCTTGCTTGACAGAACATCGACGTACGCCTGCAGGCCGACGGTCGTGTTGGACGTCACCGAGAAGAAGTTGAGACTGAGAAGTAGCGAGTAGACAAGTGGCACGATGAACAGCAGTGCGATGACCAGCAGAGCTGGCATCAGCATCACCCAGGTCTTCGTACGCTTCATTCTTCTCGAACCTCACCGATCGAACGTCCAGCGATGCCCTGTCGCGGAGCAAAGCGGATCGAAGAAAATGGTTTGGAGGGGCGAACCCCTCCCCAGCACGTTCTGACCTCATTAGGCGGCGATCCTTTCCTCCCAGACCTTCTCCAGGTAGTTGACGAGATTGCCGCCGATGTCCGGCGCGCTGGTCCTGGCCTTCTCGGGGCCGTTCACAAAGGTTCCGGCCGGCAGGGAGCTCATGACATCATTGATCTCGGCCGCCCGCCATCCCGATAGCGAGCTGACGTCTATGCTCGCGCCGTTGCCGGTCAGCTTGACCCACAGCGCCTGCTGCTCGGGGTCAAGGAGCAGGTTCGCCACGACCATGGCGGCCGCCTTTGCGTTGGCGTTGAAAGGTATGGCCACATAGTTCGTGTTGGCGATCGAGGTGTTCATGCAGTAGACCCTGGCGGTCGATGGCAGAACACCGCTATCGATGTCGGCCTTGATCCCCGCGCCCCCGAAGGTCATCGACAGCGAGACCTCGCCATTGCTCAGCTTGCTGTTGAGATCGGAGATGTCCGAGGGATAGGTGGTCCCACCGTTCCAGAGGTACGGCTTAAGCTCCTCCAGGTAATCGTAGAGCCCGCCGGACATGCTCCTGAACTGGTCGAGCGTAAGGTTGGGGTCCTGGTACTGCTGGTAGCCGCCAGTGAGCTCGTACAGGGCCTCCTTTATGAACGTCGTGCCAAAGAAGGCCGGGGGCGCGCAATAGGTGAACTTGCCGGGATTCGTCTTCACCCAGGACAGCAGCTCCACGTAGTTGTGGGGGAGGTCCGACTCGCTGTACTTCGAGGAATCATATACCATCTGGTACTGCGCGGTGCCCCAGGGCGATTCGTAGTAGTCGACCTTGTACCCCATATCGTAGGCGATCGACGGGTCGCTCCAGTTCACCAGCACGGAGTTCGGCAGCCTGTCGGCCCAGGGGCCGAAGAGCAGGTTCCCCTGTCTCAGGGTGTAATAGTTCTCACCGTTCACCCAGATGAGATCGATGGACCCGCCGCTTTCCTTGCCGGACTGCTTGTCCGACTGGATCATGTTCACGAACACGGAGGCATCGGTCACGGCGACACGGTTGATCGTTATGCCGTACTTCGCGGCCTCCGCCGCCACCTCCTTATCGACATAGCTGTTCGTGGTCGAGCTTCCGCCCCAGAAGTAGAAGTTCACCGTCTGGCCGTTGGCCGCCTTCAGGATATCTCCCCAGGTCATGTTCTCCAGGCCGCTGGCGGTCATGTCGCTGCTCGCGGTCTTCTTCGAGCCGTTCATGTAGAGCAGCCCTGCACCGGCGGCGCAGATGACGACAGCCACCACGACTATCGCAGCAATCATCCTCTTCTGCATCTTACTCCTCCCATTTCCCGTATCAGATGGAACCTGTCTGTTCCAGGTAATCGAGCGTCAGCGGTACGTGGCTCTCATCGCCCAGCCTCAGGCTGGTGAAGCCGGACTCCCACAGCAGCTTCCGGCACCGCCCCATCGTCCATCCCCTGTTCTCCTTGGTGTCCCTGATGGTGTCACGGGGATTGCCGCCGCTCTCGGCCGTTATCAGGTTCGCTCCCGAGAGCAGGCCGGCCTCGTTCGGCTCGTGTATGGACATGAACTTGAAGCCCTCCACCCGGGGGGCGGTCAAGGACAGAACAGCGCAGCATTGCGCCAGGCGGAGCTCGGTGATCTGCCCCCTGTCCTGAAGGGGGGTGCCTTTCACCGCGACGCGCCTCATGCACGCATGCTGGATGCATCCGATGTCGATGCCGATGAAAAAGTTGTCAACGATCTCGTCGACGGTATGCTCCGGACCTATCGGCTCGCAGCAGGTGTACAGCTCCATGCCGGCAGAGACCATGTTCCTCATGGTCTGCATGCGCGCTTCCGGCCTGAGCTTCGTGTCTATGCCCTCGCGCAGCCTGCAGACGTGATATGCTCCCCTCACCCCGGCCTTCTTCAGCTCCACGCAGGCATCATGGTCGGTATCGCCGACGTTGATCCACAGCTGGGTCCTGGAGGGCATGACGCTCTTGGCGACGTCGATCATGTGAAGGAGCATGTCCTTGTCGTAGTCATGCATGGTCATGAGGAACAGGCCGTACAGGTCATCGTGCCTGGTGAAGTCCTCGATCTTCTGGACCAGTTCCTCGTCGGAGATGGTGAACTTCTCGAATCTGGTGTGATCGGCCGCGAAGCTGCAGAACTTGCATCCGCCCTCGCACGGCTTGATGTCCACGCCGATCTGGCCGATGACCACGCCCGCATTGCTCAACCTTCGCCGGGTGAAGTCGTCCGCGGCTGCGCGCATCAACGAGGCCTCGAACGAACGCTCATCGAAACCGAGGAGGTACTTGCACTCCCCTTTGCTGAGCCCGATGCCGCTCCTCCCCTTTTCCAATATCTCCGTCAGCCT
>CAYRPG010000045.1:0-5867 GCA_964426205.1 uncultured Methanomassiliicoccus sp. | reverse complement strand
CCCCTTTGCTGAGCCCGATGCCGCTCCTCCCCTTTTCCAATATCTCCGTCAGCCTATCGTTTTTTTGCAGACGCAATTCTCTCCCCTCCTCAGATCCACGTTCTGACCCCGTCAGGGCGTCCCTCGTCGTTCTTCACCCAGCTGTTCGCCCGCTCGCATGAGGCAAATGGCGGCGGGGCCTCAGCGCCGACCTCTTGATGATGTGAACGCTGTGGGTTCACCCATTGAATTTTAGGTATAAATTGTTGATTTAATACTCAAATAATTGAGTTGGGTTTGCAGGAGGACCAACTCCCTGAGAGAATACGTCGATCCCCGGCCAACGCCCTTCAGATCTTTGCAGGGAGAGAGGAGCGTGTCTGGAAGCGTGGCACGATCCCCTCTCCCCGGGTAATGAGGTCCCGTCCCCCAGATGCACGAGGGGGCTACATCCTGGTCACCCAGCGAGCGGGACATGGCGCGTGGACAGATCCGCACGGGCGAGCCGTTCGATGTTCCCTGGCAGGCCGCCTCGTGCAAGATATGCTCCGGTCCCTCTCCTTGCACGGTGTCATTTGGTACGGTATGTAAATATTTTACTAAATAATCAAATATTGAACTAACCTTGGTTCATGCCCGACCGGGCCGGTCATCGGTCCCTCGACCGGCCGCCCTTGCGCTTCCAGGGTCGCTGCCGATGATCGAGGGCGGGCGGCGGAGGATGCGGATCATCTCAGCCATGCTCTGTAAACCTCATCAGAGAAGGCCTTGATGTCCGAGATCCTGGGGATGTTGATCCGGCATGGCCGTATGCTGTCATCGGGGGTGTCGGTGAGGAAGCCCCTTTCCAGGCCCTCCATGCTGGGCCTAAAGCCATGGATAACGTCCTTGAACAGGGATGGTTCGGCCAGGCGGACGGCGGCGACCACATCCCAGTTATAGAACCCGCCGATGTCGAAGGTCCTCCTCATCCCTTCGAACCAGTAGCCGCACTTATCGAGGATGTACCTGGCCAAAGATCTCTCGCTCCCGCCCAGTCTTTTCTGGAACGTCGCTTGCGGGAAGAACGCGTCGAGGCAGGCGTTGCCCGTGATGACAGAGAGGTTCCTGCTGTTCCTGAGCACGCGATCGGTCGCGATGGGGTCACATGAAAAGTTCAGCTCGTTCAGTTCCCGGCCGTTGATGATCAGCGGTTCGGTGAGACCCCCCATCAGGACGATCTCTTTCACCCTGTCCAGCACGGTGCTGTCCAACCGGTAGGCTGCATAAAGGTTCGTGAGGGGACCCGTGGCGAGGATCGAGACGTTGTCGTTGGAGCTCACGGTATCGACGATGTACTCAGCCGCCTTCCCTCCGAGGTCCGACGGGCTAGCACACCCTTTCGTGACCGGGATGTCGCTCTTTCCAAGCTCCTGCAGCATGGTGACGGTGTTCGTGTGGACCGTGTTCACGTCGCTGTTCCCATATACCGAGGTCACCCCCAGGATCTCGACGTCCGGCCTGCCGAAGAGGTACAGCATGGCCAGTCCATCGTCCACATCGCACCCTTCGACGCCCATGGTGTTGTCGCAATCAAAGATGACCTTTCTCATGTGCCTATCCTGCCGGCATCGTCATGCGCAATACCGTTATTGCTCAATGACTAGAAAGGATCGCGTGCAGGAACGATGCGTGAGGAACAAGTGCTTTGCATCGCGGGGTGGCCAGACCCGGCTCCCGCGCATCGTCCGGCCGATCACCGGCCTTTCCGGCAGCATCCGCTTCATCCCGGGCCAGGGGTGGAACGGGGCCGGGGCGCTCACTCGATGAGGAACTCCACGTCGTTGGCCTTGTTGTTCTTGGCGCATGTGCGGCTGATCAAACCTGCTTCCACCCACCCAGCGCTGATCACTCCGGCCGGGGCGAGGCAGTTGGCGGACATGCGGCAATTGCGGTAGCGGTCCACGATGCCGCTCTTCGCCTGGTCCATAAGGTCGGTCATGCTGATCTTCTCGAGACCTTCCGAGAAGTCCTTGACGTTTTCGCAATCGGTCGCTATCTTGCAGCTGAAGTTGCCATCCTCAAGCTTGTTCACGGTTATGAGATGGGTCTTTCCGCAGAGCCGCATATTGACCTTTACCTTGGAAGTCATCTTGTGTCATCCTGGTTGTTTCTGTTCACATATACAAATGGTATGGGGATAAGTGAGTTTACCCGAAAAATGGGGTTCGTGCGGTGCTCCGGCAATGCTTTCTCCGGCACAACGCATGGCCCGGAGGGCCGGAGATGACCCTGGTCGTCAGGCGCGCGCTATCTCCCCGTCGCGCTCTCTGGTCCGTCCAGGCCTTCGAGGCACTGTCCAGGCCCGCATTGAACGTATCCCTATGATGGTCTCACGGTCCCCGCCCCTCGCCGCCCATGCAGGAGCGCCACCATAGGAGGTAAGGCATCCGGTCTCATCGCTTTTCATATCTGCCCGCTCGCCGCTCGACCCGAGGCCTGGGTCCGCGATGTATCAGGATTCCATGAAATGATATCTGTTTATTTTTTATACGATGGCCGTTTCGGGCAAGCGCCATTGTTGCGAAAGTGAGATGAATGACATATCGTGAAGATCTGAAGGGTTACTACACTGTAGGCAAAAAGGAGATCTGGGGGATAGTCGCCTGCATGCTCCTCGCCGCCTCCTCGTACATCATCACCAGGGGGACGCTGTTCGAGAACGGTCCGCGCATCCTGCCCGCCGACCTGTTCGTCAGCGATCCCGTGTTCTCGTTACTATCGAAGGTCGGGCCTATCGTCCTCGCGCTGGTCATCGGGCTCTTCATCACCTCCAGATCGCTCGTTCCAGGCGCGGCGTACTCGGGCAAGTACCTGCTCCGGGTGGCGATCGCCCTCATGGGCGCGCGGGTGACCGTGGATGTGCTCTCCAGGGCATCGATCACCGGTCTGGTCATCATCCTGGGGGTGATGGCGCTGACCATCCTGCTCGCCCTGTACCTGGGCAGGCGGTGGAAGCTCGAAAAGGACGCGTCCGCGCTCATCGGGACCGGGAATGCCGTCTGCGGGGTGTCGGCCTGCCTCTGTGTGGCCCCGGTGGTCAAGGCAAGACCGCACAACCTCCACGCGGTCATCGGGGTCATCAGCCTGCTCGGCCTTCTCGGCGTCTTCATAATACCATGGATCGCCACGCTCTTCGGCCTCACTGATGCCGAGTCTGCGGTGTTCATCGGCGGATCGCTGCACGAGATCGGCAACGTCGTCCCTGCGGCGGAGATCTACCAGAACGCGCTGGGAGGCGGGGACATCCTCGGCCTCGTGCTCGCGTACAAGATGGTCCGGGTCGCCATGCTCGTGGTGGTGGCGTACGCTCTTGCACGGGCGTTCTCCGGCAGCGGAGAGGGGGAGGGGAAGAGCGAGCCGGTGAGGCCGCAAGGCTTCCTCATCGTGTTCGTGATCATGGCGGTCCTGATCTCCATGCTCATCACCGTCGATCCGACGCTTGGCGGCGAGGTCAAGGCCGCGATCGTCAACGTCTCGGCCTCCGTGCTGACCGTCGCAATGGCCGGGGTCGGTCTGGCAATGAACCTCCGGGAGACCGCGAGGGTGGGGAAGCGCTTATTGCCCATCACCGCGGTGGTGTGGACCGTACAGACCGCGCTGTTGCTCGGGCTGACCGTGCTGCTGGTATGATGGGTCTGATAAGTAGGGATCGACGCCCCGGCTCGAGGAACGCACGACGCTCTCCGGGGGCGTTGACCACGAGGCCATGATATCGCGGTGAACGGCGCTGCCGGAGCGCCTATGGTATTGAATCAATAACGCCATGTAGGCACACCGCCTGAGGATGGAAACATGCCCGATCTCAGAACCCCCGGAACATACGTTGAGGAGATACTGACCTCGAACCCGACCATCGCCGCCGCGCCTACCTCCAGGGTTGCGTTCCTCGGCAGCGCAGGCCAGGGCCCGGTAGGGGAGCCGGTGCTCGTTCACAGCATGGGCGAGTTCAGGTCGGCCTTCGGAGCATCGGGAGGTTCCTTGAGCACCGCGGTCGAGCTCTTCCTGGCGAACGGGGGCACGGACGCGGTAGTGGTGCGTTTGCTGAGGCAAGGTCCGGCAGCCAGGTCAAGCCAGGCATCAGCAAGGGAAATTCCCTTCGTTGAACCAAAAGCTTCCCTTGTCCGGAGCAGGCAGGCCCTTGCCTCCGGGGTCTCGTTGACCGCGAGCATGGGCGGCCCCCAGCTGGACGCCTCATGCTTCATCGCCGAGAGCGGGGGGATCAGGACGCTGGACAAGACCACGTTCAATCTGCTGTACATCCCCCCGTATCGGGACGGGAACGATGTTGACATCGAGGTGCTCGCTGCCGCGGCCGCATACTGCCGGGAGCGCAACGCCATGCTCATCATCGATGCCCCCAGAGGATGGCGGGACGTCTACTCGGCGGAGAGAGGCATCGGCAACATCAGGAGCGCCCTTGGAGGCGGTGCCAGGAACGCGATCATGTACTTCCCGTACCTGAGGCGACGGTGCGGCGATGCGCTCGAGGAGGTCCCACCGGGGGCGGCCGTCGCCGGGGTCATCGCCAGGACGGACGCCCAGCGCGGGGTCTGGAAGGCCCCTGCGGGCACGGAGGCGCAGATCAGAGGGGTGGAGGGCACGGTGACCCCTCTCGACCCCACCGACCTGGACAGACTTAGCCCGGTCGCCATCAATGGCCTCAGGTCCATGCCCGGGTCCGGGACCGTGATCTGGGGGGCGCGCACCCTCGAGGGGGCCGAGGGAATGAGCTCGGAATGGAAGTACGTCCCGGTCCGCAGGCTCGCGCTCTTCATCGAGGAGAGCCTGATACAGGGGCTGCGGTGGACGGTCCTCGAGCCCAACGGCGAGGTGATGTGGTCCCGCGTCCGTTCGGCCGCCGGAGCGTTCCTGAACGACCTCTACCGCAGAGGGGCCTTCCAGGGGGCGTCCCCGGAGGACACCTATTTCGTCAAGTGCGATAGGGAAACGGCGACCCAGGCGGACATGGTCAGCGGGACGGTGAACCTGGTGGTGGGGTTCGCGCCCCTCAGGCCGGCGGAGTTCGTCGTGGTGCACGTGCAGCTGCGGGCGATGGCGCAGGCAAGGTAGGGCAGGTCACCTGATCCTCGCCTTGCCCATGGCCCAGAGGACCATGCCAGTGGTCACGATGGCGATGATCCCGGCAAAGGCGATGGTGTCCAGTCCGATGCCCGATCCCGTCTTGCCGTGCTCGTTGATCGGTATCTCGCCCAGGTCCTTCGAGCCCACCGGGGTCACTAGGTCGATCTGGTGGACCGCGTTACCGTTCACCCATACCGTGAGCGTGTGCGAGCCGGGCGTCATGGCTATGTGGAAGGACCCGTCGGAATCGGTGCACGCCACCGTGCCGTTGGAGTCCACTTCGACATAAGCACCGGCCACCGGGTTGCCGTCAGTGCCGGTCAGCCTCCCGGACACCACGGGCATCGGCAGCGAGGCGAACACGGTCATCGACCTCTTTCCCGCCCCATGCTCGTTGACGGCGCAGACCTCGTAGTTGTAGAACGAGTCGTTGAAGGCGACATTGTAATCGTCGTAGCTGCAACAGGTTACGTTGGCGATGAGCATCGGATCGCTCCCCCGCAGCCCGCGATACACCGAGTAGTGGGTTATCGGGCCGCCCCCGTCCGAGACCGGCGGGGACCAGGAGAGGTGGACATAGCTGCAGGTCACCGAGGCGGTCAGGCCCTGGGGTGCCGGCGGTGCTCCGAAGCTCGTCGCATTGAGGACATCGGACATGTCGCCCTCGCCCAGGGCGTTGAAGGCCGCCACGGAATAGTAGTAGGTGACGCCGTTCGAAATGCTGGCGTCCTGGTAGATGAAGAACCGCGCTGTGTTGGTATATA
>CAYRPG010000044.1:1750-13684 GCA_964426205.1 uncultured Methanomassiliicoccus sp. | reverse complement strand
GTAGAACACGTCGGTGACGTTCTCTCCTGAATCGGTGATCCTCAGCTCCCTGCCCCGGCCCTCCTTCCCGTCGACCCAGCCGTGCTTGATCCAGCCGTCGATGTAGTGGCGCGAGTAGTACATCTTCTCGGCCTGCATGATCTTCTCGCCCCTGCGGGGGTCGGCGGCCTTGAACCTCGCCTCCTTCTCCGGGTCGTACGTCCATGCCCCGGCGTCCTTGATCGCCTGGATCATGGCCGAGTACTTCGTCGGCTGCTTCGCATCCCTCCTCTTCCGGAGCTCCCTGAGCCCGACCACGAGGTCGCGGGGGGGCGGCTCTATGCGGAAGGTCGGCAGCTCCACCGGCTCCGCGACCTCACAGCATTGACCGACCAGCTTGCCATCGATGCTGTATGTCCTCCTGACCTCCGCGTCCCCGGAGACGGTGTACTTCCTGGAGTGCACGGTGAACGGCCTCACCCCGTCCACCATCATCGCCGCGACGGTGGCGGCGGCAGCGAACTCCATCGACCCGGCGGACACGTTGACGTACACCTCGTTGCCGTCGGCGCGCTCCCTCTCCATGATCTTAACGAGCTCGCTCAGGACGTCCTTGAAGCGGAAGACCGGCACGTTGCGCTCGATGATATCGTTCTCGCGCATGCCGGAGCTCAGCAGCTGACGGACCACCTCGTCGTAAAACTCACTGTAGACGTTAGGCTTGCCCTTCGAGCGGGGGCTGTCGTAGTGTATGATGTACACCCTCTCCGCCCGCAGCTCCTGTATTGGCCTCACGACCTTCACCGTCTCGAAGGTGACGCAGGTTATCATGACCCTGAGCCGGGGCGACACCTTCCTGGCGCTGCCGTCCGAGCTCCCTGATGAGACCGCCTTTCCATCTGCCCTGCCCTGAGCGCCGGTAAGCCTTCCTGTAACCATTATAACCAATATAACATTTGTAACGTTATAATTCTTTTGTATGCACGCCCCGCTTCAATTTTCGATGACACAGGAGCAGATCGACCGACTGACGCAGTACCTCATCTCCAACGGTGATGTGCCCGCGGTGACGAGCCAGAGGATCTACGAGTACGCCTGGGGCCAGGGCATCCGGCCGCTCCAGGAGAACGACCTGAAGCCTGAGAGCATGGTCCACAGGAAGAAGCACAGGCCTGGTGACCGGCAACCAGGACTCAGGGGCAGGAGCGTCTCGCATCGCGGCTTCGACATCATCCGGGCGATGAAGAGGGAGGTCGCTCGCGAGCTCGACCTCGGGGCGATCGCGGAACAGCTGGAGCGGTGGAACGCGGAGGACCTCTGGGGGGCCATGCGATGAGGTTCATACACTGCTCGGACCTGCACCTGGGCACCATCAGGTTCGGGAACGACCGGCTGACCGGGGACTTCTCCCGGTCCTTCAGGCTCATGGCCGAGGACGCCGTGAAGCGGGACGTCGACGCGGTCATCATCTGCGGCGACCTCTTCAACCGCTTCGGCGCGAACCCGTTCACGCTGTACGAGGCGGAGAAGGTGCTCACGCTGCTCAGGAGCAGTGGCATCGAGGCGATCGCGGTCGAGGGCGATCACGACGTCTGCTCCTGCGGCAAACAGACCTCATGGCTCCGCTTCCTTGCGCACCGGGACCTGGTGAAGTTGTTGGACTCACGCCACGCCGTTCGCGGAAAGATGAAAGAGTGGAGCGAGGAGACCAAGAGCGGTTCGTACATCGACATCGAGGGCGTCCGCTTCTGCGGCCTCGGCTACAACGGGGAGATGAGCTCGCTGGGCCTCAACCTCTTCCGGGAGGCGGTCGAGCCGGCCGAGTTCACCGTGGCGATGCTGCACGCCGCCGTCGGCCGTCACAACGACACCGACCTCGGGGGCATGGAGGGGTACGATGCCGAGATGCTCGGAGAGAAGGTGGACTACCTGGCGCTGGGGCACGTCCACGGCCGCTACTCGATCGGCGGCTGGATGTTCAACCCTGGCGGGCTGGAGAACTGGCGGCCGGAGGAGTGCCTGAGGAAGAAGGGCTACTTCCTCGTGGACGTCAGCGGCTCAGAGGCCAGTGTGGAGGCGATCGACAGCGTACGGCGGCCGGGACATGTCGTCAACGTCGACGTTTCCGGCCTGGACACCGACGCCGGCGTGAACCGCGCCATCAAGGTGGCGATGAGGGAGGCGGACATCGACCCGGCCACCGGGCCGATCGTGAGCGTCGACCTCGTAGGAAGGCCGAGGTTCGACCTCTCCAACTATGACGGCGGGGGCATGTGCAGCTGGGTCATCTCCCTGACCGGGGCGGTGGAATGCCTGGTCAACGACCGGACGTGCTTCGCCCCGTCCGTCGCGATGCAGGCGGACCGCCCGAAGGACCTGGAGGTCATCCGGGAGGTCGTCAGGCACCACGCCTCCCGCCTTACGCCGGAGGAGGCCTCGGACCTCGTCTTGAAGTACCGCCACGATCCCGTAGGCGAAGAGGTAGAGGAGCAGTACCCCGGGTTCTCGGTGGACCATGAGGAGGAAAGGGACGAGTGAGCAAGAGCCTCAACGCCCTCACGGGCCAGTCGGTTCCGCCTCGTTGCTGAAATGGGTCCACGGGGCAGGGACCATCTGATCATGTTTAATTATATTCATCTAAAATTATTTGGAAAACAGCAAATAAGCACGTGGACGATCGTCCGACAAGTGGGGAAGGAGTAATCCAGATGTCAGATTGCGAGAAGTGCGGAAGATACCCAGCGACCAAAGGACCGTTCTGCAGGAGCTGCTACGAGGGCATGTACGGGATCGATCCCCACCTTACGTGGGAACAATACCTCAGCAATGTGCTGAAGAACAGGAATACGATCACATCCATCACGAAGGCCGATGAGGAGCTCTTGCTCTATCAGTACTATCTGTGGGAGACCGAGCATGGGAAACCGCAGGTGTGTCCCAACCTGAGAAACTATGGCAGCTACAGGTCGGAGTATGAGCAGCTAGAGGCGTGGTTCCGTGACGCCTTCTTCGATCTGCTGAATCGTCGGTGCGGCGATCAAAACGGTGGCACCAGGATCACCGATGCCGACCTGGAGCGCAGCTTTATCCAGTTCTTCGAGAGCCTCAACCGGCTCCTCATCGGGCTGATCTCCGAGATGGAATACTTCGGGAACGCGGACCGGGATAGGGTGCTCATGCTGTTCAAGAAGGTCCTGAGGCTGCAGAACGTCGATCCCTCCTTTGTCGACGACATAGGCAGCGCTTTCATACCTGGCAGCGCGCTCTTCTTCATGGAGATCTACGCTTCCCTCGGGGACTCGAGGTACCTCAACGGATTCCAGTCCGCCGTCCAGAAGCTCGGTCGTGATGAGGCTCTGGACCTCATGACCATGCCAATGGTCCTGCCGGTCGAGTGGGACCACCAGCTCGAGGCGTTCAGGGCCTGGGCGGGCAACGATCACAACGGGATAGTGGAGATGGCCACTGGTACCGGGAAGACGCTCGTCGGCCTCATGGCCATGGCCGAGCTGTATCGGAAAAGGAAGGGGAAGGGCAAGGTCCTTGTCCTGGGGCCGTCGAAGGCCATCTTGAACCAATGGCGGCGCGAGGTCGTCGACAAGTTGGGCATCATGGACGACAGGGACGCCGAGTACACCCGTCCAGTGACCGTCGGCAAGTTCTCCGTCTCCTTCATGACGCTGCAGAGCGTGTACAAGGACCCGTCGAATTATCCCGCCAACCTCCTCATCGTCGACGAGGTCCACCATTCGGCAGCTAAGGCGTTACGCAACGCATTGGCGGTCCCGGCACGGTGGAAGATGGGGCTGTCCGCGACCGTCGAGGGCGAGGTCAGGGAGAACATCCTGACGAACGAGCTTGGCAGAATAGTTTACAACTTCCCACTGAGGGAGGCGATGGAAAGGAACGTCCTGCCGAGCTTCGAGTGGAAGCTGCACCCGACCTTCCTATCGGTTGAGGAAGACGAGGAGTTCAGCAGGTTGTCTCGGGCCATTATCAGGGACTTTGTCCACGTGAAGGATGACCAGAAGACCGTCAGGAAGATAACCAAGGAGGATTTCGAGCTCAAGGACCTCCACGATTTCACAAGGCTGATGGAGATCGCCAGGTATCATCGTGTAGAGCTGCCCGCCGAATGGAAGAGGCTGCAGGTGCACATCCTGAGGCGCAGATGGATCGTCCACAAGTCGAAGCCGAAGATGGAGAACGCGATAGAGCTTGCCAAATGCTACGCGAAGACCAACAAGGTCATCATCTTCGCCATGGACACCGACAGCTGCGACCATATCGCAGAGCAGCTCAGGAAGGATGTCGACAACGTCTTTGTCGCTCACTCCAAGATCAAGGGAAGCGCGAGCGAGCAGATCTTCCGATTCAGGGACGTGAAGGCCGGGGTTCTCATCGGCGCAAGGATGCTGGATGAGGGCATCGACATACCGGACGCCGATGTGGGCATAAGCATCGCTTCCTCGAAGACCAGGCTGCAGCTGGTCCAGCGCATGGGGAGGATCCTGAGGAACAGGCCTGGAAAAAAGCCGGTGTTCCACCATTACATCGCGCTCCCTGAAGAGAGCAGGTGCGTTGCTGACGAGGACGACCTGCAGTACATTGACGACCTTTCCTGGATGCAGGAGACCGCTCACAAGCTGGGCCTCCACGCTGAGCTGGTAGAAGAGGAGGCAGAGCTCAGGAACATGAGGCTGAGGGCGGAGATGCTGATAAGCAGGCGGATCACGGGGAACCAGCATATCAACCTCCCGACATACGGGACGCTGAGGGTAGGCGGCATCATGTCTATGCTGTCAAGCGAAGCTCGCGACAAGCTCATCGCGCAGCTTTCGTTGATGGACGCATCATCGAAGGTCACCGATCAGCAGTGGGCCGCCCTTATCAGGTCGGCACTGGGAAAAAAGGAGAACGAGCCGTTCAACTGGCCGGGTAATTGGTACCTCCTTGTCGCGGCCAACAGGGACCCCAGAAAGATCGTCAGCCTGCTGGCCTGACGATCATGCTGTTCGGCGCTGTGGCAGGAAGACCGGGGCGAGGGGTCGTTGGTCAAGGATCGTTCGCTGGGCAGGGGGCCAACAGGCCATTCGCCATCCACGCGAGCGGTTGCGGTCCTCTCCGCACACCGTTCGAGCATCATCTGATCGATGATGGGATGCTCGCCTACCGCCCCGTGACGTCCTGGTTCACCCCGACCACCTTGACGACTTTGCCACAGGGGTCCTTCAACAGGCCGACGCGAACGGCGACCTCGCGCACATCCCCGTCCCGACGGACCATGCGGTGCTTGATCTGCATATACTCGCTCGGCCAATCGACATGGCCGCTCATCATGAACTTCCGGACCCGGGCGATGTCGTCAAGATGCACGAACTCGCGTAGGTACGTCTCGGTGTCCATGGTGTGCCCGCCCTCCCGGTCCGCGGTGGTGCCGAGCAGCTCGTAGAAGAGGTCGTCGAACCAGTACAGGTTGGTGTGAACATCGTACTCCCAGCTGGCTATCCTCGCGAGGTCGATGGCCATCCTGGACTGGAGCTGCTTGGTCTGTAGGTCCTCCTCCGCCTCGTGCCTGGCCACCGCCTGCCGGACCTTGTGCGCGAGGTCGGCGAACTGGGCCTCCATGTCGTGCCCCTTCTGCACGAAGAACGACACGCCGCTGTTGAACGCCTCGATGACCACGTCCTCCCTGCTCCGTCCGGAGAAGAGGATGAACGGTATGCCGCCGTCCCTCTCCCGGACCATTTGGAGAAACTCCAGCCCGTCGATCTCCGGCATGCAGTAGTCAGAGACCAGCGCATCGTAGCGCTTCGTGACCATCATCCTTATGGCCCCCTTGACCGAGGTGGTGACGTCGACCGTGAAGCCTCCGGTATCCTCCAGGAGCGTCTTGACCAGAGTGAGGCTGGCCGCCTCGTTGTCGACGTAAAGGATTTGGATCATGTCGATTGCGTTCTCGTGATGTGAAATCCTCGTATTAATATTTGGATTATATTTCCACGGCCCGACAGTGAGCGGCCATTGAGAAAAGGCGATCGATAGGAAACAGGGCCCTGTCATCGCCCTGCGCCGGCGATCGTCTCAGTGCCTCGAGGACGGATCTCTTGAGCTGTGCAGCCCGCTCGCCCTGAGAGCGACCAGTACGATCCCATCTCCTTCGGATCGAACAGATGGGCCGCGTCCCCGTTCCCGGCGGTCCTGTACGACACTCTCGTTCATCGGCCCGGAGATGTCCAGACCGAGGGCCCCCTCTCCAGCTTCAAGGATACGCCGGACCGGTCCTTAAGCACAGCAGCTCGCCCCTGGTCTACAGGGCGGCCGTCGACGAACGGACCCCGAGATCCGGGCTACCGATGAGGAGACCGGATCCCTTGCTTCATAAGGTCCGGCCACGCGCTGGGCCTCAAGCCCGGGGTCCGACCTTTCGTGCCACCAATGTCAGGACGATGAACGTAACGATGATGGCGGCGACCGGCAACAGCAGTACGACCGAGGCCCCGGAAGCGCCGTTGACGGCACCGATGGCGTAGCCGGTGACAAAACCGATGCAAAGGCCGATCACCAGCAGATAGATCGCTGGAGCCCACCTGTCCCACCATGCCATGTCCACGTTCATTCCAGCACACCATCTGAGATGTTCTTGGCATCTATGATGTGCGGACCATGATTATATTCTATACATGCGCTTCATAGGACCGAGGTCTTCCATGAGAGCGAAATGCTCCAAGTGCGGGGTGGTCTTCGAGACCCCTTGGCATCCGACGCTGGTCCATATCGGGTCCCTGAAGTACATGAAGTGCCCCTCGTGCGGCAAGAGCAGCATGATGCACACCGGGGTGAACGACCCGGTCACTTGGCTGCCGGAGGGTGCGGCCAGCGAAGGGAGCAAGGCGATGGGCGAGAAGGAAATGCTGGAGAAAAGGATCGAGAACTCCAGGTACGAGCGGCCCGAGCAGTGACCGCCCGCCGCTCCTGCCTGCCCGGCCCGAACAGCGTAAATAGTTCAGGTTTTCATTGAACGTACCAGGAAGCCGAGGGAGCAGCATGGAGATCGTCGAGGGGATCCATCGGATCGAGGAGGCCAGCGACAACCCGGCCCATTCCAACGTGTACCTGGTGATCAACGGCGGCGAGCTTGCCGTGATCGATACCGGGACCCCGGGGAACGCTGGCAAGATCGTAGGGCACATCGAGAGGCTGGGGTTCCGGCCCTCCGATGTAAAGAACATCATCCTGACGCATCATCACCGTGACCACGTCGGGAGCGCCAGGGAGCTCCGGGAGATCACGAACGCGGCGGTCGCCGCCCACGGGGACGACGCGGACATCATCTCCGGGAAGGCGGCACCGCCTGGAGGTGGTCGCTCACGGGCGGCCTATCCCGTCGAACCGGTCCCCGTGGACACGGTCCTCGAGGACGGTGACCGCATAGCCGGCCTGACGGTGCATCACGCTCCCGGGCACACCCCGGGCAGCATCATGCTCCTGGACGAGAGGAGGGGCGTGCTCTTCGCCGGCGACACCCTCAGATATGACGGCGAGAAGGTCTCCGGTGCTCCGGAGGAGTACAGCCTGGACATGGCGAGGATGAGGGACTCGATCATCATGGCCTCGAGGCTGCACTTCGACGTCATGCTGCCCGGCCACGGCCTGCCGCTCATGGCCAAGGCGTCCGAGGCTGTCGGAAAGGTCCTGGTGCGGCCCTAGGGATCGCGGTACGGGGGCCCGTGCTCCGCTACGATGCCCCAGGGGCTCACTGCCCGACCCTCGAGTACAGCCGCCCGCCGATCGCTATCATGACGGCGGTCACCGCCACCAGGATGACGACGTCGATGGGGATGCCGTACTCGCTCACGCCCCCCACCACCATCAGCCCCCTCAGCGCATCGACGACGTAGGTCAGGGGATTGATGTAGGCGATGACCTTGAGCCAGTCCGGCATCAGCGCGATGGGATAGATGGCGTTGCTGGCGAAGAATAGGGGCATCGTGATCATCTGGCCTATGCCCATGAAGCGGTCCCTGGTCTTGACCATGCAGGCGATGATCAGCGACAGCGTCGAGAATATCGCGGCCCCCAGCAGCACCACGAGGACGACCAGCGCCAGGTTGAGGGGGTCGAGGATCACCTTGACCCCGATCAGCACCGCCAGGACGATCACGATCAGCGCCTGGGACAGGCTCCGCAGGCCGGCCGACAGCGCCTTGCCGGCCACGATGGCCGTCCTGGGGGCCGGGGACGCCAGGAACTTCTGCACGATGCCCAGGTCGCGCTCCCACACGATGGATATGCCGTAGAAGATGGAGATGAAGAGGACGCTCTGCGCCAGCACCCCCGGCGTCAGGAAGTCGATGTAGGGGATCTCGCCGGTCGGTATCGCTCTCACCTGGGTGAGCACCTCCCCGAAGACCAGGAGCCAGAGTATGGGCTGGATGGCTCTGGTCAGCAGCTCGGTGGGGTCGTGCCGGAGCTTTCGGGCCTCCAGCTCGGTGATGACCAGCGCCTTGGTCGCGAACCCCTTCAGGTACGAGCCCACGCTCTCATCGCCCGACATCATGCCATCACCCCAGCCGACGGGCGGTCTGGCGTTCGCGCTGGACCTCCCGGTAGCTGCCCCCCGTCTCTATCGAGCTCCCGGTGAAGTGGATGAACGCATCGTCCATGGTCTCGGCCCCGGCCCTGTCCTTGAGCTCCCTCGGGCTCCCGAGAGCGACGAGCTTGCTCCTGTTCATGATGCCGATGCGGTCGCAGAGGATGTCGGCCTCGTCCATGAGGTGCGTCGTGAGGAAAATGGTCGTCCCGTGCTCCTGGCGGAGGGCCGAGATGATATCCCACACCGTGCGGCGGGCCAGGGGGTCCAGGCCGATGGTCGGCTCGTCGAGGAAGAGCACCTTCGGCCGGTGCAGCGCCGACTGCGCGATCTCCAGCCGGCGGACCATGCCTCCCGAGTATGTCCGCACGAGCTTGTCCCCGAACTCGGACAGCCCCATGCGGTCGATGGCCTTCCTCGCCCTGTCCTTCAGCTCGTCCAGCGGGACCTCGTACAGCTTTCCGAAGATAAGCAGGTTCTCGTATCCGGTGAGGCTGGCGTCGGCCGAGAGCATCTGGGGAACATACCCTACGATCCTCCTGACCGCGGACGGCCTCTTGACGATGTCGATGCCCTCGATGAACGCCTCCCCCGAGGTCGGGGGGAGCAGGGTCGTCAGTATCTTGATGGTCGTGGTCTTGCCGGCCCCGTTGGGACCGAGAAGGCCGAAGACCTCGCCCTCTTTCACGCTGAGGTCCAGCGAGTCGACCGCGGTGAAATCACCGAACCGGCGGGTCAATCCCCTGGTCTCGACCGCCACGCCCCTCGTGCCGTCCTGAGGGACCACCACAGCGCTCTCCATGGTAACGTCCATTTTGTTTGCCCCCTGTCATCTGTTGCCGGGCAGCAGCTTCGGCAGGGCGCCCCTGACCCTCTCGAAGGTGTCCATGAGCTCCTCCAGCTCCTCGTCGCTCAGGTGCGATAGGTCCTCGACCAGGCGGGCCCTCATCCTCTCCCGGCGGTCGGCCATGAACTGTCTGCCCTTCTCCGTCATCTCGATGTTCAGCACACGGCGGTCCGAGGTATCCGGGCTCCGATCCACCAGGCCCTCCTTCACCAGCCGGTCCACTATCTTCGTGAGGTTCTGCTTGGAGTACGACAGCTCCTGGGCGATCGCCGACATGGACAGCGGCCCCCGCCTCTTCACCACCACCAGCACGGCGATGGGCGGGGAGAAGGGGCTCATGCCCGCGGCGTCGGGCCGGAGTATCCTGCGGTACAGTACAGGAATGGTCTGGAAGACGTCCACCGCGATCGCATACAGGCGCTCCTGCCGGTCCATGGTGCTGCCTCGCAAATAGTACACTCAGCGAATAGTACGCCAAGTGTATTATATTGTGAAGTGAACGCCCGATATTTATTGGTGTCGAGACCTGGTCTGCTCGGACGCTAGCGGGGTTGGAATCGCTTATTACCCGCTTCCGGACATCTTCACTCTCATGGCAGCTCAGGCTCCACTTCCCCCGGCCGAGAGGCGTTACCGCTCCATCGCCATCACCGTGGTCATGCTGGGAGTGACCATGAGCGCCATCGATACCACGGCGGTGGTCCTCGCCCTGCCGGTGATGATCCAGGACCTCCATACCGACATCCTCAGCATGGTCTGGGTCCTGATGGCCTACCTCCTGGTCATCACCATCCTGGGCACCCAGGTCGGCAGGCTGGGGGACATGTTCGGCAGGGTGCGGATGTACAACATCGGGTTCGCCGTGTTCACCATCGGCTCCCTGTTCTGCGGGGTCTCTGTGAGCGACAACCAGCTCATCGGATTCAGGGTCCTGCAGGGGGTGGGGGGAGCGCTGATCTCCTCCAACAGCGGGGCGATCATCGCCGACACCTTCGGCCAATGGGAGAGGGGACGCGCGTTCGGCATTACTGGCCTGGGCTGGTCCATAGGGGCGGTCCTGGGCATCCTGGTGGGCGGGGCGTTCGTCACCTTCCTCAACTGGCGGTACATTTTCTTCATCAACCTGCCCGTCGGGATCTTCGCGACCCTGGCCGGCTACCACTATCTGGAGGAACGTTCCCCGAGGAAGAGGGAAGCGCTCGACGTGGGGGGCATCCTTCTGCTGGGGATCAGCCTCTTCCTCATCCTGCTGTCCATAACCGACATCACCGGCTCCGGCTGGTCCACCACCTACGGGGTGGAGCTTGTATTGGGGATAGTGGCGCTCTTCGCCTTCATGGCCTGGGAGAGGAGGGCGGCCAGCCCCTTCCTCGATTTCTCCCTGTTCCGGGACCGCATCTTCCGGTCCTCGTCCTTCGCCGCCTTCTTCCAGTCCCTGGCGGGCTATGCGGTCATCTTCCTCGTGATCATGTACCTGCAGGGACCAAGAGGCATGTCCCCCTGGGACGCCTCGCTGCTCCTCATACCAGGCTATGTGCTGGGAGGCATGATCGCGCCGTTCTCCGGGCGGCTCTCCGACAGGATGGGCGCGCGGATCATCGCGTCCCTCGGCCTGGCCCTTCAGGCCGTGGGGATCCTGGTGTACTCCAGCCTGTCCATCGATTCGTCCATCCTGCTGGTCGTCCTCGGCTCCGTCCTCACCGGCGCCGGGAGCAGCACGTTCTTCCCGGCCAACACCAGCGCCGTGATGGCCAACGCGCCCCCCGCGGCCTACGGGATCAGCGCCGGCCTGCTGAGGACCCTGTCCAACATGGGCATGGTCTGCAGCTTCGCCGTGGCCCTCTTCTTCGCCTCCATATCCATCCCCCGGGACCTGGCCTTCCAGATCTTCCTGGGCGTGGGCAGCGGGATAAGCGGGCCCCTGGCCCAGGCCTACATCGACGGGATGCACACCGCGCTGGTCGTTTCCATCGTGCTGCTCATGATCGCCCTCGTGCTCTCCCTGCTCCGGGGCAAGGAGGCCCGGGCATCGGGAGCCAGAACGCCCCCTCCTCGATGATGGACCGGCGGCACTGACGGCCGGTGGGGCAGGGAGGAGCGCTCAGGCCGCTATCGCCATCTCAACACCTTTGCCGCCGTGTGGTACCATTTGTTGAATAAGTAGGTCCTCCGGCAGCGATGGGCTGTCATCCGGATATTCGAGGTGCCACTTCGACATGCCGTCCCGTTCCTCCACGTCGCCCGGCTCTAACACCTTCCAGCGAGGCGTTCGATCTCGCCATCACGTGGCGCATCGTGGTCGTGATGAGGCTGCCATCCTCTTCCCTGCCGCCCATGCTCGGCGCCCTCATCCTGTTGGCGCAGGCCGCGAGCTCGTGGTGGGCGAGACGGGTCTTGCCGAACATCCAGTTATTGTGGAACTGGATCTCCGTGGGCCATCTCTCCGAGAGCAGACTCAGCACCTCAGGGAGCATCACGGGTCCGCCATCGAACCGGTCGACGGAACCGTCCCGGG
>CAYRPG010000044.1:0-1650 GCA_964426205.1 uncultured Methanomassiliicoccus sp. | reverse complement strand
CCCGGGACGAGGGTCGCATCACAGTCAATAATAAATTATAATTAATTTTATAATTCGAAATTTCACGTAGTTTGAGGTTCCATCATTCTCGACCACCATCTCCCGTGACCGATGGTTCTTATCATGGGATCCGGTTCGACCCTTCGTTAGGTAAAGGGGGAGTTTTAGAGATGGCGATCACGAACCGCTCGGCGATGGACTCGTTCTTCGAGGAGGTACAGAAGGTAAGCTTTTTCGGCCGCCTGTTCTCGTGGGGCAGGATACGGAAGCTCAGCTACGAGGCGAGCAACGAGTACGCGCTGCTCAGGAGCCAGAGGGACGGCGTCGACCAGCAGATCGCGGGCCTGAACCAGCTTCTGGACTCGGCGAGGAGGGAGTCCGATAACAACACGAAGGAGGCCGCCAGGCTCGGCAGCGAGCTGACCGGTGCGCGGACGTCGCTGGAGGAGGTCAGGAACCAGCTGAACGAGCGCGTCACCAGGGTCAGGGAGCTGGAGACATCGAGCCAGGCGAACGTCCAGCAGATCGCCGAGCTGAGGGCCCAGGCGGCCGCCCTGCAGCGCCAGGCGGAGGAGAGGAGCGCCGAGATCACCTCCTACGAGGGGAGGCTGGCCGAGGCCGTTACGGCGAAGGACAAGAACGCCGAGCGCATCCGCGGCCTGGAGGACGAGCTGTCGAGGAGCACGAGCAAGCTCGAGGAGCTGAACAGGTCGCTGGCCGAAAGGGACAAGAGGATCACCCAGTTCGAGAGCGCCGAGGCGGCGAGGCAGGAGGAGCACGCCAAGAAGATGGGCGAGACCGGCCACTTCATGTGCGCCCTCAAGGAGGACAAGGCCCGGCTGGACAAGGAGCGCGAGGAGGCGATCACCGCCCAGTTCGAGGAGATGAAGAGGACCTGGCTGAACCACGAGCGCAGGGTCGAGGAGGCATTGAGGGCATTGTGCCTGAAGCACGCCATCGAGTACCTCGGCAAGGAGAGCGTGCCGTTCAGGGGCAAGCCGGACAACACGCTGAAGATCTGCGAGGAGCTCGTGATCTTCGACGCCAAGAGCCCCCAGGGCGACGACCTGACCAACTTCCCCGATTACATCAAGAAGCAGTCGAGCGAGGTGCAGAAGTACACCAAGGAGAAGAGCGTCAAGAAGGACGTCTACCTCGTCGTGCCGACGAACACCATCCACCTGTTCGACGAGCACACCATGGACCATGGGGACTACAAGGTGTTCATCGTCACCGTCGACTCACTGGAGCCCATCGTCCTGAGCCTCAAGAAGATCGAGGAGTATGAGTTCGTCGACCAGCTGAGCCCCGAGGAACGGGACGACATCTGCCGCGTCATCGGCCGGTTCAGCCACCTGACCAAGAGGCGCATCCAGGTGGACGCGTTCTTCTGCAGCGAGGGCTTCAAGGCCCTCAAGGAGTGCGACTGCCTCCCCGAGGACATGGCGGAGAAGATGGTGGAGTACGAGAAGGCGACCCTGCTGAACCCCACCGGGGAGCAGAGGAGGAAGCTGATCTCCGAGAAGGTGCTGCAGAAGGCCGAGGAGGAGATGAGAAAGGACTCCGACTTCCTCGGCCTCGACACCTCGGAGGAGGTGTGTGGCAGCATCGCGGCCATGCCGCTGATGAAGGAGAAGAGGGCGGAGCGGT
>CAYRPG010000043.1:0-14105 GCA_964426205.1 uncultured Methanomassiliicoccus sp. | reverse complement strand
GAAGAGGTTCGTCGGTTCAAATCCGGCCCCTCGCACCACTTGTTCTGGGGTAGTATACAATAATCGTTTTTGTCCCCCCTTATCATGTAGTAGCACGGCTCTTTCCACTCGCTATGTTTATGCGCCGTTAATATCTGAGGTAGATATTCCGCATATGACTCTCCGGCTTTCATTCATGCCGATAGAGATTCAGAATGATCACAGCATGGAACGCTCTTTACCTCTCAAATTCGTCATCTATTGTTCATTTTGCTTTCCTGATTATGTGCGCAGTGTACACCGCGATCCATACTAACCCAATTATTGTGAGAACGACAAATATTAGGAAACCTTGGGGTATGCCCATGAAAATTAGAATATTGCCCAAAGCAATAAGGACAAACAGAGGGATAATCATCCACTTCACTCCAACCGCGGTTTCTGAGTTATCTCCGTGGGTTGGTAGCGATGGGTCAGAGCTGAAGTGATTGATGCTGAACTTGTGGGGTTCTTTGCAATGTGGGCACTTGAATATCCTTTCGGACCCCAATCTGATGGCGTTTATGGATGCCATAGGGGTAAAAATATAGTTGAACCGGTAATGACAATGCGGGCACTCTACAATAGCGGTGGACATAACTGCACTCTCCAGGTAGACTCGCTCTGATTTCTATCGAATTGTTTTATGAGTATTTGAAAGAAAACTTTGTCTTCTTAGTCGAATACGGACTTCCTTTTTCGTGTCCGAGTTAACCCTAACTCAACCTTAGAATGGACATTTAAGGCTCTATCCAGATAGTTTCTCGGCTTAATATCCGCTCTTTCCACTCTTATACATATCCAGACAAATACTTTCTGTTTTCAATGAATTTAATGTCCAGGCATATAACGCGCAACGACCTTTCACAATGTTGTTAATAAAAAATGCCTGAGAGCCGTACCGCAATGATTTTTATGGTTCCTCGGCGGTCTTGGCGACATGGCGTACCCTTGTGCAATCTGTCAGGAAATGATTCCCGAAGAAAGGGATGACACCATCGTTTGGCAAGATGTCCGGTTCGCCATCAGCCAGGATAAGAGAGGTGGGCTTGCCCCCTTCCTCACCGCATATCCAGACTGCTTCAACCTCGTGAAGCCTCTGATGAACGGAACCTGCCCGGGGTGCGGGGACACAGTTGCGCCGATTCCGACCCAAGTCCCAAAGCGGGGTCGGTGGGCCTGTACGAGGTGCCACCGGGAATTTGAGGAGGACCCCCTAGGCAAGCTCAAGGAGGTGTCTCCACGCACCACTTGTTCTGGGGTAGTAGATATCTTTAGCAAATGTCCCCCTGTCGAACTGTAGCGTGGCCATCTCAATCTGATTCAAGATACGCTCTTTATCCCTCAAGCCCATTCTCAGGCGATAATTCGGAAGAGGCACGAATATGCCGGCATATGAACCAAGGATCCTGAACCCTCACGATAATCATTTTTGGGAAGGGAACAAGCTCGTCCATACGCTACCGCTTCGTGCCTTAGAGGGCATTTAGAGGAACAGGTAGACTGGGGCTGTGATCGTCGCCCTTGTATGATTCATGAGTTCGGTATCGCATAAACCGAATGTGAAAAGCTCGTCGCCAGCGCACCGGTGTTCGACGTACCAAGTATCACGTACTCTCCACTATTCAATTGGATTATCAGGTCCGTGGAGTTGCTTGACACGACATATGCGGTTTTCCCGTTACCGAGCGTGAAGATGCCTACGTTGAATTGGTCATAGTTGGTCCCGTGCTGTTTTGATAAGGTTAAGTTCCCTGAACCCAACTGCCCAACATAAGCAGACGATATTTTGTCCGTGGTGACATTTCTGTCCCCCGCTCCGAAGAGGCCCGGTGAGTGTATGCTCACGTATCCAGAGCCAACGGTTATGGTTGAAGGCATGGTTGCATCATGATAAAACCAGACTCCAATTCCCATGGTCGCTAAGCCTATAATTATCAAAACGAAGTAAGTACGTCTGATTGTTTTTGCTCGTCTACCGAAAATAAATGCAAGCAACAAGAGAACTATTCCCGATACAACCAAAACGATTAATGCAATCAATCCTAAGGTGGAGGAGGGTTGCACCGTGAATTGCTCAACAGCCACCAATTATCGCCCCCGTTGCTCGTTATTTGCTGTTCGATTGGCTTTTCTGTAAATGTATACAAGGTAAATTATTATCCACCCAAATCCTACTATTTGGAGAATGATTAGGACCAAAATACCTTGGTCTATTCCCACGTTCAGCAATAATATGCCCAGTGCAGTAAGAACTATTACGGGAGCAATCATCAATGCAAATACCCTGCCTCCGATGGAAGTCTCTGCATTATCTCCATGGGTCGGAAGCGAAGGGTCCTTGCCGAAATGAACGACATCGAACTTATGGAGATCCTTGCAATTTGGGCACTTGAATATTCTTGAAGTTCCAAGTCTAATAGATCCCAATGAGGCTGCTGGGATAAACTCGTAATTAAACCGGTAATGGCAATGTGGGCATTCCACAATCGAGGTGGTCATACTTTCTCTTCCCCCGCTTTGAGGCTCTCAATGATTTTCAATCGGACTGTTTGATGAATATATAGGATTTACATTTCTAATGACACCAATAGATCGCGTTATTCCGAATATGGGGAGTTGATAAGTACCATTTTTCAAAGGTATGAATAATCCCCGCCCTCTTTTCTAGGAACATGTAAGTATTCGCGATCGCTCGCATTGGTGCGATATCGTCGACCGTAATGCGATAGATGCCCCCTCCTAAAGTTCTTCGCCCCCATTTGACCATGGCCTTACTCATCCTACATGAACTCGGCAGGGAGCATTTCAATGCTCCAGGTCCCAAGCCTGGCCGTTGCCCCTCCGATCGCACCTCGATGATCGAAATGGTCGTTGACCAACAATGCTGACGAGCCCAAATGCTGTCAAAAAAGGCCGATGAACAAATGGTATACTATCCATTCCTTGTTCATGGAATTGATAATTAGAAATGTATTAATATATAGTAGTTTTTAACCGCCCCTCAACTCAAAAGGGATGGGGGAGGAGTCGACATTGAATGTTGTCAGAATTATATCTACTGGCATATATATGTTTTACAATAGGATCGCTCCTGATGGTATTTGATCTCATCAAGTACGCTTGGTACACCCATTACAAGATCCCCAGGAAGGCAAATGGGCGCATCGTCCTCGATGAGAACCAGCGGGATAGCAGCAAGGACATCACGCTGCTGATCCCTGCCTTCAAAGAGACAGAGGTCATCGAGAACACCCTCAAATCCATCGCTAGACTGAACTACTACGAAGGAAAATACCACGCCCTTCTGATCCTGGACGAGAAGGAGCTGAAAGAGAAGGAGAGGGACTCCGGGATAATCCTGCCCACTGCCCGCGACATCCTGGACGGCTGTTACACCGAGGATTCCCTGTATCGCCGGATAAAGCAAGAGCGGACGGACCTTAAGGACCTTGAGAGCAAGGACTACCAGGAGTGGGTGGACTACTACCTGCATAAGGCGGAGATACTGTCCATTGCCACCCTGTCCAAGTTCAATGGGTCTGGGCCTGGTGATGTGATCATCCCCCTCGCCCACTCATTGCTGAGGAGCCAGGCACTTAAGGGCGACATCACGACGGGCGATATCTCCTCCCAGGGTCGCATCAGGGCGGTAGCGCTGATCTCCAAGGAGCAGGAACTCAGGTCCGAGCGTGAAAAGTACCTGGTTGAGATCTATGGGGCGCATCCGGCCTTCGATACCACCATCGATATCGTCAGGCGCCTAAAGGAAAGCTATCGCGCTTCAGGCAGAGACATCATCGATTATACCATTGTCCCCACCAACTACGATGGCAGCTACCGTAACCCTCAGATCCTATCGAAGGCCGTTCCGTCATCGAAAGGCAGAGCGTTGAACTGGGGATTGAACGAGGTGGAGAGGAGGTTCCCGCGAACGGACATCATAGGCGTCTACGATTCGGACGCGCGCCCGCACGAGGACGTCCTGGCCTACATCAACCAGGAGATGCAGAAGAATAGCTCCAAGTACGTTTTCTACCAGGGACCGATCTACCTTGTAAGAAATTACAACAACGTCCATTGGGTCTGCAAGCAATCCGGCCTGCAGGGCACAAGCTGGCACAGGATACTGTACCCGATCTACATCTTTAAGCATCAGGACGATGTGATCCATTTCTCTGGCACGAACTACTTCTACACCATGGACGCCATCAGGAAGACAGACGGCTATCCCCCGTTCCATCCCACCGAGGACCTGGGCCTGGCGTACGATGTGTACGCGCTCCGCCTGGAGGGCAAGCTGCCCGAGCTGAAGATCGTCCCCCATCCATACGAGGAGCTCGAGCAGACCACGCAGAGCTGGAGAGCCTGGTTCAAGCAGCAGTACCGGTGGGCCTCGGGCGGACCATATCAGCTGAGGCGGCTGATGAAGAACGATCGGTTACCGAAGAAGGACAAGGTCAGGATGATCGCGCGACTGATGTCGCCTTTCCCCCTGTGCATCTACGCTCTGTTCCTGAGCATGACCGGGCTATCCCTCACGGCGTTGGCGGTCCTAGGCCTCGCCGAGTATCCCGTGCTGTCCCCTGAGGTGATGGAAGCGATAAAGTACACCATGCTGACCGGGTTCGTACTGTTCCTGACCACCCCCGTTGGAATATACCTATGGTCCATCAAGAGGGGCTACATCGAATCGGAGAGCAGTCGCATGAAGGTCGTGCTGGACTCGATCATCATAGCGGTGACGACCATCCCGTACTTCATCATCGCCACCATCCCCGTCATCCAGGCGTGGACCAACCCGCTGACCGGCTGGGGCGCGAAGACCCCCCGGACGGATGAGAGGCACGGACTGGTCGAGGAGATGTATCTGAAGATGTCCAAGCAGATCGTTCAGACCTCGGTGGGCGAAGTACAGACGCTAGGAATAAAACAGAGGGGAAGAGCGAGCCGGCGATGAGCGAACAGCTCGCTCTTTCCAATTTTTTTAAGCACTTTTTACTTCTGCCTCAGATGTACCGAGCGTCAGAGATCCTCGATCTATACTCGGCGGTCGTGTTCGGCTCGCTCGTCGGGTCGAACTTAAAGTCCTGGAAGTACCAGTAGTTGACCATCTTTATCTGGGGCATCGACTCCACGGCGTCAAAGAACTTCTTGATGAAGCTGGCCCGGGTGTTGTCGCTGATATTGACGTTGGGCCAGTTGGTCCCCCACTCTACGACAGCGATGGGTTTCTTGGCGCTGTATTCGTTATAGATCTCTCTCATCATCGACGCTGGGTCCGACTCGTTCGTGTACTGGTAGAGGTCCATCCCTACCCAATCGACGTAGCTGTCCCCGGGATAGTACTCCGTCCAGTGGTGGTCGCCGAAATCGGCGAAATTGGGGTTCCAGACGAAGATGGCGTTGGTGGCGTTCTGCTCCCGGAAGACGTTGACGTAGTGCCTCCAGGCGTTGACGAAGTCGGTCGGGTTCTCGCCAAAAATGAAGGTCTGGTTCTGGGCCTGCCCCTGGTAGGTCTTCCCCTGGTAGATGTTGAACTCGGCCCCGAAGCGGATGAAGACGGGGTACCCGAACTCCTTAACCTTCTTGGCCTGTTGGATGATGAAGCTGTCCTCTGTGCCATTGGCGATCTTCTTGACGGTGTAGTTGTCCTCGTACGAGTCCGCCCTGACGCATGGCCAAACGTTCAATCCGATGGCCTTGATCTTACCCTCCTGCAGGAGAGGTTTGTAGTTATCTAGCTGCCAGTAGGTCTCGTTGGGGTCCCACATGTCGCCCCAGACGTCGAACAGTACCGACTGGTTCTTTCCTACCATGGTCGAAAAGCTGTCCAACTGGCCCGCCAGGTCCTTGCTGATGTTCTGGGTGCCTTCGTGATATATGAAGCCGACCGAGAGGTAACACTTGCCATCCGGAGGTGGTAAAAGCTGGATGGCCACGCGGTCGGTGTCATGGGAGCCATCATCGTTGTTGGGGTCGTTAGGGCCGCCGTTATCATTGCCATTGTTATCATTGCCGCTGTTGTTCTTACTATTGTTCGTTGGAATGTAGATAATTGCTGCCAATACCATGATCAACGCAACGACAACAGTGATCGTGCGCCAATAGGCCTTAATTGCCGCCATCGCTCGCCGGGTAGTGGATTGGCCCCTTTTAATAATTCCCAATATCAAATTTATGCTTGGATATTCAACTTGACTGGTGCCCAATATCCCAAGGTGGCACCTTCTCGTCGAGCTGTTGCTTAGGAACGAGAGATGGTAAGCCGATCTTTTTGTTCAATTTAACGGCCTCGCACCACTTGTCGGGGTTTTATCCTGACGTTGACACTTTACCCTCTCGTCTCCACTCCTTCTTGAGATCCAGTACATCGTCCCGACCCCATCGAAACCGCCTCGAAGCGTCGTTACCGAGGCGGAAACGGTCACGTTTCCGCCACATGGTCGCCTAATATCGCCCGTTTGAGCGCGTCGAGGTTCGAGCAGTACCGCCGTTTCCGACCATCCCAGTTCGGAACATGCGTTAGCGTCAACCTTCCAACGAACTAGCGATGGATGTCGTTGATGCGCCGCTAGCTGGGGTGACGACACATCATGTCAACCGTACTTGGCCAGCTCGGCCATGTTTCCATAGTGCATGATGGACGTCCGATCTATGAGGGCATCCGTTATCGGCACATCGAGCAGCTTCAGGATACGGTCCTGAAGCTCGCGGACGATGCGTTCCCCATGATGCCCCAAGATTTCGACAGTGCGGTACGGCGTCTTGTCGCTGAGCCCCGGAAGCTCGTATTGTTCCCTGATCTCCGGCGATTGGGTCGCTCGATCTCGAAGCACGAGGGGATCATCGCCAAGCTTGTGCGCGAGCATACCGCGGACCACGCGTCCAACGAAATGCCCCGGCCCTTGTGCTGTTCGATGACGGTGGACAGATCGAGCTTAGCGTACGATCATCGGCCATGTGCACGTAGGGCAGGACCTGGTACATGCTGTTCGGCTCACGGATGGTTCTGTTACGATTTCGGGTCATAGCGAACGAAAGCCTCCCACGCTTCCCGCTTTCCCTTTTCGGACCTGGGCTTTATGCCCCCATCCGATGCTCCAGGAGCTCAGGCGTTGTACCGTTTGTACAATCGATCGGCCAGCAACTGGAAGGAGAGGATGAACACCAGCAATACGATCACGTCGATGATGGGGTTGAGATGCGACGTGCCTGAGTAGGCCGACTGGATAAGGTCATAACCATAGGTGAGCGGGGAGAGGTAGGTCACGACCTGCGCCGCGCTCGGTATCGCCGACAGAGGGATGAATATGCCCGAGATGAACACCAGGGGAAGGCGCACGACGTTCAGCATGGACATGATGTCCCCGGGGCTTTCGGTCGGGTACGAAGCGAACAGCGTTCCCATGGAGGCGATGCAGAACGAGGTCAGCACGAGACCGAGGATGAGGGGAAGCGCATCCACGATGGGCGTGCCAAAAATGAGGAGGCCGGCGATGAAGGGTACGAGGGCGATGCCCAGGCTGTAGAGGAACCCGCTGATGCTCTCCCCAAAGACTATGGCATTGAGCGACACCGGCGCCGAGAGCAGACGATCGAAGGTCTTTGTCCTCCGCTCGATGGGGACGGACACAGGCTCGATCGATGACGCCGAGAACAGTATGGTTATGGCGATGAGCCCTGGGATCAGGACCGAGGGACCCGAGGTGTTACCGACGGAGAACGCCAGGAACATGAACAGGGGGAAGAGCATCCCGGAGACGATGATGTTCGGCTTGATGTAGTAGATCCTCATGTCCTTTTTTGCGATGGCCCAGGCGGCCTTGATCTCGGCCTTTAACTGAAGGTACAATGCGTCCTCAGTCAACGGTCCTCACCCCCTTGGTGCGGACCTCCAACCCGGTCAGCTTGATGAAGACGTCCTCCAGGCTCGGTCCGTAGGTGTTTACGCTGATCACCATGTTGTTGTGCGTACGCGCATACTCCATGACCGAAGCGATGACCACTGACGGGTCTTCGGTGAAAAGCCGGAGCTTGTCTCCCTCCTTGCGCACTTCGCTGACCTTGGGGATGTGCCTGAGCTCCTCGATCTGCTCGGGGGAGGGCCTGTCGAACGCGACCTCGACCGATTGCACGCTTTGGATCGTTCCCTTGAGCTTTTCAGGGGTGTCGATGGCGGCAATGCGGCCTTTGTTGATAATGGCCACCCGATCGCAGGTCAGGTTGGCCTCCTCGATGTTGTGGGTTGTGAGGAAGATCGTGACCCCTTGAGAGCTCAGGTTGTTGATCACATCCCGGATAATGAGGCTGCTCTGCACGTCCAGGCCGGAGGTGGGTTCGTCCAGGAACAGGAGGCGAGGGTCGTTGATCAGGCCCATGGCTATGGTCAATCGCCGTTTCATGCCCTTGGAGAACCCTCGGGCCCTGTCGTCCCTCCGTTCCCACAGCCCGAAGAGCTCCAGGAGTTCCCGCCCCCGCTTCTCCCTGATGCTCTTGCTGACGCCGTACATCTCGGCCGAGAACATCAGGTTCTTCCAAGCCGTCAGATCATCGTAGATGTTCGATGTCTCCGGGACTATCCCCATCAGCTTGCGGGCGGTCACGGTCTCCCGCACGATGTCCCGGCCGAATATCGTCGCCGCCCCCTCGGTCGGGGCGGAGATGCCGGTCAGGATGCGAATGGTCGTGGTCTTCCCCGCCCCGTTGGGGCCGAGGAAGCCGAAGGTCTCGCCGTCCTCGACCGAGAAGTTGATGTCGGACAGCGCTTGGAAACTATCGAATCTCTTCGAAAGGTGATTGACCTCGATGGCTAGCAAAGCGATCATCCCCCGGCTCCCCGCGTAGGGGAGATTCTCTTAAATCTCGCTCAGGCCGTTTAATTCTTCCCCTTCAAAACTCAGCTGAAAAACCTTTTTGATCAGAACTCCCTTTTCAGAGCCAGCCGAACCAGATCAAAAAGGGCGAGCTTGACCCGGACCTCCTTTTTCTACCATTCCTCGTTCGACATCTCGATCGATGCCCAGCAGCGCGGTGCTGATCTATGGGGCCATCCCCGCGTGCGCTCGCCTGGCGTACGGCGCCGCGAGGCGGCGCGGCAGGTGGCGCGCGAAAGCCATTTCAACATCAAGCTAGAATGATAACGCATAATGAGCGTCCAAGGAGAGAAGGTCGGAGAGCTCAGGGGCAAAGGCCTGACCATTGCCTTGCTGCTCTTCCTGAGCACCCTGGTCGGCTACCTGACCCGAGTGAACATCTCGGTGGCGTTACCGTTCATCGGCGATGCATATGGATGGACAAGCTACGAGAGCGGACTTTATGGTGGGATCCTCCTCGGCATGTTCCTCGTCGGCTACGGTCTCTCGAACATCTTACTGGCGCCGATCATCGATCGCATCGGACCGCGCCGGACGCTCATCGGCATTATGTCGCTCTGGTCCGTGATCACGTTCCTCACCGGGATCATCGGCCTCCTTCTCGGCCTGTTCATCCTGTTCCGTTTGATCCTTGGGTTGTCGGAGGGGCCGCTCTTTCCAAGCGACAGCAAGATCACCCGAGAGTGGTACAGCCCGAGGACCAGGGCCAAGGTCAACCCGATCTACTTCGGCGCGCTCTATTTCTCGAACCTGCTCGCCGCGCTCCTGATCGTCCCGCTCATCCTCCTCACGAGCTGGCCTTTCGCTTTCTACTCGGTAGGCATCGCAGGATTTCTGCTGGTCATCATCGTTTATCTTAAGATGAAGGACACCCCGACCGGCAATTACTCCCGTCAGAACATCGAGTTCCGAAAGCAGATGCGAAGGTCGGTGGAGAGCCTCAGGATGACGGTCAAGCTCAAGGGGATAGGTGTTCTGGCCTTCTCCGACATCATGACCAATCTGGCCTGGTGGGGCCTTTCGCTCTGGCTGCCCACCTACCTCATCATGGCGAAGGGTTTCTCGGCCCAGGACCTGATATGGGCAGCGTCGATTCCATACCTCGGCGGTCTGCTCGGCCTCGTTGCCGGCTCGACATTGAATGCCCGCACCGGTAGGCTCGTGGAGGTGACGATGTTCTTCGGGATCTTCTCCGGGCTGTTCATCTTTCTGGTCATACCAACTGCCAATTTCGTGGCGATCGTGTTGTTCCTGACCATGGTGTTCTTCTTCATCGCCATACTCCAGCCGAATCAGTTCACCCTGCTGCAGGACATCTGTCCCGAGGACCAGATCGGGGGAGCGACAGGTTTGCTCAACGGCGTCTCAGTGGGATCGGGGGCGTTCGGGCCGGTCGTAGTGGGCGTGGCCGTTGCCCTGACCGGGACCTACGCTCTGGGCCTGTTCATGCTCGGCATCTTCCAGGTCATCTCCGGGATCACGATGTTCTTCTTCAGGAAGTACCATCGGCCAGGGCCTGAGGCATAGGCTCGTTGTCCGCGATGTGATGGACGAAAAAAGGGCCATGCCCGACCGACCCGATCGCTCATCCACGTCCATGCATCGAACGCTCGGACCAGAACGGGTTCCTGCGAAAAGGACCGCTCATTCATCCAGGGCCAGTGGACCGAGGGTCTGCGGGCATCACTCGACCACGATCGTCCCGCTCTTTCCTTCCAGCCCGAGCAGGGCGCATTCCAGGCAGGTAATGATCGCCCTCTCCCCTCCGCCCTCCACGAACTGCACGGCCGCCTCGACCTTTGGCCTCATGCTTCCGGCGGGCAGGCCGCCATCGGCGATGAGCTCCTTGGCCCTCGTCGTGGTCATGCTCCTGATCAGTACCTGGTTCTTCTTCCCGAAATCGGAGAAGACCCCCTCGACATCCGTCAATATCAGCAGCGTATCGGCCCCGATGATCCTGGCGAGGGTCGCTGCGGTATGGTCCTTGTCGATCACGGCCTCGAGGCCTCTCAGATGCCCGTCCTTCTCCCGTACCACCGGCACACCGCCGCCTCCGCAAGCTATCACTATGAACTCATCGGAGAAGAGCCGCTTGATCACGTCCGCCTCGACGATGGACACCGGCATCGGGGAGGGCACCACTCTTCGCCAGCCCCTGCCGCTGTCGCTTATTATGGCCCACCCTCGTTCCTCCCTCAGCTTCGAGGCCTCCAGGGCGGTGTAGAAAGGCCCTATCGGCTTGGAAGGGCTCTTGAGCGCTGGATCGTCCTCTCTAACGATGGTCTGGGTGAGGACGGTGGCCACCGACGAGCCGATCCCTTGTCGGACGAGCTCGTTGTGCATGGTCTGCTGCAGGAAGTATCCGATCATGCCCTGGCTCTCTGCCCCGCAAACATCGATGGGCATCGGCGGCAGGGTCTCCTTGGCGATCTCGTTCTTCAACAGGATGTCCCCGACCTGGGGACCATTGCCATGAGTGATGGCGATCCTGAAGCCGCTCTTGATTATCTCGACCAGCCACCTCGCGGTGATACCGATGTTCTGCATCTGCTCCTCGGCCGTGCCGCGCTCGGTGTGCTTGAGGATGGCGTTGCCGCCGAGGGCTACGAGCACCCTCCCCTTCCCCGGATCTTTCATGGCCTTGAATTTGCAGTCCCTGGTATTTCATACCACGCAGTTCGGAAACAGGATGCCGAATGCGGTTTCAGCGAATTTTTGGGAGCATAGGTTCCATTTCGACGATTAAACGATAAATGATGAGCGTAGGGGCTCGAAAAACGAGGAGATATATTGCCTGAACTGGTTTTGAAAAAATGCGAGGATCTACGATGAACGGCCGACCGGCTCCAAAAGATGAACACGCTTAGTTCTCTACGCAAAAGCATTGGAGCGGTCGCCACGGCGATCGAGATGCCGAGCTGCGCGTTCTTGATGAGCAATTAGGTTAGTATTATTAACAACAAGAATGGACGTCCGTTCGGGATGGGAGAAAGAGGAGGCGTCAGGAATGCTGGGAGAGATGGTATATGATGCCAAGGGCAAGAACGTAGGAATGAGGGTCCTTCCGGACGGCAAGCTCGAGAACTCGGTCGTATTGAAGGGCACGCTGTCCATCGAGGGAGAGGAGTTCACCTGCATGTATACGGCAAATGCACGGAAGAGGCCCGATGGGACCATTCATGTGGATTTTTCCGGGTTCTTCACCACCCCGAGCGGAGGGATGGGCGAGCTCACGGGCATGGGGAACGGCGTCGTACATCCGGATGGCTCCATGACCCTGATGGGGGTCCTCTGCCACAACAACCCTCCTGGAAGATATGCCAGGTACAATGGGATAACGGTGGTCTGGGAGAACGAGACGGACAAGGACGGCAATGTCCAAAGCAAGGGGTGGGAATGGAAGTAGGGGACCTGGTGTCCGAGGCCACGAAGGATCCGCGCCTATCTTTCTTTATCCATACTTGATCTTCATAGCTCATCGGCCCCGCGTCAAGGATCGAATGGCGACCAGCTCAGGCCGGCCATCGTCGAAGAAGCCGACCGAACCTCCTACGTCATCGGGAGGAGATCTTTTTGAGACAAGGGGAGGCAGGTCGTGGAGATCCATATGTCAGGGGCGCTTCCCGGCCGCGCCCGCCCGTTCCATGATCTCCTGTACGATCGCGGTCTTGGCGTCAGCGTAGTCCTGCACGTGCCGCCACGTGCGCCGAGCGAGGTCGTGTTTGATCCGCGCGTACCTGTCCCGGTCGGCCTCGTTCACGCGCAACCGATCGCGGAACCGTAGCATCCGCTCGACCTCGGACGCACCTTCGCTGAACACATGCAGATTCATGTCGGTGTCCGGCCCCTTGAACATCCGGTGCTCGAACCAGCCTGGTTCACGTATCCGTAGCGTGTAACCGGCCGCCTCCAGCGATGGAACATAGGAAGGCTCGTCGGACGAGTCCGCCACGACCAGCAAGATGTCGATGATCGGCTTTGCGCACAGCCCCGGGACCGAGGTCGAACCGACATGCTCCAGCAACAGCGCCCTGCTGCCGAGCACGGAACGTATGCGTTCGGCTTCCCGTTCGAACAGCTCGGACCAGCGCGGGTCATGCTCGGCGAGGGCGATGGGCGCATCATGCGGCCTCAGCACGCCCACGGTGACCTTTCGGAGACGCTCATCGTTCATGGACATGGATCGTTGACCTTTAGGGATGGATGGCGGCCGATCATAACAATTTGCCTGCAGGGGCACAGCACCCGGCCATCGACGGCCCCGGCGGGGCTATGCATGACATCCTGGGAAATGAGCGGATGGGCCCTAATGGAACGGGCATCACGGTCGTGCTCTCTCACGCCTTAGGATCGGGCCCCTCACTTTCGGCCACCTCCCGGAGAAAAATTAATCAACCTCGCCTCTACGGGTGACCCATGCCGATCCTCAGACCTCATGAAGCTGTTTCGAGAATGGTCTTCTGTCCGAACTGTGGGCACCCTCAGAAGGTCAAGTTCGCCTCCAACGAGATCCAGGCTATGACAGTGTGCGATCATTGTGGCAAGGTGGCAAGGTTCCTGCTGACGCCATCAGAGCCCGACAGATGGGTGATCAAGAAGTAGGCCCACCCCACCTTTTAGGGCGGGTTAGGGGCTGTCAGGCCGTTGGCCCCCTGTCCGTCGCCCGCATGGAGCGGCGATCGGGACATGACCGCAGGGGGACGAGATGGCGACCCATCGCCCGAGCAGGGGGTCGCTCGGCCTCTGGATATTAATAGCCTCGTCACCAAGTATGTTCTGACGAGGATGAGGCAGCCGCTTACCTACGACAACCTGGCAAGATGGATAAGCGAAGCGGAGGACAGCGTCCGGAGGGAGATGGAGGAGCTGGGCCAGCGGCCTGACTCCTACACCGAGCCGATCCGGCAGATGATAGCCGCCCATCAGGGGCGGCTGCTGGCGCTGAAGGACCTGCGGCTCCGGATACGTGCCGAGACGGGCGTGGAGCTGAGAGGTACCAGGGCGCCGCCGGACGTTAGGAAGCGGTGAGAGGAGGAGCGCGCTCATTCCAGAGCACGTACCCCGATGCGCAGGATCGCACCACCCCGCCAGCACGAGCACATCGCTTCCTTCGTGCCGGAGGAGCAGGCGAACGGCCGATCGCCCGGAAGAAAAGTCCAGGCGAACAGCAAAATATCGGACATCCAGGCCCTGAAAATGTAAAATCTGAAA
>CAYRPG010000042.1:0-15504 GCA_964426205.1 uncultured Methanomassiliicoccus sp. | reverse complement strand
CCGTAGTGGGACCTCCGCCCTGCACCTATGCGTTACGAAGGAGCCGGGGAAAATGCAATAAAGCACATATGCCTATAGTAATAATTTATGGCGACTCAACCTATGATAAAGTCCATAGCGGTCATGAGGGCCAAGGAGCTCCAGGAGCATTGCCCCGGGGCGATGGTCACTCAGGAGTTCTTGGAGGATAGAGCGATCGTGTCCGTACGTTTGCACGATCGGGTATTGGAAACCGATTTCATCGAGTCGAAGCGATCGATATTGCATCCCAGGAGGTCCAACGAGTACTACGATGTGCTTGGCCAGGGGATCAAGTTAGGGATAATCGTACCCCGCAAGGACGTCGAAGAGGAGAAGATAAAGCTGAGGCGTATAAAGGGGCCGGACAGGCTCGTCGTTTTGGGCTATGATGAGGAGCTTGGCTATCGGCCTGCGGTCGTCTGAACCGCACCTCAAAATATTTAATATACCGAGCGATTCTGAAGGCTTGAGCATATGCCACCAAAGAGCAAGAAGAACACGGGATTCCAGTCCGCCGCCGGTCTCATCCGGTACTTTGACAACGAGGTCGATAAGGGTCCGGTACTGAAGCCATGGTACGTCGTGGGCGGCATCCTCGCACTGGTCATCATCGTTTCTCTGGCCAAGTTCATCTGGCCGATGTGATCGTGCAGCGCTGACCTCGTGCTGAGGGGCCTCTTTTACTTTAGGTTCTAGCGATGTATCAACTACCGGAGGGTCACTTTCAGGAGACGGAACCCCTTTGGAAATGATTAAATGGATGTTGCATGGTCCCGAGGTCGAAGTGAGAGCAATATGACCATGTGGAAAGAACTGCCGGTCGGGAGGGACCCGCCGAACATCATCAATGTGATCGTGGAGACCCCGAAGGGCAGCAAGAACAAGTACGAGGTGTCAAAGGACTATGACGCGATCGTGCTGGACAGGGTCCTTCACTCCAGTGTTGTGTTCCCTCTCGAGTACGGAATGGTCCCCCGGACGTTCTACGAGGACGGGGACGCCATCGATGCCATGGTCGTCATGTCCGAGCCCACATTCACGGGATGCATAGTCGAGGCGAGGCCCATCGGCCTACTGCGTATGCGTGACGAGCATGGGGCCGATGATAAGGTCCTCTGTGCCGCGGTGAAGGACCCCCGGAACCGCGAGTACAACGATCTTCACGATCTACCGACCCACTACCTGGAAGAGATAGCGGAGTTCTTCCGCACCTACAAGCACTTGGAGGAGGGGAAGAACACCGAGGTCCTTGGGTGGGAGGGCAAGAAGTCCGGTCTAGAATGTGTCCTAAAAGGAATGGACCTCTTCAAACGCACCTTCGAGTAGGAAAAAGTGGGGGCTCGTCCCCCATTCACTGTTTCTTTTCAGGCTGGACGACACTGCGGACATCTGTCGTGGTGGCCTCGGCCTCGGTCATCTTCTTGCTCTCTGGAGATGCCTTCTTTCGCTCCTGTCCCAGCCCTTTCCTTATCCCGTGGCCCATCTCCTTGGTGACCGCCACGGTCTTGCGTATCGTCTTCCCGATGACCTCACCAGCTCGGCTCGCGATGTCCTCCGCCCGCCTGCTCTGCTCGACCCCCTTGGCCTTCGGGGGGACAGTGGGGGCCATGCCTGGACCTTCCGGCCCGTAGTATCCAGAGGGGACCTCCCTGGGAGCTTGCCCGGTGGCCTCTGGTCCAGAGGTGAAGTACTCGCCGGTGGACGCCCTTCCGGTCGGCGGGGCATTGGGATCGCGGTACACGCTGCCGGTCCCGGCCGGGTAGTAGGTCACCGAGGACATCCTCTCCCCGCGCTCCATTCCAGCCATGCTCGGTCCGGATGTGAACGGTTCGCCCGTGGACGCCCTACCGGTCGGTTGAACATTGGGGTCCCGGTACATGCTGCCCGTTCCTGCAGGATAAGCTGTCTCTTTCCCCCATCGTGATGGATGCGACTCGCCCTCGATGGGCGGTCGGGATGCGCCCTCCCTTCCCCATGAGGCCATCAGGGCCTGCTGGGTCTCCCCCAGCCCGCGGTGTGCTCCCTGCCTTTCCATCTCGCGGCGCCGCTCCTCCTCAGGAGTGAGGCCCGAGCCCCTGTCGCCCTCGCCTCTCTCGGTACGCTGGGCCCTCTCCATGTCGAGCTGGGCCCTCATCTCCTCGCCCCCTTCCCTCATGCGGCGGACCCGTTCCTCGTCATCTAGCTGCTTCTGGATCTCCATTCGTCGTTGCTCGTTCATCATGGCTGAATCTCCTCTGTGCTGACCTCATCCTTGCCTACGCATCACGGCCCTTGACCGTGCCCATCTGATCCGGGAGCTTCATCGGTCCATACTGCCCTGATGACGTAGTTTCTTGGTACCGACGATATAAACAGTTTACTGTTATTCAAAACGATATTGCATCATCCAGATGTTTAAAGATAATAACATCTATAAAGATTAAAATTATAAATTAATTGAGAGGTTTGGGCCGGGGCGGGACCTTCCCCGGGCATATGGGACGGCCCTCAGAACATCTCCAGGGTGCCCTTGCGGCGGGCGAGATGCTCGAAGGCGATCATCATGGCGTATCCGATCAGGATGGCCACGATCATCACCGCCAGCTCCGCGCCCAGATAGTTCCATACCTCTCCCACGCCAGCCCCTCCCACCGCCATACGGGCGGCGTCCGTGGCATAGGTGATGGGGAAGATGTACGCTATCGGCTGCAGGAACTCCGGCAGCATCGTCACCGGGAAGTTGACCCCGCAGAACAAGAGGCCCATGAACAGGAAGATGTTGGCCACCACCATCGAGGTCCTGAGATAGAAGCCCAGGGAGGAGAGCATCAGCCCGAACCCGACGGTCGCGAACGCGGTGACCAATATCACCACTGCCAGCGTCAGCAGGTTCGCGCCGGAGAAGTCCACGCCGAAGATCACGGCGGCGTAGAACAGCGCGATGACCACGGTGGCTATGCTGTTGAACACCTGGAACATGGCCCTCCCGACGAACAGGGCGAAGCGGTTCGCCGGGGTGACGAGGATCCCGGGCAGCGTACCGGCCTCCTTCTCCTCGGTGGTGACGTTGGTCACCGCGAAAATGGCGACGTACGCGATGCTCTGGACGGCGTTCCCGACCGCGACGTAGGTCACCGTGGCCTGAGGGTTCCCCACGTACACGGAGATGTAGACGAAGAACGCCATCTGAAAGAGGGACATCGTGAACAGCTGCATGAGCCACAGGCCCGGGGACAGCCAGTCGAACAGCGCCTTCTTGGCGATGACCGCCGAGGACCAGAACACCCTCGCCGACTGGAAGACGTTCATCTCACACCCTCCCCAGGTTGCCGTCGAGCCTGGCGCGCCGGTCCACGACCCGGAACAGGTAGAACGCTATCACCAGGTACAGGCACGCCATGAGCAGGACCACTGCGATGTCGATCATGTAGGCCATAGCTGGGTCTACGGCTCCCAGGTAGCCGTCCCACAGCCCCTGCGGGTTGTATCCCGAGGCGATGCGTATGGCGTCTATGCCCCATGAGGGAGCAAGGGAGAGGGATATCGGTCCGACCCAGAACGGCAGGATGGCGATGGGATACATGCAGCCGGTCGCCACATATATCGGATACTCCAGGCCGTTGGTCAGCACCCCCGCCTGCCGCGTGAGGACGAAAGCGGAGCTGAACACCAGCCCCAGGGCGGCGAGGGACAGGAGCGTTATGAGGAACGCCAGCATGAACAGCGGCAGGTTGGCCACGGTCACCGGGGCATGCAGGACGAGGACCGCCACCGCAAGGATGGCGAGGCCGTTCAATATGCCGATGAGGGCGTTCCATACCGTCCTGCCGGCGATGATCCAGATGAGCGGCGTCGGGACCACCAGTATGGACTCCAAGGTCCCCCACCACCGCTCCGACTGGATCGAGTAGCCGGAGGCGTAAAGGGTGTTGCCCCACATTCCCATCATGCCCCCGCCCAGAACGGCGTACATGACCACTGGGCCATCGTTGCTGCCGTACAGCAGCAATGCTACCAAGGTGATGATGAACGGCAGTATGATGTTCGGGATCAGCCAGCCCGGATCGGAAAGGAAGTGCCGGGCCTGATGCTCGAAGGCGGCCTTCATCGCCCGCAGCCTAGGCATGTCCTTCCACCAGCCACAGGTAGGCGTCCTCCAGGGTGGGCTCCTTCACGCGGACGTCGATCACCTTGCAGTCCAGCGCCTTCGTCACCGGCGAGAGCAGTTCCCCGGCGTCGCAGACCTGGACGCGCATGACCTGCTTCGACTCGTTGGCCGTCGCCGATACCGTGCGCACCCCTTCCAGTTTGCGGACCCGCTCCATCAGCCTGTCATCGATGCCGAAGCCCTCGACCTCGATGACCGCGGTGTCCTTCACCAGCCCCTTTAGCCCCTGGGGGGTGTCCATGGCCACGATCTTGCCGTTGTTTATGACCGCGATGCGGCGGCATAGCTCGTCGGCCTCGAACATGTAGTGCGTCGTGAGAAGTATGGTCTTGCCCTGGGCGATGAGGTCCTTGGTAAGCTTCCTGGTCTCCCTGGAGGCCTGGGGGTCGAGCCCGATGGTGGGCTCGTCCATGAAGATGACCTCGGGATCGTGGAGGATGCCCTTGGCGATGTGGAGCTTCTGCTTCATGCCCCGGGAGTAATCCTCGACCTTGGAGTCCGCCTTCTCCGACAGCCCGACCATGTCCAGGACCTCCTGGATACGGCGGTCACGGAGCTGCAATGGCACACCATAGAGGTCGGCGAAGTACTTGAGGTTCTGCCGTCCGCTGACCCTGTAGTAGAGGCCTCGCTCCCCTCCGAGGATCAGGCCTATGTTCTTCCTAACCTCGATCGGGTCCTTCCTGACGTCATGACCTAGAACCTTGGCGGTACCGTCGGTGGGGGTGAGCAGCGTGGTGAGCATCTTGATGGTGGTGGTCTTTCCCGCACCGTTCGGCCCCAGCACGCCGAAGAGCTCCCCCCGATCCACGGAGAAGGAGACCTTGTCCACTGCTAGCGTCTCCTTCTTCTTCTTTCGTAGAAAACCGGTGGAGGACCTGTAGATCCTGACCAGCTCCTGAGCTTCGATGACCTCCTCGGGCATGGCCTGCCCGCCGACGATGTGTGAATATTAAACCATATCGCAGCCCGAGGGCGATTCTCGTATCGGCCGTCAGACATAGCACCGCAGCAGGTCGCAAGGCCTCGAGCCAACATCGTCATTGCGAGCTGTGGCCTCACGGCCTGCGGGTCCGGACCCATAGGCGAGGCGGACGGTACGCTGCCCCTTTGCCGTCTTTTATATATGTTCAACTGAAATTTGGAATCATGACCGACCTTCTGAGCACGGCAATAGGCTTCTTGATAGCACTGGTCATCAGCACGATCATCATTTACCTCGTGGCCAAACTGACAGGGGAGAAAGAGGGCATAGGGACCGCACTGATCGCCGCGATCGTCGGTACGATCATCTACACCGCCGCCTACTATGTACTGGGGAACGGGATACTGGCGGCGGTCATCGGCGGCATCGTCTGGCTTCTCGCCCTGAAGGCGCTGTACAAGATAGGGTGGATCAAGGCGCTCCTGATAGCGATCCTCATATGGATCCTCGCCACGATAGTCGGCTGGTTCCTGCCGACCCTCGCCGGCCCGGTGTGATCCAGAAAAAGCAATAAAAAAGGCCGGGAGGAAGGATGCCCGGACGCCCGCACGAGGTGGCATATGCGTACGGAACCTGGACCGGTCTTACATTAGTGTTTTCCGACCGCTGCTGGACCGCCGGCTCAGAGAGCCCTGCCCAGGGACCTGGCCGCGTCCATCAGGTCCTTGCGCTCCTTCGCCGCTGAGGGACTGTTACCGGCCACCATATGGATCGCGCCGACCTTGTTGAAGCCGTAAGTGGCTAGGAGCCGGTCGAAGTCGACGAACACACTATCGAAGCTCCTCACGTCAGGGTTGCCCTGGCTGGTGATCACCACGGCCTTCTTGCCCTTGGGCAGCTTGGTACTGAAGTCGGGGTTGAAGAACACATAGAGACGGTCGATGAACTGGCGGAACTGGCTGCAGAACTGATAGTAGTAGATCGGAGCGCCGAAAACCACGGCGTCAGCGGTCTTCATCGACTCCATAAGCCGGGAGATGTCATCATCGAGCTTGCACCGGTCGTGGCCCTTGCAATACATGCACGCCTGGCATCCCCTGGAGTCCATCTGGTTGAGGAAATACTTCTCGACCTGGTTGCCGTTCCCTGCGGCCGCGTTCAACACCTCTTGCACCAACGTCTCGGTGTTACCGTTCTTGCGGGGACTTCCTATGATGCCGATCACTTTCATACTATCGGGCCACATATCCGGTTACATCTACTTCTAGGTCATGTCGGTCCCATCCGGTCGTCGAACATATACCACACGCCGCGTCCTGCCCCTGGCAAGTGGCCATCCTCTCTTCCATGCCGGGGACCTGCCTGCCGGTGACCGCTCAAACGAACGCGTGATACCTTTAATTTCCATCATGTGATAATGCTTGGCAGGAAGGAGGGTATTGAGGATGAGAGTGCTCATGGTATACGATACGGTCTCAGAGGCGAAGGTCACCGGCAAGGTGGCCGACGCCGTGGCCGCTACGATGAAGGAAGCGGGAGTTCCCGTGGAGGCGTACTTCGTGGAGAACGCCAACAAGGTGAGCGTCAAGGACTTCGACTGCCTGATAGTTGGAGCGCCAACGATGGCCTGGAGGCCATCCAAGAGGATGAAGGACTTCCTGGCCGGTCTGGGAGGGACGGACTTCTCCGGAAAGGTCGCCACCTCGTTCGACACGCAGATGAAATCGAGCATAAGCGGGAACGCGACCAAGCACATGGAGAAGAGCCTCGTCGATCTCGGGTTCAAGATAGCCTCGCCGGCCCTGGTCACCTACGTGGAGAGCGAGGACAGGGTGTATCGGCTCAAGGACGGGGAGATGGAGAAGGCCAAGGCGTGGGCCAAGGACCTGGCGAAGGCGCTGGTGAAGTAGGTACCATCAAGAGACGGACGGGCCCGGGCGCCATCGCAGAAATAGGGCATCCTAGGCAGGACCCCGCTTCGCGAGCTCGCGGGACCCTGCCGGATGATGTGAAGATATTGGGAAGGTGTTTCAGTCGCCCCAGACCTTGGCCAGATCGACGTGCCGGCGGACCATCTCGGCCACCATGTCGACCTTCGCCGTGTCAGAGGGGTCGATGCGGGCGATCAGATTGTCGAACATGTCCGCGGCGACCTGCGTGCCGTGACCGACCAGCAGGACCGGCACATGCAGCTCCTCGGCCTTTGCCAGTATCTGGTTGTCGGGATACAGCCCTCCGGTAAGGATCAGGCAGGAGGTGTTGGTGCTCAGGGCGGCCATCAGCATGTCGGACCGGTCGCCACCGGTGATCATGGCCTTCCTGTTCAGCCGGCGCATCTCCTTCATGGCCGACTCGGCGGTCATGCCGCCGACCATCACCTTCTCGACGCTGCGATTGAGGCCTTCGACCCCTGCGAGCACCTCGGCGTTCATTCCCTCGACGATGTCCTTGACGCGGGGGTAGTTGAGCTCCTCCACCGCCGGGATGGTGCCCAGGACGTTAACGCCGCCCTTCTCCACCAGCTTCTCCACGCCCGGGTTGTCGCACTTGTTCAGGATGACCCCCTTGAGCTTCTGGCCGTTCGCCTCCATGAGCCGCTGGTAGATGGTGATCATGTCCACGGCCTCGGGCGTGCCGGGGGAGATGAGGACGACCTCAGCGTCCAGCTCCTTGGCGATGGCCATCCCGTCCATGTGGTGCCTGGCACCCGTGCTGAAGAGCTGCGGTCCCTCGACCAGCATGAAATCCGCCTCGTCCTTGACCTTCTCATACCCCTCGATGACGCTCTGCATGCTGGTGGGGCTGAAGATATCGTACTTAAGGGGAGACAGCAGTTCCTCGCTGGCCTCGAGGCCCAGCGCCACCTTCATCATGTGCGCGTCCCTGTCCACCACGCGGTGGTTTATGCACAGGACCTCCTCGCGGAAGGGCTTGTAGTAACCAAGCTTTCCCGAGAAGTTCTTGGCCAGGCCAAGTGCGATCGTGCTCTTTCCAGAGTATTCAAGCACCGAACTTAGGAATAGTGTCCTCATCTGTTCTCCCTCCTCAATACTACAAGGGCGTCCACAGCATATGTGCCCTTTCCCTCATCCCCGACCATGACCGGATTCACTTCCAGTTCCGATATCTCCGGGAAGTCGAGCGCGATCTGAGCTATCCTGAAGATCGTGTCCTTCAGCGATTCTATGTCGGCGGCCTTGCCCCCTCTAGCACCGGTCAGAATGGGGTATGAGCGGATAGACCTTACCATGGTGTCCACATCCTGCCTGGTCAGGGGCGCGATGCGCTGAACCACGTCCTTCATGATCTCCACGAAGACGCCGCCCAGACCGAAGGTGATGACCGGACCGAACTGCTCGTCGCGGGTCATGCCCATCAGGACCTCCTTTCCCTTGACCATCTGGCAGATAGTGATCCCGTTCAGTGCGGCGCCGGGCACGCGGGAGCGGACCTTGGACATCATCAGCTCGAAGCCCTGGCGGACCCCCTCCTCGGAGCTGACGCCGACCATAACGCCGCCCACGTCGGACTTGTGGGCGATGTCCGGGGAGTCGATCTTCATGACCACCGGGAAACCGATCTTTGCCGCTGCCTGGGCCGCCTCCTCGGGGGTCTTGGCAGCTATCTCGATGGGAATGGAAACACCGTACGCGCGGAGGATCTCCTTACCCTCGCTCTCGCTGAGGGAGGTCCTCCCGGCCTTGCGGACGGAATCGATGACCTCCATGACCCTCTCCTTGTTCCCGTCTATGACCACCGGGGAGGTGTCGCTGGTAGCCTCCCTCATCTTCTTGTAGTGGACCATTGCCCCGAGCGCCCTGATGGCCTTGTCCGGGGAATCGTAGCAGGGAACCTTGGCCTCGTGCATCAGCTCGATGCCCACGCTGGTCTTGCTCCCTCCGACGAAAGCACCGACCACCGGCATCGATACCTTTCCGGAAAAGGATGCCAGGTGCTCCGCCACCGCCTTGATGTCGACGGTGTCCAGCGGTGCGAGCAGGACGGCTACGCAGGAGACGTTGGGGTCCTCCATCACCGTCTTCAGGGCGAACTCGTAGCGGGCGGCAGTGGCGTCGCCCAGGACGTCCACGGGGTTGTACACGTTGGCCGCCTCGGGCAGATACCCCTTCAGCTTGTCGATGGTGCTCCTCTCGAAGGACGCCAGCCTCAGGCCGTAATCGGAACAGGCGTCTGCGGCCATGACGCCGTGACCGCCGGCGTTCGTAACTATCGCCAGCCCATCGCCCTTGGGCATGGGCATGTTGGCGAACACCTCCAGCAGGTCGAACAGCTCATCGATGGTCTTCACCCGCACCACGCCGGACTGCGTAAGCGCGGCGTCGTAGACCTTGTCGCTGCCCGAGAGCGCCCCTGTGTGCGAGGAAGCGGCCTTGGAACCGGAGCTGGTCCTTCCGGACTTGAGAACGATGATCGGCTTTACCTGAGATGTGCTGAAGGCCTCCTTCATCAGCTCCTTGCCGCGGTTGGCCCCCTCGATGTACATGCCTATGACGTTGGTGCTGGGGTCGTCCTTCAGATAGGCCAGCAGGTCCGCCTCGTCGATGTCGACCTTGTTGCCGACGCTGATGAACTTGGAGAACCCAACCCTGCTCTTCGTGGACCAGTCCAGCATGGAGCTGCATACCGCCCCGGATTGGGAGGCGATGGCGATCGAGCCGGTCATTGGATGGATGTTGGTGAAGGTGGCGTTCATCTTGTGATGGGTGTTCATGATGCCCATGCAGTTGGGGCCCAGGACCCTCATACCATACTTCTTGGCTATGTCCCCGACCTTGCGCTCGAGCAGGGCGCCTTCCTTGCCCAGCTCCTTGAACCCGGCGGTGATGACTATGACGGCCTCGACGCCCTTGATGCCCGCTTCCTCCATGACCGAGGGCACAAGGGTGTTGGGGACACAGATTATGACCTGCTCCACCTTTCCAGGTATGGCGGTCAGGGAGGGATAGGCCTTCATTCCGAGGATCTCGGCTGCCTTGGGGTTGATGGGATACAGCTTTCCCTTGAACTTGGACCGGATCAGGTTATTGAAAACGATGTGCCCGATCTTACGTTCGTCGTTCGATGCGCCAACTACCGCGATGCTTTCTGGCTCAAAGAGGGCTTTCATTGGGACCAACCAAGAACTGTTGATAAATTTTTGTCCGTAACAACCGAGGCCAAATTTAAAAGTTAGCAAAAAAAGGCAGTACTAATCGAGAAAAAAATCGACAATCGCAGTATTTCTGGCGTCTCGACCCGGACATATCGACAGTTGAGCGTTTGCGGTAGCTCGCTCCGCGAAAGTTGAAAGAAATATCCGATGGGCGAACGCCCATGTCTGATGCCGGTTGGAAGGAACGTTAGATCACGAAGATCGAGCACGGCCGAGCGAGCTCGACATCACTCGATCTTGTCACAGCAGAAATTATCGAAGATGTCCTTCCAGAACAGGATGCCCAGGAGACGGTTATCTTTGTCAACCACAGGGAGGCGGGCGACATCGAACTTCCTCATCATCTTGACGGCGTCGGCAAGCTTGGTCTCCGGGTTCACGGTGTGCACCGGCGCGGTCATGACCTCGGAGATCTTGAGGTGGATGAACTTGGACCTGCTGGTCATGAACCGGCGCAAGATGTCGCGCTCTGTGAAGATGCCTACTACGGCCTCAGTGTCCTCGTCGACCACGATGACGCTGCCGATGTCATTCTCGATCATCAGCTCGATGGCGCTGACGACCGAGTCATCAGGAATTACTATTTCCTTCTTCTTGATCATATAATCCTTAACTAGCTCTACCATTGTATCGGACGTTCCAAAAGTTCCGTGTCGTTATATAACTTCCCTTAAGTTTATGTTCGGTGGTGGCGAGGGACGAGACGGGCTTCCCGGGAAGTTAGCGGTCGTGGCGATAGTTCGATCATGCCACCAAGGCAAAGGGCGACTGGCCGAGACGCCCGCAGCGATCGAGATGGACCCGTTCTTCGCTCTCTTATCTTCTTTGACCAGCTCCAAGGTGAACGAGATCCGGATGTTCTCGGACGTCGGGGCAATTGGCCGCGGATCATTGTGCCGAAGCGCTCGCTGGTCGGTTCAACGCATCGCGGCAGGCGATGCTCGGCCGCGGCCATGATGCATGGCGCACCGCCGCTGCACGGAATAAAGAGGAGGGCTCGTCACCACGCCGGACCGCGAACGGACCACGGACGATGGTCTCGTCCTGGCGCTGGCCGAATCGAGCGACCCTATTTACAGCAAGCGAGATCGCGCGGGGACAGCGCTCTCGAGTGCCGGCGGCCGCTTCGGCCACCGCGTCCAGTACCCGGACGGCACCTATGGAAGGACGAAGTTCGGACCAAGCTCGTGCCGTTCGCCGTTCATATAGTGCGCTGGATGTCGTCAACAGAACGGTTTAGCGTCTGGATCGTCGATGTTTTCAGGTCCGTCCTTCATATCGGCTTTTGGAGGACCACCTCGTACAGCTTCTTCACGAAGGGGGGCGAGGGGTCCTCGAACTCCTTGATCCATAGGATGTCCCATCCGTTCGAGAGCCTCTTTATCTTCTCCTCCGAGAAGAAGTGGACCACGAAGCCCATGGGGTTCTTCCACATGTCCTTGCCCCTCGGTTCGAACTTTCCGAAGTGAGGATCGTGGTCGTTCCTGACCGAGTAGATGTTGAGGCCGCCCGGTTTGAGAACCCGGCGGCAGTCCTCCAGCATTCTGGAGACCTCCTCCTCGGTAAATTCCATCGTGAAGAACATGTGCGAGTAAACGGCGTCGAACGACGCCTCCGGCATCGGCAGGGGCTCACGGGCATCATGCACCTTGGTCGTGACCACGTGCTCTAGCCTCTCCCGCTTGGCCGTCTCCTTCATCTGGCAGATGCCCGACTCGGAGTAGTCCAGGGCGGTGACCTTGAACCCGCTCCTTGCGAGATACCAGGTGTCCCGGCCCTGGCCGCAGCCGAGCTCCAGGACGGTCTTGACGTCATGCTCCTTCAGCGTCGGCAAGGCGCTCACGGCCAGCTCGCTCGGCTCCTTGCCGAAGAAATCCTGTGAGCTGGAGTATGTGTTCTCCCACTGCTTCTTCTGGCTGATCTCTTCCTTCATGACCATCACCTCTATGAAAAAAGGAGGGCCGAGGGATATGGTGGAAGGCCCTCCGTGCAAGCATCACTTCGCCCGCGACTTGGGTATGGGGCCCTCTTTCATCTTCTCGACCGCGGCCACGATCTCCTTCATCTTGTAACCAGGGATGCCGACGAGCATCTCCTCGGGGCCGATGTCCGTGGTCTTCCGGCAGCCGAAGCAGCCAAGGGAGATGTTCACGTTGCCTGTCAGGTAGGGGACGACGGTAGAGTCGGCGCAAGCAGCCTGCACTGCTCCCATGTTGACCGTCACGCGGCCTCCCATGGAGAACGTGCTGGCCGCCGGGATCAACCAGAACACCTGCTCCGGCATTCCGGTGACGACGACCACGTCCGGCTTCAAGCTGGCCTTGCTGAGCGGGGCGACAGCGGTGGCTTCGATGCTCTCCTCTATGGCTGGTCGCTGCCCGATCGTGCTCCTTGCCGCCTCCTGGCTCCCGTACATCCCCATGTTGTAATGGAACTCACCGGATCTCACCTTTTCCGGTATAGGTACGATGCCGAGCGATGACGCGCCGACAGGGCATGCCTGCTTGTCCGCCTGGACCACCAAGCGCTCACCCTTCCTCGCCCTCATTATCGCCTGGCAGTGTCGTATCGCCTTGTCAGGGACCGAATACCCCTCGGGAAGTGGTTGCCCCTTCTTGATCAGGGTGATCGCCACAGGCTCGTTCTTCAATCCTAAAACCTCGACAAGAACCCTCGATTGTTCCATGCATTCCGTCATAGATACCCGGTGTCATATGGCCACGAAACACCTTATTGGTTATGTAAACAGGCGATAGATCGCCAAAGAAGTTGAGCTCCCAGCGCCTTCAGGGCCTTCCACTTCAGCATGGTGCTCGCACCGAGGAGGAAAGCGGCCGCGAACAGGGTCAGGACAACGGCATCGGTCGCCAGGGAGAGCAGCGAGGTCTGGCCGAGGTCTTTGAGCAGCCGCTACGCCCTCTCCTCTCTGAGCCCCCTAGGCAATCCATAGTAGTGGCCGAAGAGCTCCAGATTTTCCCTGGCGATCAGGTCGGTGTAGACGTTCCTCACCTCTGGGATAACCCCCAGCCTATCCTTGGTCTCGAGGGGGTTCTTCCTCATATCCATACCCCCTGTCTCTACCCCCCCTGCATACGGCCTGAGGACACCTGTCAGCATTCGGATGGCCGTCGACTTTCCCGCCCCGTTGGGGCCCAGCAGCCCAAACAACTCACCCTTCTCCACCTCGAAGCTTAGGTCGTCTACCGCTTTGATCTCCCCGAACCGCTTGCTCAGGTTCTGTACCTTCATCGATGGCATAGGGCGCGCTCCTCACAGCTCGGACGCTTCGGGCCTAGGGCTCCAGGTCCTCCCCCATGAGATACCTCTTCATCCGATGGTAGAAGGCCAGGGACGGCACCTGGACGACCGTCCCGTCGATGGGGTCCAGCAGTATCTGGAACTTGTCGGAGACGATCGCGTCGTCGCAGCTGGTGGCCAGCTTCTCGGAGGGCCTCCTCAGCATAATGGTGGAGATCCTGTCCACCTGGCTCTCCAGCAGCTTGCCGAGGTTCGCCGACCTCATGAGGGGTTCGGGCAGCTGGATGGTCATCGGACCTCCGGGGTACGGTCCAGGGTTGGTGCGCTCGCACTCAGATATCATGCCCTCCAACTGTTCGAGGCGAGCGTGGTCGAGATCGAACATAGGGTCCGTCCAGTCAATGGTGCCGCTCGACTCCTTCGGATAGACAAGGTCGATCGCTCTCACCTGGTCCCTGAACCTGGCGACCGCTTCTTGAGTGACATCGCTGACGAACGGCAGCTGAGCTCTGGTCCCGACGATCCTCATATCTCCATCGACCCCGTTTCGGATCAGGCTGAGCAGGGCATCAGCAGGAAGGTGTCCCTCTTCGCGCCCACAGACGATCAGGAAGCGTATGGCAGGATTGCTTACGACGTTGGCAATGATCCTCTCCAGGCCAATGTTCGCCGATCTCAGATGCCCCCGGATGCAGAAGCGGCCCCTGGGCAGGTCGAACCTGGCCCGGCCCACTATGGCGATGGCTACCGGAGACGACATCGAACCAAGGGTGTACGAACCGATAACAGGGGGCCAGGACGATCGCATCATAGGTGCGCTCCGATCGGCATGAAGAATATGGAGCCGACCGGGAATAAGGATTTGTAGAAAGATCTTGAGTTTGCATCCAGCGAGAGCTCGTCACTTCTCAAAGGTGACGGTGACCTCCCCTCTCAGGGCAAGGCCGGCAGCGACCTCGAGACCCTTCAGGACCGCCATGGGCATAGGGCAGGTGGAATGTTTCAAGGTCCTCCCGCCAACGATATACACGACGTTCTCGGAGTATGGCATCTTCATTACATCCATGATGCCCAATGGCCCCAGGGCCGCTCCGAACTCTTGCACATAGGGACAACCGCTCTCTATCGAGCACCTGAGCAGTCCATCCTCTATCCAGCACTCCACCCTGGCTGGGAAGCGACAGACGCCGGTGTTCACAGTGAGGGCCACCCTCCCCTGGTCCAGAAGGGGGCTGGAATTTATATTTTGATCTTCGTTTGCGCTCATGATCGATCACCCGCTTTATGATGACCTATAAGGAGTTGGTCTTCGATCTACTTCTTCGGCTTCGGCTTGGCGACGTAGAACTCGCATCCCCCATAGAAGCTCTCGCCCTCGCATATGTCGTAGTCCTTGATCTTCAGGACATCATTCCTGATACGCCTCGCCTTGCAGTTCGAGCAGCGGCCGTCGGCAGCATGCCACAAACACCGGACCATGACCTCATCTGCAGCATCCATATCCTGATTCCCTTCCCTACATACCTTAACCGGAGCTACTCTTTTCGTTCCCCTTGTTCCCTGAATCGAGCTATGCAGCCTGTTTCCTTGAAAGTGCGGATCGTTGGTTCGACCTCATCATACCAACATTGGAGATGTCCTCGTCCTCATGCGACTGTCGAACGACTCGATCAACGAATGGCCACATTGCGTTGTCGTTCTTTTAAGCAATTCGCTGACCATGACCGTTCGGCGATCGTTCCTCATGGTCGATGCAACCGGACGTTCCTAGTGATGATTACGAGTAGGCGCAGAATGCAAGGCCTGGATGAGAATGCCGAGAACGGCATCAAGAGGTCGGTCGTAAAATGATAATGAAGGATCTTGAGGGCCTGGTCCTCATTTACAACAGGTGTTTCACAGGCTAGGGCGCATCGGCCGAAAAATCGGGATCGAGCATTGAACCGAAGAATGGATAAAATTTGAGTGCTCCCGTCGGGA
>CAYRPG010000041.1:0-15846 GCA_964426205.1 uncultured Methanomassiliicoccus sp. | reverse complement strand
AATAGCGATCGCGATGTTCCTCATCGCCGGACTGGCGCTCATCGGGGACTCGCAGGTGGGCATCGTCACCAAGAAGATGTTCGGAAAGACCATGCCTCAGGGGCAGGTCATCGCCCGGAACGGCGAGATCGGCGTACAGGCCGAGACCCTGATGCCCGGCCTGTACTGGAGGATACCGGTCATATGGAAGATAGAGAAGACCTGGGTCACCCAGATCCAGCCGAACGAGGTCGGCATCGTGGAATCCATCGACGGCCATAGCCTTCCCAAGGGCAGGCTGCTGGGCGACGAGGTGGAGTGCAACTTCTACCAGGACGCCAAGATGTTCCTCGACAACGGGGGAATGAAGGGGCCGCAGGTCGCGATCCTCAGGCCCGGTACGTACAGGATCAACACTAAGGCGTTCAAGATCCTCAAGGCCAAGACGGTGGAGGTGCCCCCGGAGAAGATCGGGGTGATCATCGCCAATGACGGCCTTCCGCTGCCCTCCGGTTTCATCGTCGCACCGCGCCCCCTCACCGCGCCGGACGCGGAGCACCCGAAGGTCAAGGACTCGCAGTACTTCCAGGACGGGCAGGCCTTCCTGAACAGCGCAGGATACAGGGGGCCGCAGCTGGACACCCTCCAGCCGGGCCGATACTACATCAACCCGCTGCTGTTCAAGGTCGACCTCCATAATGTGGCCGAGGTTCCTCCGGGGTACGTGGCCATCCTCCGGTCCAATGTCGGGAAATTGCTTGAGACCAGGGAAGGCTCGCCGATCCCGAACGTCGGAGCGGTCGGACCGGCGGTGATAGACGACCCGGCGAGGCAGATCGTCCCGATCTCGCAGCCCGTTCACGAGGAGGCGGAGACGCTGCTCATCCTGGACAAGAACATGAGGGGGATATGGAAGGAACCGATGGCCCCCGGCAAGTACAACCTCAACCCGCTGGCGTTCACCGCCTACCTGGTCCCCACGAGCGCGGTCACCATCGACTGGGCGTCGAGCGTGGACCGCAGGCCGGAGCACATCGCCCCCGACATGGTGAAGAGCATCATCAAGCCGGAGATCAAGGAGATCGCGGACGAGGACGCTACCGAGTTCTTCAAGTTCAACCAGCTCAGGGTCACCTCCATGGACGGCTTCCAGCTTGAGGTGGACGTCAGGATGATCATCCGCATCCGGCCGCAGAACGCCGCCTTCATCATCGCCCGGTTCGGAAGCGTCAAGAACCTGATCGAGCAGATCGTGCACCCGCTCATCGACTCCAGCTTCCGCAACAAGGCCGGGGAGGAGAAGGCCATCAACTTCATCATGAGCAGGACCGAGCTGCAGAGGTCCGCCCTGGAGAAGGCGCAGAAGCAGTTCGAGGCCTACCATGTAGAGGCGCAGAACCTCCTCATCGCGTACATCAAGGTGGACCAGGCCCTGCTGGACACCCAGACCAAGAGGGAGATCGCGCTCCAGCAGCAGGCCCAGTACGAGCAGGAGGCGAAGGCCCAGGAGAAGAGGATCGAGGTGCAGGCCAAGGCCGCCAACGCCGACAAGCAGCCCGAGGTGGTCGCCGCCATGCTCTCGATCGATATCGAGATGAACAAGGCCGAGGCCAAGAGGAAGCTGGCCGAGGGAGACAGGGACCTCAACAAGATCACCGCGGACGGTGAGAAGTACAAGGTCCAGGCGCTGGCGGAGGCGAAGGCCTACGAGCTCAAGACCGTCGCCGAGGGCAAGTCCTTCGAGCAGCGGGAGGTCGGGAGAGGTGTGGCCGAGGCCTACAGGGCGCAGGCGGACGTCATAGGTCCGGAAGCGACCGCGACCATCAAGCTGATGAGCGAGGTGGGCGTGAACAACGTCAAGATCACCCCGGACATCCTGATCGGGGCGGCCAACGGCGACAGCGGGGCGACCGCGCTGCTCTCCACCTGGCTGGCGCAGACCGTGGCCAAGGGCATGAAGCAGGGCGACGGCAAGTCTTGAACGATCGGCCGAGGGTGCCCGTGACCCCATGGTCCGGGCGCCCGTTCCCTTTTTTTTAACGACGCGGCCTCGACCCCGCCAGGTTATAAGTTGACCCGAACCAATACCGCAACAGGTTCTGCATGGATGTCAGCCGGGTCGACATCAGGGGTCCGGGAGCGCATGTCCCGGGCATCGCCATCGTCCCCTGCCGCCCGATCGGGGCGGCGGTGATCGCCCACGGATACGGAGGATGCAAGGAGGAGCAGCTGGGGCTCGCGATGCGGGTCGCGGAGAGCGGCCTCGCGGCGTGCGCCATCGACCTCCGGGGGCACGGTCAGCACCCGCTGCCGCTGGACGACCACGTTCTGGAGGATGTCGAGGCGGCCGTGGGGCACTTCCGCCGGTACGGGAAGGTCGTGGCCATCGGGCACTCGCTGGGAGGCCGCCTGGCCCTCATCAGCAGCGCCGACTTCGCCATCGGCCTGTCCCCTCCTCTGGACCCGAGCTACTGCACCAGGACCCAGGAGCTGCTGCAGAAGCTCCGCAGCTACCGCGTGCGTCCGGACGACCACCACACGGTCTTCGATATCCTTAGGCGCCTGCCGCCGGTCCAGGAGAGCAGCGGAGAGAGGACGATGGTGATCTACGGCTCGCGTGACGTGCCGGAGATCGTCGAGGCTGGGGACGGGATGAGGGCCTGCGGCCGCAACGCCGTGAGGCTGGAACAGGCCATCCACGGGGACACGTACCTCCTCGAGAGCTCCTTCGCCGCGATCGCCACCCGGCTGGCCTCGTGGTTCGGAGATGCGCGGGGCGATAGCTGCTGAGCGGGCGACAGGGGCAGCGAAGAGCACCGTCCGGGTAGAAAGATAGAAAAACGGGTTATCTGATGGACGCCCGATGTCCGTCGAGCTGAAAGAGGCGATAAGGAAGTACGCGCTGCAGAACGCCGCCCTGTTCGGAGGGAAGGCCAACCCGAAGGCGGTCATGGGCAAGGTGCTGGCGGAGCGGTCGGACCTCCGCTCCAGGGCCAAGGAGGTCGCAGCGGTGGCCGAGGAGGTCTGCCGCGAGGTGGAGGCCATGTCGCTCGAGGACATCCAGAGGGCCGCCGAGGCCATTGACCCCAACCTGCTGAAGAGGACCAAGGGGGAGAGGAAGCACGTGCTCCCCGACCTTCCGGGCGCGGTGGAGGGGAAGGTGGTCATGCGCATGGCGCCTGGCCCCTCTGGCCCGCTGCACATCGGCCACACCCGCGTTTCCGTTCTGAACGACGAGTACGTCAAGAAGTACAGCGGCAAGTACATCAACCGGCTGGAGGACACCAATCCGGAGAAGATCGATCCCGAGGCATACAGGATGATACCCGAGGACCTCGAGTGGCTCGGGGTCCACGTCGACGAGACGGTCATCCAGTCCGACCGGTTCGAGATCTACTACGACATCGCCCGCAAGCTCATCGACATGGGCAAGGCGTACGTGTGCACCTGTCCCCCCGAGCCCTGGAGGCAGTTGAAGGAGGAGGGTAGGGCGTGCCCCCACCACTCCCAGACTAAGGAGGAGGCGAACGAGCTGTTCGACAGGATGCTCTCCCACGGCTTCAGCGAGGAGGAGGCGGTGCTGGTGATCAAGACCGACCTGAAGCACCCCAACCCCGCGATACGCGATTTCGTGGGATTGCGCATCGTCGACTCCGTGCCGCACCCGCGGACCGGGGACCGCTACACCGTCTACCCGATGATGAACCTCTCGGTGGCCGTGGACGACCATCTGCTCGGCCTTACCCACGTCATCAGAGGAAAGGACCATCTGAACAACACCCTGCGCCAGGAGTACATCTTCAACTACTTCGGGTGGAAGAGGCCGTGGTACCATCACTATGGTCTCGTGCACATCCCCGAGGCGATCCTCAAGACCTCGACCATCCGCAAGGGCATCCAGGGTGGCGAGTATTCCGGGTGGGACGACGTGCGCCTCGGCACCGTGAGGGCGTTGGCCAAGCGCGGCATCAAGGCGGAGGCGATACGCAACTACTGGGTCGATGTGGGCATGAAGGACGTGGACATAGAGTTCTCATGGGAGAACCTGTACGCCTTCAACAAGCAGATCATCGACCCGGTGGCCGACCGCTACTTCTTCGTGTGGGACCCCGTGCCGGTCGACATCACCGGCGTGGACAGGCTCACCGCGAGGTCCCCGCTCCATCCGGACCACCCCGAGCGGGGCACCAGGGACCACGAGCTCAGAGCGCCCATCAGGGTGTACATGAACCGCGAGGACCTGGAGGGGTTCCGCGAGCGCGGGACCGTGAGGCTAAAGGACCTGTGCAACCTGCGCTGGGAGAACGGCAGGGGAGTGTACACCGGCAACGACCACAACGTGCTCAGGGAAGGCGTCAAGATCGCCCACTGGGCTCCCGTGGACGGCGTGGAGGCCGAGGTCGTCATGCCCGACGGGACCGTGAGAAAGGGCGTGGCCGAGAAGCTGCCGGCCGGGGAGGCGGACAAGGTCGTGCAGTTCGAGCGGTTCGGCTTCGCCCGCGTCGAGTCGACCTCCCCCCACCTGCGCGCCTATTTCACCCAGTGAATCACGAGGGCATCGTTCGCATCGCGTCACCCGCCTGCATGTTCCGGCAGGCAGAGCGGCGTGACCGTCGGCCTACGCTCTCACGCGGGACCGTGATCGATGCGGCCCCTAGATCAGCCCGGTGACCTCGAGGGTGGACCACAGCATCCTCAGCCCCAGGTACCCGAGGAAGATGCCGCAGACGACCTGGATGACCTGGAAGGTGCGGGGGGTGACGAACCTCCGCCCCACGCTGACGACGTATGCGAAGAACGGGCACCACAGGAACCCCGCGATGGCGAACCCCAGCATGAACGCCACGTAGTGCTCCATCGTGGGATGGGGCGCAATGGCCGAGATCGTGGTCGCCCCCAGCCCCAGCCAGAACGCGAGCTGGAACGGATTGCCGGTGGACAGCAGGATGCCGGTCATGAAGTCGCCGCGGTCCGGACCCTGGGCCCCCTCGGGCATCCCTCCCCTCCTGGCGTCCACGAGGGCCTTGACCGCGAGGTACAGCATGAAGAGGCAGCCGATGAGCCCCAGCCCGAGGCGCACCGGCATGCTCTCGAACAGCACCGCCACGCCGACCAGCGCGATCACCGCCCAGACCAGGTCGCCGATCAGCGAGCCGAGCTGAACCCATAGCGCTGGACGATATCCTCCGTGGAGGCCCCGCCGGAGGGCCTCGGCTGATACGGCCCCCGGGACGGCGCAGAACACGATCTCGAGGGCAAAGGCGGTTGCGAACACCAGCTCCAGTTCCACGAGCCCGAGAAAGGCGGGTTCGATATAAAACTAGCCGGGCCTCACCGCCTCAGGGCGATAAGCAGCTTCTCCTCCTCTTCGACGAACCTCTTGTCGAGCTCCTCCTTCTTCGCGTCATCGAACGACTGCTGCACCAGCTCCAGCACGTTCCCCTCCTCGATCTGCACGTGCAGGGAGATCAGGTTGTTGGCGACCACGAGCTTGGGGATCCACACCTCCTCGGTGATCTCCACGTCGGCCAGGTCCTTCATGAGCTGCCTGATGAGCTTGTGCTCCTCCATGGCCTGGAGGGCGATAGGACGGACCTGGATATCGGTCGACAGCTCCTGGTAGATGGTGCTCTCCTCCCCCCTCTCATGCGCTTCCAGCCGCGACATGATCTCGATGAACGATCTCGAGTACCTCTCCGAGTCCTCGATCGGCCCCTTGAGGAGATCGTTCAGCATGCTCTGTATCACCCTGTGCTCGTCCTTCAGACGGTCCACGATGTTCATCCTGACACCTCGTTCTCCCGGTTATCCTGGGAGCCGGACCATATAAGTGAATTACGGAGCCTCAGAGCGACAGGAGGAAGTTGGCCGCTCCGCCGAGCAGGAACGCCAGGGTGATGGAGGCGAGGGACACCGCGACCGCCTCTTTGAGCCCGAACTCCTTGGTCAGGGCGGCGAAGACGCCGATGCACGGCATGTAGGTCGCCATGACCAGGGCGAAAACGAACAGTTGCTGAGAGGTGAGCACGATGCCGAGGTCGGCCCCGGCGCTGAGCGAGAAGATGACGAACAGTATCTGCAGCGCCATCTCCTTCCGCAGCACGCCGAATATCAGCGCCACGATGATGACCGGCGGAAGGCCCAGAAGCCCGACGGTCAGGAAGCTCAGGGGGTCCACGAGCGCGTTGAGGATGTTGTACCTCATCAGCAGCTCTAGGGCCAGGCTGCCGATGAGCAGCAGCGGGAACGCGATCACGAAGAAGTCCTTGGTCCTCAGCCAGGTCTTCGACAGGACGTTCCTCGCGGACGGCATGGACAGCTCCGGGATCTCGATGACCAGGCTGGACGGCTCCTCCCTGAGGACGACGTGGAGGACCCTCCCCAGCACCAGGGCGAGAGCGAGCAGCACCAGGTAGATCAGCCCCGCCCACAGTATGCCGGAGTGCTGGCCCACCGTGCCGATGATGATGACCGTCTGCGCCGAGCAGGGCACGGCCATGACTATCACCGTCGCGAGGATCAGGCGCTCCCTCTTCGACTCCAGCGTCCTGGTGGCCAGGATGGCCGGGACGTTGCACCCGGTGCCCACCACCATGGGTATGATGGCGCGCCCGTGCAGGCCCAGGCGGACCATGAGGCCGTCCAGCAGCATGACCGCCCTCGGCAGGTACCCGGAGTCCTCCAGCACCCCCAGTATGAGGTAGAAGACGATGATGTACGGGATGACGATCGCGATGATGGCCTGGATGGAGAGGTTGATGCCTGAGGCGATCGCCTCTCCCAGCGTTCCGCCTATCAGGGCGGCGAGCTGATCGAAGGCGTTGCCCACGACGGCGACGTAGATGTCGGCCATGAGCGTCTCCAGCGCCCCGCCGATGATCACCACCGAGAGGAATATGCCGAGCAGGATGCCGAAGAGCAGCGGTATGCCGGTCCGCGGCCTCAGGGTTATCTCGGAGATGCGGTCCTTGAGCGTCATCTCCTTCTTCGGCAGCCAGTCGATGACCTCGCTGGCTACCTTGCCCGCCTCGCCATAACGGTCCCTGGCGATGTGGACATCCACATCCTCATAGTGCTGCTCCCGGAACTCCTTTCGGTACTCGTCCGCGAGGTCCTTGATGATCTGGCTGAACTGCTTGGTGAAGAAGGGGTTCCCTTCCAGGAGCTTGATCGACGCTCCCCGGATGGGGAACCCGGAACCGGTCTCCACCCTGCCCGCGGAGATCTCCTCCAGGAACGCCTCGATGTGGCTGTCGTACCTGGTGACGTAGTAGGATCGGTGGACCGAGCCGGACACCACCAGGTCCATGAGGCGGTCGACCCCCTCGCCGGTCAGCGCGACGGTCGGCACCACCGGGACCTTGAGGACCGCCTCCAGCTTCTTCACGTCCAGGGCGAACCGCTTCCTGGCCTGGTCCATGAAGTTGAGGGCGATGATGACCCGATAACCCAGCTCGATGAGCTGAAGGACGAGGACCAGTCCCTGCTCCAGCCGGGTCGCGTCCAGGACGGCGATGACGATGTCAGGGTCCTTCTCCGCCAGGAGCCTGGTCGCGACCCTCTCGTCCTCCGTGACCCCGGACAGCGAGTACGTGCCCGGCAGATCGTACACCTCGATCCTCTGCCCCTCGTGGGTGACCGACGCGGACTCAAACTGCACCGTCGTGCCCGGATAGTTCGCGGAAATGACCCCGATCCCGGTGATCCGGCTGAACAGGGCGGACTTGCCCACGTTGAGGTTCCCGGCAAGCACGACCTTCATCACTAGCACTTCCTGACCATGACCCTGGAAGCATAGTCCCGGGACAGGGCTACCTTCATCTCCTCCATCTGGACGAGGATCGGCCCACCCAGGGGGATGCGCTCCTCGACCTTGACCCTCCTGCCGGGGACGAAGCCCATGGAGATGAGCCGCTTGATCTTGTCCGAGTTCTCGCAGGTGAGGTGGGTGATCTTTCCCTGCTCGCCATCGGACATGTCGGTCAGGGGCACGGAGAAGGCCGGGTCCGGCGTGGCCGGGGAACCGCACTGCGGGATCGGGTCGCCGTCGGGGCACACGGTCGGATAGTTCAGCATCTGATTGATGGTCTCCACCGTATCGTCGGAGACGTTGTGCTCCAGCTTCATCGCCTCGATATGACCCTGCTCCTTCTCCTTCCCCACGATGTCGACCAGGAACCGCTCCAGGAGACGGTGGCGCCGCTTGATGCGCTCCGCGACCGCCCTCCCCTTGGACGTCAGGGTCACGCCCCTGTACTTCTCGTAGTTGAGATATCCCTCAGCGGCCAGCTTCTGGGTCATCTCGGTGACGCTCGCCGGCGTCAGGTCCAGCTTGGCCGCTATGGCTGTGGTCTTCACCGCTCCGTCTTCCCTCGTCAGATCGTAGATGCAGGCAAGATAGTCCTCGGCGTTCTCACTCACCATGAAAGGACCATACCGGAGAGGGACTATTAAAACTTTGGATTGCCTAAAAATTATTCGGTCCTAGAGGTCGCGAAATGGAACGATGTCGCAGCAACCGCATTCATGGCACATCGTGTGCAGTGAGTACGAGGTCAGGCCGTGACGCTCCAGTATCTCCCTGTGCTTTCGAGCTAGGAACAATATCCTCTCCGGGGTGATCGGCTCCAGCTTCCCCAGCGCCTCGGTCATCGGCCCACGGTTGATGTCGTTAAGCCTCAGGGGCCGGAGCGTCGGCACGCAGCCCATCCCGGCGAGCGTCTCCACGCCCTCCAGGACGTTCTCGTCCGTCTCCCCCATCCCCACGATGATGTTGGAGGTGACCTTCCCGCGGCCGAACACCTTCACCGCGTAGCCTATCGCCTCGAGGATCTGGTCGAGGTCCTGCTCCCCGCACACCTTCTCGAAGATGTCGCGGTCGAAGGTCTCTATGTTCAGCTTGATCTCGTCCGCGCCGGCGCTCTTGAGCTGGTCCACCTGCTCCGGCCGGTCGATGTACGGCTCCACCCCGATAGGCATGTCCGGCAGCTTCTCGCGGACCTTCGAGACGACGTACGCGAGCTTGTCCACCGTGCTCTGGGGGTCCTTGACGACCGCCGAGGTTATGGCCACGGCCTTCATGTCCGGCCTCTGCTCGGCCATGTTCAGGATCAGGGAGACGACCTTGTCGGGATCGAGGCCTTTCGTGATCCTCCTGTCCAGCGACGGGGAGGTGCAGAACTTGCAGTGATAGATGCACTGGGTGTCGAGGTTGAAGAACGCCTGCTCCGGAGCATGGGCCACCGTCGGCTTGATCTCCACCCCCTCCACGAGGACCTCGTCCCCGCGCATGATGGTGTAGCGCGGACCACTGCCCACCAGGGAGAACTCCGCGTCCGCCGTGGTTATGGCCTTCTTGACGCGGGTCCCGGCGAACGCCAGGACCATGGACATCGACCCCGCTCCAGGTCCCGCGGTCGAGCGGGAGACCGGGAACGGCGGCCGGAAGTCACTGGGCACCTTCAGTGGCCCGCCGGCCAGCAGTATGGCCTTCTTTCGGGCGATCAGTTCCCGGTCCTCTTCCACTTGACGCCCTCCGCGGTATCCTGAAGCTCGACGCCCTTCTCCTTGAGCTTGTCCCTTATCCTGTCGGCCAGGTCGTACTGCTTCCGCTTGCGCAGCTCGTTGCGCACCTCGATGAGGATGTCTATTATCTCACCTGAGCGGTCGGCCGTGGACGCCTCCACCGTGGGCAGTATCCCGAATATAGAGTCCATCTCCTCCAGCGCGCCGAGGATGCTCTTGACCCCCGTGGCGCTGAGGTCCCCGTTCGCCAGCAGCCGGTTGGTCTCACGGACCAGCTCGAACAGCTCCGAGATGGCGGCCCTGGTGTTGAAGTCTTGGTCCATGGCCTCCACGAACCTCTCGCGGAACCTCGCGACCATCTCGCTCCCGTCGTTCGTGCCCCTGGCGCGGGCGGCCGCTGCCCTGAGCTCGTGGTAGGTGTTGTGAAGCCTGCGTAGGCTTGCGGCCGCCTCGTTCAGCGCCGCCTCCGAGTAGACCTGCGGCCCGTGGTAGTGCGCCGAGAGCACGTAGAAGCGGATCTCCTCCTTGGTGTGCTCGGCCATGACGTCCTTGACGGCGAAGAAGTTCTTCAGCGACTTGGACATCTTGGCGTCCTGCACCTGCAGCATGCCGTTGTGGACCCAGTACTTCGCCAGCGGCTTGCAGTTCGCCGCCTCGGACTGCAGGATCTCGTTCTCGTGGTGCGGGAAGATGAGATCGTTGCCGCCGCCATGGATGTCGATCGTCTCCCCGAGGTACTCGGTGCACATGGCCGAGCACTCGATGTGCCAGCCCGGACGGCCCTTGCCCCACGGGGAATCCCAGGAGATCTCTCCCGGCTTGGCGGCCTTCCACAGCGCGAAGTCGTAGGGGTTGCGCTTGAGCTCGTTGACCTCGACGCGCGCACCGGCCTGCATGTCCTCCAGCTTCTGGCCCGTCAGGCGGCCGTAGTCCTCGATCTTGTCCACCGAGAAGTACACGCTACCGTCCTCGCTCTGGTAGGCGAACCCGTGGTCCATGATCTTCTGGGTCATTGCGATGATCTCGGGGATGTTCTCGGACGCCTTGGGATAACCGTCGGCCCTGTGGACGCCCAGGGACTCGATGTCCTGGAAGTAACGATCGATGTACATCTTCGAGAGGGCGAGAGGCTCCATGCCCATCTCCGCCGCGCGGTTGATGATCTTGTCGTCCACGTCGGTGAAGTTGGTCAGGTGGGTGACCTCATAGCCGCGGTAGCGAAGGTACCGGGCGATCATGTCGAAGACGATGATGGAGCGCGCGTGGCCCATGTGGATGTCATCGTACACGGTTACGCCGCAGACGTACATCTTGACCTTCCGGTCATGGATCGGTACAAAATCCTCCTCGCGCTTGGTCAGTGTGTTGAATATCCTGAGAGCCAAATTATCCCGCACCGCTAATGGTGCAATGATTCATTAACCCTTCTTGAGCTTTTCTTCGAGCGCGTCCATGCGGTGCTCCAGGCGCTCGATGGAGGCGCATATGTCGTTCAGCGCGTTGACCACGGGGTCCGGGAGGTTCTCCACCCTCGGCTGGATAGGCCTCTCGCCGTTCTTCCGAACGACCTTTCCAGGCACGCCCACGACCGTGCTGTTGGGCGGGACGTCCTTGACGACGACCGACCCGGCCCCGATCTTCGAGTTCTCCCCGATCACGATATCGCCGAGCACGATCGCCCCCGCCCCGATGATGACATTGTTCTGGATGGTGGGGTGCCTCTTCTCCTTGGAGGTCGAGACCCCGCCCAGCGTGACACCCTGGAAGATGGACACGTTGTCACCGATGATCGACGTTTCCCCTATGACCACGCCGGTCGCGTGATCGATGAAGAACCCCTTGCCGATCGTGGCCCCGGGGTGGACGTCCGCACCGGTGAGCACCCTGCCCCAATAGTTGAGCAGGCGGGCCAGCTTGTACTCCCCCTTCAGGTACAGTCGGTGCGAGACACGGTGGACGAGGATGGCATGAAGCCCGGGGCTGAACATCAGCGCCTCGGAGAAGGACTTGGGCGCCGGGTCGCGCTCCAGCACCGTCCTCACGTCATCTTTCCAGGACATGCGGGCAATTGTCATCAGCTCGACGAAAATATAGCTTTCGGAAGGAAATGTCGTTGTTGATCCATCAAGGTGGTGACTATAATGAGCGCCGCAGGTGAGCGTCCCGCCACCGACCACCGGGGCCAACGTCCTTGCGGCCGATGTCAAAGACCTACCGCTCGCACACGACGGCCCAGGTCGTCCCGTCCGTGGTGATGGTGATGGTGCCGTTCAGGTCGGTGCGGTAGACCTGCGCTCCGGCAGCGCTCAGGCGGTCCAGGGTCTGGTTCGCGGGATGACCATAGGTGTTCCCTGTACCGACCTCGATGATCGCGACCGCCGGGGTGGTCTGCGACAGGAAGGAGGCGCTGGTGGAGCTGGAGCTGCCATGGTGCCCGACCTTCAGGACCTCCACGTCCATGGCGCTGCCGAACATGCTGTCCATGTGTCCCTCGACCGACGATGATGCGTCGCCCTCGAACAGGAGATCGACCGTCCCATCGGTCATCTTTATGATCAGGGAGGCGTCGTTGGGGTCCACCGAACGGGCGTTGATGGCCATGATCTCGAAGGTGACGCTGCTGTTGATGCCCAGGCGGTCCCCCGGGTCCAGCCGCGTGTCGTTATAGGCCGGGCAGCCCTCGGCGATTACGGCGGCCCTCAAGGCCGCGTAGGTCTTGGTGTCGGTGTAGTACCCTGACTCGTAGACGGAGAGGACCGTGCACCCCGCCAGGACGTCATCGGCCCCGCCGATGTGGTCGGAGTCAGGGTGCGTGAGCACGAGCGCGTCCAGTGTGGTGGCGTTGTGGGATATTAGGAACGACACGAGCGAGCTGCTCGCGGACGGCGGCCCGGCGTCGATGAGCACGTTCTTTCCATCAGAGGTCTTGATCAGCTCGGCATCGCCCTGGCCGACGTCGATGAAGTAGACCGTCGAGTTGCCGGTCGTTCGAGCCCCGGCTGAGTCGTTCGAAGCTCCGTTGTGATGATCCGCCTCGTCGGTGCTCCCGTTCCCGGACGTGCCGTTGTCATGGGCGTTCTGGGCCGATCGCGTGACCGCTGCGAACATGACGAGGATGGCCACAAGAACTATGAACGTAACAACAAGCTTCTTCCTGCGCGCCCTCTTCCGCGATGACGATGATCTTCTCCCCACTGATCGCCTGTGAAGCATAAGTTGGCGTTAAAGGCATCCGATGGATTCTCCCCGGCCATATGCCTTTTTCATGGGAGCGGCATCATCCCCCGTGCGATGACCGTTGTTGGCCCCGATGCGGTGACAGGGACGGTCGCCTTCGGCCCTTTTCCTGGGGAGCGGGCGGTTGCTCCTGGCGTGTCCAATGGCACCAGCCCGCCGAGGGATTTACAAGCAGGCACTTTCGGGCCGCCTCCACGGGGCTGCGGACGCGTACTCCCGAACAGACCGGCCGGCCAGTGCCGTTCCTGCTCGCCTGGCCCCCTTGCAGGACCACAGCCCACTTTCAGCCACCTGTGGCCGCAAAGCACCTGAGCTCCCACGCCTTGATGAGATGCGAGGGGAAGCGCGATGGGGGACATCCGGTTCGAAAGGTTCGTCGAGGTGCTGTACGATCAGCTGTTCGCTGCCTTGCCTCCCGAGGCCAGGCGGGGCTGTCCGGCGCTGAGATGCCTTTCGGAGGTCCTCATGGACATCAAGGAGGCGAACAACGACGAGATCGCGCTCGAGCTCGGGATGCTGCCCTGTGCCGACCAGGCCTGCCCGTGCAGGAGGGCCAGAAGGGAATGAGGGGCTGGACGAGCGTCCGGCCCTTCAGGGTGCGTGTCCACGGTGCAGGCCTCGACCGGCATCGCTCCAGAGCTACTTCGAGCCGGCCGCTCTCATCATCAGCTCGGTGCTCATGTACCTCTCCCCGGTGTCCGGCAGGATCGCCACCACCTTCCTCCCCGGCCCCAGCTCCTTGGCGACCGTCAGGGCCGCGCTGATGGCCGCCCCGGAGGAAATGCCGCAGAAGATGCCTTCCCTTAACGCAAGTTCTCTCGAGCACCTTGCCGCGTCGATATCATCGACCCCGATGACGCGGTCGATCAGGTCGGCCCGATATACCTTCGGAACGAAGCCCGCGCCGATCCCCTGGATCCCGTGCGGCCCTGGTTTTCCGCCCTCCAGCACCGGCGAGGCGGAAGGCTCAACGCCGATGACCTTGGCGCCGATGTTCCTCTCCCTCAGCAGCTTCGCTATGCCGGTGATCGTGCCCCCCGTGCCGACCGTGGCCACGAGAGCATCGAACTTCGGCAGGTCCGCCAGTATCTCCCTCGCGGTGGTCTCGTAGTGCGCTTGCGGGTTAGCGGGGTTCTCGAACTGCTGGGGCATGTACGCCATCGGGTCCGAGGCAACGATGTCCGCCGCCTCCCGTATCGCTCCCGACATCCCTTCGGCGGCCGGTGTGAGGACCAGCTCCGCCCCCAGCGCCTTCAGGAGGTTCCTGCGCTCCAGCGACATGCTCTCGGGCATGGTGATGACGAGGCGGTACCCTTTGGCCGCGCAGACCATGGCGAGGCCGATGCCGGTATTGCCTGAGGTCGGCTCCACCACATACATGCCCTTCCTCAGCAGACCCTTCCTCTCGGCGTCCTCGACCAGATAGAGAGCGACACGGTCCTTTATGGAATGCATGGGGTTCAGGGATTCGACCTTGACGTAGATCTCGGAGCTGCCCTCCGGGACGACCCTGTTCAGGCGGACCAGGGGGGTGTGCCCGATGGCCTCCAGGATGTTGTTGTACAGCACCATATCACTGACGCTGGCATCTGCTTGGTGAGATAAGATTGTTATCGTTCCTATGCAAGGCCAGCGAGGGCAGGCACCGCGTCACCGCTCCCAGGTGGGCAAGGGAGCGTTACGCCCCAGAGCGACGAACGGTCGAGAGATGAGATGCTGCCATTGGAGATCGGCATGATCGTGTCATCATGGAAAGAGGGGTGCCTATCGTCCTAGATTTTCGTAAAATATTTGGTATCTTTTTATAAAAGTACGGGAGTGCCCATGGCTCAAAAGGAGCCCTCAACCGGCTAAAGAACGACGGCTGGTCGCTTCTCTTCACAGGCATCCAGGAGAGGCATTCCGATGATGGAGGCCTCTCATATCTACCCTAGTCGAGGAGATGATTGCATGATCGAGAGAACGTTTGGCCCCCAGGAAACGGAGGGGGCGGTTGATAGCACGAGGGAGAACAAGCTCAGCCATGAGGAGTTGGATGACATCTGTTCCAAGAACGATGTCATCATCGACTCGCTCGAACGTAACCTCCAGACGGTCTCCCACGGGATGTGGGAGGAAATGGAGTCGAGCGAGGCCAACGGGTTCGAGCTCTACATCAAGCCGCTGTACGAGATGACCAGGGCGGTGTTGGACAATGCATTGTACGGTATGGCGTGCATACTTCCGGAGGACCTGGAGGAGTACAGGAGCACGCTTGACGAGCAGATACAATACCTGGATGTGATCGATGCGTTCTTGGACGATCTGCCGCTCAGTCATAAGGAGAAGGTCGATCTAAGCTTCAACATCAGGCAGCACATAAAGGATTACCTGTACGGCATCTATGAGATCTTGAAGAGCAATCCAGAGATCGGCCGCAAGGAGATGATCGAGAGCATCGAGATAATGTCGGACAACCTGCGGGACCTTATGCTGTTAAGGGCTGGATGCACCCCCGACAACATCAACGATGATAGGGATCCAGAACCCTCAGACGACGATCACCTTTCAATGAAGAGATGATCGGACCTTCGATCACCTCTCGCATTTTTAAAGTCCACGAGCCGCGTTCTCGCCGCGATGCATTGAATGGTGGCCGATCGGCCCATTCAAATTCGACCGTTTCCATCGAAGCGAGCGGTGAAGCGGGACGTGATATCGCTCATCATGATGTTGCCGATCGCCGGTCTGTCCGCTGCGGCGGTCCGGATGTCCGCCCCATTGTTAATGGCGCTTACTTTCGTCCCGTTTAACGAAGAAATGAGGGTACGCTCTCGATGGAGAAGAGAAAGGGAGAAGTGGGGCCGGGACCGAGATTTGAACTCGGGTGTACGGATATCCGCCAATGGCCTGCTGCCATGGTAGGCTGCAGTCCGCCACATGGCCGCTCTGTCATCCCGGCTTCTGGTGGTAGAATTCGATACCTGTATATTAGCATATCGTACCAACTGGGAACTGGATAAAACTAAATGCGACCAAACATACTGCTCCAGGATACTATCCCTCCGATCCCTCCTCCCCGCTCTTTTGGATTTTTCTTCCTTTCAAGAAGATGAACGTCCGAAT
>CAYRPG010000040.1:10369-18010 GCA_964426205.1 uncultured Methanomassiliicoccus sp. | reverse complement strand
AGCTCACCTGCACGACGTCCATCTCCTCGCCCTCCAGGCCTCCGGGGAGCTGCCCGAGCTCGAAGCCAGGTGAGGTCGTCTCGCAGTAGTAGTACCTCACTCCCCCCTCCATCACATAGGTGCCCATGCCGTGGTCCGACGCCACCCCCACCGCCGCGTGGCCCGGGAGCATCAGGACCACGGCATCGAGGCCCATGGCCTCCGCCAGCGAGGCGAAGAGGAACGAGGTGTCCTCGCAGTCGCCCGTCTCGTCGTAGAGCGTCTCGACCGGGAACCGCCAGTACTCGTCCGCGTCCATGGTCGCGTTGTCGTACGAGTACCGTATGCTCTGGCAGAACCGCAGCGCGAAGTTGATCGTCTCCACCTCGTCGAAGCCGGCGGTCGCTGCCATGCTCCTCAGCCGGTCGGCGATCACCACGATGACCTCGTCGTCCGAGGTCACGAAGCGCTGGACATCCGCGTCGGTGTATCCGAAGTAGTAGCTCCGCGGCACGTCCATCCTGGTGTAGTTGGCGTAGGCCCTCGGCGGCACGATGGCCTGCATCGAGTGCTCCCTGCCATGGAAGGACCAGCTGTAGGTGCGGTTCTCGTCGATAGGCGCCAGCGTCAGGCCGAAGCGCAGCATGCCGTCGTCATCGTCCGACGACGCGGTGCCGTCCAGCGAACCGTCGGCCACGCCGTTCACGTCGTTCCCGCGCCACGTCCGGTTGACCATGTCGTAGGTGACGTTCAGCGTCCTGCCGGCGCGCGAGGTGCCGTCGATGTCCATGACGTCGCAGGAGATGAGGTCGTCATCGATCATCGTCATCTCGAAATTGGTGTACCGCCGGTTGTCGTCCACGTTGAAGCGGTAGGAGTCGTTCACCGCCATGGCCGAGCCGACGGCGCAGCTCCACGCCTCACCGAGGTTGTCCAGGCGGCCCTTGTTCACCCCGTCGACGCGGAGCACGAGGTACACCTCCGCGAGATCGTCCAGGATGTCCACCTCGTCATGCGCCCCGATCATCGTGACCTCGAGCGTGATGCCCATGTCCTCCGCCGGGTAGAGGTCGATCACGTCCGCGAACCCGTCGCCGTCGGTGTCGATCGGCCAGTACTCCGCGTTGTCCCCGACGCCGTTGCCATCGGAGTCCTGCCATTCCTTGGGGTCCTGGGGGAACGCGTCCTCGGGGTCGGGGTACCCGTCGCCGTCCGAGTCCGCATATGCCGTGTGGTCGGAGCCGTCGCCGATGCCGTCCCCGTCGGAATCACCGTTCGGGTCCGGGTACACGAGGTCCAGGTAGCATAGGGACGCCCCGACAAGCAGCATGGCCATAATCGACGCCCAGAACGCCGCGCTGTTCCTGTTCATCCTGACCAGGAGAGCGATGTGCGGAAGAGAGAATAAACACGATGCCCAGAGCATCGTCGGTCGAGGGTTTCGGGCGAGGGAGCGGGATGCGCTACCCACGCCCGCCATCGATGGGCGCTCACAGCATGTAGGCGGCCGTTACCGCGGATATGCCCAGCAGAAGCACCGTGAGGACCAGAAGCCATGCGGTCAGGGAGCGCAGCCGCCTGCTCTCGTCAAGCATCTCCTTCTGGATGCATATGAGGCTGTCGAGGTCCGCCGTCCTCGGCTCGTTCGCTCTCTTGCTCGTTCTCTTCATCGTGATCAACCTCCTTGTTCTCTATTATTATCGATGTCGTGCCCTGCGGAGGGGGTCTCTCGAGGCCCTGCCTTCCCGATAGGTTCCGTTCTCATTTTGTTCGTTAACGGGCCGGGAGGAAGAAAAACGAGGCGGGGATGATGGCCGACGGCCGTCCGGATGTCGCGTCAGTCTGCTGCCTGAACCTGGCACGTTCAGGATCGTTGGGAGGAAACAGCATGGTCAGGATGGCAATGAGGATCCATAGCGCAATCAAGCATCTGCCGCCGCCCGTCATCCTTCGCCTCGCCTCACATTCCGAGATGGTGCTTTTAGTGGTTTGTGAATCATTCGTTCTTTTTCGGCCGCCACCGCTCTGCGGTAGGCCTGGCCGGTCACGTTCGGACGGCGCGCTCATGGAAAGGTTCATGAGGGAACGGCTAGAGAGTTCGAGACATGTCAGCCGCGAAGGGCGAGATGTACCGGCCCCGACCAAGAGCGCGTACCGCACCGGACCTCAAGGAGGTAGACGCGATCATCCTGGACCTCGACGGTGTGATCACCGATACCGCCCGCCTGCATGCCGCGGCATGGAAGGAGACGTTCGATACGTACCTCGAGGAGCGGAAGGAACGCTACGGCGAGCGGCACGAGCCGTTCAGCGATGAGGATCACCTGCGATTCGTTGACGGCAAGCCGCGATTTGACGGGGTCCGCGACTTCCTGGCGTCGAGGGGCATCGTTCTCCCGGACGGCACCGGCGACGACCCCCCGGAGAGGGAGACCGTCTCCGGCATCGGCAACCGCAAGGACCTGAAGTTCGTGGAGGACCTCTGGTCGAGAGGCGTTGAGCCGTACCCCTCCGCCGCCCCCGCCCTCCGCTCGTGGAGGTCTCGCGGGATCCACCTGGCGCTAGTGTCCGCCAGCAGGAACGCGGGGGAGGTGCTTGAGCGTTCCTCGCTCTCCAGCGCCTTCGACGCCGTCATCGACGGCATCGACCTGGCGGACCTGGGCCTGAGGGGCAAGCCGGCGCCGGACCTCTTCCTCGAGGCGGCGAGGCGGCTGGGCGTCTCACCGGCCCGCGCGGCGGTGGTCGAGAGCTCCATCGCCGGTGTGGAGGCGGCCAGGGCCGGGGGCTTCGCCGTGGTCGTGGGCGTCGACCGCCACGGCATTGCCCCGGAGCTCGTGGCCCACGGCGCCGACCTGGTCGTCGGCGATCTGTTCGATCTCATCCCCCCGGCCGAGGAGGTTCCGTCGGCGCTCGCCAGCTCGCAGGAGATCTTCAGGCGCCTGACGAGCGGCGAGCCCGTGATGTTCCTCGATTACGACGGCACGATCACGCCCATCGTCGCCCGCCCGGAGCTGGCGACCCTGGCGGACGACATGCGGGACGCGATCCGCAGGCTGGCGATGCTGTGCCCGGTGGTCATCATCAGCGGGCGGGGCGTCGAGGAGGTCATGAGGATTGTAGGGCTGGACGGCCTGGGGTATATCGGGAGTCACGGTTACGAGATCGTCGGCCCCCGCGGCCTCTTCGTGGACAGCGAGCGGGGCGTCGGGTCCCTCCCGGCGCTGGACGACGCCGAGCGGGAGCTGAGGCCGGCGGTGGCGGATATCGAGGGAGCGCTGGTGGAGAGGAAACGCTTCGCCCTTGCCCTGCACTATCGCCTGGTGTCCCCGCTCGACCTGCCGAGGCTGGAAACAGCGTTCGATGTGGTGGCGAGAGCGCATCCGGGGCTGCGCCGCACGACCGGCAAGATGGTCCTGGAGCTGAGGCCCGATCTTGACTGGGACAGGGGGGACGCCGTGCTCTCGGTCATCGAACGCATGAACGGCCAAGGTACGAGGATCGTCCCGCTGTACATCGGTGACGACCTGGCCGACGAGGACGCCTTCCGGGCCATCGGAGAGAAAGGGATAACCGTCCTGGTCAGCGAAAGGGCCCGGCCGACCGCGGCGAGCTACATTCTCTCGGACGTCTCTGAGGTGAGGGCCTTCCTGGACCGCCTCATCGAGAGCTTCCAGAGCGAGAGCGGTGCGGGCCCCTGGTCGCTCGTGTTCAGCAGCTATGAGCCGTCTAGGGAGAAGTTCAGGGAGGCCCTCTGTGCGCTGGGCAACGGCTACATGGCCACCAGGGGAAGCGCCCCGGAGTCCGTGGCAGGGGAGAGGCACTACCCCGGCACTTATATCGCCGGCATCTACAACCGCATGGAGAGCAACGTCCGCGGTCGGACCATGGTGAACGAGAGCACGGTGAACCTGCCCAACTGGGCATACCTGACGTTCCGGGTCGGCGAGGGGGAGCGCTTCGAGGCTGACAGCGCCTCCCTCGTGCGCTACCGCCAGGAGCTGGATATGAGGAACGGGGTGCTGGAGCGGACGCTGAGGTTCGAGGACCCGGAAGGCCGCAGGACGGCGGTCAGGCAGCGGCGGTTCGTGAGCATGGACATCCCGAGCCTCGCGGCCCTGGAGGTCACCATCACGCCGGAGAACTGGTCCGGCAAGCTCACGGTGAGGACCGCGCTGGACGGCAACGTCGGCAACACCCTGGTGGAGAGGTACCGCGAGCTCGACATGCGGCACCTCTCGTTCCTCGGCTCCGGTTCTGACGGCCGTGAGATCGTCTGGACCCAGGTGGAGACGAAACAGTCGCACGTGCGCATCGCCGAGGCCGCCCGGACCAGGGTGTTCGCCGGCGGCGGGATGGTGGAGGTCAAGCGCGGCGCCCTCGTTGACGGCGAGGTGATCGGGCAGGACATCGAGGTCGATGCCGCCGAAGGTGTGCCGGTCCGGGTGGAGAAGGTCGTTGCCGTCCGATCATCGCGCGACCGGGCCATCTCGGAGAACCTGACCAGCTCGCTGGACCTGCTGTCCCGCACCGGCGATATCGAGGAGCTCCTGAACCAGCACTCCAGGCGGTGGGAGATGCTGTGGTCGAGGTTCGGGATCGAGGTCGACACCGGGCAGGCGTGGATCTCCCAGGTGCTCAACTTCCACATCTTCCACCTGCTGCAGAACGCCTCGGTGCACTCCATCGACATGGACGTCGGCATCGCCCCGCGCGGCCTCGCCGGCGAGGCGTACCGCGGGTTGATCATGTGGGACGACCTGTTCATCTTTCCCTTCCTCAACCTGCACAGCCCCGATCTGACCCGAAGCCTGCTGCTCTACCGCTACCGCCGGCTGCCGAGGGCGAGGTGGGCCGCCCGGGAGGCGGGCCACCGGGGAGCGATGTTCCCGTGGCAGAGCGGGAGCGACGGCCGGGAGGAGGCGCAGGTCTGGCACCTCAACCCGATATCGGGGAGGTGGGTACCGGACAACACGAGGCTGGAGCAGCATGTCAGCCTGGCCATCGCCTACAACGTGTGGCACTACTACCAGGTCACCGGCGACCTGAGCTTCATGTCGCTGTACGGCACCGAGCTGCTGTGCGAGATCGCCCGGTTCTGGGTGAGCCGGTGCACCTTCGACCCGTCGAAGGGCAGGTACACGATCCTGAAGGTCATGGGCCCGGACGAGTTCCATGAGGGGTACCCCGGCCGGGAGGAGGTGGGAGTGGACAACAACGCCTACACCAACGTCATGGTGGCGTGGACGCTGGAGCGGGCGCTCGAGGCGCTGCGCGAGCTGCCGCTGCAGTATCATCGGGATGTGCTCGCCGAGCTCTCCCTGGGGGACGGGGAGCTGGACCGCTGGAAGGAGATCGCCGGGAGGATGTACGTGCCTTTCCACGGCGACGGCGTCTTGAGCCAGTTCGACGGGTACGACGACCTCGTGGAGCTGGACCTGGGGAGGTTCAGGGGGAGGTACTGCTCCCTGCACCGCATGGACCGCATCCTGGAAGCGGAGGGGGACGACATCCGGCGGTACAAGATGTCGAAGCAGGCCGACGTCCTGATGCTCCTCTACCTGTTCTCCGAGGACGAGCTCCGCGGGCAGCTGCGACGCATGGGCTACGAGATGAGCAGGGATGCCGTACGGAGGACCATCGACTACTACTCCGGTCGCACCTCTCACGGCTCCACGCTGAGCCGGGCGGTGTACGCCTGGGTGCTGTCCAGGTACAACGGCAGGGAATCGTGGAACCTGTTCCTGGAGGCGCTCGGCTGCGATGTCTCGGACATACAGTGCGGCACCACCTACGAGGGCATTCACCTGGGAGCGATGGCCAGCACGGTGGACGTCGTGCAGAGGTGCTTCTCCGGCCTGGAGACCAGGGGGGACGCGCTGCTGTTCGATCCGAGGCTGCCGGCCGAGCTGAGAAGGCTGAAGTACCGCATCGAGTACCGCCGCCACCTCGTGGAGGTGGAGGTCGACCGCGAGAGGCTGCACCTCGCGAGCCTCACGAGCGACGTCGGCTCGATCTCGATAGGCTACCGTGGGAGGGCCTTCACGCTGGAGCCGGGAGGCGCCCTGGAGGTGCCCCTGGACCGGGACGTCAGCTGACCTGGGCGATGTACGCCGAGCCGTACTCGTTCGGTATTTCCCCGACCTTCCAGCCAACCGCCGTGGTCTCGCAGTAGAAGTAATCGTGTCCGTCGTAGGTGTAGTACGTCCCGTAGGCCCCGGAGGCATCGATCCCGGCGGCGGCGTGGCCGTCGAAGAGCAGGATGACCGCGTCGAAGCCCATGGCCTCCATGATCGAGGCGTACAGGAAGGCCTTGTCCTCGCAGTCGCCCATCTCGTCGTAGAGCGTCTCGACCGGGAACCTCCAGTACTCGTCCCTGCTCACGCTCACCTCGTCCTCTACATACCTGATGTTCTGGACGAAGGAGAGCACGAAGTTCGCGGTCTTCAGGTCCGAGAAGCTCGCCGAAAGATTGGCCAGCTGGCCCGCGACGTCCTGGACGATCGGATCGTTCGACGTGACGTAGGAGTCGCACATGCTCACAGCCTCGTCGACCGTGTAAGCGTAGCGCTGGGTCGGGTTGTTCCGGTAATCCTTGTACGCCGCGTACGGGATGTTGACGCTCATGGTATAGGTCCTGCCGTCGAAGGTCCAGGTGAACTCCCCGTCCCCGCTGCGGGCGTTGTCATTGCCGCCCGGGGAGAAGAACCCGCTGGCGATCACGGCCGCAATGACCAGCACCGCCACCAGGGCAACGGCGACCACCGCGATGAGAGCCCGGTTGCTGCTCCTCTGCTGGTACGGCTGATATGCCCCGGGTCCCTGGGGTGCCGGCTGGTAGGGCGGCGTCCACGGCGTCCGCAGGTTCGTCCCGCACCTCGGGCAGAAGCCGCTCGTCGACGGGTTCTGGTTGCCGCAGTTCGGGCAGTATCTGATCGACGGCTGCTCCGGCACCCGGGTTGCCTGTGGGGCCCCGCACGACGGGCAGAACTTGGCCCCGCCGGCGACGGCGCTCCCGCAGTACGGACAGTTTATCGCTCCAGGATCGGCCATATCAATGACCGGGCCTAAGGTGGTCAGAATATTTAATAGTGGATAATAGAACCATGCAGGATCGAGGCCCTCGTGCCAGGCCGTTCATCTCCGGCCTGGCACTGAAGGAGAGAATGGGTTTTGGGCCCCGGTCATGGATGAGGCCCTGACGGTCCGCAGCATGCAAGTGTACTTACGATCATCAGCCCCCTGCTGCTGCCGTCCGGGGTGGTCCTTGTAGGCGAGGAGGAATGGAGGGGCCTCCTTCGCCGACTTCTTCCGTCGGTCCGGCAGCCTGCGCCGTACTTGAGTAATATATCTGTGCTTCTTATTTAAATATATTTCGGTTAATGATAATATCATTAGATTCCGGTCACAGAGAAGGCGATCTCCCACCCGGCGTGCCATCTCGGTCCAGGAAGGCACTGGAATGCCCCCATCGGAGCGGCTGGGCGGCCGTTGATGATGGGGGCGGGGGTAGCGTATCAACTTCCGATAACAAGGCAAAAACCGGCCGCTTGGCACGTCCAGAAAAGTTATCGATTTTAATAATAGTTGGTCATCATCGCGCTCAGTGTTCTAGATGTCTGGAACAATCCTGATAAGTATTATCTAAATCGATTGCATGTGCGG
>CAYRPG010000040.1:7007-10269 GCA_964426205.1 uncultured Methanomassiliicoccus sp. | reverse complement strand
TCTAGATGTCTGGAACAATCCTGATAAGTATTATCTAAATCGATTGCATGTGCGGAGCAAAGGGATGGATATGCGCTCCAACAAAGTACTGTCAAGCATCATCGCATCGATGATGGTGCTGATGGCCATAATGGCTGTCCTGCCGGCCACCACCCAGGCGGCCTGGTATGACAATCCTAACGCGGGCATGGCCTTTACGCCGAAAGAGCTGTTCAAAGGCGAAACCTACCCAGCTGCATACACGCTGACTTTCGGTGAAGAGGCTGGAGTTACACAGGTAACCATAACCCAGGCTCTTGTCCAGTACGGTTGGGAATCTTCGCCCACAACGATATTCTCCGGCTCGGTGAACGTAAATGTGTTCCCATACACGTACGTGTTCAACCATAACGTAGCTGTTCCAGAAGCTCAGGCCGCAGGGACCTACGCCGTCAACGTCACTGTTGTGGCCTATGTCAACGGGGACATCGGCACGATATCCGAGTCGACGCACATCTTCACGGGATCGGTCGTCGTCGCCAACGAGGCCTTGGGTGCGAGCGCCACCGCTGACCCGACCACCGGTCTGGCGCCCCAGGACGTAAGCTTCGACGTCACCGCCAGCGGTGGAAATGGATCCTACTCCTACGCCTGGAAATTCGGGGACGGCGCGACCGGGTCTGGCCAATCTCCCACTCACACCTACACTGCGGCCGGCACCTACACCGCGAACGTCACGGTGACCGACAACCTCGGGAGGTCCACATATGCGACCACCTCGCCGATCACCATCGCTCCGGGCATAATGGTCAACATCACCGCTCAACCCTCCTCCGGACCGTTCCCGCTGCAGGTCAAGTTCAACAGCACGGTCGATAATGCCGCAGCGGGCGATCTGACCTACGCCTGGAAATTCGGGGACGGCGGGACCAGCACGGATGCGGCCCCGACCCACACCTACTCCAAGCAAGGCGATTACAGCGTGGTCCTGAACGTGACCGATTCGAGGGGCAGGAACGGAACGTCCTCGGCCCTGACGGTCATCGTCACCGCGTCGGCGAACGTGGTGATCACCGTGTCCGCGAGCACCACGAGCGGGACGGCCCCGCTGGACGTGAGCTTCACCAGCCAGGTCTCGGGCGGCACCCCTCCCTACACCTACTCATGGGACTTCGGGGACGGAGCCACGAGCACCCTGGGCAACCCCTCGCATACCTACACCGAGTCGTCCATCTACCACGCGACGCTGACCGTGACCGACTCGGCCAGCCAGATAGTGACCTCCAAGGCGATCACCATAACCGTCAAATCGGACACCACCATGGAGGTCACGATAGACGCGGCCAACATGACGGGCTCCAAGCCGCTGACGGTGAGCTTCACCAGCACGATCGTCAACGGGACCGGGCCGTACTTCTACACCTGGGACTTCGATGACGGGACCACCAGCACCCAGGCGAAGCCTGTGCACGTCTTCGACCAGGCGGGCAAGTACAACGTGACGCTGTCCGTCCAGGACTCGCTCTCCAACGTCACCATATCCAACAACCTGACGATCGTGGTGACCGATCCGCCTGCCACCACGATCCCGGCGTGGGTGTGGATCTGGGGGTCGACGGCCATCATCATCGTGGCGACCGGAGCGATCGCCTTCGTGATGATGAGGCGCAGGAGGTAAGGCAGGGAGAGCCGCGGGGCGGGGCTCCGGAGCCCCGCTCCCTCCACAACCGGTTAATAGCCGAGCCGGCCTTTCCCATCCAGGCGTCGAGGGAGGGGATGTCCGGCTCGAAGCGTCAGGTGGTCGTCACCGACATCGGTGAATACATCAACCAGCACGGGTGCGAGCGGAGCTTCAAGCTCCGCATCGACAAGACCGAGATCGCCCGGCGCTTCCCCTTCTACGGTAGCATTCGCAGCCCGCTGAATCCCATACTCGCGACCCGCGGCCGGGAGCGGGAGGGGCAGCTGTCCGATGCCATCGGGCGGTCGATACCGCTCCTCAATCCGGGAGGCGACCCCGGGGAGGTCAGGCTCGCCTGGCACGACTACCTTCGCCGGGTCGGCGAGCTTCCTGCGGGCACCGACTGCTTCGCCCGCGAGGTGGAGATCGAGGGGCCGGTGGGCGAGTTCCTCCTGTCCGGCCGCATGGACTTCCTCATTCTCAGGTGGGTGGACGGCGTCCCGCACCTGCGCATCGTGGAGTGCAAGTCCAGCCGTAAGGACAAGACCTACCACCGCGTCCAGCTGGCGGCGTACCGCATCATGCTGGGGGAGGTCCTGGAGCGCGACGGCATGGTCCTCGGGGGACGCCGCTACGACAACGCGGTCCTCGAGTCGGTGGTGGCCCGCATAGACGAGGGCACCAACGAGGTGCAGGACGCCCTTGCGCTGCCGTCCCTGGACCTCGACCAGGAGATGGGGGACCTGAGGAGCCTGCTCGCCGCCGACGGGCCGCTGGCCCGCATCGACGCGACCGACCTGGACGATCTCAGCTACTGCATCGACAGCAAGTGCGACGCCTGCGTGCGCTGCCCCATATGCCTGCCGGAGAGCGCCAGGCAGAGGCGCCTGGAGCTGATCGGCCTGGACCCGGCGTCCGTGCGACTGCTGCGCGCCGCGGGCATCCCGAACCTCGACGCCCTCGCCGACCTGGACCTCCGGGGGCGCGAGGCCCGGCTCCTGCGCGGCACCGTGGGCTTCTCCTCGGACCTCGACGACCTGGTCGGCCGGGCCAAAGCGAGGCGCTCCACGCTCGCAGATCGCAGGGAAGGCGACTGGGAGGTCATCGCCAGGAAGCACTCCGGCCCCGGGCTCCTGCCGGCGCACGACCTCAACGGCCTGCGGCTGGTGCGCGTGTTCCTCGACGTGGAGTACGACTACATCGAGGGCCGCCTTGTCGGGTTGGCAGCTCATGTCACCGACAGCGACATGGACCTCCTGACCCCGAGGTCCGATGACCGCACCCCGGTCCCAGCGCTCCGCGAGATCTCGGAGAGCGGTACCGGGAGGCCGCTCCGCGCGGAGGAGGTCGTGCGGCTGGTCACCTCGCCCTGGTCCGGTGACGTGGAGGAGGACGACGAGGCCGAGGGGGCGATGCTGCAACTGTTCTTCCAGGACCTGGTGGGCGCGATCGTGAGGGTCGGGGGAACCGGCGAGAGACCGCTGCACTTCTACACCTGGTCCATGGGTGACATGGAGCACCTGATCGATGCCTGTTCCCGGACCGGTGGCGGGGCGCTGCACGACCTCACCGAGCTGCTGGGCTGCCGGGCGGAGTGCCGGG
>CAYRPG010000040.1:0-6907 GCA_964426205.1 uncultured Methanomassiliicoccus sp. | reverse complement strand
GGCGGGGCGCTGCACGACCTCACCGAGCTGCTGGGCTGCCGGGCGGAGTGCCGGGCGGACATGGAGCAGATGATCGCCACCCCGCTGAGGGACGAGATCGAGCAGAAGGTGATGCTCGGCTACACCGGCCTCAGCCCGGTGATCGCCTCCTCCCTGAGCTGGTTCGGGAAGCCTCGGTTCCACTGGACCCGGTCCGTGGGCGGGGAGGCGGTGGACCTGTCGAGGTCGTTCCGCCGCGACATCTTCGATCACCAGACCCTGCTCTTCACCGGTCCGGAGGGCGGATGGAGCAAGCGCGGCGAGCCCGGGGCGGTCGGGAGCTACTTCGAGGTGCGCGCCCACTTCGGCTCCGAAGTGACCTCTCCCTACTGGTATGCGATGTGGGGCATCCTGCCGGAGGCGAGGGGAAGGGACAACATGCTGCCGAGAGCGCTCGAGGACTACAGGCGCGGGGGCACCGCCATCCTGATATCATCGTTCCTGCTGGCCAAGTGCCAGGCGCTCAGGTGGCTAGAGGAGCGGCTGTTCACCACCGCCGGCATCGCCAAGCCGCCGGTGCCCCTGGGGAACCTGAAGGACATCGGCTCCCGCTTCACCTCCCGCTACGACATCGTCGACGCCTGCCTGGACTTCCTTCGCCTGGACCACCATGCGAGCAAGACCAAGTGGCTGATCGACTCGATGCGCTCCCCTGCGTCCCGCGTTGCCGACGGCTCCTGCCTTCCCCTGAAGGACATGGGCCTGTTCCACGAGGAGGACGGACCCCACGTCGGTGGCTTCCTGGACCTGGAGCGGTACTCGATCGACAAGGCGGCATACTTCTCGTCGAACATCATCGACGAGGGCGGATACGTGCGGATAGTCCCTTACTCGGGGGACATAGAGAGGGCACCGAACATCGGGGACCTGCTGCGCCGCGGGGTGACCGCGAAGGTGGACGTCCTGGTCCCGGACGCGAACGCCTTCGAGGCCACGATCCATGAGTACTCGCACAGGGGCGCCTCTTCCGAGCATTACATACTCCCGTCCTACCGGGAATCGATGGACGGTGCGAGGTTCGCCCTGGCCGGCGAGAGCCTCAGCGATTACGTCCACTCCAGGGTCGACAAGTGGCTGAGCGGGCATGCCGGCTCGCCGGCGGTCCGCTGGTTCGATCCGAACGCGCCGTCAGTGCCTGTGCGGGAGGCCCCCTCCGGCGATGCCGCCAGGCGATGGCGGGGGGTCCTCCAGAGCCTGAAGCTGCATGACAAGCATCTCGACGACGTGCAGATCGAGGCGTGCCTGGACGGGCTGTCGTGCACGGTGCAGCTCCTGCTGGGCCCGCCGGGAACGGGGAAGACCAACACCGCCGCGGCGGCCGTGATGCTCCGCCTCGCCTCGCGTCCGAAGAAGAAGCTGTTCTTCCTGTCCGCCAACACCCACACCGCTGTGGACGAGCTCACCGCCAGGATCAGGGACGCCCTGCCGGCCTTCCGCCGGGCGGCGGACGAGGCCGGAATGACCTATAACGCTCCGTGCGTGCTGCGGCTCACCTCGGAGAGGGGGGCCTCCGGGGAGTCGGCGCGCACCGATGACCTGGGCCGCATGCAGGACGCGATGAGGGCGGGAGACCTCGTCCTGTGCGGCACCATCAACGAGGTCCTGAAGGCGGCGAGGACACTGGGGGTCGGGGACGCCGCCTTCGCCGATGGGCTGATAGTCGACGAGGCCAGCATGATGGTCTTCGCCGACTTCCTGGCCCTCGCCACCCTGGTCGGCCATGACGGGGAGATGATGCTGGCAGGGGACCACATGCAGCTCGCCCCCATCACGTCGCACGACTGGGAGGAGGAGACGAGGGAGCAGGTGGTGCGCCTGGCGCCGCACGAGAGCGCCTACCGGACCATCAACGGCCTGGCCTCGAGGACCCCTCCCGGCGCCATCGGGCGCTCCGCCCTCAGCATCACCTATCGCCTCACCCCGGAGCTCACGCACCTGATCTCCGGGGTGTACCGGGGCGAGGGCGTGGACCTGCGGTCGAGGAAGGGGCAGGACGAGAAGGCAGGAAGCATCTCGTCGCTGGCGGACCTCTGGAAGAACAAGGGCGTCTTCCTGGTCGTCCATGATGAAAAAGGCTCGAGGAAGAGCAACGAGTTCGAGGGCCGGCTGATCCACGACATCCTGGCCGCCAGGGGGGTGGAGGAGCACGAGGTGCGCCCCAGGACGGTGTCGGTGATCACCCCGCACCGGGCGCAGCGCGGCCTGCTCAAGAACCTCCTGAACCCCGAGTTCGGCTACCACATCAAGCTCATCGATACCGTGGAGCGCCTCCAGGGCGGGGAGTGCGAGACGATCATCGTCTCCGGCACCCAGAGCGATACCGGGACGATAAGCGAGAACGCCGAGTTCATCCTCGACCTGAACCGCACCAACGTCATATTCTCGCGCGCCCAGGAGCGGCTCATCATCGTGTGTTCCCGCGGCCTGCTCGACAGCATGCCGGCGGAAATCGAGGACTACAGGTCGGCATGGCTGTGGAAGCACCTGCGCTCGGTGTGCGACACCACCGTGCTGGACGTCCCGGGATACCGTCACCGGGTGGAGGTCCGGGTGCCTGGACGGTTCTGGGGAGATGAGGCAAACGGTAAGACATGAGAGCTCCAATGGAACGAACGACGAGGGTGGACGGATGAAGGTAGCGATCATCGGGAAGGGCCACGTGGGCCTGGCGATCGGTGCGGGACTGGAGAGGATCGGGCACAAGGTGAGGTACGGCCACCGGGAGCCGGGCGAGCGGCCGGCCCTGGCGGCGGACTGGGGGGAGATGGTGATATTCGCTGTGCCATACCACCAGGTCGACAACGTGGTGGCGAACATAGGTCCCCTTCTTGACGACAAGATAGTCATCGATGTCACCAACCGTATCGGCCCGGACGGGGAGCCGGTCCCCTGCGGCAGCACCTCGGGAGCGGAGGAGCTGCAGAAGAAGCTGCCCATGGCCAGGGTCGTGAAGGCGTTCAACACCGTGTTCGCGCTGAACCAGGGCACCGGACACATCGGAGATGAGCGCCTCACCGGCTTCGTGGCCGGGGACGACGCCAATGCGAAGAGGACCGTGATGGACCTCATGAGGGACATGGGGTACGACCCGGTGGACTGCGGGCCGCTGAGATCGGCGCAGTACCTCGAGGCGATGGGCCTGAACCTCATCTTCCTGGGCTACCACCTGGGCATGGGGCCGTCGATCGGCTACCGCCTGATCAGGAAGTGACGCCCTCTCCGGCGGCACCTCCCCGGGGCACAGGGAGGAGAATCGTTTATCTAGTCCCTGCCCGGCTATGAGCCCCGATGTGCGAATCAACGGTGCTGCTCAAGGAGGCCAGCGGCCTGAGGTCGGTGATGGCCGATGCGGTCAGGGTCATCGCCAGGGAGAACAGCTATGTCTGCACGGACCTGCTCGGGCGGGAGGTCCGTCTGGACAACGTCCATATCGCTGAGATCGACCTGCTGAGGCACCGCGTCATCCTGGAGAGGGCCTGAATGCCGCTGAAGATCGCCGTATCCGGCAAAGGCGGGGTCGGGAAGACCACCGTCGCCGCGGTGCTGGCATCGATGTTCTCGAGGGAGGGCCGCGAGGTCATCGCGGTCGATGCCGACCCCGCCTCCTCCATGCCCGCCGCGCTGGGCGTGCCCGAGAGCGAGCGGAGGGACATCGTGCCGCTGTCCCAGATGCTGGACCTCATCGAGGAGAGGACCGGGATGAGGCCGGGGGCCGGGCCCGGGGGGCTGTACTCCCTCAACCCCCGGGTCGACGACATCGCCGGCAGGTACGCGGTGAGGTGCGCGGGCGGCGTGAGGCTCCTCGTCCTCGGCACGATCAAGGCTCCGGGTTCCGGCTGTTTCTGCCCGGAGAGCGCGCTCCTGAAGGCGCTGCTGCGCCACCTGGTGCTGGAGGACGGGCACGTCCTGGTGCTGGACATGGAGGCTGGGCTGGAGCATCTCGGGCGCTCCACGGTGCAGGCGGTGGACGTCCTGCTGGTGGTGGTCGAGCCCGGCCGGCGCTCGGTGGAGACCGCGTCCCGCATCGCGGCGATGGCCAGGGAGCTGGGCGTGAGGAACGTCTCGGCGGTCCTGAACAAGGTCTCCTCGCCGGAGCAGGAGAAAGAGCTCCTCCGGCTGCTCGGGGCCTCCGGGCTGGAATGCCTGGCCACCATACCCTACGACGAGCGCCTGGTCCGGGCGGACCTCTCCGGACTGCCGGCGATGGAGAGCGGTGCCCAGGGAGTCCTGGAAGCCATCGCCGCCCTGAGGGAGCGGATCGTTCGCCCATGAGCACGCCGCCAGCGAAGCCATGTTATATCGGATGCTCCAAATAGTCCGGGCATGAGCGACCAGTACCCCGAGATCCTGTCCATCGAATGCCTGCGAGTGCCCACCAAGCCGCTGAAGCCCGAGGAGCTGGAGAAGAAGGCCGAGGACCGGGCGCTGGACCCTTCCACCCAGGCGGTCCTGAAGAAGACCATGCGGGAGGGCACGGAGACGGTGTGGGACCGCTTCGAGAGGCAGCAGCCCTCCTGCAAGTTCTGCTACGAGGGCATATCCTGCCAGAGGTGCGCGATGGGCCCGTGCCGCATCATGGGCGGGGACCGCACCAGAGGGGTCTGCGGCAACGACGCCGACCTGATCGTGGCGAGGAACCTCCTGGACTGGGTGGCCATGGGCTCGGCCGCGCACTCCGACCACGGGCGCGACGTCGTGGAGGCCATGCTCAAGGCCGCTCGGGGGCAGGCGCCCGAGTACGCCGTGGCCGACGAGGAGAAGCTGAAGAGGATCGCCAAGGAGTACGGCATCGACATCTCGGCACCGGTGAACAGGATAGCGGAGTCGCTCGCGCTGGCGATGATGGACGAGTTCGGCATGCACAAGGGGGAGCTGCAGATGATCAGGCGCGCTCCCGCGGCCGACGTGGAGAAGTGGAAGGCCATCGACATCATGCCCCGGGGCATCGATCGCGAGATCGTAGAGGCCATGCACCGCATCCACATGGGTGTGGGCAACGAGCCGTTCGGCGTCGTGATGCACGGCTTCCGGGCCTCCATGGCCGACGGGTGGGGAGGCTCGATGATGGGGACCGAGATATCGGACGTGATGTTCGGCACCCCCGAGCCGAAGAGGTCGAGGGTGAACCTCGGGGTCCTGAAGCACGATCAGGTGAACGTGTCCCTGCACGGCCACAATCCGGTGCTGTCGGAGATGATGGTCAAGGCGGCCGAGCTGCCCGAGCTGCAGGAGCGGGCGAGAAGCGTGGGCGCCACCGGCATCAACCTGGTGGGGCTGTGCTGCACCGGCAACGAGCTCCTGATGCGCAAGGGGATCCCGCAGGCAGGCAACCACCTGGACCAGGAGCTGACCATCACCACGGGGGCGCTGGAGGCGATGGTCGTCGACTACCAGTGCATCTTCCCCACGCTGCCCAACACCGCGGCCTGCTACCATACCCGGGTGATCACCACCTCCCCCAAGGCCCACATCAGCGGCGCCACCTACATGGAGATCAGTCCGGAGACCGCGTTCGAGCAGTCCAAGCGCATCCTGGAGGTCGCGATCGACAACTATCCCAACCGGATCAAGGACAAGGTCTTCATCCCCGACCGGCCGATGGAGGCGATGGTCGGGTTCTCGGTGGAAGCGATCAAGAAGGCGCTCGGCGGGAGCCTCAAGCCCCTGCTCGATGTCATAGCCTCGGGCAAGATAAGGGGATGCGTCGGCATCGTGGGCTGCAACAACCCGCACATCCGGCACGACCAGTCCCACGTCGCTCTGGCCAGGGAGCTGATCAAGCGCGACATCCTGTGCGTGGAGACGGGGTGCGCGGCCATCGGGTGCGCCAAGGCCGGCCTGCTGCTGCCGGAGGCGGCCGAGCAGGCGGGGAAGGGCCTCAAGGAGGTGTGTACCTCGCTCGGCATCCCGCCGGTGCTGCACATGGGCTCCTGCGTGGACAACACCCGCATCCTGAACCTCGTGGCCGAGCTGGCCAGGGAGGCCGGGGTCCGCATCGACCAGCTGCCGGTGGCGGGGGCGGCCCCGGAGTGGTACTCCCCCAAGGCGGTGGCCATCGCCGAGTACATCGTGGGCAGCGGGGTCAGCGTGGTCCTGGGGGTCATGCCCCGCATAGGCGGCAGCCCGGTGGTCACCAGGCTGCTCACCGATACCATCGAGGACCGCATGAACGCCAAGTTCTGGGTGGAACCGGAGCCGAAGAAGGCGGCGGCGCTGATCTACGATCACATCGAGACGAAGAGGAAGGCACTGGGGATGTGATCTCGGTCATGGGTCCTGCGCGGCGGACCGCTACGGTCCGCTCGCGACGTTAAAACAGCCGTCATGCTTCGCTTTTACCGGAACTAGATGAAACCGGCCATGACCGCCGATGAGCCTGGGGACGGGCTCACTCTTTCTTCTTTGCCTTTTCTTCCGTCGAAGGGATGCGCCTTGCAGCGCTGGATTTCTTGTAGTTGCTGTACGCCACGCATCCAGGGCATTTGGACCCTGAGAACTGGAACTGGCAAAAATAACAGTGCTTGTCGCCCACAGTACTCCATCCGTTTTTTAAAAGTAAAACCGAGGACCGTTATCAATGTTGATGCTCTTATTATCAAACGCAACGTTTTACGATTACATGTGTGTACTTGCGGGTGCACAGATGTGCCTGGACGTCGGGAATTAAATAATATTTTTATTATATTTGTCGCGCCCGAGCATCACGCCGGGCCCTGATGTCCGATGCTCATCGAGGCGACGTAAGCATACCCACGCGGCGTGCCCTTCTTTCCCTCCTCCTCAAGGGCAAAGGTCGCCCGCCCGCCGTCGTGCTCGACGGCCAGCCACATGTGGGCCAGGGCGATGCCGACGTTGATGCGGTTCATGC
>CAYRPG010000039.1:0-19250 GCA_964426205.1 uncultured Methanomassiliicoccus sp. | reverse complement strand
AGCCTCGATCGGCGCGTTCTTTGGGAATACCGTCAAATACCCTATGCTCGATAAATCTGAACGATACATATGGCCGAGAACGTCATCGAGATCGACCAGTCCAATTTTGATTCAACCCTGAAGGCCAATCCGAAGCTCGTAGTGGACTGCTGGGCGGCGTGGTGCGGGCCGTGCCGGATGATGGGTCCGATCATTGACCGGCTGGCGAAGGACCATGGGGGCAAGTGCGTGTTCGCCAAGCTCAACGTGGACGAGAACCCCCAGCTCGCCCAGACCTACCGCATCATGGCCATTCCCACCCTGCTGTTCTTCAAGGACGGCAAGGTGGTCGACCAGATAGTTGGCCTGGTGCCCAAGGAGGAGATAGAGGAGGTCATGCGCAGGAAGCTGTAAACTACCCACGAATGAGCTCGTAGGCTTGCGACCGGGGTGGCCAACATGGCTCAAAAGATCCCTCGTCACCATGACCGCGGACAAGGCCCCTGGCAGCTATGCTCATCAATGCCGTGTGGTCGGCGGGGCCAGCGGACCCGCACCGGACGCACTCGAAATCGTTTCCACTCTTTCGGTTCTCCTTGGCAACGTGCCTGCATCGAGGACAGGTACGTGAGGTGTTCTACGGATCGACGTTAACTACGGGCACGTTGAGATCTCTTCCGCTCCTCGTTCGGGGTTTCTTGGGCTTGCGCGTCATTTGTCAACGAGCGATGGTAAGTACTGATGCACAAGAAAAAGCACGATCGCTCTCAGCTCGCGCGAGGGGCATTGCTCACGCTCGGGGGACGATCACAGCTTCCTGGACAGCTCGTCGAGCTTGCTCTGCAGTCTCGACGAGTACACCGCCACGGCGATGTCCCCCCGGGTCTTCTCGACCAGCGAGCGCGCGATATCCTGCTTCCTGCGTATCGGTATCAGCGCGTCGGGGAAATCGAAGCGCATGATGACCAGGAACATATCCTCCATCATGTCGAGGTACGCGGTCGCGCGGTCGACATCGCTCTCGCGGAGCATCTCCAGCGCGAAGCGGCGCAGCTCGCCGATGGCGTCGGCCATGCCCAGCATGTAGGCGTTGCCAGTGATGCCCATGTCGTCGGGGTCCGGCAGCTCCTCGTCGCGGACCAAGGCCAGCAATATTGCCGCCTCGGCGAGCTCCTGCAGCGCGCCCTCGACCAACCCGGACTCCCATATCTCGGGATAATCCTCCAGCAGGGAGCGCAGGCGGTGCGTCTCGTCTATGGCCTCGTGCATAAGGGGCTTGACGTCCTCGCCCTTGTGGATGAGGTGGACGATGCTCCCGGAGAGCCGGTTGACCGCCCTCGCGGACTTTATGGCGATCTCCCGCACCTGGTCCTTCTCCTCCAATCTGGATTCGATGCGCTCGGCGATCTCTTCCAGGTTCTTCATGGTCATATCAACGCCTCCGTGCTTATTTTTTAGCTTCGCACCTGCTGCATGTGCTCGACGCGCTTGCGGATGACCTCGGGGCGGCCGATGTCATGGCGCACGAAGAGCGCGTCGCCGGTGACGTGGGCGAGCGCCTTCTCGCATATCTTCTCGGCACCCTCGATGGTATCGTCGATGCCGACCACGCCCACGGCCCTCGAGGTGGTGGTGAGCACCTTGCCGTCCTCCTCGCTCACCATGGCGTAGTACGCCTTCGCGCCGAGCTTGGCGATCGTTCTCTCGTCCACGTGGACGGCCTTGCCCGCCGCCGGGTCGGTGCCGTAGCCGCGGGGCACGACGTACTTGCACACCGTGGCCTTGTCCATGAAGGCCACCTTGCTCGGCGAGAGGCTTCCGTTCGCTATGCCGGCGCACACGTCGGTGAAGGGCGAGGAAATGATCGAGAGCACGTTCATGGCCTCCGGGTCCCCGAACCTTGCGTTGTACTCGATCACCCGCGGGCCGTCGCGAGTGTTCATGAACTGCCCGTAGAGCACCCCGCGGTACTCGCTGCCTTCCGATCTCATCGCCTCGACGGTGCGGCGCATGATGTCCAGTGCCGCCTCCCGCTCCCGGGCGGTGACGAACGGGAGCAGGTGATCCTCCTGGGAGTACGCTCCCATGCCGCCGGTGTTAGGCCCGACGTCCCCCTCGTAGGCCCGCTTATGATCCTGCACCAGGGGCATGGGTACGACGTTGCGCCCGTCGCAGAACGCCTGCAGGGTGAACTCTTCGCCGATGAGCTTCTCCTCCAGCACGACGCCCCCGCCTCCGATGTGGTGCTCGAATATCTCCTCGAGATAGCGGATGGTGTCCTCCTTGCCCAGGAGGTGCTCCCCCATGACCTTGACGCCCTTCCCGCCGGTGAGGCCGACGGGCTTGACGACCATGTCCCGGTCGTTGTCGAGGATGAACTTCCTCGCCGCATGCAGGTCATCGAAGACCGCGAAATCGATGTTCCCCGGCACCTGGTGCCTGCGCATCAGCGCGCGGGTGAAGGACTTGGATATCTCGAGGCGCGCAGCGGCCTTGGTCGGGCCTACGCACCTCACGCCCTTCGCCTCCAGCGCGTCCACCAGCCCGACCTCCAGGGGAGCCTCGGGGCCGATGACCGCCATCTCCACCGAGCGGGCGAGCGCGAAGTCGACCACCGCCGTCACGTCGGTCTCCTTGATCAGCTTGAACTCCTTCGCCAGTCTCGCTATGCCGGGATTGTGGTTCCTCATCGTGGAATAGATGGTCGAACCGCTGGCAGCTAGAGCTGAGGCGATGGCGTGCTCACGGCCACCCCCGCCTACTACAAGGACCTTCATGGACATGCCTCGCTAGGGTAAGGGGCGGAGCTAATAATAACTTGGTCTCAAGCCTGGATGTTGAGCGCGCGGAACAGATCGTCGAGGCCCTCCCCGGTCTTGGCGCTGGTGCGGTAGAGCTTGGCGCCCCTCTTCACCCGGGAGTAGTCGCGTTCCATGAGCGACGCGTCGATGTCCATGAACGGCAGCAGGTCGATCTTGTTGAGCACGGCGATGTCCGACTCGATGAATATTCCCGGCTGCTTGCGGACCATGTCGTCGCCCTCGGTGACCGAGATCACGACCATGCGCTGGTCGGTTCCGAGCGGAAAGTCCGCCGGGCAGACGAGGTTGCCGACGTTCTCGATGAACAGGAAATCAAGGTTCTCGAGGTCCAGTCTGTCGAGCGCATGATCGACCAGGTGCGCGTCAAGGTGACACTCCTTGCCAGTGTTCACGTTCACCGCGGCGACCCCCGCCTTCTGGAAGCGGTCGAAGTCGTCCTGGCCGGTGAGGTCTCCAGCGAGCACGGCGACCTTCATGCCCTTCTCCATCATGCGCACCGCCATCCTCTGGATCAGCAGGGTCTTCCCCGAGCCGATGGCGCCCATGACGTCCAGGGAACGGATGCCGTGGGCTCGGAGCCGGTGGTGGTTCTCATGTCCGAGCTTGCGGTTCTCGGCCAGCACGTCCGCTTCGATGGAGATGTCAGATACCTTGTGCACGCTGCGCGAAGATGGGTAGAGAGTAATAACGGTTGCCCTTGTGAACGCCGTCCGGGGCGAAGGAGCTTCAGGTCGCGCCGATCACAGGCCCGTTTTTACCCTCTAATGCGACGGCATCTTCAGGAGCCCCCAGGCGACCACGGTCAGGGACCCGATGGACCACAGGGCCATGAAGGTCATCAAGAGCGGTTCAAGCTCGCCCCCGGGCGCTGGCGACGGCAACCACGATCACCGTCCGCACTGCGTTGTCCACCGCACCTTCGACGGAGAGCACCTTGTCGCGCTTCGTTGACGACCCCCCTTCTCTGATCCGTCACCGACTCCGCTCGACCTCTGGCCACGGATACGCTCGCTATCCCCGCTAACGGCCGCTCCATGAGGCCGAGGTCGATCTCATCATGGGCCGTGACGAGGGACCGCTCTGGTGGTCCAAGCTGTCCGATCATCGGATGGATGGCGTTCTAGGGACAGACCTCACTTCGACCGCATCTTGGTCACGCCATAGAACGCGGTCAGGGCGCAGATGGTACCAGGAATGACGAAGAAACTGCTCGGCGGCGAGATGTCCGTCAACGCGCCGATGGCAAAGATCGCTAGGAACACGAGCACCACGCCGAGGGACCCGTACAGGAGCATCCTCTTCCCCTCCTCGCGGTTCTTGGTCACGAGGTCGGCCTTCGCCATCTTCATCCGTTCCGCGCTCTCGGTGGTCGTCTTCCCCTCGATGAAGGCCCAGCACTCCTCGAGCAGCAGGCCCCAGTTCAAGCGGGCATCCTCTGCCATCTGGGCCACGTCCGATCTGTTGGCCATCGTGGGGGATGCGGTCGCGGAGACCATCACCCCGGTGGGCGATGGCGAGAAGGTGAAGCTCAGCTTCTTCTTGGCGTTCCTGTTCCATCCCTTTATCGTTCTGTGCGAGCCATGGATGACCTCGATGCTCGTTGGTCTGTTACCGACGACGTTCCTTGCTTCCTCCTTGCTCAACCAGGCCATGACCCTGTCGTAGGCCTCGTCCGCCCTCATGCTCCTAAGCTCGTGCGAATACTGGAAGCCGACCTCCAATTTTCCACCGGCGGGAGATCAGATGGTGCGAAGATAATTATACGCCAATTTTTCCACACAGTTAAAAACAACGTCGCCTTGAAGCGGACCCGGCGAGCATCTCGGCAACCCATGATCTGCGCACTGGCTCGAGCCAGGGCCTTCCCTGAAAGGAGGTAGGTGTGCTCATGGGCCGTTCGGGCCCCATCTCCCGATCTTCGGGTCGAGCTTCATGCATCACCGAGGGGTTAGTCTCCTCGATCGCATCGCGCCGGCGTGCAGGACGATGCTCGTCCCTAGGGGTCTGTCATCGCTCCCCTTGGTAACGGCTTATTAAAACAAACCCCTTCATTTCCACTGAAATCCTGTAAGATAAATAAAACGCTGGCTGTCGGGTTCTTCTCCGATATCTCATCTGATAACAATAACTCTAGGGTCCAAAAGCGGACCAGATCGGAAGATGCGAATAATGGCCCAGGGGAGCGTAATTACGCCTCGGCGAGGACACGAAGCACACAACCAGGTTGAGGATCTTGGCATCGGCGGATCTGTTATCGCTCTGCTTGGATATTTTCTGCTCCGGAATTCGGTCCCTTGAGAAGGCGATCCGATAGGGCAGCATCGGCCGGCGTTCTTCCAGTTCCTGGAGCCGGCATTGGTCGTAGCAGGCTCGCTCGCCGGGTCAGGATATCGACGAGAGAACGGGTGGACCAGGGAAACGGAGAAGTGCTCCGAGCGTATCCTGCCCCGCCTGTGACCTCGAGCGTTGTCTGAACATGATCAAGGGCGATGCAAATTCTTCGGGCCAAGCGGTCGGCGACCTTGAGGACCGTGCTCTCGGAGCCATGCGTCGAACGCGCCCTGGGATCGATGGCATCGGCCCCAAAACTGGCCGATCGATATCGTCGTTCCCTGGCGCCCATTGGCCGTTCCAAACGTGGATAGGGAGGCCGATCTCTTCACGGCCACCTATTATAAGTGAAAGGTGCATCCTGGCCTCGGTGTCATCGCAATGAGCTATTCTTCGCGCGTGCGCGATATACTGGACCAGGCCGGCGCGGCCGAGGGCGACACGCTCCTGGTGAGGAGCGAGGGCCGCGACAGCACCGGCGTCCTCATGCCCCATCACGAGTTCAGTCATCCCGAGGTCGTCGTCCTGAAGCTGAAGAACGGGTACAACGTCGGCGTCATGGTCACCCCGGCCTCCGAGGTGAAGGTGGTAAGCAAAGCCGAGGTGCGCGAGAAGCACCCCAAGGCCGCCGTCAACGGCAAGGGCAGGAAGAAGGTCGCCGTGCTCGGCACCGGCGGCACCATCGCCAGCTACGTGGACTACCGCACCGGCGCGGTTCACCCCGCCCTCTCGGCCGGCGACCTGATCTCCACCGTGCCGGAGATCGCCGATGTGTGCGACGTCCGCGCCGAGGTCCTCTTCTCGATCTTCTCGGAGAACATGAGCGTCGAGCACTGGCAGCGCATCGCCGAGGCCGCCGCGGACCGCATCAACGGCGGCATGGAGGGCTGCATCATCCCTCACGGCACCGATACCATGGGCTACACCTCCGCTGCCCTCTCGTTCATGCTCGACGACCTGACCCATCCGGTCGTGCTGGTCGGGGCGCAGCGCTCGTCCGACCGGCCGTCATCGGACGCCTACACCAACCTGCTCTCCGCTGCGCGGTTCATCGTCGACACCGACGCCGCCGAGGTCGTGGTGCTCATGCACGAGACCTCATCGGACACCGCTGCCGCGGTGCACCGCGGGACGAAGGTGAGGAAGATGCACACCTCTCGTCGTGACGCCTTCCAGAGCATCAACACCTCGCCGCTCGCCCGCGTGAACTTCGAAGGGCCCATCGAGTTCCTGGGCCCGTACCGCAGGAGGTCGCAGGGCAAGGTCATCGCGCGTACCGAGGTGGAGAGGAACGTCGCCTTGCTGTACTTCTACCCGGGCATGAGCCCGACAACGTTCGAGCACGTGCTGAACGACAGCCGCGGGGTCGTGTTCGCCGGCACCGGGCTCGGGCACGTATCATCCGACATGGTCAAGGCCATAGGGAGGGCGGTGAAGAAAGGGACCACCGTCGTGATGACCTCCCAGTGCCTGAACGGCATGGTCAACCTGAACGTCTACGACAACGGCCGCGACCTCATCTCCGCCGGCGTGATCCCGGGCGGCGATATGCTCCCCGAGACGGCGTACATCAAGCTGATGTGGACGATGGGACAGACGACCGACCAGAAGAAGGTAAGGGAGATGATGATGGCCGACCTCAGGGGCGAGCTGACCGAGAGGAGGGAGATGGCATGAGCGAGCACGAGCTGACCTGCGGGCTGGAGATCCATCAACAGCTGGATACCAGGAAGCTGTTCTGCGACTGCCAGACCCAGCTCGTCGAGGACGAGGGAGGTGACCTGCTCCGGCGGCTACGGCCCACGCAATCGGAGCTTGGCGAGATCGACCGCGCCGCGCTCGTGCAGGCCGAGAAGCACCTGCGCTTCCGCTACCAGGCGCCCCATGGCTCGTCATGCCTCGTGGACGCTGACGAAGAGCCGCCGCACGCCGCCAACGCCGACGCGCTGGACATCGTGCTCACCTTCGCCGCCATGCTCGACGCCAGACCGGTGGACGAGGTCCACTTCATGCGCAAGCTGGTCATCGATGGATCTAACACCACCGGGTTCCAGCGGACGGCGATGATCGCCACGGACGGCAAGCTGGAGGTGAACGGTCGCAAGATCTCGGTGCCCACCTTCTGCCTGGAGGAGGACGCCGCGCGCAAGGTGGACGCCAAAGCGGGCGAGATCACCTACCGCCTGGACCGCCTGGGCATCCCGCTCATAGAGGTCGCCACCGGCCCGGAGCTGCACACCCCCGAGGAGGTGAAGGAGGCAGCGCAGCGCCTGGGCTCCATGATGCGCGCCACCAGGAGGGTCAAGAGGGGCATCGGGACCATACGCGAGGACGTCAACATCTCCATCCCCGGCGGGGCCAGGGTCGAGATCAAGGGCGTGCAGGAGCTCCGCCTCCTGCCGCTGTACGTGGAGAAGGAGGTCGAGCGCCAGCGCTCGCTTCTGCGCATCCGTGACATCCTGCTCGAGAGAAAGGTCACCAGGAGGGACGCGGAGATCAGGGACTGCTCCAATGTGTTCGCCTCCTGCCCGTCCAAGGTCATCGCCGGAGCGCTCAAGAAGGGCGGAAAGGTGCTCGGCGCCCCCCTCCCTGGCTTTGCTGGCCTCCTGCGCTCCCAGGACGCCAAGCTGCGCCTGGGCGCGGAGATGGCGCAGTATGCGCGGACCAAGGGAGTGGCCGGCATCTTCCACGCGGACGAGCTGCCGGCCTACGGCATCGAGCAGGGGTTCGTCGACAAGATGAGAGAGCTGCTGAGCCTCGGACCGCAGGACGCCTTCGTGCTGTGCGCCGACGAGCCCCGGAAGGCCGAGGCCGCGCTGCGCGCCGCGATCTCCAGGGCCTATGACGCACTGGACGGTGTGCCCGAGGAGACCCGCGACCCGCTGCCGGAGGGGGCCACCGCGTACTCCCGGCCCCTGCCTGGCGCCGCGAGGATGTACCCCGAGACGGACGTGCCGCCGATCACCATAGGGGCGGAGCGCCTGGAGCGCATCGGGACCAACCTGCCAGAGCTCCCCGAGGTCCGCATCCCGCGCATCGCATCCACCTACGGCATCCACGAGCAGCAGGCCCGCCAGCTCGTCCACGACGGCTGGGACGACCTGTTCGAGGAGGTCGCCGCCAACAGGGACCTCGCGGGCACCGCCGCGAGGACGCTGCTGTCCACCCTGCCGGAGCTGGAGCGGCAGGGCGTGGACATGGGCAAGCTGGACGAGGCCGCGCTCCGCGAGGTCTTCGCCGCGCTCTCGGCCGGCAGGTTCGCCAAGGAGGCCGTGCCCGATGTGCTGACCCTCAAGGCAAGGGGGAAGAGCGTGGACCAGGCGGTCAAGGAGCTGGGCATCTCCATGATGTCATCGGACGAGGCCGTGGCCATCGTGAGCAAGGTGGTCAGGGAGAGAGAGGCCTTCGTCCGCGAGAAGGGGAAGGGCGCCGTGGGCCCGCTGATGGGCGTCGTGATGGCCGAGCTCAAGGGCAAGCTGGACGGAAAGGCCGCCAGCGAGCTGCTCAGGAAGGAGATCGAGAAGCTGCTCTCCTCCTGAGCCCGAAACCCCCCTCCCTCACTTTCCTCGGACTTGTTCTCCGAAACCGCCGCGGTGGTCCCAAACGTTCATGAACCACCCGCTGACCTCTTTTTCATGGTCCGCCTGACCTGCTGACAGGCGGGCAGGAAGGTGAGATAGAATGGCTAAAGATGTGGCAACGACACCAACATATCCGACCAGGACGACCTACTCCTCCTGGCCGTACATGCTGTCCATGGTCGGCGGTGCGCTCGTTCTCATCGAGGGGCTGATCATCGCCGCGTCCGGACCGCTGATCATGGTCATCGGGGGCAACTACGGGCTGGGGGCCCTGGCCTTCGGCATCTTCGTGGTGATCCTCGGCCTGATCATCATAGGGCTGGCATACGGCCTGAGGCAGAACCAGGCACAGCATGTGGCCTATGGTGCGGCCATCATAATCGTCTCCGTTATCGCGCTGGTGCTCGCCGGAGGAGGCTTCGTTCTCGGCTCGCTCCTGGGCATCATCGGGGGCGCGTGGGCCATAATGAGGGCCTGAGGCCTAAGAACGATGGAACGGGCCGGGGAGCCTAGATAGGCGCCAGCTCCTCGACCCATAGCTCCTCGTAGAAGTAGTGCCTGGAGCCGAGGCGGCGCCTCGAGAAGGCTCTCAGCGCATCGTCCAGCGCAGCTTCCACAATCTCCGTCGACAGTAGCAGGACGATCCTGCCTCCCTCGTTGAGGCGCTCCCTGGCCCCTGCCAGGAAGGGCACCAGGACGTCGACGCCTTCTTTCCCCCCGGCCCATGCCTTCGCCAGCAGTCCGTCGTCCTCCACCGACAGGTAGGGCGGGTTGAACACGATGAGATCGAACTTGTCCCTGATGAGGGCAAAGAGGTCGCTCTCCACCACCTCCCCCGGCAGCCCGTTCCTCGAGAGGTTGGCGCGCGTGCACGCCACCGCCCGGGGGTTGATGTCCGCGGCCGTCAGCATCGCTCCGCAGGCGGCGATATGGCAGCTGATAAGCCCAGTGCCGCACCCCATCTCCAGCACCCTCATCCCCGGCTCCACGTCCAGCCCCTCGAGCAGCAGGAAGGTGTCCTCCTTGGGAGGGTACACCTCCTCGCACTCCTCGATGTCGATCTCCTTCCGGTACTGCACTTGCGACCGCCGTGCTACCCGAACCTTTGCTCAATCATAAAATTGAGCCACGGGGGCCGCTCCGAGAATTCAAATCGAAACGGTCTTAACTCTCTTAAGTATAATGCCGGCCCGGATGGAGCTCGCTTCCCTTCTTATCATTGCCATCATGGCAGCAACATTGGGCCTGGCGTTACTCAAGAGGTTCGAGCTGACCCCGCTGCTGGTGCTGGGCAACCTGGGCATATTCTTCATCACCCTGTTCGCCGACAAGGGTGCGGTGTTCATGGACCTTGCCTTCCAGCCGTTGGACCTGCAGAACGGGACCGCCGTCTACACGCTGTTCACCAGCATGTTCGTTCACTACAACTTCGCCCACGTCATAGGCAACATGCTTTTCCTCTTCTTCCTTGGCTCGCCCCTGGAGTCGCGCATCGGCAAGCGGAGGTTCGCCATCGTGTACTTCTTCTCGGGCATCGTCGGCTCCCTGCTCGCGGCGTTGTACTTCTTCGCGCTGGGCTCGCAGCTCGGCATCCTCATGCTTGGTGCCTCCGGGGCCATCTCCGGCCTGGTCGGGACGCTCCTGGTGCTGTACCCCCAGGACGAGATCCCCATGTTCGTCGGGCCGCTCTTCCTGCCCCGCGTGCCGGTGTGGCTGGCCGCGTTCAGCTGGTTCATCATCGACGTGCTGCTGGTGTTCCTCACATCGTCCAACGTCTCCTGGCAGGCCCATATAGGCGGCTTCATGGCCGGCCTGGTGGTCGGCCTGCTCCTCGGCCGCAGGGTCGAGGAGGCCAGGAAGAAGGAGGAGGCCCCCCGGGACTACTCCAAGCTGGAGGCGATGGCCACCACTTCGCAGCTCAAGAGCGCGCTTGACCGCATAAGGGACGAGGGGAACCGGGACGTCCGCGATGTTTGGCTCGAATACTTCGCCGAGCATGCGGTGTGCCCCGATTGCGGCGGAAAGATGAAGTACCGTAAAGATACGTTCGTGTGCCAATGTGGGAAGGAGGTCGAGATATGGTGATGTCCGTGGAGGTGGTCTGCGAGGGCTACCTCCGTCGAGAGAACGGAGTGCTGCTGGAGGCGCATTCCACGTCCTCGCTCATCGTCGGCGGTTCCCACAACATCCTCGTGGACACCTCCTCCTCGCACCTCCGCAACCGCCTCATTTCCGGCCTCAGGTCTCGAAACCTTGGCCCTCAGGACATCGACGTCCTCATATGCACCCACCTCCACCCTGATCACGTGGGCAACAACGATCTGTTCCCCAATGCTATCTGGTTCGCCCGCGTGGAGGAGAGTCCCGAGCCGTTCTACCGCAAGGTCAACAGCGACCTGGAGCTCATTCCCGGGGTCCGCATGTTCCACACTCCTGGGCACACCCGGGGCTCGATGAGCGTGGAGGTCGAGACACCGGCCGGTCGCTACGTGATCGCCGGGGACGCCTTCCCCACCAAGGACAACTTCGACGAGTGGGCCCCTCCCGCCATCAAGTACGACGAGGGCGCGGCGCTGAAGAGCATGAAGCGCATCGCCTATCTAGCCGATTACATCGTGCCGGGGCACGGCGCGCCGTTCCGGGTGGAGCTCACCGGTCAGCAGCGATAGTTATATTCCCCCGAACGGTACATGGTTCCGGTTGGATCAAGATGACCGTACCAAATGCGCTCTACCTGGACTGCCCCAATTGCGGTGAACACGCCGTCCACGAGGTCCTGAAGGGAAAGATGAGCAGGAAGCAGGACGTCATGGAAGCGACGGTGAAATGCCAGGAATGCGGCCACACCTACTCCACTGTGGTCCGCGAGCCGGAGATGATCAAGGTGCCCATCATCGTCTCCGAGCAGGGCAACTCCAAGAAGGAGGAGATCGAGCTGGAGTCGGGCGAGTTTCTCAGCGTGAACGACGAGCTGTACCTCGGTGACACGCACCTCCTGGTCACCGGGATCGAATGCGGCGAGAGGCGGGTGGAGAAGTGCGACACCAAGGACATATCCACCATCTGGGCCAAGAAGTTCGACAAGGTCATCGTGAAGATCTCCATCAACAAGCACACCCGGACGATACCGACGCAGATGGAGGCCATGCCGGACGAGGAGTTCTACATCGGTGACATGATGACCGTGGGGAAGGAAAGGGTGGTCATCCACAACATCAAGTCCAAGGAGGGAACGGTGCGCCGCGGGGGGGTCCCGGCGCGCGATATCGTGAGGATCTATACGAAAGCGGTGCGGACCACGAGCTACTGAGGGTGAGATGAGGGAGGGCGAACGCAGGAGGCTCGTCAAGAGGCTCAAGGGCAGCGGCTACGTGACCAGCAGCGCGGTCCTGGAGGCGATGGAGCGGGTGCCCCGCCACGAGTTCCTGCCGGAAGCCATGGCCGACCTGGCCTACGAGGACACCCCGCTCCCGATAGGGCAGGGGCAGACGATCTCCGCCCCGCACATGGTGGGCATGATGCTCGAGGCGCTGGACCTTAGGCCGGGGTTGAAGGTCCTGGAGATCGGCACCGGCTCCGGCTACCACGCCGCGCTGGTCGCCGAGCTCGTGCGCCCTGACGGCAAGGTGTACACCATCGAGCGGATCGAGGCCCTGGGGCTGAAGGCCAGGGAGACGCTGCAGCGGCTGGGGTACGGCGACACGATCGAGGTGGTGATCGCCGACGGCACCAACGGCCTGCCGGAGCACGCGCCGTACGACCGCATCTTCGTGGCCGCCGCCGCCCCCTCCGTGCCTAAGCCGCTGAAGGAGCAGCTGGCGGACGGGGGCACCCTCATGGTGCCGGTGGGCGGGCGCATGGTCCAGGACCTCGTTCTTGTCACCAGGCGGGGGGACGGCTTCACCGAGCGCTCGATGGGCTCGGTAATCTTCGTGCCCCTCATCGGGGAGCACGGCTACCGGGAAGGCTGACCGAGGATCGGCCGCAGTACGTCCCTGAGGTCCTTTGAGCGCAGCACCACGTCCGCGCTCTTCTCCACCGTCTCGTCGATGGGGTTGAACGCGATGGACAGGGCGGAGGCGGAGAACATGGACACGTCGACGAAGCTGTTGCCGATCGCGACGGTGCGCTCCGCTGGTACGCCGTACTTGTCCTGGAACCCCTCAAGCGCGCGGCGCTTGTTGGTCAGCTCGACCCTGAGGACGCCCTCCCCGGTGAGGTGGCCGCTTTCGTCGCACGCCAGGGAGTTCGATATCTGGTCGTCGAAGCCGTTCTCCTCGGCGATGCGCTTGGCGGCCATGTCCAGGCCCCCGCTGACGATGACGCACCTCATGCCCCTCGACCTGAGGGCGGCAACGGTCTCCTTGATCCCGGGGATGACCGGCACCGGCCTGAGGATCTCGTCGATGTCCTTGAGACAGAGGTCGTGGCGTATGTCGAGCCACTTCTCGATGTCCCGGCGCATGAACTCCCGGTCATCGATCCGTCCCTCGATGTACGCCACCAGCGAGGCCTCGTTATCGACCTTGAAGTGCTCGTGCACCCAGGTCCATGAGCTGGCGTGATCGACCAGGACGCCGTCCATGTCGAACGCCACCAGCTCGTAAGCAGGTTCCATGGATAGGAGGACAATCAAAAGGTTATTAATGCCCTTCGGGCATGGATTCGGCGTGATCGTAATACTGGGCGTTGGACACGTCTTCGATATCTCCAAGCAGGTCGCGAGGATAATCGAGGAGGAGCGCCCTGACGCGGTGGGCGTGGAGCTCGACCAGGCCCGGTACCATGCCCTGCTGAACCCCGGCGGGAAATCCGACGCCCGCCTCATCTACAAGCTCCTGGCGAAGATGCAGAAGCGGATAGCCCACCAGTACGGCGGGGAGGTCGGAGCGGAGATGCTGGCCGCCACCAAGGCGGCGCAGGGGATAGGGGCGGACGTGCTGTTCATCGATACCGACGCCAACCAGATGTTCCGCCGCCTGGGCTCGGAGATGCCGTTCCGGGAGAAGGCCAAGCTCGCCCTGTCGGCGATCACCTCGCTGTTCATCGGGCAGAAGACCGTGGAAAGGGAGCTGGACAACCTCCAGGAGAACGAGGAAAGGTACATGGAGGAGATGGGCGAGCAGTTCCCCACCCTGAAGCGGGTGCTGGTTGACGAGCGCAACGCCCTCATGGCCAGGCGCATCGATCAGGCCGCCTCCCGCTATCCGACGGTGCTCGCGGTGGTCGGCGACGGTCACGTCGAGGGCATAGCGCACCTTCTGGACCGCGACGACGTCCGCATCTACCGCCTGAAGGACATCCGCAGCGATGGCAAGCCGACCACCGGCCGGCCGGTCCGTTCCAACGCCGAGGTCAGCTTCCACTTCGAGCTGATGCTGCAATAGCACCTTTTTTACACCGCAGGGGCATTGCGGTCTCGTGCACGTCACCCTTCTCTCGTATACGAAGGATGCCGAGAGGCTGTGCGCCTCGGCAGCCCATTCCTGCTACTCCGACAAGGGAGCCAGCGAGCTCATGGAGGAGTGGGACGAGGCCAAGAACAGAAGGTGGCTGGGGAACCCCCTCGCCTCCGGTCACCATTCGGTCATCGAGCATGCCTCCTACACCTTCTCCATCGAGGGGATGTCCCGCTCGGCCTCTCATCAGCTCGTCCGCCACCGGATGGCGTCCTACAGTCAATTATCGCAACGGTACGTGGACATGAAGAACGCCGATTTCGTCATTCCTGCGTCCATCGCTGCGGACCCCGAGCTGGAGGCCCGCTACCGCGAATTGATGGAAAGGATTTGGGACGAGTATCGCTACCTCTCGAAGAAGGTCCCGGCGGAGGACGCACGCTATGTCCTGCCGAACGCCTGCACCACGAACATCACCGTGACCATGAACGCCAGGGAGCTGCTGCACTTCTTCGAGCTGCGCACGTGCCGACGCGCACAACAGGAACTGCGGGAGATCGCCGACGAGATGCTCCGCCTGGTCAGGGAGGTCTCGCCGTTCATCTTCAGGAACGCCGGCCCGCCGTGCATATCGCGCGGCAAGTGCCCGGAGGGCAAGATGTCCTGTGGGAAGCCCCGCACGGAGCTGAAACAAGAGCCTCAGAGGACCGTATAGGCGGTGCTTCGTCGCTACCTTGACCTGCGCTGCTCCAGCGCCCTCGCCGACGCATAGAGGGCGGCCGGCAGGGCGGCGATGGAGGTGACCGACGCCATGAGGAGGGCGATGGAGTTCGCCGGCATGTAGGGCGGCATGGTACCAGTGAGCCACAGCCTTATCGTGCCCACCCAGGGAACCTCTCCCACGACCTTGCCGACGATCCACTCCTTCTCGATCGGCTCCTTGACCAGGGAGCCCTGGTCGACCAAGCCGAACCTCGGGCCCTCGGTCTCCTGCCAGTTATGGTCCCCCATCGTGATCAACCCGCCGTGAGGGTGGTCCCCCATCGCTCGGAGCATGTGGTTGAGGTCGATGTACACGGTCACATCGGCATATCCCACGTCCGCGATCTGCACCCAATCGCTCAGGCCCTGCCACCCATGGCGGTCGTCCGGTCCCAGCCACATCGATGGCGGTATGTTCGCCAGCGCCGGCATGTCGAACCCGTCCGCCGTGGAGTTGTACACCAGCTCGCAAAAGGCCCTGTGGACGATGGGGGCGTCCTGGCCGGGGGTCTGGTAGACGACCACGTCCCCGTAGCCCCCGAAGCTCCGGTAGCCGTCCTGCAGCGAGTCCAGGTAGGTCCTGATTCCCCCATGGGCCCACGGATCGCTGACCACCACCACGTCCCCGGTGTCGATGATGCCGATGGCCGAGCTGCTGTCGCTGTGCTGCATGCTCCTGGACTCCACGGCCATGAACGGGGGCCAGGTTCCCAGCAGCGCCGACATCGCCCCTATCGATATCACGAACGCCAGCACCGCGCAGCCTATCGCCAGCACGGGTCGGCGCAGTGCCTTGTACAGGTCCGACCACCAGGGCATCCGATAACCATTGGAGCCATCTGAAGATAAATCCTGACAATCGGTATGCCGTCCGGTGGGGACCCCTGCCAGAAAAAGCGTTATATACGGTCTTGACTTAACCCGGTTGTTACTTATAGGTGACTTTCATGGGAAACATTCGCCCTAACTACATCAAGAGGATCGCCCTCGAGCTCGTTCAGAAGTACCCCACGGTTTTCAACGACGACTTCGAGAACAACAAGTTGCTGGTATCCAAGCTCACCAACGTGGAGAGCATCGTCATGCGCAACCGCATCGCTGGCTACGTGACCACCTACTGGCAGCACATGGAACAATAAACTCCTAGAGAGAAAAACGAGGACGTCGTCCCTCGCGACGCCTCCTTCCGGGGAGCATCCGCCCGTTGCATGCATGCCTGCATGTGATCGATGCACCTTCTTCTTCACCTCCGGCCGATACGCCGGGCGTTGTCGGCGCAGCGGCCATCATGTCCGCGTGCCGGTGCCCTCCTGCCTGGTGGCAATCGGTCGCCGGCGGTCCAGTGTTCCCCCGCATAATCGGAAGCTCGATACTTTTTTCTAGCGACAAGTTCTGGCTGGAGGCATGGCCTACGCCCTGGAGGTCTCCTCGCTGTCGCGCACCTTCAACGGGAAGCAGACCGTCGTCGCCCTCGAGAACGTTGACCTGAAGGTCGAGGAGGGAGAGCTGTTCGGACTGCTCGGCCCGAACGGGGCAGGGAAGACCACCCTGATCAAGATACTGTCCACCCTGCTGCTCCCTACCACCGGCACCGCGAAGGTGCTCGGCCACGACGTGGCCAGGGACGCTGCCAGGATACGGCCGCTGATCAACATGGTGTCCGGCGGGGAGACGTCGGGCTACGGGCTTCTCACGGTGAGGGAGAACCTGTGGATGTTCTCCCAGTTCTACGGCGTCCCGGGCAGGGTGGCAAGGCAGAGGATCGACGAGCTGCTGAAGGCGTTCGGGCTGGAGGACAAGGCCGACGCCAAGGTGCGGACGATATCCACCGGCCAGAGGCAGAGGATGAACATCATCAGGGGCTTCGTCACCGACCCCCGGCTCATCTTCCTGGACGAGCCGACGCTGGGCCTGGACGTCACCACCAGCCGCGCGATCCGCGATTACATCCGCGACTGGGTGAGGTCCGATCACGGGAGGACGCTGCTGCTCACGACGCATTACATGAGGGAGGCCGAGGAGCTGTGCGACCGTGTGGCCATCATCGACCGCGGCACCATCCTGGCGTGCGATTCTCCGTCGGGGCTCAAGAGGAGGATGAACCATGCCTCCACCTTCGTGCTCGACACCACCCCCTTCGATAGCACCTCGCTCTCGTCGATCCGGGGGGTCAAGGGGGTCAGCGCCGAGGACGTGGAGGGCGGCAAGAGGATCCGACTGGTGCTGGAGGACGAGTCGGCGATCTCCGACGTCATCTCCTCCGTCGTCTCCAGGAGCGGCAGGGTGGTGGCCCTCAACAAGGTCGAGGCGACGCTCGAGGATGTGTTCATAGAGCTGGTGGGGAGAGGATTGGGATAGTGGAGGTACCGCTGAACATCCGGGCGGCTCTGGGGCGGGCATATCCCCGAGTGATAGGCGCGCTCAGGGAGCCGTCGTGGACCTTCTTCGACGTCCTCCTGCCCCTGCTGGGCATCGCGGCGTACATCTACTACTACCGGGCGCTCGGGGCGGCCTCGTCCTTCGAGGGGTTCGTCGTGCTCGGGGGCGCCATGACCGCCTTCTGGCTCAACGTTCTGTGGGGGATGGCCTCCCAGTTCTACTGGGAGAAGGAGACCGGAAACCTCCAGATGTTCCTGGTCTCCCCGATGTCCCGCATGGCGCTGCTCGCGGGCATGGCCCTGGGGGGCATGTTCTCCGCCGGGGTCCGGGCGCTCTCCACCCTGTTGCTGGGCATCATCATCTTCGACGTCCACATGACCGTTGCCGATCCCCTGCTCCTCGCGGCGGTGTTCCTCGTGACGCTCGTCGCCATCTACGGCATGGGGATGATGTTCGCCTCCCTCTTCATGCTCTACGGCAGGGACGCGTGGAACATCTCCAACCTTCTGCAGGAGCCGATCTACCTGGTCTCGGGGTTCTACTTCCCGGTGCGCTCCCTCGGCCCCTACGTGAGCGCCGTCGCCTCGGTGATACCGATAACGCTCGGGCTCGATGCGATGCGCCAGCTGCTGTTCGGGGCCCAGGCCTACGGCTTCCTGCCGGTGACCACGGAGCTCGCGGCGCTCCTCGTCCTGGCGGTCGTGTTCCTGGTCCTAGCGCGCTATGCCCTCAGGTACATGGAGGAGCTTGGCCGCAAGGAGGGGAGGTTGACGCTCAGATGGCAGTGAGCACGCACCTCCGGACCTTCAGGCACGCCGCGTGGCTGGGATGGCAGATGGAGTCCAACTGGACCCGCCCGTGGCTCTTCATGCTCTACTCGATCGTGCGCCCCATCGCCGCGACCCTCATCCTGGTGGTCATGTTCCTGGTGATCAAGCGGGGCGTGGCCAACGATCCCATGCTGTTCGCCTACACGTACATGGGCTCGGTTTTCTTCATGTTCGTGGCCCAGGTGATGATGGGCGCCACCCAGGTGATCATGGAGGACCGCGAGCACTACCAGACCCTGAGGCAGCTGTACATCGCGCCCATCTCCCTCAGGGTGTACATCGTCGGGCGGGCGATGAGCAAGCTCGTGCTGACCTCGCTCTCGGTGGTGATATCCGTCGCCTTCGGGGTGCTGGTCCTCGGCCTCCCGCTGGACCTCCTGGCGGTCGATTGGCCGCTGTTCGCCGCGTCCATGATGCTGGGGGTCGCGTGCATCCTGGCCATCGGCATCGCCCTGGCCGGCGTTACCTTCCTCACCGCCAAGCACAGCTCCGGGATCAACGAGGGGATCGCCGGGGCGTTCTACCTGTTCTGCGGGACGCTGTTCCCCATCACCGTGCTCCCGTCCTGGGGGCAACAGATCGGCATGGTCGTGCCGCTCACCTACTGGCTGGAACTGGTCCGCCGCTCCCTGTACCCGGGGAGCGGGATAGAGGTCATCGGCGGGCTGCAGCAGTTCTCCCCCACGGCGCTGCTGCTCTACCTCGCCGCCTCTACGCTGGTCTTCTTCGCCGCGTCGGCCCTCATCTTCCGTGTCGCTGACAACAGGGCCCGCCGTTCCGGCAAGGTGGACATGACCACGAGCTACTGATTCAGCGGTATGCTTCACGCGCGCACTGGCATCGTTCCGGGGGAAGGCCGCAGCTGAAGCACCGCGGGCCGATGTCCAGCATCGGCTCCGCCGGTCGTGCGGCGGCCTTCATGCCGTTGTAATCGTTGGAGAGGTCGCTCATGACCGTCTCGAAGCAGGAGGCGCACATACAGGGCGCGCCCCTCGCCTTCTCGCGGTTGCCCATGCGCACGAACATGGCGCCCTTCCCGATATCGCCGGAGCAGCGGGAGCACCTGCGCTTTCTGGACGCTAGCTCTACCCAGATGCTAAAATCCTTGTCCATTTTCCCTTCTTTCGGGAGGACGTTTCTCACGTTTAAGGACGTTGCGACCTGATT
>CAYRPG010000038.1:0-19782 GCA_964426205.1 uncultured Methanomassiliicoccus sp. | reverse complement strand
CAGCAGGAAGGCGACGAAGAAGAGCATCGCCAGGAAGCCGAATATGCTGGAGAGCATGACCGGTATGCCCACGAAGAGCAGGATCGCGCCGAGGTAGGCCGGATGGCGGATCATTCGGTAGATCCCGGTCTTCACCAGCGTGTGACCGTTCCTTATCCTCAGCGCCCCGGAGAAGTTCCTTCCCAGAGCGGCCATGGCCACGATCCGTATAACGATGCCGGAGATGATCATCGCCGCCCCGATGACGAGGAGCGCGAGGTTGAGGGCCGAGAGGCCCTGGATGCCTATCGCTCGACCAGACCTGGAAGCGATCCCCGTGGGATCGACAGCGGTCACCAGCAGCCCGAACATCATCAGAGCGAAGAGCAGCACGGTGAAGACCGGCCTCTCATAACGTACCTTCCTGCCCGCCACGGTCGCCCATGAGCGTATGGGCGGATAATACTTGCCTGGGATGAGAACGCTGAATGCCCCCGCCGCGAGGTCATGATCGTCAACGATGCCGTCACCGGGCCACGCGGACCGGCGCCCCCTGGCATGGTTCATCGGTCCCGGGAGGGGGTCCAGGTCATTATTCGAGATCGAACCCGACCATGTGCGTCCACTTCTTCGGGTCGGTGTGGCCGAGAACCCAGCGTACGATGTCGTCCGACAGCGCGGTCAAGCTTCCGGAAGTGACCCTTGTGATGCCGTCGATGCCATCGAGGTCATGTATCGGCACCTCGTCGAGGAGGAAGTATGGCTCCCCCTGCACCTTGCGGTCGGGGTACATCACGAAGTCATCGGACATGAAGCAGGCGTTGGGACAATCCTCCTGCAACCTCTCCCTCATCTGAGGGGTCACATACTCGCCGAGCACCTGCCCGGACCGGTCCATCATGCGCACCATACCCCGGAGGTCGGTGTTCAGCACCAGGTCCGCATCGCCTATGATCACCAGGCCGACCTGGCGGGCCAGGACCTCCCAGACCCCGCGGTTCTTGCACGGCATCAGGCCGCCGGCGGCGCCGTGGCTCTCTGCGATGAGCTCGAAATGACGGATCAGCTTCTTGATCTTCGGGTCAAGGAAATGGACGGCCACGACCCCTGGCAGCGTCCTTATCCTGTTCTCTACGGCGGCCAGCACCGCATCTCTGTCCATGATGGACCACTCGCCAGAACATCTCCGAGGAGAGGCAACGCCTTTGCCCTAGTGCTCCTCGATCCAGCCCATCTCGACCCAGTGCTGGTAGTTGTGCTTCCAGTCGTCCCTGTTCGCCCTGAGCACGCTGGCGAACATTTCCCTCCATGCGGCCATTTCCCTCGCCCTCTCGGGGTACTCCCTCCTCGTCCTTATCGAATCGGCGAGCTCCCTGCCCATGACGCGGGACCTCTCGATCGCCTCTTTCATCCCCTCCGGCCCGCGGACCATCAGGTGGCCGACGCCCCCGATCACGGTGGCCCCGGATCTCGAAAGGAAGGCGTTCATCATGTTCAGCAGCAGCTCCTCGTCCCCGGCGTCGGCGGTCATGATCGAGAAGCCATACTTGCCCTCGAGGTACTGCTCATGGATGAAGTTCGCGCTGCGGTCCATGAACGCCTTCAGCGGGGCGTTGATGTTGGACAGGTAGTTCGGACTGCTCAGGATGACCCCGTCAGCGGTCACGAGCTTGTGCTTCAGCGATTCGTAATCATCGATCATGTGGCACCTGCCGGTTCGGTAGCAGTTCGTGCAGCCGTTGCAGTACTCTATCTCCAGCTTCGACAGCTCGACGAGCTCTATCTCGGCCCCCGCCTCCCTCGCTCCGTCCAGTGCGGCCCTCAGCAGCTTGAGCGTGTTGCTGTTCTTCCTCATGCTTGATTGTACACCAACGATCTTCATTTTCGAGCTCCTATAGGCTGTTAAACATGGTATTATCATTAAATATCAATTTGCCTTACGAATGTAAGACATCGTTGGCGAAACGTTCTACCTGCGTTGTGGAACCTCCCTCGCGTCCGGACGGATAGATATCGAAGCGATGAGCCGCGGACCTCCGGGGCGAAGGGGATCTACTAGCATAATGCTAAAGATAGACAAATTAGCTAGATATGCACATAAGAGGCAATATTTTGATATATTTTTACATAATTAATAGACAATTGTTGGAAAAGTTGAAATAGTGCGGGATAGGAAAATCAACAAGGGAGGTGACAGCCATGGACAACTCGAACCCGCGGATCCATCTCTGGACGGACATGGAGCTGATGGAGCAGCTTGAGAAGCATTACGGCGACCTCGAAAGGGATGTCGAACGAGAAGCGATCCGCCGGCTGATGGAGAAGGTCAACGAGCTACTGCTGACGGTACGCTAGACCCCTCCGGAACCATCCACCCCTTTTCTCCAGATCGACGCCATTCATCGATGCTTTAGCGGCATCGTGTATGGCCTCCGGGCGGAGAGAGCTTCATCGGGAGCGAGCGGACGCTGGTGCGGGGAAAGCGGACCATCCTGCCTGCAGGAACGCCCCCCAGGTGCGACGGGGGACCTATCGATCTCATCTCACCTGGCGCCCTATCCACCATAGGAGCCCAATGGCCGCCGGTATCGCGAAGATGATGAGCAGCCAGGCGAGCACGGTCACCCAGGAGTAGATGAGGTATTCGAACGTCCACGTCGCTATTGGGACGTTCCAATTGCCGTCGATGTACACCTTGAGCAGGAACCCGATGAAGACCAGGAACGATATCGCGTTCCCGGCGCTCGATCCGCGAGAGCGGTTGCGGAAGAAGCGGTATCTCCCCCGCTCGTCCGCTGGCAGCCTCCTGAACCACAGCCAGGCAACACCCGCCCCGATGCCGACCGGGATGCCTGCAAGGACGATCATCCAGAACAGCAGGTTCAGCAGGAAGGACACCAGGTGCCCGATCGTCCACATGTCCAGCGTCAATGGCACCAGGCCGTTCATCTGGGCCTGACCGATGTACCACAGGAACACCAGAATGGCCCATACCACCGCCAGGGCGGCGGCGGCCGTGAACAGGACGAAGGCCTTCCAGTGTTTTTTCACGAACTCGTTCCACCCCTTGGAACTGTCCTCTGCTCCAGCCTCTTGCATAGAACCCCCCTCTTTTTCATCTCACCGTTTTTAATTATGGTTTGCTTTTCGAGCCCTGCGCTCATAAAAGTTTTGGGCTAGCTCGTACGGAAACCGTCCGCCGCCGGGACGCTGTTCGCGATGCGGTCACCTGCGGGGCCTGACCAGCAGGATGCCGGCCAGCAGGAACGCGACGATCAGGCCGACCATCACCACGATGGTCCAGTCCCAAGAGGGCTCGTCCAGCGCGGACTGGCCGGTCGTCACCGTGACCGTCAGCTCGTCGGACATGGTCACCCTCGATTCGGAGTCGGTGACCGTCAGGTGGACCTTGTAGGTTCCAGGCTGTGTGTAGAGGTGGTTCGGCCGCGCGCCCGAGGCGGTCGTCCCGTCGCCGAAGTCCCAGTGGTAGAAGTACGGAGAGGTGCCGTTGGTCACGGTGCTGTTGAACTGGACCCTAAGCGGAGCGGCGCCGGACCCTGTGCTCTGGGTGATGGCGACGAGGGGTCCGTTCTCCGACGTGACCGTGATCTCGAGGTGTTGGGACACCGCGCTTCTGCCCGTCGAGTCGGTGACGATCAGCTGGACGGTGTAGATGCCCGGGGCCTGGTATAGGTGTAGGGGGCTCTCCTCGCTGCTGTTGGTCCCGTCCCCGAAGGTCCACTCGTACCCGATGGTGCCGGTGGCGTTCTCCACGGCGCTGGTGAAGTGGACGGTCAGCGGGTAGTTCCCGGAGGTGGCGGACGCGGAGATGGTCACCTCCAGGTCCGGGCGGGCGGTGACGGTCACCCTCACGTTCGATGAGGCGGCGGCCTTCCCTCTGGAATCGGTGATCGTGAGGCCCGCATCGTACGTTCCAGGCGTTTCGTAGATGTGGGCGGGCCTCGCCTCGGTGCTCGTCGTCCCGTCCCCGAACCGCCAGAGGTAGGTGTACGGCGACTGCCCGTAGCTGGTCGAGCTGGTGAAGTCGACGGTCAGCGGGGCCGTCCCCGATGTCGCGGACGCGGAGATGGTCACCTGGAAGGGCGGCGTGACCGTGATGTCGGACGTCTGCCCGCTGGCCACCCGGCCGTAGTGGTCGGTCACGGTCACCCCGGCGCGGTAGGTTCCGGTGCTGGTGTAGGTATGGCTGGGGCTCGCCCCGGAGCCGGTGGTGCCGTCCCCGAAGGTCCAGGCGTAGCTGTACGGTCCGGTGCCCCCCACCGCGTTCGCTGTGAAGTTGACCTGGCCCGGAGCGTTCACGGTGGTCACGTCGGCCGAGGGCGACGCTGCCAGCGCCGTCCCGGCGGAGGTGAACTGATACGAGAAGAGCCTCGAGGCAGGCTCAGCCTCGTCGCTCCCCATCGCGGTGACGTTCAACGTGACCTCATGGGTCCCGGCAGCAAGGTCGCCCGGCACGGTGGTCGAAGCATCATAGTTCAGGGTCGTGGGAAAGCTGGTGATGTTGTTGCTCCCGGAGTAGAGCGTCTCCGCCCCCCATTCGAACTGGGCCGTGACCATGGTTATGTTGACCGAGGTAATGCTCTCGACCTGGGCGATGGTGAGGGTGAAGTGGAAGGTGACGGTCTCACCGTTGAACACCTCGACAGGGCTCCCGGCCAGGGTGGCAGAGTCCGACCAGGCCGCCTGGGCAGCGGGCGGTATCACTGCCATGGCCATCACTAGGAGCGACAATGCAAGCATCAGGCTCGAGAGGCACGCCTTGGTCCGCAACCACATTCCCCGCGGTAATGATTGCCATCGCTGCTCAGATAATACTTGTGAAGGGCGGGCGCCTGCCAATGGCGGCAGGTGCTGGCATGGCGCTCATCGTCTAAGAGGGATTTGAGGCCGGGTATCAGGCCCCTCAAGGGGAAAGGAAGGAGGCATGCCGATGCCGTTCCGCCGGGACCGTCACATCCTCTATGGGCGAGGCCCGCCCGGACACCGCCGCCAGGCTACCTTCGATAAGTTTCTTTCTATCAAACTAGAAACTATTAAAACAACAGGGTGCCAACTATAGTCGTATGCTTCGTGTGGGGGTCATCGGGGTCGGCTCGATGGGGCAGAACCACGCCAGGATATATTCTGAGATAGGCGACCTGGTCGGGGTCTATGATGTCCTGTCGGAGTCGGCATTGAGGGTAGCAAAACGTCTGGGCACGTACCCCTACCGGACGGTGGACGAGCTCCTGACCGACGTGGACGCGGTCAGCATCTGCACTCCGACGAGCACTCACTTCGAGACCGCCGTGAAGGCGATCGAGCGGGGCAGGGCCGTGCTGGTGGAGAAGCCGTTCACGGGCGAGGAGGAGAACGCCAGGAAGCTATGCCTGATGGCCGAGGAGCAGGGGATCACCCTGGCCTCGGGGTTCGTGGAACGGTTCAACCCGGTGGTGCATGCGGCCAAGGAGATACTGACCACCGGAAAGATGGGGCGGCTGGTATCGATCGGTGCGAGACGCGTGTCATCGTTCCCCACGAGGGTCCGGGATGTCGGCGTGATAAAGGACTTCGCCATCCATGATGTCGACGTGATACGCTACATCACCGGCATGGAGGTCAGTTCGGTGTACGCTCTGGGAGGGAAGATGAACGGCCTGCAGTACGAGGACCACGCCAACCTGTTGATGAAGCTGGGCGACTCCGTGAACGCCACCATCGAGGTGAACTGGCTAACCCCTATGAAGGTGCGCAAGGTGTCCATGACCGGCTCCATGGGCTTCGCTCAGATGGACTACATGGACCAGAGCCTGCAGTTCTCCACCTCCCGTCCGGAGGGCGTGGATATATCGAACCTGTCGCACATACCCATGGAGCTGAACACCCAACACCTGTTCGTTAAGAAGGAGGAGCCGCTCAGGAAGGAGCTGGAAGCCTTCCTTCTTGCCGCCAGGTCCAACGCCCGCGCACAGGTGGACGGATGGGATGCCCTGGCGAACCTGAAGGTGTGCGGTGCCGCGCTGCATTCGCTGGCCGGCGGGCGGCAGGTGGATATCTCTGGCGAAAGGGAGAGCGAACCGGAGGCCAGGGTGGAAGAGGAGATAGTTGACAGGATGCCCGTGATGCAGAACCCTCGCTGATGGCGCCGTACGTCTCGGATAGAAGGCCATCCCCACGCGTGTCGCGATGGGATGAGGGCGTTCAGCAACAGGTCAGATGTACGCGAGGGCGTGGAGGACGGTCTTCGCCTGGTCCTCTAACGGACTGGCGGCCGGCCCCTAGCAAACATGATTAATAGAAGGGCTGGCCATAAAAAAAGCAAGCTCGGTGGGCCCGATGGCAAACCACTTCTTCAATCCGACCGAAAGGGCGTATCTGCAGGACCTCTGGAGGAGGGGCACCCGAAGGGAGAGGCCGGGCAGCCACACGGGGAGGAACCTCAGATCGAACCTGCGTAAAAAGATCTCCGTGAAGATGGTCCCCACCCTGTTGAACCACATCGACGACTGGCTGCTGGTGGACAGGGTTTGCCGGGAGATCGACGGCAAGCTCCGGGAAAGGGTCACCGAGCAGGTGGGGGACAACTACCCACGGCTCTGCGAGCTCATCCTCACGTGGATGCCCCCGGACAGGATGAAGGACCTCTACATGCTGCTGATGGCCCGGGCTCCCTCCCGGGGGACCGATCCCCCAGGGGGCGGTCCGAAACTGAGCATCTCCGCTTTCATCAGTTATCTCGAGGGCATCTCCTTCGACGCCCAGGCCGCCGACGGAACAAGAGCGGAAGCGCTCGATCGATTGCGGTCACTGTCGGAGGTCATAGCTCCCTGCCGGTTGAGGGCTCCCGCGGTGGGGCCCTACAACGGGCTAGGTCCCCCTGACCAAGGCAAATACGCTTTGATAGGGGTGCCCCCGGAGCTGTCCGAGGACCTTGCATGGATCGAGAACTATGGTCATGCCCTCGTCCTGGAGGACGGAGGCCATCGTATCGGGGACACCGATCTTCGAGTCACCGTTCGACTGAAGCTGAACCCGCCGGGCAGCATCCTCCGGTACGCGACCTATGAAAAAAACAATGGGGCAGAGGAGGAGGCCGAAGGCCTGACCATCGATGATGTGGTCCACCGGATCATGGACCGCCTCGGGCGTCACCCCCTCACCATCATCAAGCTTGATGGGACGGATGCCGCCCATGGGCACGAGGGGAGGACCTGGGGGGCCGAGGTCCTGTGGGAGAGGAGGCATGAGCCTCCCGAGGCCCTGAGATACTGGTTCGTGTGGTCGGACATGGGCCCGGAGCTGGCCGATCGCTTCCCCGACGCCACATCGTTCCAGACCATCAAGCTGGCGAAGCTCATCGGCCAGCTGGAGCGGATGACCCGTAAGGAGGACGTGCAGGGAAGTGGGAGGAAGACCCGCCTCACCGATTGCCTGGACGAGATGGAGTGGAGGGGCATGATCATGAGGGACGAGGAGGTCTTCCAGATCACGCCCAGGGGCCGTCGGCTGGAGGAGCTATGGGTCAGCCTGAACGATCCTGAGCTGTCCTATCGCCTGACCCTGGTCGAGGACGACGAGCGATCGGCATCGGATGACTGAACATCGATGTGCATCGATGAACAGAGGTGCGTTCCTCGGGCAAGCCTGTTCGTGGACCCGCGTGTGCGCATTCCTTCTCATCGCGGGCCTGCCGCCGGTCGACCGACCGGATGAATGGCCTGCCATCGGACATTATTTAAGGGGCGGGGACGAAAACATCTCCTATCGATCATGCCGCGCTTCCTACGGGGCCTATTGCTGACCATCAGCCTGTACAACCTTCTGATATGGGGCTACATCGTAGCCAGGATCATCCTGAACGATGTCAACCCCTTCGATCCGTTCATCGACGGGATCCCCATATCCTTCTATGTCCTGGGCATCGTCAGCTTCGTGCTCAGCTTTGCGTTCATGGTCCTGTACGTGATCACCGGTCATCTCTCCGCAAGCACGCAGACCTCCCGGAAGATCTAGCGATATTGCGCCGCCGTACGGGAAGGCCCGCGGTTCATGAGAGCGAGGGTATCTTCCTCAGCCAATCCTCCTTCCAGAACAGGAAGCAGGACCGATCGCAGTGGCCGTGGAACTCCCCGTCGCAAAAGACGCCCTCCAGGAAGAAGGTGGGGCTCTTCAGGACCCTGATCTCCCCGGTCTCCTCGATATTGACCCTCTCCACCTTCTTGAAGACCCTGAACCTCTTCCCGCAGAACTTCCACATCTCGGGCATGTAGCGAAGCCCCCTGGTCTTCCCGTTCTTGTCCAGGGTCGCCCTCACCTCCTCGGCGGTCTTCACTTCGATCCAATCGCCGACCCCGATGCCCAGATGATCACCGCTGGCGCTCCTGGCCGCTCCGCCGTGGACCGGCTCCTTCTTGAACAGGACCTTGGCGGGAGGGAGTGCCCAGGACGCCCGGGCATAGATGAAGTTCTTCATCATGACCGAACAAGCGTGAACGCTGAGGGTGGGCCTCTCGGCAGGCAATGTCGCCTCCAGTATGGGGCTGATCGTGCCAAGGCACTTGTATCCCATGGTGGACGCCCTAGCTATAAAACTGATGCTTTTGTTATTTATTCCTTATTTATGCGATCGGCAGGGCGGCGCTTCCTCGGGCACCGAGAACGCCCACCCCACATCCATATCATGGTCCAGCGAGGCCCCACGGTCATGCTAGAGGACCATCTGGCCCGTGACGCGTGGCCGCGGTACCTCTCCTGGTGCGGACCGGTCAGGTCCTGAGGTACCACGGGGCCGCACCCTTGAATGGCTATTAATATAACGGTCTACGATTAGATTCGATATCTTGAGAATCGTCGTTGGGGATCACTCAGGGGGAGCGTTGACGCCCCTTTCACTCTCGGGACTAGCAGGCCATCGGCAGGACTGTGTTCCCATGCTGGCCTGCTGTCGCTCGGCCTCCGGGGACCTCACGACGGCCAGTTGCCGCGCGGCTCCCGTTCCGGGACCTCGCACCGAACCATGCTCTCCCCCCATTTCGCACACGCATCCATCAGGGGCGGATTGAGATGAGCCGCCTCCTGGAGCTCCATCTCGTGGAAAGGGTCAGGACCAGCGTGTCCCCGCTCAGGCTGGCCAATCTCAGGAACGACATGCTGTACCGCAACTCGTTCTTCATCATGCTCTCCTCGACCACCGCATCCGGCCTCGGCCTCCTGTTCTGGCTGGTGGCGGCCCATTACTACTCGATCGAAAACATCGGGCTGGCGGCCACCCTCATCTCCGCCACCGGCCTCCTGACCTCGCTGGCCTGCGTGGGCTTGGACCAGTCCCTGATCCGCTACTTCCCGACCCGGGACAAGTCCAGGATCTTCGGCACCGCCCTGAAGATGGACCTTCTGATCTCCTTCTTCATCGTGATCGTGTTCCTTCTCGGCTCATCGATCTGGATGCCCAACCTGGTGACCTCACCGTATGACCGAACGATCTTCCTGGTACTGACCTGCGCCATGAGCGCCGCGTACATCGTCCACACCGCGTTCGTGGGAGCAAGGGTCGCCAAGTACGGTTGGGCCCAGAACCTCATGCTCGGGGTAAGGCTGGTGCTGCTGATCCCCTTCGTGGCCCTCGGAAGCCTGGGCCTCCTCATCGCCATACTGCTTTCCTATGCCATCACCCTCCCGGTGTCCGGGCTGAACCTGTTCAAGACAAAGATACGGGTGGGGCGGATCGATTGGGCCTACCTCCGGGAGTCCTTGTGGTTCTCGACCGGCAACTATATCGCCAACATACTTTCCAACCTATCGTCCCTGACCCTCCCCCTCATCGTTTTCAGCCTTATAGGGTCGAAGGCGGCGGCCATCTACTACATGTCCCTGTCCATCGCCACCATCGTGTACATCGTCCCGTACGCGTTCACCACCTCCCTGTTCGTGGAGGGGAGCCATGGAGAGAACCTGGGGGACATCGTCAAGAGGTCGGGAAGCATCATGTTTGTCATCCTGGTCCCCATGGTCATCCTGCTGATGCTCCTGGGAGGATGGGTCCTGGGGATACTGGGCCAGGCGTACGTATCCGAGGGGCTGGGCGTGCTGTACCTGATGATAATATCCAGCATGTTCCTGGCCATGTTCATGATCGAGAGCACCGTCCTCAAGATCAGGGGCCGGGTCAAGTCGGTGATGGCCCTGAGCGCGGTCAATTCCATCTCCTTCTTCTCCCTCAGCTATGTCTTCGTGATGATCTTTGACATGGAGGGCATAGGGTTCGCATGGCTGGCGTCATATGTGCTCACCGCTCTCCTCGGCCTCCTGCTGATCAGAGACCTGTGGCGGAAGGCCTGAGGGCGATCCAGCGAGCTGACCGAACGGGATCGGCGAGGGGCATCGAACGGCGAGAGGGCGCTGGTCATTTCATCCCATACGCCAGGTCACGCTGATGCCGGCCGGAGCTATCGCCCCCCTCATGGTGATGACCTGATAATGACCTCCGAGGGGGCGGACGCTCCCTCGCTGATATCGCCGTCGATTATCCTGACGATGCTGGCGCAGGCGTTGCCGCTGCCAAAGGGGTCGGACCGCGGTCCCCCCGGGTTGAAGTTGGCGATCTCCTCCAGCAGCCTGTTGGGGGCGATGCCCACGAGCACGTTCCAGCCATCTTCCACGGTCTCGGTCCACTCCGTGGTATCACGGACGGTGATGCACGGCACCCGCATGATGTACGCTTCCTTCTGCATGCCTCCTGAATCGGTGATGATCTTCTCCGCCGAGCTCATGAGCCTCAGCATGTCGATGTAGCTCAGCGGTTCGACGGCAATGATGTTGGCCGGCAATCTTTCCCATAGCCCGATGGCCATGAGGCGGTTCCTGGTCCGGGGGTGCACGGGAAAGACCACGGTCCTGTTCGAAAGCTCCAGGGCGCTCAATATGTTCCTCAGGTTTCTCGGGTCGTCGGTGTTGCTCTGCCGGTGCACGGTGACCACAAGATAGCTCCTTTCCTTCAGGCCCAATCGCTCCAGGATATCAGATCTCTTCTGGGCGATGGCAAGGTTCGAGGGCATGGAATCGACCATGACATCTCCGACGAAATGGACCCCCTCCGAGATCCCCTCCGTCCTGAGGTTGACGGCGGCATTCCGGGTCGGAGCGAACAGCAGATCGGAGATGTGGTCGGTCACGATCCGATTTATCTCCTCGGGCATCCTCCTGTCGAAGCTTCTCAACCCCGCTTCGACATGGGCGATCGGGATGCTGAGCTTCGATGCCGCCAGCGCGCCCGCCAGGGTCGTGTTCGTGTCTCCGTAGACCAGGACCAGATCGGGCGATTCCTTGAGGAGGACCCTCTCGATCGAAGAGATCATCTCCCCGGTCTGTCGGCCTTGGGTGTTGGAGCCGATCCTGAGATTGTAGTCGGGATCAGGGATCGAGAGCTCCTTGAAGAACACGTCCGACATGTTGGCATCGTAGTGCTGGCCGGTGTGGACGATTATCTCCTGATGCCTCTTCCGGATCTCCCTGGAGAGCGAAGCGCACTTGATGAACTGCGGTCGTGCCCCGATTATCGTTACTATCCTCTCGACCTGACCGCCGTTGTTCATCGGACCACTCCCGACCTGGGATGAAGGTCGGGAACGACCGTGACCCTCAGGCCGGGTGTTCCGATCCCCTTGCTACCCCTCACTTCGTTGCCCCCCAATTTGACGCATCAGCCCTGTCTTCAGTTCAGGGCCACGCTCATCCTCTATCTTTTCTATATAATTGGAATAACTAAAGTAATAACATTTGGCATCTGCCTGGTGAGGTTCCTTCGCCTAGAATGGAGTGGTGCGCATAACAGTGGAAAACATGCAGGAACATGGCCTGGAGAGCGGGCCACAGATGCTGGCCTGGAGGGAAAGAACGACCCGGTCTCATATGGGCGCCGAAGCCTATCAGGCAAAATGGGGGGCGTTCGGGGCGAATACCTCTATATCGTAGTGGTTGAAATATTATCCCCAAAGAGAACGCTCGTTGGTGGCACCTTGAGGACCACACTGATAACTTCCATCGAGGAACTGGCCGACTACACGGACCGATGGGAAGAGCTGAGAATGAGAACGGGTGGGACCGTATACAACAATATAATTTTAACCAGTCTGTGGCTGGAGACGTTCAAGGACTCATCCTCCCCGCGCGTGATCCTGGTCGAGAACGGTGGCGAGCTGATAGGGGCCGCTCCGCTGGCAAATTCCAAGCTGAACTTCAAGGGGTTGTCCCTGAAGGTGCTGTCACTGGTGGGAGGGGTCCCCAACTACCTTAGGCTGGTCACCAACTCGATAATGTCCCTACCGGAACGAAGCGATGTCCCTGAGCAGATGATCAGGGAAATAAAGCACCTGGACTGGAGCTTCCTATGGACCGAGAACATGGACGAGAACGATACGGTCCGGCGGTACATCCAGGAAGCTCATTCTACCTGGCATGCCGTCGATCAGGCGCCTCACATGAACATCACCGTCCCGTTGAGGGATTCGGGTGACATCATCGAGGATTTCGACAGGCATGCCAGGGACACCATCAAAAAGGCCATGAGGCGCCTTGAGCGAGGGGGATATTCAATGGATTTCCATAAGGTGCCATCGGAGAAGATCGACCAGGCCGTGGACACCTACGCTCGGCAGCATATTGAACGGTGGCAGTCCAAGGGAGGGAGCACATTCCTTGAGCCGAAGAACGTCGAGTTCTTGAAGAAAGCGTCCAAGATCTCCTATGGGAGCGGTAAAAGCTACGCCTACGAGTGCCTTATCGATGGAGAGGTGGCGGGCCAGATATTTGGCTATGTGGACGGGGACAAGGCCTTTGGATACCGTATAGGCATGAACAACACCTTCTCGAGATTCTCCCCGGGGTGGTTGGTGAGCTACAACGCGCTGACCGACCTCCGGAACAAAGGCATCAGCCATTGCGTGATGGGCGGGGGGGAACAGCTGTTCAAGTATGAGATGGGGGGCAAGGAATCCCGCCTTGTGGGAATAGAGGCCACGAGAGGGGTCGCGGCCGTGATCAGTCGTGTCGTCAGGTCGAACGTCATGAAGCGTTTGGACTCCAGGGTGGGCATCATGAAGAAGGCTCTGGGCGCCCTCTCGGTGGAACGCATGGAAAAGGAGCAGGACCCCTTCGAGGGGACCCTCTAGGCCTGCTCTCCGCTGCGCGCTCGACCAGGTCCTTGAGGCCGCCCGGTCGCCTATCTATAGGTCTTTTACGATTTTCGCCGCCGGTGCCGAGGAGCGGGCTGGCGGGGTAATTGGAAGCGGCCTTTCAGGAGCGCGAGCGTTCCTGGCCCTTGATAGGCTTTGATTCGCCGGTCCTGTTGACGGGGGTCCAGGTTGAAAGCTGATCAACGGCCCTGTTACGTTCGACCATCTTTTATTAGGCCTTCCTGACGGATGGGTCCGATGAGCAACACATCAGATCGAGGAGATAATGAGACGTCCGCACCACCTTTTTCTCAGTTTCTGTTATCAAAAATGACACAACTTATGCACATAGATGAGCTTTCTCCATTAATATAAAAATAGCATTGTACTATAATATGCAAAATATATAACATAAAATTGATGATAAATAAAGGAACCAGGCCAGATAATCAACTTTGATATTTTTGTTGATACTTTTTATACATATGCTAACGTCCTTTTTTCCCGTCACCAAGGAGGGTGAACGAAAATATGTTATTGGAAAAAAATTTTATAAAATATATTCAAGCATATCAAAATAATAGATGTGTGCTTGGATTAGAAGGTGAAAAGAACCAGGTGATCGAATGAGGAGGATCTTGAAGCACCTTAAGGGGAATCGCAAGATCCCCTTATTGACCGGGTCCATCGTTGCCCTTTTATTGATCGTGGCGATAGTGACCCCCCTGGCCTCTGAAAATGCCAGCGCTGCATTATGGAGGTCCAAGACGTCTTCTTCCATCACCCTAAAGCTAAGCACATCCAGCCCTGGGGTCGGAGCCAGCGTCCACGCCGACGGCGTGCTCGTGGGAACGACCGGGATAAGCAGTGCCCAGGTCGCACTGAAGGTCACCCTGCCCGATGGCACCGTGGCCTATCCGACACAGGGTTCGTATACGTATACCAGCAGTGGAGGTAAGTTCGGGATAGATTACACCCCTGCCAAGGTTGGCCTGTACAAGATCACCGCTTCGTTCGGTGGGAACAGCCGCTATGCATCGACGACGAGCACTGCCTCCTTCAGCGCCGTAGCCGTTCAGACGCCGTCCGATCCCACCCCGAGCAAGAGCGCGTCCTTGATGACCTTGACCACGGCGTCATCCACCATCGAGACCGGTAACAGCATGGTCGCCAGCGGCTCATTGATGGGCACGACCGCGATCGCCGGGGCCACGGTAAGCATGTCCGTTACCCTGCCTGACGGAAGCACCGCGTACCCCACGCAGGGCCCGTCGACGGTCACGGACAGCTCTGGCAAGTTCTCCATGAACTATGTGCCTGCCACTGCTGGCACCTACAAGTTCACTGCGAGCTTTGCCGGAAATGACCAGAACAACGGATCGTCGGTCAGCGCATCGTTCACGGCGTCGGACCCCGCTTCGTCCACGCCGGCGCCCCCGGCCCCCTCGACCAGCTATAGCTACATCGTGACCAACGTTGGCGGCACCTATTATGCCAAGAACGCGGCCACCGGTGCGACCATAAGCTCTGGTACGAACGCGGCCACGGTCATCCAGGCCGCCTTGAACGCGCTGACGCCCGGAAGGACGGCCAAGGAGGCCGTGCTGCTGCAGGGCGACTTCACCCTGACCAAGGCCCTGAGCATACCGAGCTACACCATTCTGGAGCTCAGCGGTAAGCTTACCATGGCCTCAGGCAGCAACACCCACATGATCTTCACCAGCGGCAAGAGCAACATCGAGATCGTCGGTGGAGAGTGGGACGGCAACCAGGCCGGCCAGACCTCCGGCGGCAGCGACCGCGATGGAATGATCTTCGTGAACTGCCAGTACGTCACCATCCGGGACCTCAAGATACACGACACCCCTTACGACAATGTTGCATGCCAGGCGTGCAGCTATGTCACCATCTCCAACATCGAGAGCTACAACGCTGGGGTTTACTCCAAGGGGGGTTCGTACTGGGGACACGGCATAATGATGCTGTGGTGCAACGACTGTCTGGTCGAGAAGAACTACATCCACGACACGAACTCGGGCGGCTGTTACTTCTACTGTGAGGACGACGGTGTCGCTCAGACCATAAACAACAACGTGGTCCAGAACAACCGGATCGAGCGCACCGCCACCACGGGGATCGAGATAAGCCTGAGGGGTGCTGAGGACCGCGCTTCGAACGTCATCGTCCGGAACAATACCATGGTAGACTGCGGATGGGACAGCGACCATATGGCGATAACCCTTGGCTGGGACTACCAGTCCACCATACGGTACGCTGACCACTGCACGGTGCGTGACAACACCATCTACGAGACCGGCGCCTACTATTCAAGCGGTGGGTGCGGGGGAGGCATCATGCTCAACTCGGTGGATAGCGTGTGCACCAACAACATCGTGCGCGACATCTATGATGGTGGCATCGCCTGCAGGGGAGACCGGAACATCATAAGCTACAACACCGTGTCCGGGATCCGCTCTTCCTCCGGTTCAGGTATCCAGCTGTGGGATGGTAACAACAACGAGATCGTCAACAACAACATCTCCAAATGTTACGTCGGCGTGGACATATGGATCGGAGCAACGACGGGCTGCAACCAGAACCACATCGCCTACAACACCTTCTCGGCGATGACCGGAAGCGTGGTCGCCATCCACGAGTCCGGGAGCACTGGCAACATCATCGAGAGCAACACCTTTGTGGGCAGTAGCAGCATCAACAACCGTGGTACCGGGACCGTCATAAAGAACAACACCGTCACCAAGTGAACGAAGTGATGGTCCGGTGACCGAACGCGATGGAGAGATCAAACATCTTCCCCTCTTTTTTTATTTATGCCTCCTTACAGGCCCTGAAGTCTGATCGAAAAGTGCGGTCGTGAGAACACATCCTCGGGGCGTCAACGCCGAGCCCAAGCATCTTCGTGAACGCATGCCTGGTGATCGTTGCTCGGGAAAGCCCCCCTTATATTGGCGATCACGGGTTGCATTTTCAGGACAATGACAGCCCGTTCGTTCATGCATCAGGTGATGCAGCCACATCGTCATGCAGCAGCAGCGGGGAATGAGCATATTTCCTACACGTTGACAGGATCGGCCCCGCATCATCCAGATGCCTTTCCGGCCCCCTCGTCTCAATATCTTTCTGTCCAAAAGCGGAGACCAGAGAAGGAAGTAAGTATTAAATGACAAGGGATTCACTAATATCCGAATAGAGAAAAGTAAGGGGGGTCGGGCATTACGGGAGGGATCATCGGCAGATATTCGACATATGTATCGGTCATGATAGTCGCATTATTGGTGGCCTGTTCGTTCTTCATCATCGCTTTTCCAAGTAGCGGGGCGGACACGATCCCTCCCAACTCCGAGGTCACGGTCCTGGACCAGGACTTCACTGCCAGTCCCTCCATACCGCAGAACATGGTGCTGGGCAATAATCTCGGCTCCACCGTCAGCACGACCCTGAACTACAACAGTGCCGCCCAGGCCATTGAATACAAGATGGTCGACAGCCAGGTCGGTTCGGTGTTCGTGGGCATAGATCCTTTCATCAATGGAAATCTCACCATCAGTCTGAAGGTGAACTCGGATGATTGGAACTCCAACGTCTACATCTCAGGTTCGACGTTCTGGTTGCAGGCCCAGACCCTTTATGACGGGCGGGCGAGGGTGCAATCCTTGTTCTACACCGCTCCCCGGGTCCTCGACTACAGGTATTATGATGTTCCGGCGAGCGAGCTGACCAACGGCATCAACGACATTCACATCATGGTGAGCGGGACCACCAGGAGCGTTACGATCTATCACGACAGCGTTCACAAGATGACCACGCCGATGAGGGACTACTCGGTCCAGCAGCTCCCCTATGATCCGACGACGGAACCCATCATCGTGCTCTCCAACGAGATAAGCGGGGCCGGCACCTGGGTCTCTACCCTGCTGTACGGCATCAAGGAAACGATGAACGGGGGGCTGGTCTCCGCCATCCCCGGCAACGATTATGTCCCCTTCGGCCTCGATGCCCCTACCTCGGGAGGCAACTCGATGGGCACCCAGTACATGGCCAGCCATGGTCAGACAGGGGTCGCGTGGGCTGACGTCGGGTGGCTGGCAGCGGATCCGCAGTCAAAGGACTTCATCAATTCCCTCCTCGCCGCAGGATGGGAGCTGGGGATCCACTTCAGCGCAAGGCTGAACGACCTCCCGCTAGACCAGGCCCTGGCCCTGATGCAGGACCAGTACAATCAGATAAAGAGCACCTTCGGAAGGCCTCCCCTGACCTGGAGCTCGCTGCAGGGTGCGGACAACGTGACCCATGCCAATTATGCATACAACACCCTGGGAATGCTGTGGAGGAGCGTGGGGATGGCCTACATAGCCAATGCCGGAAATCTGATGGAGCTCTACTGGCCATCGTTATGGTCCAGGATCTCCGGCGCTCAGATGGTGTTCCCCAGTTTCACGCACAGCACCGATGGCCTGAACCCTCAGGTGTATTCCATCAGCTACCCGACCTTCTCCACCTGGGTCGACAATTACAATGGCAAGCACATCGTCGGTTTCAATGAATACTATAACCGCATCAGCAATCAGGTCGATACCAAGGTCCATTATCTGAACTATGTTTCAGGTCAAAAGCTGAAGTTCTCCATCGAATGCAATGGTTACCCGTCAAGGCTGGTGATCAATTTTCCAGCTTCTGATGGCATGGTGGTATTGAAGAACGGCAGCCCCCTGGTCCGGGGCTCCGGTTACACCGTCGATGCGAACAACAACATCGTCCTGTTCGGGAGCTCGAACGATGTGTTCGAGATAACTGCACCGGCGGCTCCTGGCGCGCCGCAGAACCTGCAGGCGACGGCAGGCGACGGCCAGGCCGCCCTGAGCTGGGAGGCGCCTTCCGGCACGGGAGCGGGGACGCTGACCTACCACTTATTCCGCGATAGCGTCCAGGTATGGTCCGGAACGGTCCTCACTCATACGGACATCGGGCTGACGAACGGGCAGACCTACACATACACGGTCTCCGCGAACAACACCGCTGGCTGGGGCCCCAACAGCACTGCCGTGCAGGTCACCCCTGCCAGTACCCCGCTCGCCCCCACCGGGCTGACGGCCACACCGGGCAAGGGGGTCATCGGTCTGACCTGGAGCGCACCATCGAGCAACGGTGGCAGTGCCATCGCCGGATACAAGGTCTATCGTGGCACAAGCTCCGGAAGCGAGACGCTGCTGGCAACACTGGGCAATGTGCTTGCCTACTCCGACACCTCGGTCTCCAGCGGAGTGACGTACTATTACACGGTCACCGCGGTCAACGGTGCCGGTGAGAGCCCGTGGTCGAACGAGATCTCGGCGACCCCGTTCTCGCTCACGACCGCCCCCACCATAATCTCCGCTGTCCCCGGCAACGCTCAGGCCATCCTGACCTGGAGCGCACCATCGAGCGATGGGGGCAGTGCAATAACTGGCTACAACATCTACCGTGGGACAGCGTCAGGCTCTGAGACGTTGATGACGAGCGTTGGTAACGTCCTCACCTACACCGACACCTCGGTCACCAACGGAGTGACCTATTATTACAAGGTGACCGCGATAAACGGCGTAGGGGAAGGTCCACAGTCCAACGAAGCATCTGCGACGCCCGCTACGACGCCATCCGCACCGCAGAGCCCAACAGCCATAGCGGGGAACGCCCAGGTCACCCTGACCTGGTCGGCACCCTCAAGTGATGGCGGAAGTGCCATCGCCGGATACAAGGTCTATCGTGGCACAAGCTCCGGAAGCGAGACGCTGCTGGCAACTCTTGGTGACGTCCTCACGTACACCGACACCTCAGCCGCCAACGGCGTGACCTATTACTACGTCGTCAGCGCCATCAATGGTGCCGGAGAGGGCCCGAAGTCTGCTGAGGTCTCGGCCACTCCCGCTGTCCCGGCAACCGTCCCGACGGCCCCCCAGAGCCCGTCCGGCACTGCTGGCAATGCCCAGGCAATTCTAACTTGGGCGGCACCATCGAGCGACGGTGGCAGCGCGATCACTGGGTACAACATCTACCGCGGGACCGCTTCCGGTACCGAGACACTACTGACCACGGTCGGGAACGTGCTCACCTACACGGACACGTCAGTGACCAATGGCGTGAAGTATTACTATGCGGTCACCGCGGTCAATGGGGTCGGAGAAAGCCCGCAGTCCAGTGAGGTCTCGGCGACCCCGTCCACGGTCCCTGCGGCACCTACCCTTGCCTCGGCCACCGCCGGCGACGCTCAGGTGGTCCTGACCTGGTCCGCACCTGTCGACAATGGCGGCAGCGCGATCACTGGGTACAACATCTACCGCGGGACCGCTTCCGGTACCGAGACCCTGCTCACGAGCGTAGGCAACGTTCTTACCTACACCGATACCACCGTCACCAACGGCCAGACCTACTACTACACGGTCAGCGCTGTAAATGCAAGGGGCGAAGGCGGTCGGTCCAATGAACTCTCCGCTGTTCCCGCCAGCGCCGCCAGTACCCCCTCTGCTCCCCAGAACCCGCAGGCCATCTCAGGCGACGCTCAGGTCGTTCTGACCTGGACCGCCCCATCGAACGATGGGGGGTCGGCGATCACTGGCTACAAGGTCTATCGCGGCAC
>CAYRPG010000037.1:20038-22363 GCA_964426205.1 uncultured Methanomassiliicoccus sp. | reverse complement strand
ATCGAGTCAGGAGCGGTCTTGTCCACGTGGTGCATGGTCATGACCTTCCTCCCTCTCAACCACGGGAAAACGATGGCCTGGGCGTCGGTGACCGCGTGGAAGACGTCGGCATCCATCCTCCCACGGACGATGTTCCATATGGGGTAGACGACGTCATAGAAGGGGGGGCTGAGAGCTGAGCCGGACGGAGGTATGCTCCCCGGTGCTTCCTGGTTCGGCAGCAGGACCTCCACTCCCCGGTCCTGAAGGCCAGCAACGAGGTCGTTGGAGTAACGTTCGAAGCCGTCCGTGGGCCGGCCGTTGAGCTTCCTGCAGAGAACCGCGACCCTCACGAAACACACCAGGGGGCATGCAGAGTATGCGACCTAGATAATCCTTCCCGGGGACGGCCGGGCGATATTCCTGATAGGCCTCATTGATTATCATGTAAGATAGTATTATCTTGATACAGGAACAATCATACAGAAAACTAGAGGTGCGTCAGGACATAGGCATAGGTAAGGTCAGCCAACAATTAAGCAAAATGATATATAACGACAATATGTAGAGGTCTGGAAGTGGTTCCGTTGGTTGTACGGCCAGCCAATAACTCCCTTTTCTCCATCATCATCCCGACCTATGACGAGGTCAGAAACATAGACAGGATGATAGCTCGTCTTCTAGATCTCTATCCAGGAGCAAAGATCCTGGTCATGGACGACAACTCCAAGGATGGCACCATCGATCTTGTTAGCTCCATCTCAGCGAGGGAGCCGAGCACATCACTCATAGTGAGGGCGCCGAACGACCGCGGGCTCACCGCGGCGGTGATGGATGGGATCACCAGGGTCAGCACGCCTTACTACATCGTCATGGACGCTGACTTCCAGCATCCCCCGGAGAGCCTGGGGGGGATCATGTCCGCTCTGGAGGGCGGAGCGGACCTGGTGATCGGCAAGCGGCAGCACAAGGAGGCTCTGGGCTGGAGGAGGAAGTTCTCATCGAACGCGGCTCAGTTCCTTGCGCACACCTATCTCATTATGCACCGCCAGCCCCACCCGGCCGATATCATGAGCGGCCTGTTCGGGGCGCGTACCGCCATGTCCCAGAAGATTGTGGAAGAGAACGGAAAGGTGTTCGAGAGGAAGGGCTTCAAGGTCCTTTTCGACATCCTCAAGTTCGTTCCCCGGGGCATCAAGGTGGAGGAGGTGCAGTACCAGTTCGGGGACCGCGCGGGCGGCCAGTCCAAGCTGTCCTCGACCATCATCACCTCGATATTGCGGCAGTGCGGATTGCCAGGGAGGGGGGCCGCATATGTGGCGGACAGGGTATTTTTCAACCGGTCCGGTCAGGTCGTCCTGCTGACGCTGGTGGTGCTCATGGGCGCGATCATTATTATCCTCAGTTGAACGCCGCCGGGCACCGTCTCATATATCTATCCACCGGGTGCTTTGGGTTGAAAAGGACGGTCTTTGAGCTGTCGAAAGGTAACATTGGCCATACACTAGAAGAGGTCCGGAAGGCGCTGTTCCCGGACCGCCGGCTACTGTGGGTCGTCCTAATAGGATTCGCGGTCCGCCTTGCGGTGGCCCCCTGGACGAGCTGGACATATGACACCTACCCGTTCTATCAGGGCATAGTGGACACCTTGGCCGGTATCGGGCCGTATGGCCACATGGCCTATTCGTACCCTCCGGCCTACGCCTACGTTGCTGCTCCCTTTGCCTGGATGCTGTCGCTGTTCCTCGACCCGTCGCAGTGGATCATCTTCCAGCCGTCGCTAGTTGGCGTGGGCCAGATAACCGGGATGGTGAACCCCATGGTGACCCATCCGGCGTTCAACCTGGCATTCAAGATGCCGCTGATGATCGCTGACTACCTCACCGCCGTTCTCCTATACCACTTCGTCAGCTTGATGAAGGACAGGGAGAGCGCCCGCAGGGTGTTCGTCCTGTGGTTCCTCAACCCGCTCGTCATCTTCATATCCAGCATATACGGCAACTTCGACGTCCTGGCGGTCTTCTTCTCCGTGCTCTCGCTGTACTCGATGTACCGAAAGATGTATCTCAGCGCGGGGCTGGCCATCGGCCTCGGCATAGCGTTCAAGCTCTTCCCGATGTACCTCGGGCTGTTCTACTTCGCCTACCTGCTCGGGCTGGCTATCGCGGAGTGGCGCAACTCTGTGCTGATCGTTCCCAACCTGAGGAACCTGGGCAGCTTCTTGGCCGGCGGGGCCCTGGGGGTGTCCAGCATCCTCATCATGGTCTTTACCGACCCCTCCATCATGGTGTTCCTTACCGGCAGGATGGGCACCAACGACATGGGAGGGATCAACGTATGGGGGCT
>CAYRPG010000037.1:0-19938 GCA_964426205.1 uncultured Methanomassiliicoccus sp. | reverse complement strand
TTCTGGCTCTCCCTGCAGTCTTATCTCGCCTTCTTGTATCCCCTGGCCACCTATACCGGAATCGTCCCGGTGGGGACGGTGAACCAGACGGTCGTTGACTACTATCTCAACGTCAACGGGCTGAGCTCTGAGGGAACGAGGATAATCCCCACGATAATGGGCGTGCTCGCGATGGTCACCGCGCTCCTTCCTCAGCGGGTCGACCCGCTCTACAGGCTTCAATTGCGGCTCAGGAGGCGAAAGGATGAGACATAAGCTCGTCGTCATCCTCTCCCTGGCAGTGGCCTTCCTGGCCGTGTCCAGTGTGATCTTCGTTCCCCATGCAGGGAGCAGCGATATCGGGATCTCGGTGTCGTTCGATAACGGAACGGTGTCGATGAGCTATTTGGTGAAAGGAGGGCAGTACGAGAGAAGCGTCACCGCCATCATGCTGGAGGTCAGCAGGGTCCACCAGGGACACATCTATGTGCTCATCAACGAGGGCCTGAATTTCGATGTCAAGGTGAGCCTCCATCGCATGGTCGACCATTTCAACAACGAGCTCTCGCTGCTGGGGAGCGAACAGACCGCAACGATCATAGGCACCGATGACCTGCCTAAGGTCTTCTCCGACCTCAATGCCGTCCTGATCGCAGGTCCCGGGGCGGACCTTCCGTTCTATTACAGCTACCCGGCCATGCAGTGGGTCGGGAACGGCGGGCTATGGGTCGGGATCGGGAACGGGTCCGCGCCGTTCATGTATTCGGTGGACAACACCGGTTCGCCAAACGCTACCATCCGGATGGACTTCGTGGCCCTGGACTACAATGGCGGTGAAGGAGCACGCGGTACACCCATGGCCGATGCTCTCGGCCTTCGGTACATCGCACCCGAGTACGCCTTCAGGCTCGGCGACCTGGAAGCTGCAGGGGGGAAGTCCATTGGCTACGAGTTCGAGCGCGACGGCGGGATTCTCGCGACGGCGGGCATAGTGCCCATAGGCAAGGGCTCGCTTCTCGTCCTTGCCGGCAACATGGGCTCCCCTCCTCTGGCCACCAGTGAGGAGGTCGTGGCCTGGGACCTCATGAAGATGATCCTGCTGAACGTGCCCTGGTGGTCCGGTAACATGAGGTACGAGACCGGCTCTGCGACCGGGGTCGATCTGGTGGGCAACATCACCATGAGGCTGTCCGGCAGCGATTACGTGTGCTGCGGTGTGATGTCCAACGTCGATTCGTTCAGCGGGTTCAGGGTCGAGAGGGTCCCGGTCCCCGACGCCTAGCGGGGCGTCTCCGGCCGCCACAGATCGCGTGTCCCTGAGGATATGCTTCGTTCACCACGCTAGGTCATGACATAGTTTATTAGAACGCGCTGACGATTAATGCAGCGATGACGCAAGAGTTCGAGGTCTATGTCCAGAACAAGCCTGGAGATGTAGCGTGGATCGCCGAGGTCCTTTCCAGGAACTCGGTCAACATCCGCGGCATATCGACCGACCTTGGATCGACGAGGCCGATGGTCCGGGTGGTCACAGACGACGAGGCCAGCGCTCGGAGCGCCCTGAAGGCGGCGAAGCTGGAGTTCGCTGAGAGAGAGATCGAGGTCATCGCCCTATCCGACCGGCCGGGAGAGCTGGCCAAGGTAACCAAGCACCTGTCCAAGGCGGGCATAAACATCGAATCGCTGTACATCCTGGGCAACACCGGCACGACCGTCGAGGAGATCGCCCTGACCGTGAACGAGCCAGTGCGTGCCAGGGAGGTCCTGGAGAAGTTCAGGTCCTAGGCACGGCCCTGGCGCCGTTGCCGTTCTTCCCGTTGCCGAAGGAGATCACCAGGATCGATACCAGGATCAGCGCCCCGCCCATGGCAGTGACCATGGTTGGCATCTCCGCCAGCACGAGGATGGCGAAGAACATCCCTGACACCACCTCGATCAGGAGGATGACAGAGGACACGCTGGCCTTCACTCCCTTCAGCCCGGCGTTGTACAGCAGGTTGGCGGCGAAGGTGCAGACAAGCCCTATGTACAGCATTGCGACCCAGCCGGTCTCCGAGATGTAGTAGTTGGTCGTGAACAGCAGGGTCATGGGGATCAGGAAGAGCATGGTGTCGGCCATGATCGCGGTGGTCACCATCATGACGTCGGCCTCGGGCTTGAGTATCTTCTTCTGGAGGACTATGTAGAACGCCCACACCCATCCCGCGGCGAGCACCAGGACGTTGCCCCAGAAGGTCCCGCTGTAGATGGCCGACAGGTCGCCGTTGGTGGAGATGAACAGCACGCCCAGCAGGCCGAGGAATATGCCGGCAAGGATGCGGGGGGTGATCGCCTCGGCCAGGAAGATGGCCGCCAGGATGGCCACGACGCCTACGTTGGTATTGACCAGGAGGACGGCATTGGTGGCCGACGTGGACGCCATTCCCGCGTTCTGCAGCGCGAAGCTCAGTGCGTTCAGGAAGGAGTTGACGATGATCGGCGGATAGACCAGCATCTTGAGGTCCAGCCGCTTCATCCAGTAGACCACCGGAAGGATGGCCGCGGTGCCCACGATGAACCTCAGCAGGGCGATGAGCACCGGGTCCGCGTCGCCGTTGAGGGCGATCTTGTTGGCAGAGAACGAGGTCCCCCACAGCACCCCGGATAGGACGAGGAACAGCTCGAACCTACCTAGGGGTACCTTCATGCGCCGCTATCCGGCTTAAAATATTTCAACTTCGTGTGCGGCGGAGTCCCCCATGACAGCTGGGGGGGGAAGCCGCACCGGATGCGTGCTGATAGCATACAGGTAAAGGCGATGGCAATGTGCTAACGCGAAAAAAGGGGACCAAATGCTGCTGACCGCTAAGCTGAAATTGTTGCCCACCGTGGAGCAGCACGCTCAATTGCATGAAGTTGGAACGGCAAGCTCCTCCCGTCAGGGGGGGGTCGTTGACTTGGTCGCACTACTCGATGGTGCGCTCCTCCACCTTCTGGGGCCCGTCCAGTACCACGCCGTCGCCCAGGACGGCCTTGACAAGCTCGACGCCCTTCCCGATGCGGCATCCCTTTCCCAGCAGGCTGCTCTTAATGACGCAGCCGTCGCCCAGGGAGCAGCCGTCCATGATGAACGAGTCGTCGATGACCGTTCCCTCGCCAACCGCCACGCGGTCGCCCACCGCGCACCTGGAGAGCCTTGCCCTTGACCCGATGATCGCGGCCTCGCCGATGTACGCCGGCCCCTCGATGGAGCACCCCCTCGCCAGGAAAGTGGAGGCGACTATCTTCCCGGTGCATGCCGCGCCTGGCACCTTGACGGCGTTCCCCTTCCTCTCGGCCATCCTCAGGTTGGCGTCCAGCAGGTCCCGCGGCCTGCCGATGTCCTTCCACAGGCCCGGTATGGGCATGCCGTAGAGCGGCTCCGAGCGCTCCAGCAGCTTGGGGAACAGTTGCTTCGAGAAGTCGTACTTCTCGCTCTCTGGTATGTCCCGGAGGGCCCTCTTATCGAGCACGTAAATACCGGCGTTGATGAGGTTGGAGAAGACCTCCTCGGTCTTGGGCTTCTCCTTGAAGCGGACGATCCGACCGTCGTCGTCCAGCCCGACGATGCCGAACTCCTCCGGACGGTCCACGGTCGTCAGCGCCATGGTCGCCAGCGCGCCCTTCCTGCGGTGCATGGCCACCAGGGACCGTATGTCCACATCGGCCAGCACGTCCCCGCTGACCACGATGATGGTCCCGCCCAGTTCCTTCTCCAGGAGCTTCACCGCGCCGGCCGTTCCGGCGGGGTGGTCCTCGAACGCGAATCGCATGTCCAGGCCGAACTGCCGACCGTTGCCCAGCTGGTCCACCATGTCCTGGGAGCGGTACCCGCAGGTCAGGAAGGCCCTCTCGACCCCGGCGTCCACCAGCGAGCGGATGACATACTCCACGCAGGGCTTGCCGAGGATGGGGAGCAGGGGCTTGGGCCGGGTGTTGGTAAGGGGGCGGAGCCTGGTGCCCTCCCCACCGGCCAGTATGACCGCGGTGATGTCGCTGCTCACGAGCTCACCGCCGAACAAAAGCAAGATGCGATCATCATGTCAACGTGCTCCCTCGCCATCGGCGCAATCATACCGGTGTCACATGAGGCGGACCTAGTAAAAAGTGTCGTCCCACATCTCAAGACCGGAAAGTGATGGCAGGTACGGCCTCATCGCTTTTTCTCGCAGAGGCGCACGACGTTGTCCCCCTCCCTCGCCCCGACGGCCATAGCCACAGGCCTGCACTTTGCCTTCATCAGGAAGGCGATGGGGCGATATGGCGCGTCGGAAAGGGACTCGAAGTTGGCCATTCCCTTGGAGATGATGAGGTCCGCCTCCTCCATCTCCCGCCGGAGCCTGTCTCCCATCCTGTGCACGTCCATTCCCACGGCGAACATGCCAGTGGTCACGACCTCGTCGAAGGCGTCGATCGTTCCGGACCGCCTGCCGTCCTCCATGGTGACATCGGTAAGGACGGCCCTGCCCTTCACCACCCCGACGACCTTGGGCCCCATGGCCCGGATCTCGCGGACGAGCAGGGTGTCCAGGACGTCCTCGCCGCAGTTGTCCAGGAGGTACAGTACCTTGGTCGCGCCGGTGAGGAGCTCGTGGACCCGGGTCAGGTCGTCAACGTCGAGGCCCTGGCGGACGACGGCGTCGAACTGGCGGGGAAGCTCGTTGGGATCGGTGAGGCCGGCGATGCCGAAGTCCATGACGTTGCCGGCTATGGCCGCCAGGGTCGCGGCCCTGAGGCGGTCGGACGAGGACTCTATGAGGCACTGGGCCCGCGGGAGCAGCTCAGCGGCGACCTTCTGGCTCCTGACCTTGAGATCAAGGTATGGATCGTCGCAGCCCAGTATATTGTATGCACGCTCGTGCACCCTGGTCGCGACCTCGGCAGAGTTGGCTCCCGGGACGTAGCTTTCCTTCAAGATCCTCAGGGAGTCGCGCATGGCCGGGGCGCTCTTGCTCACATCGCACATCTCCACCTCGAACAGGACGCGACCCAGGAGGCACGGTATGCAGCGCGGGGCCATCTCCATGACCGACCGAATCAACGGGGCCATGCAAATGCCTTTCGCTCTTTTCTTCTGAAAGTCAAATAGTAGGCTTATTATCGCCCTTCCGCGTTGGGCACGTCGGGGTAGCATGGCGGAGTCTGTCATCCTCAAGGTCGAGAGCGCCCAGCACCAGTCCGAGGTAGGGCTGGGAAGGGCGAGGATCGACACACAGACCAGGAAGGACCTCAACGTAGACATGGGGGACTTCATAGAGATAATAGGCAAGAGGAAGACCGCGGCAAAGGTGTTCCGGGCGTCCAACGAGGATGAGGGCCGGGGCATCATCTCCATAGATGGGATGATCCGCTCCAACGCCGGGGTCAGCATCGGGGAGAAGGTCACCGTGACCAGGGCCGATACTCAGCCGGCGGCCAAGGTGGTCGTCGCCCCCAAGATCCCGCCAGGCAAGAGGGTCCGCTTCGGGCCGGGAGTGGAGGAGCTGTTCAAGAAGGGGCTCACCAACCGCCCGCTGGTCAAGGGTGACGCCATGATCATCCCCAACATCGCCCTCATGGGCGGCTTCCTGCCGTTCATGGTCATCAGCACCCAGCCTGCCGGCGTGGTCGTCGTCGGCGGCCATACCGAGCTCGTCGTGAAGACGGAGCCGATGGAAGCGATGGAGGCGACCACCACCGCCGTCACCTACGATGACGTGGGCGGTCTGGAGGACGAGCTGAAGAGGGTGCGGGAGATCATCGAGCTGCCGCTGAAGCACCCCGAGCTGTTCGACCGCCTGGGCATCGACGCTCCGAAGGGCGTGCTGCTCTACGGGCCTCCGGGAACCGGAAAGACGCTCATCGCCAAGGCGGTGGCGAGCGAATCTGGCGCGAACTTCTACTCGATCCAGGGCCCCGAGATAATGTCCAAGTACTACGGGCAGAGCGAAGAGAAGCTGCGCGAGAAGTTCGAGGAGGCGGAGAAGACCGCCCCCTCCATCGTGTTCATCGACGAGATAGATTCCATCGCGCCGAAGAGGGAGGAGGTCAGCGGGGAGACGGAGCGCAGGGTCGTGGCCCAGATGCTCACCCTGATGGACGGCCTGGGAGGGCGCGGGCAGGTCATCGTCATCGGTGCCACCAACCGCGAGGACGCGATCGACCCGGCGCTCAGGAGGCCGGGCCGCTTCGACCGGGAGATCGAGATCGGCGTCCCGACGCTCAGTGGCCGCAAGGAGATCATGCAGATCCACACCAGGGGCATGCCCCTGGCCGAGGACGTCGACCTGGACATGCTGGCCAACGTGACCCACGGATACGTGGGCGCGGACCTCGCGTCGCTGGCCAGGGAAGCGGCGATGAAGTGCCTGCGGAGGTACGTCCCGGACTTCGACCTGGACAAGCCGGTGCCCCCCGGGGTGCTGGAGAGGATGAGGGTCACCCAGGAGGACTTCAGGGAGGCCCTGCGGGAGGTCGAGCCGTCGGCCATGCGCGAGGTGTCGGTGGAGATACCGAACGTGACGTGGAGCGACGTGGGCGGTCTGGAGGACGTCAAGAGGCTGCTCAAGGAGATGATCGAACTGCCGCTGCAGGATCCCTCGGCCTTCGCCCGCCTGGGCATAAGGCCGGGAAGGGGCGTGTTGCTCTACGGACCGCCGGGAACCGGAAAGACGCTCCTGGCCAGGGCGGTCGCCAACGAGTGCCACGTCAACTTCATCAACGTCAAGGGGCCGGAGATCATGTCCAAGTGGGTGGGCGAGTCCGAGAAGGCCATACGCCAGATCTTCAAGAAGGCCAAGCAGGTCGCCCCGGCCATAGTGTTCCTGGACGAGATCGACGCCATCGCCCCCCGGCGGGGCATGAGCAACGAGTCCAATGTCACGGAGAGGGTGGTGAACCAGCTACTCACCTCGATGGACGGCTTCGAATCCCTGGGCAACGTGACGGTGATGGCCGCCACCAACCGCCCGGACATCGTCGACCCGGCGCTGCTGCGCCCCGGCCGCTTCGACCGCATGGCCCTCGTGCCGGTACCCGATGCCGTGGCCAGGAAGAGCATCATCACCATCAACACCAAGGGCATGCCCCTGGAGGGCGTGGACATCGATTCCATCGTCTCGAGGACGGATGGCTACGTCGGTGCGGACCTCGAGGCCCTGTGCCGGGAGGCGGGGATGAGCGCCATGCGCGAGTCGAAGGGCGCCGACAAGGTGCTGATGAAGCACTTCGAGGCAGCGCTCAAGACGATCAAGCCCTCCTGCAGCAAGGAGGTCATGAAGTGGTACGAGGAGTTCTCTCGCTCCAAGGACCACATCGCCCCGAGGTGGCAGGACCCCGGCGTGTACCGGTGAGCCGGCTCCACCAGCCCGGACCGCTCCATGATCATCGCCCCTGAAAGGCAGAGGAGTCCTCGAGGAAGTGCTCCACCGGCAAGGGGGCCCTCTCGCCGGTCGAGAAGGGCAGAATCAGGAGCCTCCGCTATCTCCCAGGTGACCTCGGCCGCTGCGTCCGGAGGGCCATCCCCTGGCATGCTCGTGGACATGAGGCCACCCCTTTAACGGACAATATCGCCAGGACGACCGCGGCGGGCGGTAGCGGTCCTGCCATAGAGGATGAGGCGCGCTCCGGGCCGCCATGGAACAATACGGCATGCTCTTCCGAAACGAACCAAGAAACGCGTGCGGCGCACGCTTTGGGCGTGAAGCGCCGGTTCAGGCCTCGCCGGCAAGATATCTGATTATGCGGTCGTAGACCTCGGGGCTGCGGGCGTCCTCCCCGCCGGCGTCGATGTTGGGGTTGTCGTTGACCTCGATGACAACGTACTCGCCGTCGATCTCCTTGATGTCCACGCCGTACAGGCCCTTGCCGATGGCATTGGCCGCCCTTAGGCCGGTCTCCAGGAGACGCGGGTCAACGGTCGCGGGGTCCACCGCCTCGATCTTCGCCCAGATTATGTGCCCGTTGTCGTTGCGCTGGATCTTCCAGGAGTTTCCAGGCATGACATACTTGCAGACGAAGAGCACCTCGCCATTGAGGGTGGTGACCCTCCAGTCGAACCGGGAGGGCACGAACCTCTGCACAACGATCTCGTCCGCCCTGCGGAAGTACTTCTTGGCGACCTCCTCGAAAGCGGGCACCGAGTCGACCTTATCGACGTGCATGGAGAAGGAGGTGTGCGGCGCCTTGAGCACCAGGGTGGGCCCCAGCTCCTCGAAGAGCTGGGCCATGGCCTGCTTGTCCAGCTCGCTCTTGCCGATGAACCTGGTCTCCGGTATGTGGACCCTGGCACGCATCAGGTGCATGTACATGTTGATCTTGTCGCAGCAGATGATGATGGAGTCCGGGTCGTCGATGACCTTCATTCCATGCAGCTCCGCCGTCCGGGCGGCCACATAGGCGGCGTTCAGCGGGTCCGTGAGGGAGCGGATGAACAGCGCGTCGTAGCTGGGTATCTTCGCGATATCATTTCTGAACACGTACTCCAGCTGGTGGCCGAGCTGGTGCGCGGCCAGTTTGAAGTTGACAAGGGCGGTCAGCTCCTCGGCCCGGGACACCGTGTAGCGTTCGACGAAGCAGGCTATATCTGCCATTCGTTCGCCTTCCTGAGGAGCTTCAGCTCCCGGGAGCCAAGCTCCTGGAGTGGACACGGCTCGATCGCGCTGAGCATGATCTTGCCGTTCTCGATGACCCTGATGTTGCAGATGGGGAGATGGAAGAGCTCCCACACCTTGCCGGCGAGGCCCTGCACCTCGTCACAGGTGGTGTTGCCCATGACACACTTGTACTCCCGTATCGCCACGTCCTCCGTGATCTTCTGGACGCAGATGGCGTACTTGAAGTTCCTGGTCATCGACTTGGCGATGCGCTTCACGTGACCCGACTTGTACACCACGCTGTGCTTCTTCATGAATGGATTTATGGGATAAATGATGCACGGCGGCTCGAAGATATCGTTCGAGATGTAGTACTCCGGGACCGGGATGCCCGCCGCGGCCGCGCGCTCCATGCACAGCGGTACGATGTAGGCGTCCAGCGACTCCTTGATAGTGGGATACACCTTGACCCCGGCGTTCTCGGCCTCTACACTTCCGTAGTGGCCCTCGCTCATGAACCGGTAGTCACCTAGTATGTTTACAAACGCGCTCCCGTTCTCCTGTGCGGACCATTTCTCGCGGCCTAGCAAACAAGACCCAACCCGTTGAGGCGATGCAACACCGGAGGGAGTTAAAAAACTTGCTTTCTGCTTCGAGCTTTCAGAAACTAGCTGGCCCTCACTTCATTACATGTGTGTGCGATTTCCGCGACCGCGTGTTCATTGAACGCACCGAAAGACCGCGGATTCGGCACCGGTCAGAGGCGGGATTTATAAAAGAGCGCGATAATTTGAAATATCCTCAACCTGTTGCATCCACCAGTCAGTCTCAATATTAATGTGAGGGTGCTGGGATGAGAAAATTCATTACTGAGCTAAAGGGAAAGACCGTCATGACCAACGACGGGCAGATCCTCGGAATGATCGAGAACTTTTTGGTGAACACCTCCTCCGGGGACATCCAGAATGTCCTGGTCGTACCGGCCGAGGAGGTCGAGACCAGGCTGTACAAGACCGATGCCCAGGGGCGCCTGGTGCTGCCGTTCAGCGAGATGCGTGCTGTCCGCGACGTCGTCGTGATGTCCGTATCCAACGCTTGAACCTCTTCCGGGGCTATAGCCCCGCCGTTGTCTCTTTTTAATTCTATGCTCTGGAAGCCTTGACCGGCGGACCCTTCCATGATCGTCCTCAGCACATGGATGGCCTGGCGGCAGTGTCCGATACCCTGATGATGCGGGAACGCGTTCGGTCCCGTACGGGCGCGGCAGGAACGTGGACCGGGCGGACCGAAAAGGGGGTCTTGTGGTGCATAGGGAGAAAGGGCTGGCATACTGCGGGCTGGCGTGCTGCGTTTGCAGCGAGGGCCCGACCTGTGCGGGGTGCAGGAACGAGGGTTGCAGCGGTAAGGAGTGGTGCAAGAACTTCAAGTGCTGCAGGGAGCGTGGGCTGAACGGGTGCTGGGAGTGCAACGAGTTCCCGTGCAGCGGCGGCATGCTGGACAAGGTCCGCATAAGGGCGTTCTCGGAGTTCATCAGGGAGCACGGGGAGGACGAGCTGATGGACTGCCTGGAAAGGAACGAGAGGGCGGGCATCGTCTACCACTACGAGGGCAAGCTGGTGGGGGACTACGACACCCCGGGAACGATCGATGGCATCAAGGCGTTCATCAGGCAGGGAAGAAGGGCGCGATAGAGGCCTCGTTCGCCTGATCAGGACCGACCGAGCCTCTTCGCCATATATACGCCGTCGCGGGAGTATCCCAGGGAGCGATAGTACTCGCGGACCCCTACGCCGCTGGTGACCCTGATGGCATCGCAGCCGGCCTCCCTCGCGACCTCCTCCGCCCGGGCGACCAGTTCCCGTCCATAGCCGCGGTGCTGCCATCCCCCTCCCTGCTGCTTGATGGGCACCATGCGGCCGAAGACCTTGAGCTCGCGGAGGCCGGCCATCGGACCGTCCCCGGTCCTCAGGCGGGCGTAGCCGATCAGGGCGTCCTGCTCCGGCAGCTCGAAGGATATGAAATCCTCCTCCCCGCCCGACGCGATGTACTTCATCTCGTTCATCACCACGTCCTCGGGGCGGTAGTCCTTCACTCCCTTGAGCCCGACCTCGCGGCAGCGGATGCACCTGCACTCGTGACCCCGGGAGCGCATGCGCTCCTTGATCAGCTCCCTCAGGTGGCCCTTGTCCACCCCGGCCTCGATCAGGGGAACGGGGATGTCCCTCTGTATCCTCTGGATGCGGGCCCACGGCGGTACCAGGCGCTTCATCTCCGCCATCAGTTCCACCGCCTCATCGGTGGTGTACGGCGAGTACTCGCCGCGCTGCCACATCTCGTAGAGCGTGGTGCCCTTCACCACCAGGGTCGGGTACAGCTTCAGCATGTCCGGCCGGAATTGGGGGTCCTCGAACACCCTGCGGAAGCTGGCCAGGTCCTTCTCCGGCGAGGAGCCAGGCAGGCCGGGCATGAGGTGATAGCAGACCTTCAGGCCGCTGTGCCTGGCCACGGCCGTTGCGTCAATGACCGCCTGCAGTCCGTGCCCCCTGTTGACGGCCCGCAGGATCTCCTCGTCGAGGACCTGGACGCCCATCTCCACCCTGGTCATCCCGAGCTGCATGGATACAGCGACCTGCTCCGCGGTCAGGGCGTCCGGTCGGGTCTCCACGGTCATGCCGACGCACCTGTGCGGGGCGTTCTCGTTCCTCACCTGGGCCTCCTCCAGGTCGACCGACGGCGCGGAGTTCATGGCGTCGAAGCACCGCCTCACGAACTCCACCTGATACTCCATCGGGCGGGAGGTGAACGTCCCGCCCATTATGATAAGGTCTATCTTGTCCGTGCCGTGGCCGATGGCCTCCAGCTGCTCCATGCGCCCCTTGACCTGTTCGTAGGGGTCGAAAGCATAGGACGCGCCCCTCCGCGCCGCGGGCTCCTTGCCGGTGTACGACTGCGGGGAGCCATTATCCACGCCGCCCGGGCAGAAGATGCACTTGCCATGGGGGCAGGGGGCCGGGGAGGTCATCACCGCCACCACCGCCACCCCGGAGAGGGTGCGCACCGGCTTGCGACGGAGGACCTCGTTCACCGCGGCCAGGTCCGCTGGGTCGACCAGGGCGAGGGTCTCGGAGTTCGCCGGCACCTTGCCCAGGCCATATTTGCGGCACAGCTCGATCTTGGCCCGCTGGAGGGCGTCCTTGTCCCTGACCTCACCGTCCAGCATCATGCGGATGAGGTCTTCGTGGTATCCCAAATGCGCACCGCTTGCTCACCGGTAGTAGACCCGGTTGTCGTCCTTCTGCTCCTTCACCTTCTTCGGCGCGAGCTCAAGCACGTCTATGGCGAGGATGGCATGATAGGGAAGGAAGCGTATCCTGCCCTCCACCTGCCCGTTCGAGCCATCCAGTTTCAGCACTAGAGCGGTCTCGTTGGCGAAGGCGGCGTATCCCCGGAACTCGCCGACGGATACCAGCGGCCCGTCATCGTTGTTCATGCTCGTTATACAGTACTTCGAGCCGATCGTGATCAGTTCCTCGATCTCGTTCATTGCCATTTCGATTCCTCCTCGATTAGCGTCTGGAAGTGATCCACCGTCTGGCGGTAGTTCTGCATGGCCATCTCCACGTTGGCCTCGGTGAAGCTCCACGCCTTCCTCAGGTCGCCGTAGCGGATACGGTATCCCTTCTTGGTGGCACCATCCCGCTCGGCCTCTACCTCCTCCAGTATATCGATGGCCTTTAACTTGTTGAGGTGCCGGTAGATGGTCGGCTTGGTCGTGCTCAGATGAGCGGCCAGCTCGTCGACGACCCATGCCCGCTTCATGTTCCTCATGAAGCACTCCATGAACAGGCGGTACGGCACGCTGTCCTTGGTGTCGATCACGTTGGTCTTGGGGTCGTACCCCTTGGGCAGGTACCCGATGTGGGTGAGGAACTGCAGGGCGATATCATCGACGTCCTTCAGCGGGGTCAGCGGAGTGTTGCTCTCGACGTTCAGCTCGAACATGGGGGATCCCGCGTTTATCAGTGAAAAGCTATTAGCTTTTTTTGTTTAGTTATTTGTGCGAATATTCGTGATGTATCATTTCGACCTGTCCGTCGGCAGCCCTTGGACGATAGTTTTCCAAGATAAAACCCCAGTTGTAGAATCAGACCGGAATACTTGTACAAATGTGATATTATTTACCTCGGAATACATAATTCATTTATATTCTCGATTCCGTAAGCCGTGCAGGTGCTCTCATGAAGAAGAGTTACATAGTTGCCGCTGTACTAGTGGTCGCGATCGTTATCATCGCCATCGTGGCATGGGCGATGCTCCCGACAGAGTCCACGAAGACAGTGAAGTACACGAAGCTCGCTCCAAATCTGCAGCTCGACGCCATAGCCTCTGGCCAGGTCGCCGGAGGAGTGTCATGGGAACCGTACTGTTCGCAGGCGGCTTTGTCCGGAAAAGCCCATGTCCTGTACTGGTCCGATGAGATCTGGCCCGACCATCCGTGCTGTGTTGTGGTGGCCAGCGACTCGTTCCTGCAGAACCATCCCGATGTGGTCAAGTCGTTCCTGAAGGCGAACGACCTGGCGAACGCGTGGATCGCTGATGCGATAGCTCACCCTGACAGCGCGAACTATACCCTGCTCCTGCAGATGGGCGCGCAGTTCAGCAATGTCAACACCTCGGTGGTCGCCTCCTCGCTGTTGCACACGAAGTACACTGATCAGCTGTCCCCCTCCTTTATCGACGGGCTGAAGAACTTCACCAACGAGTTCATAGGACTGAACCAGACCGACATGGGCCATCTCACCGCTGCCGGCTATTCGTCGGTCGATGACTTCATCAGCAAGTATGTCGACGATTCGTACCTTAACGCGTCCGTTGATGTTCAGCCCTCGACCTCCGGTGTCCTGACCGACGTCAGGGTCGGTTACCTGGCCGGTGACCTGCACCAGTTCGCCCGCCTCGTCGCGATGAACGCCACCGTCGGCGGAGGGACCTCACTGTTCGCGCAGTACGGGATCAACGCCATCGCCGCCAATGCCGGTGGCTTCGCCAACGGTCCGTCCGAGATGGATGCTTTCGCCGCCAATACCGTGGACATCGGGTACCTCGGTTCGCCACCCGCCATCCTGAAGGGCATCAACAACCAGATTCAGGTGAAGATAATTGCCGCGGCGAACACCGAGGGCTCCGCCCTGGTCGTGGCCAACGATATCCATTCGTTCGCGGACCTTCAGGGGAAGACCATCGCCGACCCTGGACTGGGTACCATCCAGCACCTGCTGCTTCAGGTGATAGCGGAGAAGAACGGGTTCACGCTAGTGGCAGCGTAACTGCCACCAAACCTTTTTCTTCCTTTAACAGGTATTGGGACGGCAATGACATCGACTCAGAGGCCAGGCCGCTCTGACCGGTCTTTTTTCGGAATCAAAAGAGGTCAGGCATCTGACTACGTGCTCTACGCGATATCGATCATTGGGTTCATCGCCGTATGGTGGATCGGCTCCATCGCTCTCAACAAGTCGTACCTGCCCGCTCCGCCCGATGTGCTGAACGCGTTCATCAAGGCGTTCAACAGGGACCCCGCGACCAACCTGCCGATGATGCAGCAGGTCATCGCCAGCCTGCAGAGGTTCGTCATCGGGTTCGGGCTGGCGCTCATCGCGGCGGTCCCCCTGGGGCTGGCCATGGGCTACTCCAAGATATTCGAGGGGTTGGGCAAGCCTATCGTGGAGATACTGAGGCCGATCCCTCCGATCGCCTGGGTACCGCTGTTCTTCGTCGCTTTCGGGCTGTTCCTGGGGCCGGTCATGACCATCTTCCTGGGAGCGTTCTTCCCCATACTGTCCAACGTCATGTTCGGAGTGAAGAGCGTCGAACCGACCCTCATGGACGCGGCGAAGACACTGGGGGCGAGCAAGGTGAAGATATTCGCCAAGGTCGTCTTCCCTTACACCATCCCGTTCATGATGACCGGTGTGACCGTCGGTCTGGGGATCGGATGGATGTGTATCGTGGCCGCGGAGATGATCGGGGCCAGGGGCGGCGGGATCGGTGCCATCATCAACAGCAATAGCACGATCGGCCTCTACGACTACATGTTCGCCGGGATGGTCATGATCGCCATACTGGGCATAGCGACTACGGCGATCAGCAAGTTCATCGAGAAGAGGGTCTCAATATGGATGGGAATGAAGTAAGTCTGTCGATAGAGCACATGGCCAAGGTCTTCCCCAAGGGCGAGGAACAGCTGGTCGCCCTGGAGGACATCAACCTGAAGGTCATGGATGGCGAGTTCGTATGTATATTGGGGCCTTCAGGATGCGGGAAGACCACCCTTCTGAGGATCATCGCCGGACTGGAGAAGAAGACCGAGGGCAAGATCTCGCTCAAGGGGGTGGAGGTCACCGGACCGGGGCCCGACCGCGGCATGGTGTTCCAGGAGTTCGCCCTCTTCCCATGGAGAACGGTACGCCGGAACGTGGAGTTCGGGCTGGAGATCAAGGGGGTGCCCCTTGATAAGAGGAATGAGGTCTCCCAGAAGTACATCGACCTGGTCGGCCTGAAGGGGTTCGAGGACTCCCATCCCAATCAGCTCTCGGGCGGGATGAAGCAGCGGGTCGGCATCGCCAGGGCGCTGGCGAACGAACCGGCCATCCTGCTCATGGACGAGCCGTTCGGCGCCCTGGATGCTCAGACCAGGAACCAGATGCAGAAGGAGCTGCTCCGCATCTGGGAGGAGACGAGGAAGACCGTCATCTTCATCACTCATTCGGTGGACGAGGCCGTCTTCCTCTCCGATCGCGTGATCGTCCTGACCTCCCGTCCGGGAAAGGTAAAGACCGTTCACATGATCGATCTGCCCCGGCCACGCGACCGGGCCAGCCAGGACTTCATCAACCTGAGGAAGACCATCCTCGATGAGCTGGAGCAGCAGAGGGAGGGCATTTAGAGCGTTTTCTGGGCGGCCACCTCGATCGCCCGCGCGATGCTGTCCCGGGGGATGACGATCGAGACCGGGATGGTCAGGATCTTCTGGATCGTCGGAGCGACGATCGGCGCGCATACTATCGCCAGCGCGCCGTCCTTCTCCGCCATGACCGCCGCGATGATCGCGTCCTCCATGCTGTTGGCCGGGTATTCCTTGACGCGCACGTCGCGCTCCCCGACCTTCACCGTGCGCTCCTCGATGCGGTTGAGCACCGGGCGGGCGGCGATGACCGCGATGAAGTTGCCATGAGGCTTGGTCTCCATCCGGCGGACCGCGCGGATAATGTCCCTCACGGTGCGGAGGTTCGGTTCCCGCTGGTCCTGCATGATCTTGTAGATGGTGGACGGCGATAGCCCGGTCTGGGAACAGAACTCGTGGATGCTCATCTTGAGGTCCTCGTCCAGCACCTTCCTCAGCGAATCCCGGAACCCGCCCTCCTCGCGCAGTATGCCTGCGACCAATTCGTTCTCCAGGGACATGATGTCACTTCTCCGTGCGGACCGCCTTGGCGGCATTATCCCCGGCGATGCACCCCTGGCCGACCGCCCTGGCAAGCTGCCACGGCGTTCCGGTCACGTCCCCGCAGGCGTAGACCATCTCCATCTCGGTGCGGCAGTTCTCGTCCACCAATATCTTGCCGCTCGGATCGGGCATGATGCCGAGCTCAAGCGCCAGCTCGATCGACCCTTTGGCACCGAGGGCGATGAACACCCCGTTCACATCGAGCTTTCTCCCGCCCTCCAGCTCCAGTCCGGTCACCGTCTGCTCGCCCACGATGCGCACCGGCTTGGCCTGGAGCATCTCCACCTTGGCCTTGCGGGCCTTGTCCACCATCTGCTCCGACGCCTTCAGCTGCCGGTAGACCCAGTACACCTTGGACGCGTACTCGGTCATGAGCGCGGCGGACTCGGCGGCCTCGCTCTCCTCTCCGATGATCGCGACCGGGCGGCCCTTGAAGAACCCGGCGTCGCAGGAGGCGCAATAGCTCACTCCCTTGCCCAGGTACTCCTTCTCCCCGGGCACGTTGAGCTTGGCGCGGGAGATGCCTACCGCCAGGACGACCGCCCGGGACCGGATCTCCCGCTCGTGGTCGGTGACGATAACAAAGGCGTCGCCCTCCTTGGTCAGCTTGACGACCTCCTCCTCCAGCAGCTCTGCGCCGAACCTCAACGCCTGCTCGCGCCCCTTCTTCAGCAGCTCCGAACCTTCCATCGAATCGATGCCCAGGTAGTTCTCCACCTCGGCCCTGTTCAAGGATGATGCTTCGCTCTTCCCCACCGCGACGACCTTGACCTTCTTCCTCGCCGCATGGATCGCGGCCTGCAGTCCAGCTGGACCTAGCCCTATGATGGTGATGTCCGCCTCCATGTTACTCCCTCTGCCTTTAGGGCCGGGCGGGTTTTTATACCTTTATGAATGAGAAGACCAAAAAGTAGAAAGTAGAAGTGGTTTGCTCAGAGGTGGGCGTTCAGGCGGCGGGCCAGGTCCTCCTTGGGCTTCGCTCCTACCAGGCGCTCGGCGAGCTCCCCGTCCTTTATGACCAGCAAGGTGGGGATGGCCTCGATCTGGAAGCGCATGGCGACCTTGGGGTTCATGTCGGTGTTCAGCTTCCCGAAGGCGATCTTGCCCTGCATCTCCTTGGCCAGGGCGTCGATCACCGGGGACATCATGCGGCAGGGGCCGCACCAAGGGGCCCAGCAGTCCACCACAACCAGCGGGTACTTCTTGATGAAATCGTTGAACGTGCCATCGGTGACCTCGGCAGGCTCGGACGGCCAGTCGGCACCCTGGGTCGTGCCCTTCATCATCTCCTGCCTCTTCTTCTCTCGGATCTGCTCTATCTCGTCCATGTCATGTTCTCCATCGGTTGTGCGTAATTTATGCAAAACCGTATTACCCTTTCATCAATATATAAATTTCCGATAACAGGTTCGGTCATGTTGCCTCTATGAAGCAGGGTAAGCGGTCCAGTAAATGAATATGGGCACAACCTATTAAAAGAAGAAAAGGGATACCACGCTGGGATGACTCATGCTAGAGGAAGCGTCTGAGCTAATGGGATTGCAGGTCTACACGTCGAGCGGCATTTTCCTGGGAAACGTCAACAACCTGGTCATAGATCTGGACAACAAGCGCGTGGATGGCCTGTTCGTCAGCGAGACGAATCCTCTGCTGGTCGAGGAGTCCAAGGCAGTTAATGTACCGTTCCGATGGATCCAGTCGGTCGGGGACATCATCATCCTGAAGTACTTCCCCAAGAGGGTCACCACCAAGAAGCCCGCGGCCAAGCTCTAAGCCGTAGGCCCTTGATCTTGGGACCGGGCCAGGCCGCTCTCCCGGCCCTGACCGCCCCACGTCATTAAAAGTGCTATCGCCCCCTTAAACGTCTCCGGGTCTTGTTCGACCATCCAGTCGAGGCCTTCCTTTTCGACCGCGAGAACATGCCGGAATATGGGCGAGAACAATGGTGCGGCTGACCTTCAGTCGCTCCATTTATCGATATGCATCTTGAGGTAGCGGGCGCACGGGCCATCGGGCTCCTGGTGCCGGACCTCCTCGACGATCGCGTCGACATCCGTCCCGCACGCCGCCGACAGCTCGCGGTGCATGATCAGCATGCGCTCCCCGGAGTCGCGTATGCCCTTTCGCACGAAGTCCTCATAGGAGAGCATTGAGGTCATGTAGTCGGCGTCACCCACCAGATTGTCGGCGTGGCAGACTATCTTCTCCTCGAGGGTCAGGGGAATGTAGTCGAGGTCAGGGAGCCCTAGTCTGCGGGCCTCCTCGGGGAGAATCCCAGCACCAACGTGCTTTCGGATGATCAGCACCAGGGGCTCGGGCAGAGACAGCGCGCGGGCGATGGATTCGCCTTCGATGGCATGCCGTATGCCGTGCGTCCTCGACCTCCCGATATCGTGGAGCAGCCCTCCGGCCCGCACCAGTTCCATGTCCGCCCCGCACCTGCGGGCGATGGCTTGCGCGAGCTGCGCGACGGTGCAGACGTGCTTGATGACCCGGTCAGGGGTGCCCTGCGCCCTCAGGATCTCGATGCACTGCTGCTCACTCGGTATCGTTGACAACCTTCTTCCCCCGCTCGCAAGGGACCACGGTCATGTGGCCATGGAAGTCGGTGCGCAGCCCGGCCCCCTCCTTGAGGCGGTCGAGGAACACGGCGAGCGCCGCGACCTCCGAGTGCGGCTGGTTGCCCACGCCGATGTTGAAGGTCGCGGCCTGGTACACCTCGGGGGGCACCTTCTCCGCGCCGACCACGATGAGCATCTTCTCGGTCATGGCGGTCCGAACCTTGGGGAGGGCGTCGTCGATATGGGCCCCGTACATCGTCAGGTGGACCTTGGTGCCCTCGAAGTTGCGCAGGAACTCCTTCCACTTGACCCCGGTGGTAATAGAAAAATCACCGCCGAAGCGCCTGACCACCGACCTGACGCTCTTCTCCAGCTCCTCGTCGAATGTGGAGACAAATATGCCTTTGGCGCCGAAGGCCCGGGCGGTGAGCGCCACGTGGGTGGTGACCCGCTTGTCCCTCTCCGGTCGATGGCCGAGCCTCAGGATGTAGATCTCGGTCATCCCGAGACTCACTCCTTGAGGCGCTCGATGCGGTGACCGCGATAATCAAGGCGGACGGAGCGCTTCACCAGGCTCCGCAACATGGTGGAAGTGATCCCAAGCTTCTCGGCGATGTCGCCGGCGAAGCGGCCCTCCGGCCCGACCTCCTTGAATATATCCTTCTCGAGGTTCGAGAACTCTTCCTCCGGCATCATCGCCGCGGCGAGGACATCGGATATCTCATATACTGGCCATGAAGCGTTGATATGAAATGAGGTGTAATAGGTATGGTAGGCTTTCTCGGGGAACGACCCGCTGGTCGACTGCCACCTGGTCTCCACGAGCTTCATCTTCTCAAAAAACTTGAGGGCATCGGACCCCTCTGGCCCGAACTTTGCCTCTACCTCCTTGGTGGTGCGCCATTCAAGCGTCACCTCCTTTAAAACCTCTCGTTTCACCTTGGTATCAACGGCTCGCAACATCGGTACAAGTTCCGATGGCTCGTTGATAACCTTAATTCTGTTCATAGCCCACCTAATTGGTTTGTATGGATATAAAGGACTACTGCCCCGTTCTAGGCGCATAGGGAAGGCGTGGGGGTCAGTTACCTCAAAGGTTATTAACGACAATACGATTACTCGTTCCCATGGCCGACAAGCCACAGAAAATATATTATCAGACCTTTTCGACCGGGAAGATCTACGATTCCGAGGAGGAGGCCATTAAGGCGAACGAGGGTCCGGTACAGCCTTTCATCAAGCACTACGACCGGTACCCCAAGAAGGGCTTCTTCGGCACCGTGACCTGGCGCAAGGGCGA
>CAYRPG010000036.1:0-22805 GCA_964426205.1 uncultured Methanomassiliicoccus sp. | reverse complement strand
ATACTGGTGCCTCGGGCTTTCTTGTCACGCCGGACGAGTCGCGACCTGAAATGGATATGCATGTCCATCGATCAGGATACCATCGGCTAGGAATACAATACCGATGTTTCCGATGATTAGCTTGGGGCGAACTCCTCCTTCCTTAACTTCGCAAAATTAAATTATCTTTCCATCCCACACCGCGGCGACGTCGATATTGGCTAGTGTTGTTCTATTGGAATATTCTGAAAAGTGAGGGATTGCACAGGGATACACCTTGGCATCACCATGGTCGAAATACACCTTCAGGTCTCTTCTCCCCGAGGACTCGACCATTATTCTGATATCGCGACCTAATTCCTTTGCAAGTGTTCCATTGGTCGCCGTCTTCATAAGGGGTACATCAGCTTACATAATTATCATTCATTGCTTCTATTTATTCCACCTCTACGTAATTGTTCAATAGGTAAATATGAAATAATGACCTAGCAAGTAGCGTTCGATCACGGCAGTTATTTTTTTGGTTTGTAGAGATCGATAAGGTCGTTCTGGTGAATTCCCAGTTGTCGGCATATATTGTCCTCATAATCGTTGGCAATAGGGAAAGGTTCCTGATTACATTTCTTGAACCATTCCATCATGCCATCGAATAGCTCTTCGAAATAGACTGTATTATCATAGTGCTCTTTCCGTTCGACCTCCTCATCGCCGATCTGGTTAAGCACGTAGAAGGGCTCTTCACCATCTGGATCGTCCTCCTTCACAAGTTTAAGATCAATGAATCCTTCGCGCTTCACCTCAAGCAGTGATCTCATATCTGGCTCCCCGACCTCGTCATCAACGATCAGTGCCGCATCATCCTTGTTACTAGCCCAAACTAGGAACCATTCATCTGGCATACCATAATAATGCCCTACCCATAGTTTCACCCTATTCTCCCCCCATACCTTATATGGGTGCCTGATGCGCATTCTACACCATAAGAATACGGTATAGATCCGAAATGGGCCGGTGACGAATCATTGCCTTTGACCTGATGTCCGGTCAAAGTGCGTTCAATATTCGTCAAACATCTTCTTGGCTTTTTGTTCATTTTCAGCTCGAATCAGCTCGAGCACTTCCTCCGCCAAACCCCATAGGCCGGGTGGGCTACCATGGATGAAGTCGCTTGCCAGGGACCTAGCGATCATATCGAACTCGGCTGCCATGACCCAAGTGGGTATATGCAGCTCCTTATTCCTCTCCATCACTCCCTTGAACAGCCCCTGCATAACGGCCTTCATGTCAAGTATATGCTGAGCATCGCCTCTTTTGAGTCGATTCAGCAGTTCTTCTGCCGTGATATCGTCAGAAATGTCTATGAGGCGTTCTTCCTCATCAACTGATTCGAGCTCTTCTACTTCTTCATCAAGCCCTGCCCTTAAGGAATCGCACCATCGAGATGCTTGAATGCTTGAGATAAGCCGGTTGATGGCCCTGAGCTCTGTACTTCGGTAGTGGAGATCAAGCGCATCCTCAGCATCCTCCAATATGGGGCTATCAGCGGCCATCAGGCCCCATGCATCCTTCTCCGAGAACTCAAGCTCCTTCGCTGCATGCAGCAATCTTAGTCGTAGACCGGCTAGCTCCTCTTTTTGCTTTAATAGAAGCAATTCGAAAAAGGCGTCTTCGTCGATCGTCTCTTCGGCTTTCTTCTTCGCCCTGTCGTAGTCCTTCTCGGCATCAGCGATTTTACTATCGATACTACCGGATTTTTTAGCCATTTCCCCACCTTGAGAATGAGTATATGCTTGCAGAATAAAAATACTACGACTCGGTGCGAATGAGGCAGCTACAGACACTTTTAATTCCGCTTAACTTATCTCCATTTCATCTCGTTTCTATGGTTCACCTTAATCGAATAATAAGGGTCTTGTTGCGAAACTCAAATAGCTGTTTTAGACGCATAATTATGATTTATTAACTATACTGTTATCAAAATGTATAAGAGCGGTCCAGCCTATTGTCTGTTGCTGAGAAAGACGACTGGTTTGTGACCACGATGATGGAGATGACAAGCGACGTATTCAAGTTTTCCTGACAAGTTCACCTCGATATGTTCGCTCTCGATCTCGAGCGCGTGGCGGTCGACCTCGGCCGCTACGATTATGTCGCCATCAACGATCTGAGGCTGTCGCTCGAAACGATTCGTAAGCAGACCGACTCGTTCGCTCACTGGCAGCGCCGTAAGCGGACCGGATGGCTGGCGTATGAGGAGCGCACGCCCCCCGTGGCGTTCCTCGTGTAGCAGCTTCTCAGACTCACATTCCGCGAGAACGGGGGAGTGCTGGCGATGGTCCGCAGTTACTACCGTTTGGAGCGGGTTCCGGACCATTCCACGCGCTATAGGGAGCTGTCATCGAAACGGTGGACGACGGTGCTGGAATGGTTCTTCCGGCATCTTGTGGACGAGATGCCGAAGCGAAGTGCTATCGTCGCAACAGATGCCACCGGGTACAGCGGAAGAAAGAAATCGTGGCGCGAGACGAAGCACGCTCGCCGCGCTGCAAATGACTGGGTCAAGGTGTACGCGACCGTGGAAGTTGATGAGTTCATCGTTCTCTCGTACTCGCAAACTCGCTCGAAAGTGCATGCCAGCCAGATGTTCACAGACGTCTGGGACCAACTGCCGCCGAAGGTGACGCCGAAGCGAAGCCTGGCCGCTATTGCGTATCATGGGGAGGCCTGCCTGGCCGTGGCCAATCAGCACGGAGCTACGCCGCTACATGCTATCAAGAAGAACGCTCGCGAATAAGAACGACCGGAGACGTTCTATCAGAAGCTAATCAACTTTGCGCATCAATGGCCGCGCCGCTTCGCGGCGCTATAGGCAAAGCACGCGCACGCTGAGACGGTGTTCTCGATGATCTCGACGACTTCTCGGGCATCGATTAAAATGTCGAACAAAGAACAGTAAAAGAAACGAGGTTCGTGTGAAGCTTGCGTTGTTCAACTTGATCCAGCTGGCTACGCGTAAGGAGTTCTGGTCATGAGGGTTTTGCAACAGGGCCCTTTTTAGATCAAAAGTTACTTTACAGTTCAGTCTTGTTCTATTTGATCAATGAGCTCAAATCGATTCTCTTCCACTGTTCGTTCGCAGATTCAGATCCAGCCCAATCCCTTAAAGCCGAACTTGACGCTCAGGCCTGCGAACAGGAGCACGGCTGGCATGGTGAAGATGATCAGCATGATGGTCATGCCCAGGTTATTAAAGCACGAGCTCAGTAACTGATACAGCGCGAGCTCGCTGAGTAGTCATACTGCAGTGAACAGCTAGCATCCGAACAGTAACTTCATCAATTTGAACTCCGCGATCATTGCATACCGATATCTAACGCATGGTGACGAGTCTCGAAGCTACGACCGCCTAGCATCGACCTGCTTCGCCTATCGATCGAGGCCGATCGTCAGGAGGCCGTTCGATCATCCTTTTCGCGGCCTGTTCGCTCTCCAGCTCTCGACGAGCTTGACGGCCTCCGACCGCGGGTCGTCGGCCTCGGCGACCGCGGACACCACGAAGAAGCCGTCGACCCCGGTCCTGGCGAGCTGCGGAATGTCGGCAAGCTTGACCCCGCCGCCGACCACGACCGGGATGGGGCTGAGCTCGGCAAGCTCCGTGAGCTCATCGAAGCTCCTGGTCCTCACCTTCCCGTCGATGTCCAGGCCGCAATCAGGCTTCGTGCTCGTCTCATGCAGCGGCCCGGCGCCGAAGTAGTCGATCTGGCCGACGTCCGCCGTTCGGATGTACTCGAACAGCTCGTGCGTTCTCGCCGACAGGCCGATGATCGAATCCTCGCCCAGGTATTCCCGGCAGACGGCCACGGGGATGTCCGACTGCCCGACGTGGACCCCATCGACCTTCGCCCCCTGCTTTCTCGCCGCCAGGACGACGTCGAGGCGGTCGTCCACCAGCAGCGTGACCTCGTCCTCTTTGCCCGTCTCGGCGATCACCTCGGAAGCTTGGCGCGTCATCTCGATCAGCTCGCGCGCCGAGGCCACCTTCGAGCGGACCTGCACGCAGGTGAACCCGGCCTCGACCGCATCCCTGATGATCTGGTGCACAGGCCGGCCCCTGGTGTTCTCCGGTCCCACCACGAGGTATGCCGAGATGTCAAATCTCCTTCTCATGTGCGTCCTCTCCTTCGAGAATGGCGTTCACCCTGTCCACCTTCGCCTGGATCATGTTCGTGAACCCGGGGCGCACGTCGGCCTTCAGGACGACCTCCGTGCGGATCCCCTTGCTGGCGAGGACGAAGGTGGCGTCCTTCACCACCTTCATCACCTCGTCCCACTCGCCCTCGATCTCCGTGAACATGGAGGTCGTGCGGTTCCGCAGGCCGGACGAGCGGATCACCCTCACCACCTCAGCTACCGCGGGCGCAAGCTCGTCGCCGATCCCGCAGGGTGTGATGGCCAATGCGACCAGTGTGTTCATGGTTCAAACCTCCTCGATATCGAACGGATCGCCGGCGATATCCTCCGCGGTCGCCCTGTACAGCTCGTCGAGGAATGCGGCCTGGAAGCTCCCGGGGCCGTCCGCTCGAGATCCAGCACGAGCTCCTGCCAGGTTGTAGGCCGCGGTGCCGGTGAGCGCGGCGATGAACGGCGAGGCCACGGCCGCGTACACCGCTATGACCCCGCCCAGCGAGCAGCCCGAGCCGGTGATGCTCTTCATGAGGTGAGACCCCCCGCGGGAGAGGACCGCCACGGACCCATCTGTCACCAGGTCCGTTCTTCCGGACACTGCGACGGCCCCGCCGGTCCATCTCGCCAGCGCGACCGCCGCGGTCTTCGCGGCCATCACCTGGTCCGTGGAGTCGACGCCGCGAACGTTGGAACGGGCGGTGCCGCCGTCCAGCTCCCACAGGCCTGCGAGCGCAAGTATCTCCGATGCGTTCCCCCTGATAACGCTGGGCTTGTACCTCTTGACCTCTCGCAGCAGTCTCGTCCTCATCGCACCGATGCCGACCGCCACCGGGTCCAGGACCCACGGCCTCCCGGCCTCGTGGACGGCGCTCGCGACGCGCGGCAGCGTCTCCTCGTGGATCGGCATCAGGGTGCCGGCGTTCACGTAGATGGCGCCACCCGCATCGGCCAGGAGCTCGGCCTCATCGGGCAGGTAGACCATGGCGGCGGACCCGCCGACGGCGAGCTGCGCATTGGCCACAAAATTGATGGTCACGGTGTTGGTGATCGACCCGACCATCGGGTTCGTTCGCTTTACGGTCTCAACGGCCTGGACCATCCGGTCCTGGACATCTGATCTGCTTATCGCTGTCATATCTCTCCTTCCGCTGGCATTACCCAGGTCAAGTTCTGATGGTGTGATCTCAGCCCTGCGGTGGACCCGCATTTGGTTTGCTTCACGCAAACAGGCACCCATTTGTCGAATTTCGGCCTCTGCATGGAACAGGCCGTGCCGATCTTCCGGAGAAGCGCGTCCGCGGCCTCTTGGCCATGTCAAATGTGCCGAAGTTCGGGAGCGATAATGTTCCATTGGTATATGAACTGCGGTCGAAGGTGCAACGTAAGATCATCTTCGATCGGGAGTGAAGAACGGTCAGGATCTGATTCGCGATCGAGCTTGTTTAGAATGGGAGTGGAAATGGTTTAGACCATTCATTGAACGGCCTCCAGGCGAGCGCAGTGAGCGGTGTTCACACCACGCTCCTGCCCGGTCGCGGTGCTCGACCATCCATAAGGGTTGGCTGGACCATGATGGTCCGCGCTCACTGCCCCCTGGCCATCCCGATGAACCAGTGGTATGCCTCGATGAACTGGTCGAGGTTCTCTCTGTCCCTCAGTACCCTCACCGGTATGGGCGGGCGGTCGATGACCTTGCTCTCCGGTATCCTCACGCCCCTGATGCCGTTGAGCTTGCCGAGCATCTCGATCCTCTTCTGACGGGAGTCGAACGGAGGCAGGTCCACCCAGTCCTTGAAGTGGATGTCGATGCCGCCGTTAGTGCCGACCCGGAACAGGCTGACCTCCCTGTCCCCCAGGCGCACCGCCGGCTGGAAACCCACACGGCCGCCCTCGGTGACGTTGTCACCGAACGATACCGAGCTCGCGAGGCCCTCGGACCACTCCATCAGATCCCTGACGACCTCGAGGTCCTCTCCGGGCACCTTGTTGTCGGCCAGCGCCTGGAAGAGGTCCTCCCTGGTATGCTCGGCCCTGACCCTGGGGGGCAGCGGCCTCGCCGGCTCCCTTACCACCGGTGCCACCACGGGCGCGCTTTTGACCCGAACCTTGGGACGGGCCTCGACCTCCGGCGCTTCGGGCTTCATGATGAGGCTGCCGCACTCGGGGCAGAACAGGACGTTCGACGGGTATTGCTTGTCACATTTCCTACAGATCTTCATGGTTATCATGGTGGTTCGTTCCATGTTGCTCATGCGGACATGAGCGGCGGCCGGATTGGACGGGCCGGCCTCTCGGCGAGGGGCCCATTGTATTTAATCCCGTCTCATTCACAAGGAAATATTGAGAAACTTCGCGGGCAGAGGACGGGGTCCGATCGCGAGCACGGCGCAAGACCGCGAGGACGTTGTCACCATCCTTGCGCAAGGGTCATGGTCTAGAGAGGGCCTCTGGGCTCACGTTCTCGACGCATGACCCATATTTACGACATGAGCTAAGGAGATACAAGTATCTACGATGCCGGCGATGGAGCTGCCATAGAGCGTACGAGGGCATGAGCGAGCGATGGACCCGTGCGTTCATTGAGCGGGGGCAAGAGATTTGCAGGTGATCAAGAGGTCTGGAGAGCGCGAGGAGTTCGATCCCAAGAAGACCATCTCCGCGATGGTGCGGGCGGGGGCCTCCCAGGACGAGGCCGATGGCATCATGCGGGCCCTGCAGCCACTGCTTTACGACGGCATCACCACGGAGGAGATCTACCGTCAGGTGCGCCAGATGCTGAAGGGGCATGAGGCCGCCGCCTACGGCCTGAAGAAGGCGCTGCTGCGCCTCGGCCCCGATGGCGAGAACTTCGAGACCTACATCGCCCGTCTCTTCCAGGCCGAGGGTTACAGCACCAAGACGCGGCAGATGCTGCGGGGCAGGTGCGTGACGCATGAAGTGGACGTGCTCATGACCAGGGGGCAGGAGAGGGCCATGGCGGAGTGCAAGTTCCACAACGATCTGGGGCTCAAATGCAACATCCAGATCGCACTGTATGTCTACGCGCGATTCCTCGACCTCAGAGAAACGGAAAGGCTGGAGCGAGCGTTCCTGGTCACGAACACCCGGCTCTCGCTGGACGCCCAGCGCTACGCGAATTGCGTCGGCATGGAGGTCCTGGGCTGGAACACTCCTCAGGGAAAGGGGATAGAGTCCCTGGCCAAGAGGCACCGACTGTTCCCGTTGACGATGCTGGACATATATCACAGGGACCAGGAGACGTTGCTGGCGCACCGCTTCATACTGGTGAGCGATCTCATCGAGCGCTCGGACGAGGTGAGCGCCATCCTTTCCAAGAGCTCGGCGGATGACATCCTGTCCCAGGCCAGGGAAGTGCTGTCCGTCTGATCGCTCCGAACGTGGCCTCGGATGGCGAGGACTGTTCAGCGTAATGAGCGGGCCTCTCCGTTCTCCATCTTTTTCATCATTTCTTTGCGCCGCAGATGGTCGGCCCCCATCCTACAGCAAAGTAGCCCCCCTTCGAGGACGTCACGGGTCATGTCCCTCCCCCCTTCCCGGGATCATGGGGGCAGTGCGCTCAGCTGCTTGCCTTGCGGCCGAAGATGACGAGCGCTGAGAGGAGGACGACCGCCGACAGCGCCAGGCCCATGAGCGCCGAGACCTCGGTGGAGACGAGGCTCTCCAGCGAGGTCAGGACGATGACCGCCGACAGCTGGTTCCCCCCGTAGATGGTGAGGATCACCCCCAGCAGCACCGACCTCACGAGGGTGCCGACCAGCACCGCCACCGCGCAGGAAACGCAGGCCATGGTCAGGACCACCAGCATCGGCTCCCACAGCCCGCCTGCGTCCACGACCCCCCGGGCCGACCAGTCGTAGGCGTTCGCCGCCACGAGGGCGAGGACGGCCGCCAGGATCACGCACGCGACCACGGCGATGTACCTGGCCAGCAGGAGGTGGGACCGCTTCACCGGCCTCACGAGGAAGAGATCGTACACCCCCTGCGTCCTATCGTTGATGATGCTCACCGAGAGCGTCGTCGATGCCAGCAGGCCGGCCATCGACGATATGGTCACCGCGGTGAACGCGCCCAGGGGCATGCCCCCGAGGTCCGGGGACAGGAGGTACATGAGGATGGCGATCACCGGCATCCCGATCAGCAGGGCGATCATGACCTTGGAGCGGTAGAAGCCGCTCACCTCGTCCTTGAGCAGCAGGCCGAGGCTCACCGCGATCCCCCCACGTAGGCCATGTAGACGTCCTCGAGCTTGGGGTCGTGGCGGTTGAAGGACCGGATGCGGCACCCTGCCCTCATCAACGCTTCCATGATCTTCGGGACGTACGCGTCCCACTGCTCCGCGTCATCGACGTGCACCACCAGCCAGCCGGCCTGGGGTTGCCGGATGTCCGTCCCCGGGACGCTCACCGACCTCCACTCCCCGCGGTCATCGGCCAGCTCGACCACCAGCTCCGAACGAACGGACACCATCCTCTCCAGGCCGTCGATCGGTCCGGAGTAGCGCACCTTTCCGCCCTGCAGGAGCCCCACCGAATCGGCGAGGTCCTGGACGTCGGAGAGGATGTGCGACGAGAACAGGATGGTCGTACCGGAAGCTCGCAGCTCCCTGATGATGTTCTTCAGCAAGAAGCGGCTGGCAGGGTCCAGCGAGGCCATGGGCTCGTCGAGCACCAGGACCGACGGCTCATGCAGCATCGCCTGAGCGAAGCCCAGCTTCTGGAGCGTCCCGCCGGACAGCTTGCTCACCTTCCTGGACCGGTACTCCTCTATCCCCAGCTGGGAAAGGACCTCGTCCACCCTCGCCTCCAGCCTATCGCCCTCCAGGCCGGAGAGCCGCCCGAGGGTGAGGAGCGCCCCCTCGCAGGTCCTCCACTCCTGGAACGCCGCCTTCTGGGGCAGGTAGCCTATCCTGACCTTGCTGTGCGCGTCATGTGCGCTCATGTCCGTCCCGGAGACGATGACCTTCCCGCCCTGGCAGGGGACGAGCCCCAGCAGGGAGCGGATGATCGTTGACTTGCCGGCGCCGTTGGGGCCGATGAGGCCGTAGACGGTGCCCTCGTCCACCCGCAGGGTGGCGTGGTCCACCGCCGTGAGCTGACCGTAGCTTTTCACCAGGTCCTCGATGATTATGGCTTCCATGATCTCACCGTTCTTGACCATCGGACCAGGGGCCGGGGTCTTGAGGTCATGTACCCTTGCTACATGTCGGAACGGTCAAGAACGGTCTAAAAATGGCCAGTTCGTCCCCTCGGCGGCGTACGGAACGATCGCCGGTATAGAGACCAGTCACCTGGCCCGTTCCTCGATCAGCTTCCTCGCCCACGTCGGGGAGATGCGCATGTCGTAGTACAGGTTCGAGAACAGCGACTCGAAATCGTCATTGGCGTTGAGGCCCTTCTCCGCCTCCCTCAGCTCCCTGAGGTCCCGGGCCCACACGGAGAAGATCATCATGCCCGGTTCCACGTTCGATGCGGAGATGCCCATGAGGTGTGGGTCCTTTCTATTTATGAACTGCGGGAACATGTCCTCGAGCTTGCGTCCGGGCCGCAGCTTGGCGTGGACGATGGAGATGATGTCGCCGGAGGCGCACAGGACCAGGTCCATGTTGAACCCTACCCAGTGCTCGGCCTCCATATGCTCGAGCCTGCGCTTCACCGTCTTGGCGGTGGAGCCGACCTCCGCGGCCACTTCCTGCAGGGGGCGACGGCAGTTCTCCGACAGCGCCCGGACGATCCGGTAGTCCAGCTTGCTCAGCGGGTCCTTTGCCGGAGGGTCCCCCGCGCTGAACATCGCCAGGCTCCTCAGATCGTCGATCCTCCCCACGTCCCGGACGAAGGACTGGTAATCGAGCATCTCCTGGTCGTTGCGGACCTGGGCGTCCACGTAGAGGAACTGACCGCCGGTGGCTATGATCCGGGCCGTGCGCTCGTCCCCGCCGAGGTGCTCGATGGTCGCGGACAGGTCGGTCGAGCTGGAGCGGCCGTACAGGTTCATGACGCTCCCGCCGGTGAGCAACGGCGTGAGGTTGGCCCGGAACCCGGCGATGATGCCCTTGGCCATCAGCTGCTGGATGCGCTTGTGGAGACCGTTGACGGAGAGGGACAACCTGTCGGCGAGGTCCCTGTACGGCAGCCGAGCATCGACCGCCAGCTCCTTGATGATCAGGATGTCCGTCTCGTCCATGGCGGGTCCCCAATGGCCTTGGCGGAAATAAAAGAGCGCGCTCGCCAGCTCAAGGATTCTCCTCCATCGCCCGTACCACGAACCTCGAGGAGCACAGCGCTGAGCCTATGATGAGCACCGGGACGGAGATGCCGAGATCCAGTGGGAAAAGGGCTCCCTCGGCGAAGGCGATCAGGACGATGAAGGTCGCGCCGGTGATGACCAGCACCTGCCCGCCCGCCTTTGCGAGGACCATCAACAGGCCGGCGGCCAGGATGAGCGCGGCGATCACCGTGCCGCCTGAAGTGGTCAGGAAGTTGAACAACGAGACGTCGCTCCAGTTGCACCCGCCGGCAACGAGGCTGCCGCCATTGTCTATGACCGGGACCCGGCCGAACGGCAGGAACGGGGAGATGATGACGGCCGCTATCCCCAGGAGCTCCAGGTATCGCATGGTCCTCTCATTGGATATTATATCTTGGGAACGATATATGATCTAATAGATATTGCCCATGAACCGCGGTACGAGGTCAGGAGAATCGACCGCAGGCCTGCCCGATGGGTGTGAAGACTCAGCTCCTGACGTTCGCTTTGGTCAGGGCCGAGCAACCTCAGGCTCTTAATACGTCAGCATGTTCTATATACGGAGAATAGTGAAGAACCTATGCAAGGTGCCAGGAGGTGACATCTACGACCGGCGTCAGGAAGAAAGGGAAAGCCGTCAAGAAGGGAAGCGAGGGACGGAAGAGGACCACCCCGGCAGATAGGGGCATCGAGCAGGAAAAGCCGTTGGAGAAATTGACCCTGGTCGAGCTGTTCAAGAAGTACAAGGTAGGGCCGTGAGGGCGGAGTAACATCGTTTCTAACCTCGCCATCCGGCCGTCTCCCCTCGATCCATTATTAACGTCCATTCTCGTTTCGGCCGCATGACCGGGACCATATTTCCGGCAGGGTCTCGATCGCTGCGCGCTCGCCGTTCACGAACAGAGCCAGGCACGGCCGCCGGCGCCTTGAGGGCGCTCGGACCCGATGACCTTCCTGCTCTTCATCGATGATCGGCGATGTCCGTGGTGGAGCGGCCCGTTCTCAGCGAGTTTCGATCTGCGCCTCGACCAGGCTGCCCCCGCAGTACTTCTCGCGGAGCCGCGGCTTTTCGATCTTGCCGGTGGGATTGCGCGGCACCTTGTCGAAAATGATCCTGCGCGGGCGCTTGTAGCGCGGCAGCGCATCGCAGAACCGCATCATGTCCGCCTCGGAGCATGGCTGGTCGGGCCTCAGCTCGATGATGGCCGCGGCGATCTCGCCCAGGCGGTGGTCCGGGAGCCCTATCACCGCCGCATCCTTGATCGATGAGTGGGTCCGCAGGAAATCCTCGATCTGCACCGGGTAGAGGTTCTCGCCGCCGCTGATGATGACGTCCTTCTTGCGATCGACAAGGTACACGAACTCGTCCTCGTCCATGCGCGCCATGTCGCCGGTATAGAGCCATCCGCCCTTGAGGACCTCCGCGGTGGCCTCCGGGTTGTTGTAGTAGCACTTCATCACGCCCGGCCCCCTCACGCAGAGCTCGCCCACCTCGCCCCGCTTGACCGTGCGGCCGTTCTCGTCCACGATCTGCAGCTCCCACTTGTGGCCGGCCTTTCCGATGGCACCGACCTTGTGGATGTTCTCGAGGCCGAGATGGACGCAGCCGGGGCCGATGGACTCCGAGAGGCCGTAATCGGTGTCGTAGTCATGGTCAGGGAAGTACTTCTTCCAACGCTTGATGAGGCTGGGGGGCACCGGCTGGGCGCCGATGTGCATCAGCCTCCACTGCTCCAGATGGCATTTTTCCAGGCTGATGTCACCGCTCTCTATGGCGTCCAGGATGTCCTGGGCCCACGGGACCAATAGCCAGACGATGGTGATCCTCTCCTCCGACACCGTCCTGATGATCCATTCCGGTTTGACCCCGCGAAGCAGGACGGCCTTGCTGCCGGACAGCAGGCTTCCGAACCAGTGCATCTTCGCTCCTGTGTGGTAGAGCGGAGGGATGCAGAGGAAGTTGTCCTCGCGCGTCTGCCTGTGATGCTCCATCTCCACCTCGCAGGAGGTCATCAGGCTGCGGTGCGTGTGGAGGATGGCCTTCGGGAAGCCAGTGGTGCCGGACGAGAAATATATCGCCGCATCATCGTCCTCGGAGCATCTGACCTTGGGGGCCGTCGAGGAGCAGCATGCGGTGAGCGAGTAGTAGCTCTCGGCGAAGGCAGGACGGTCCTGCCCCACGAACAGCCTGATCTTCACGTTGGGGATCCGCTCGTGGATGGCGTCGACCCTCTCGGTGAACTCGGGACCGAACACCAGGACGTCGCACTCGGCCAGGTCGAGGCAGTACTTTATCTCGTCCTCGGTGTACCGGTAGTTGAGCGGCACGGCGATGGCGCCGGTCTTCAGGACGCCGAAGTAGATCGGCAGCCACTCCAGGCAGTTCATGAGGAGGATCGCGACCTTGTGGCCTTTTTGCAGCCCCCTTTCCAGCAGGAAGTTCGCCAGGCGGTTCGCTTTGTCGTCGAACTCTCGCCAGGTCATGTCCCGCCGGTACTTCCTCTCCGGGTTCGTCTCGACCAGCTCGTAATCCTTCCAGCTCCTGCTTACCTCCTTGATCTCGGGATTTATCTCCACCAGGCTGATGTCTTCCCCATAAAGGGCGGCGTTGCGGGCCAGAACTTGTGTGATCGGCATTTTTTCATACTCGCTGAGCTTCGGTTTTTAATTGGAAACGACTATGATGTTCTGCTACTTGGTAGCATGTAACACGATATAGGCCTTAATCCTATGGTGGCCACTACAATTTCCGGGATATGGCCGAAGAGATATCACTGGGCCATCACACATGACGCGGCAATGCGAGGCGAACGATCAGCCGATGGTGCTCAGGACGCGTTCCACAAGTGGTATGATCGATGGAGCGGGGAGCGGACGATCGAAAGAGCTGACCGATGAGCGATCGGCCGCCCGCCATCCACGCTAGCCGTTCTTGATCGGGATGGTGAAGAAGAACGTGCTCCCCTTCCCAGGCTCGCTCGCGAACCATATCCTCCCGCCATGCCGCTCCACGATCTTCTTGGCGATGGCGAGCCCTATCCCCGTCCCCTGGTACTCGCTCCTGTCGTGCAGGCGGGAGAACATCTTGAAGAGCTTGTCCGCGTACCTCTGGTCGATGCCGATGCCGTTGTCCTCGACAGAGAACACGTACTCGGTGCTGTAAGCGACCGCGGAGACCCTGACCCTCGGCGGCTCCCGGGACCGGAATTTGATCGCGTTCGACAGGAGGTTCTGGAGGACCTGCCCGATCTGCTGCTCGTCGGCGGGGATGGCAGGCAGAGGCTCGATCGTGACCCGGGCGCCGGCCTCGCGGATGGAGGCGTCCAGGTTCTCCACGACCTGGCGGGCCACCGCGTTCATGTCGACCGGCTCCTGGTCGATCTGCCTGGAATCGAGGCGGGAGTACTGCAGCAGGTCGTCGATCAGCTCCTTCATCCTGGACGAGCCCTCGACGGCGTTCCTCATATATTCCTTGGCCAGGGGGCTAAGCTCGTCGCCGAACCTCTTGCTCAGGAGCGCGATGTACATCGTGACCATGCGCAGCGGCTCCTGCAGGTCGTGCGATGCCACGTACGCGAACTGCTGCAGCTCGGCGTTGGAGCGTCTCAGCCTGGCCTCGGTCCTTTTTTGATCGGTAATGTCCTGGGCCGTACCGAAAAGGCGGACGACCTTGCCGCATTCGTCCTTTTTCGAGTAACCGATCTCCCGGATCGTTTTCACCCTTCCCCCGGGGGTCAGGATCCGGTATTCGATGTGGAAGGGATCTCCGAACTCCATGGCCTCCAAATTTGCTTTTAAGACCCTCGCCCGATCCTCGGGATGGATGTTGTCCAGGAAGAACTGGAAATGACCACCGACCTCGCTTTTGTTCACCCCGAAGATACGGTACAGCTCATCCGACCAGCTGAACTTGCCCTCGACCAGGTCATGGCTCCAGGACCCCGTCCTCGTGATGCGTTGCGCTTCGGCCAGCTGGGCCTCGCTCTCCTTCAGCGCCCCCTCCGTCCTCTTTCGCTCGGTTATGTCCTTCGCCGTCCCGAACCATTCGGCGATCTCGCCCTCATCGTTCAGGATGGGGACGGCCTTCGACAGGATCCAGCCCCACGTCCCGTCCATCCGCCTCATGCGGTGCTCCAGCTCGAACATGCCCCTCTCGCGGATGGCTTTGTTGATCGCGTCCAGGATGAGCGATCGGTCGTCCGGATGGAGATACTTCCCGATCCACAGGTCGCTCGGGTCGTTCGTGTCGGGGATGACCTCACTGCCCTGCAGGTACCGCAGCTCCTTCCAGTCCGGGCTCATCCTGTAGACCACATCGGAGCTGCTGGTCACCAGGGCCCGGAACCTCTCCTCGCTCTCGATGAGCGATCTCTCGCTCCTCCTGCGCTCGATGATCTCGGCGGCCTGCCTTGCCAGGAGGTCCAAGCGCCAGAGGTCCTCCCGGTTCGGCTCATGGGGGACGTCCCACTGAGTGGTCAGGATGCCGAGGAGATCTCCTCTGCGGCCGACCAGGGGGGTCGATAGCACGGCCCGGACACGGGCGCTGCGCAGCACGCTGAGCGAGGTGGTTCCGGTAAAAAGGGGGCTGGTCTCCACATCGGGAACGATGACCCGGCCGCCCATCTGCGCGGCGCTCCCGCACGCAGAAACGACCTCCTCGGCCTTTGCGAAGAAATCCAGGAAGGACTGTTCATGTCCATGGGATGCAACGATCCTCAACATGCCGCCCTCATTGGCATGCATGGTGCCCCTATCGGCCTTTGCCAGGACAACGGCCGCGTCCATTATCTCCTGGTACGCGGCTTGGATGTTCTCCTCGGCGATGAGGCGCATGCTCAGGTCCCTGAGAACGCGGGTGTCTCTGAGGTCCGATGCCAATGCCTCTTCCGCCCGCCTTTGCTCGGTGATATCGTTGTAGAGCTTCGCGAACCGGTCCCCACCCAGGGGGAACACCCCAACGCTGAGCAAGCGCTCCAGGTCCTCGCTGTGCTGCTCCAGACGGACCGATTCACCGACCTCCACCGCATGGGCGATCATCTCCAGGAAGCGCTCGTCCATCGCGAGCCCCACCTCCTTGCGCGACCGGCCGACCACCTCGGCGATGCGTAAGCCCGTTTGCCTCTCGAACGCATGGTTGGCCTCCACCATGCGATAGTCGATCGCCTTGCCCTGAGGATCGCGGACCAGCTCACATACGGACAGTCCCTGGTCCAACGACTCGAACAGCGCACGGTACGTAACCTCGTTCCCCTTTAGCCCCTCTGCTAAAGGATCGCCTGTCGTCCCCTCATCAACGCGGTTCATCTACTGCCCCATCCAAACGCTGCCTAGGAAGGTTCGCCGTTCATAACGAGCAATTCTGCTCGAACTCCCCTATGGCGGACATTATTATGTCAGCTCCACTTATGAATAGGTTCTCATCGTAGCCATGCCGCCGCTCTGCCCAGAGCCGGCTCCGACGACGACCTCATCGTGGTGAGCACCGCGCGGAGCATGGAGGGCCTGGCAGGGGATCGAGGCCTGCGTTGCAGTGGGGCCCGGCGGGATCGCAGGCGTCCATAGCCGATGGTCTCTCCTCGTTTTGATGTACGATGTCTGGCAGGGACCGGCTGGCATGCCTGTGCCCCGAACTCTTTTATCCGTGAGGATGCAACCGTAGGGTATGGACCCGATCGTTTCCAAGGACGGAACCCTCATCGCCCATCGGCAAAGCGGCGCCGGCCCCCCGCTGGTGCCGGTACATGGCACCGGCATCGACCACACCTACTGGGACCCGGTCGTGCCCGAGCTCTCCCGGCACTTCACCACATACGCTGTCGATAGGAGGGGCAGGGGCGAGAGCGGCGATCCGGAGGCCTACGCGATCGAGCGTGAGTTCGAGGACGTTGCCTCCCTCGTTGATTCCATCCCTGGACCGGTGCACCTGGTCGACCATTCGTACGGGGCCCTGTGCTCCCTGGAAGTGTCCCTGCTGTCCCGCAACATCGGCAGGATGGTGTTGTACGAGCCACCTGTCCATACGACCGTCCCGATCGACATTCCAGAGGATGCCGTGGAAGAGTACGACGAACTGGTTGCTTCGGGCCGGAGCGAAAAGGCCCTGATGATGATGTACGCGGTGGGCGATGCCCCGCATGATGAGGTGGACGCGCTGAGGTCCCAGCCCAACTGGGCAACCAGGGTCACCGTCGCAGGCACGATCCCCCGCGAGATGTACGCCGCGAGGGCCTACCATTTCGACCCTGCCCGGTTCAGAGGGATGAAGGTCCCGACAATGCTCGTCTCGGGGAGCGATACCTCCGCGTTCTACAAAGCGGCCACGGCGATGCTGGCCGCGGTATTGCCCAACTGCCACACTGTGATACTGATGGGCCACGGTCACGAGGGGGTGGTCACCGCTCCCGGACCGTTCCTCCGAGAGGTGATCGATTTCCTGAACGGCGGCGCGTAGATCCGTCCACCAGGTAAGTAAAAATCGTCGGGTCCTTCCGCGCTCGCCCTGGCGAACTCATCGGTGTTGTGATGGCGACAAGAGGAGGGATCAGGCCTCTCGTCATGCGGTTCCATGCTCATCGCCCGGTGGCGGACGCTCGTAAGCGCTCACCGCCTTCCAAGTTGCACAGTATTATTAACTAGTGACTCACAATATAAATCAGGCAGAGGGCATCGACTTGAGGGCAGGTTCTTTCGTTATCGTAGCATTAGCGCTGATGCTTCTATTAACATTCACCTCGGACCTGGCCGATGATAGCGCCCGCGCCATGTCGCAGGTGGACCACAGCGTCCAGGATGCGGCCCCAAGCATCGTTCGGTTCGGCGACAATGCGAACGATAGCATCGTCATATACTTCTTCTACGGCAGCGGCTGCCCCCACTGCGCGCTTATCGAGCCGTACGTGGACAGCATTGCCGCGAAATATCCTCAGACCACCCTGCTGAAGCTGGAGGTATACTATAACAGCACCAATCGGGCAATGTATCAGGATTTCAACGCACGCTTCAACGTCAAGGACCCGGTGGTCCCCTCGATCCTCATAGGGGACACCCCGCTGATCGGCGAGGATGCGATAAAGGCCAACCTGGAGCCGATCATCCTGCGCATGATCGAGGCCAACAGCAATCCGAACGACGGGGGCAATGCCAACGATACCAACGGTACGAACGGGACCAACAGCACCACCGACACCGGCAATGCCAACAACACGGTGACCCCGCCGGAGAACACCGGCCCCGAGACAGGAGGCACTAGTTCCTCCACGAGCCTGACCGTTGCCATGGTCGTGGTCGCCGCAGCAGCGGACAGCATCAACCCCTGCGCGATAAGCGTCATGATAATCCTGCTGATCTTCCTGACCAGCCTTGGGAACAGGAGAAGGGTGCTGATCGTCGGCCTCGTCTACATTTCCACGGTGTACATCGTTTATTTCATGGCCGGGTTCGGGATACTGGCCTTCCTGCAGTCAACGGCGATGACAAGGACCATCTATTACCTGGCCGCCGTTCTGTCGATAGTCATCGGCCTCATCAACATAAAGGACTTCTTCATCATCGGCAAAAAGGCCACCATGGCCATTCCGGAGTCCAGGAAGCCGCTGATAAAGAAGTACATAGAGAAGGCGAGCATCCCGGCGGCGGCCGTGCTCGGGGTCGCCGTGAGCCTGTTCGAACTGCCCTGCACCGGCGGCATATACTTCGCGATACTGAGCCTGCTCGGGGACAGCATGACGGCCTCGGAGGGAATACCGTACCTGGTGCTGTACAATGCGATCTACGTGCTCCCCCTCGCGGTGATACTGGGCATATTCCTGTTCGGGGTCTCGGCAGAGAGGGCGAACTCGTGGCGCCTGGAGAACAGGAGAGCGCTCAGGCTCGTTCTGGGCCTGGTGATGCTGCTTCTAGGAGCGGTGATGCTGTTCGAAGTTCTCTGATCCCGAGAAACGGACCTCGAGGCTCGCGCAGGCCGGCAAGGGCTATCGTTCTCGCAGTCGACCTCTCTGCCGGGCAGCGTTCAGCAAGCCTCTGAAGCGGTCATGGGACAGCATGCGGCGGCTTCAGAGGATGCTGCGGGGGATCTTGGCGAACAGCTCCCTCCAGGAGATGAAACCGATCATCCTGCCGCTCTTGTCGACCACCGGCAGGCGGCGGACCTTCTTCTCGTTCATGATGGCCAGGGCCTCGGACACTTTCATGTCCTCGGGTACGGTATGAACGGGAGAGCTCATCACCTCGGAGACCTTCAGATGGAGGAACGTGGGTTGTTTGGTCAGGTAGTGGCGCAGCACGTCCCTCTCGGTGAAGATGCCGAGCACCCTGTCGTTCTCATCCAGAACGATCACGCTCCCCTGGTCGTGATCGACCATGAGCTCTATGGCGCTTTGGACCGAATCCTCCGGGGACACTACCTCTTTCTTCTGCCTCATGTAATCCTTTACGAGCGCGGCCATCTTCCAACACCTGCCCTTTTGGCTATAGTGCAGTGAACGATTGATAAATATATTAGTCTGTCTCGCTGCCTTTTCGCAACCTCCAGTAGTTCACTGCCGGGATACTACGCAACGATTATCACTCATCGGTGACCGTATTAAATCGGTGATGAAAACGCCCGAATACGTCGTTATGTCGCGGCTCACGGCCGAAGGTAGGAAGACCTTAAGGACCAACCCGGATCGATTGCTGGAGGTGAACGAGGAGATCGAAAAGATGGGGGCAACGGTGATGAGGCAGTACGCTCTCCTGGGGAAGTACGATTTCCTGACCATCCTGGAGGCGCCCAACAACGAAACGATAGGAAAGATCATGGTCGAGCTTGGTGCAAGGGGGAGCCTGGAGACCGTGACGTTCGCCGCCATGAAGATCGACGACTTCCTGGCATCGTTGAAGTAGATATTTCATCAGCATCCATACCATCGACGATGATGGATCGGCCCGGTACGATCTGACGCCATAGCTGACGCTCCACGCCTGGCCATTGGAGTGGAGACGGACCTTTATTGAATCTTGCCTCGCGTCGAGCAGGTGCGTCCTCTCGATCAGTGCGGTTCTCTTCCGCATCGAACGCATGGAGCACGTCAGGGGTACCCACCCCGCCGGTCGATGACATGCGTCCTGATCGCTATGGGGATCGGCGCTGGTCGAGCGATCAAGAATGCCTGCTGGTATTCCGATGGAATAATCGAACCATTATATACATATCATTCTCAGAATAGATAATGGATAGATGGGATAGGTGAGCAGATGTCCGAGATGATGAAGGTCCCGACCGAGATCGAAAGGGATGAAGAACTGATGAAGCTGATCCCCATGGCCACGGAGCTCTACATCTTCGGTTATCCTCTCGTGGTCATGGAGCTTGCCAGGCAGCTGTTGACCAACGTGTCCAGGGTAAGGGGGATGAAGGCGCCCATGGGTCAGTTCGCCCATACGCGGTCGCTCCCCGATGACACCTCCGCCGAGGTGGCGAGGCCGAACCCCGATGTCCTGTACTCCTCGGCCTGGCTGGACCTCAAGGAGCCGTACGTGCTGAGCGTCCCGGACACGGGCGGAAGATACTACTTCCTGACCATCCTTGACGCGTGGACCAACATCGTCGCCTCGATCGGGTCCCGGACCACTGGCAACGGCAAGGGCGATTTCGTTCTGGTCGGCCAGTCCTATAAGGGCAAGCTGCCTTCCGGGCCGACCAGGATCGATTCGCCCACCGACCTGGTATGGGTGGTGTGCCGCATAGGATGCCATGGGGAGGTGGACTACGATCCCGTCAACGTTCTCCAGGACCAGTTCAGGCTGGTCCCGTCGAGGGATTGGAGGCACAAGAGCCTCGAGTCCCTTCACGACATTGTCATGAGGTACGAGCCGCGCCTGCCCAGCCGTTCTGATGAGACCAAGAGACCGGTCGTCGACCGCGCGGATGGAATGGACGCCACGATGTTCCACTCGCTGCTGTGCGACCTGCTGATGTACGATCCGCCCTACCTCGAGGACAGGGCCATCGTGGAGAAGATGGTCCCCCTGGGCATGAGGGCGGGAGAGCCGTTCGATCCGGAGAGGCTTGATGCGGTCCAGCTTGGCGCCCTGGAGGAGGGGGCCAAGAGGGGGCAGGAGATCCTGAGGCAGCAGCAGGAGAAGCCCCTATCCGTGCCGATCGACGGATACCTGATGCCCTTGAACATGGGCAGGTACGGTACCAACTACCTGCTCCGGGCCACGGTCGCGCGGATCAATCTGGGTGCGGGGCTCCCGGAGGACATCGTAGCTGCCAGGACGTTCATCGACTCCGATGGACGGCCCCTGGTCGGCGAGAAAGGGTACGTTCTCCGCTTCACCCGCGACAGGCTTCCGCCGGTGAACGCCTTCTGGTCGGTCGCCCTGTACGGTCCGGACCAGCTCTACACCAGCAACCCGATCGGGCGGTATGCGATCGGGGACCGGAACGGCCCCCGGTTCAACGAGGACGGGTCCCTGGACATCTTCATCCAGCGGGACAGCCCCGGAGCGGAGAAGGAGCCGAACTGGCTGCCCGCGCCCCTGGGCGGTTTCAGCCTCATGTTCAGGCTGTACTGGCCCAAGGCGGAGGTCCTCACCGGGGAATGGGTCCCGCCCGCACCCGTCAGGTCGGACCGATCGGCGGGCGCCGCCTCGCACTAGCCCATCATGATGAGCAGGAGGAACCTAACATGAAGGATGCCGCGGTTCGATCCCGCGGTCCTGGCGGCCCCTATCGCAGCAGGCCGTTGGAGCGCAGCTCCTCCGTTATCTTGGCCACCGCGACCTCGATGTCATGCGGCGTCTTCCCGCCGGTGCAGACCAGCCTTCCCGAGCCGAATATCAGTATCACTACCTTGGGGTCGGTCATGCGATAGACGAGCCCGGGGAACTGCTCCGGTTCGTACTCCACCTGCTCCAGTCCGAAGGTGATGGCGATGGCGTTGAGATTGAGCTCTTCTCCCAGATCTGCGGAGGCTACGATGTTCTGGACGACTATCTCCGGACTATCGGCCACGGCGATGCCTGCCTCCCTGATCAGCTCCGACACCATCCCGATGGCCTGGTGGACCTGCTCCGAGTTCTTCGCCCCGGTGCAGACCACCTTGCCGCTCTTGAAGAGGAGCAGCGCCGTCTTGGGCTCCTTGGTTCGGTAGATCAGGCCAGGAAATTTCTCCGGTTCATATTCCGCCTTGTCCAGGGACATGGCCAGCAATTGAAGGTCAAGCTCACTGCCCAACGAAGCGGAGGCCACAACGTTCTCGATGGTATAGGTGGAGATGGTAACGCCTCCGATATGCAATCCTGTAGACCATATATATCTGAAGCGCCCGCTTTTCGCCATCATCCTTGGTGAGCGAAGGATGGACGCTCATGTCATCACGAACGATCGGGCCGCCGGTAAGCTCCGATCTGCCGGACCGTAACATTGGGAAGAGCGACGAACGGCTTTTTTTGACGATGCCAGGGCGCTTTCGAGCGAAGATGTCCGGGCATGCCGGAGAGCGCCGAGAAGAAAGAAAGGAAGTTGTTTAGGATGCGGGATAGCTCAGGCTATCTTGGCTTCCTGAGCGTCCAGCATGCTGTTTATCCAGGCGTCGGTCATGTTGTAGCCCCCGACGGACGTGAACGTCAGAACGCCGATCACGTTCTTCTCCTGGAAGGCATACAGCTTGATGATGCCATAATCGCCCATGTTCATCTGCCAGATCTGGCACTGGTCGAAGTGGCCGCTCACTGCGTTCATGCTGTACCCCCCGTTCTTGAGCAGGTCAGTGAAGTCCGCCTTTGCGTCGCCCACGGATTTGTACACTATGATCTGGCACGATACCTCGCACGCCGACGTCATGGAGGACATGGAGGCCGTGTTGTTATACACGGTATAGGCGTATCCGACATCGGCGTTGCTGACCTCCGGCACTACGATAACCGTACCCGACGCGTGCCATCCCGAGGGGAAGTCGCTCTGCTTGAGCGTCATCTCGCTTGCCGTCTTATTGACGTTGGCCGATGCGTTGAGCATCGTGAGGCCAACGGCCGCGACGATGATCACGGCTATTATGGCGACCACGGCGATGACGACCATCTTGTTAATTCCCTTCTTCGCCGGAGGCGCCATCGGAGGTACCTGGGCAGCGATCTCTGGAGCTTGCGCTATTGGTGGTATGTTCTGATCCATTTGTAACTCCCCTTTTCGTAGGAAAACGCTGTTAATCTATTTATACATCTATCATGGATAATAATTTAGGAGCGCGCCCTTTATCTTCTGGTGGACTGCACACCTCAGCTTACCATCAGGCTCTTCGGGATGGTGAAGGAGAACGTGCTCCCCTTTCCGCGATCCGACTCGACCCAGATGCTTCCTCCGTGCCTCTCGACGATGCGCTTGGCGATCG
>CAYRPG010000035.1:0-23061 GCA_964426205.1 uncultured Methanomassiliicoccus sp. | reverse complement strand
GGACGATCATGGATGATTTCTACTGAGCATTGCGGTGGAAAGGTTTTAAAGCAAATGGCGTTCTGCGAGTAGCATGCCTGGAGAGCTGGTCAAGGACAGCGTCATCATCGCCGACCAGACCGAGGCCAGCCAGATCTACAACAAGGGCTTCTATGGATACCCGATGTCCGGCGGCGGCCTGGAGATGGACCTGCTGGAGGCGGTCTACCTGGTGGAGTGCGGCCGCCTGGAGGTTCGCAGGGAAGGCGAGACCCTCTCCATGGAGAAGATGGTGGCGTCGGCGTCGGCCGCCCACCGCGACTTCGAGATCAAGTACATCGTCTACCGCGACCTCAGGGGGCGCGGCTATCTGGTGAAGCCCGCGGGCGAGGAGTTCGACTTCCGAGTCTTCCCACGCGGGGGTTCCCCGAGCAGCACGCAGACCAAGAGCTGGGTGTCGGCCATATCGGAGCGCTCGCCTTTCTCCATGTCATCGTTCATGGAGGTCATGGACCGCTCCGAGCGGACGAGGAAGGAGCTGCTGATCGCCATCGTCGACGAGGAGGGTGACATCACATTCTACCACGCGGACCGCAGCGAGCCGAAGGGCACCGCGAGCATGGAGTGGGCCGGCCCGCCGGTGAGGGCGGCGCTGCTCGAGGACCGCGTGATGGTGTTCGATGAGGCAGGCGCCCAGCGGCTGTACGAGCACGGGTTCTACGGCAAGAAGCTGGGGAGCGCGCTCCAGCTCTCGCTCATCGAGGCCGCGCACCTCATGGAGCGCGAGCGCCTCGAGGTGTACACCATCATCTCCGGCAGGGCGGTCAAGCTGGACCGCTTCAAGAAGCGCGCGCTGAAGTTCCAGCCGGACTTCGACCTGAGGCTCAGGGCCTATAGCGACCTCCGCTCCCGCGGACTGGTGGTGAAGACCGGCTTCAAGTACGGCTCCCACTTCCGGGTGTACGAGGACGACCCCGAGCGCTCGCACGCCCGTTGGCTCGTGCACGCTGTGCCCGCGGATTACGAGACGAGCTGGCCCGAGATCTCAAGAGCGGTCAGGCTGGCCCATGGGGTGAAGAAGGAGATACTCTTCGCGCGGGTGATGGAGGACCGGACCGAGTACATGCGCCTGTCCCGGGTCCGGCCCTGATCACGCCGCCGGCGAACCGCTCATTTCCGAGCGGACCGATCGCGCCCCGGCCAGGTCCGCCGGGTCGATGGCGAGCGCCTCGTCCAGGAGCCGGTTGGCCTCCGACTGGTGGCCGGTGTTGGCCAGTATGCGCGCGGCCTGGACCATGAAGTTGGTCCTCTTGCGCGGATAGGTCGTGAGAGCGATGGCGTGGCGGTACGCGGCCACCGCCTCCTCGGGCTGCCCGTTCTTCAGCAGGGCCTCGGCCAGGCGGGCGTAGTGCGTCGCCTTGGTCTCCGGCAGGGCGTTCTCCTTGGTCAGCTTCCGGAACATCTCCACGGTCTTGGCCATGGACGCCGACTGCGCGACCTCGGTGCCGCAGTGGGGGCACCTGGACATCACATCGCTGAGCTGACCGCCGCACTCCCGGCAGGTGAGGGGCAGCTTGGTGCCGCAGTAGGGGCAGGAGCGCCACCAGGTCTCCACGACCTCCTTGCAGTGGGGGCACTCCGAGGCGCTCCTGACCGCGCAGCTCGCGAGGTCCGGGCGGTCCCCCTCACACTCGCTCAGCATGAAGAAGTCAGGGTGGAGGTACAGGTAGACGAAGAAGACGGCCTCGCCCACGAGCCAGATCGCATTGAGGAAGAAGAGCCATACGCCGAGCGAGCTGCTCTCCCAGGGGAGCACGGTCCTGCCCCTGGTGAAGACGTCGCCCCAGAACATGTAGACGAACAGCAGCCTGGCCAGGATGGTGATCGTGGAGGTGTTCACGATGCTCCTCCAGGAACCGACCTCGGAGCGCCAGATCGTCCGTCCGGCCGAGAACTCCATGGAGCCCAAAAGGGCCAGGAGGATGAAGCCAGGGATGGCCAGTATGGCCCCGAGCTTGAACTCTAACAGGGATGCCGTGATCGCACCGACAATGGTTATCAGGCCACCGATGGTGTACCAAGCACCCATCGGCTTCAGCAAAACATGATCGTCTGCCACCGTCGCACCGGGGTACCCAACTTCTCATCGCTAGAAAAAGGTATTGAAGGAAAGCACGCCGCCCTACCCCGCGGGAGGGGGCGGAACGGGCGAGAGGTAAAGATGTTGAGCGGGGGCCTAGAGGCCCTCGCGTTCCGAGCTTATAGCTGGATCTCGATGCCCAGCTTCTCGGTGAGCTCCTTGTAGCGGTTCCGGATGGTGACCTCAGTGACCCCGGCGATGTCCGCCACCTCTCTCTGGGTCCTGCGCTCGTTGCACAGGATGGAGGCGATGTAGATGGCCGCCGCCGCCACTCCGGTCGGACCCCGCCCGGAGGTGAGCTCCTTCTTGGCCGCGTCCTTGAGGATCTCCGCGGCCTTGGACTGCACCTCTCCGCTGAGCTTCAGCTCGGAGCAGAACCTCTGCACGTAGTCCTGGGGCCGGGTGGGCATCAGCTTGAGCTTCAGCTCCCTGGTCATGAACCTGTAGGTCCTCCCGATCTCCTTCCTGCCGACGCGGGAGGAGTTGGCGACCTCATCAAGCGTCCTGGGGACGTTGCACTGGCGGCAGGCCGCGTACAACGATGCGGCGACCACGCCCTCGATGCTGCGGCCGCGGATGAGGTTCTTGTTGACCGCCTTGCGGTACACCATCGCCGCGGTCTCGCGGACGTTCCTGGGCAGGCCCATGGCGGAGGCCATGCGGTCCAGCTCCGACAGCGCGAACGCGAGGTTCCTCTCCGTGGCGTTGGAGACCCTGATCCTGCGCTGCCACTTCCTCAAGCGGTACAGCTGCGCGCGGTTCCTGGTGGGAATGCTCTTGCCGTAGCTGTCCTTGTTCTTCCAAGAGATCTCCGTGGACAATCCCTTGTCGTGGATGGTGTAGGTCATCGGCGCACCGGTGCGCGCCCTCTTCTCGCCCTGCTCGACGTCGAAGGCCCTCCACTCCGGTCCCTGGTCGATGAACTGGTCATCCAGGACCAGACCGCAGTCCTCGCAGATCAGCTCGCCCCGTTCGTAATCCCTTACCAGGTGCTTGCCGCCGCACTCGGGGCACTTCTCAATCTCTTCGGTCCCTTCTCTTACCTTTGGCATAATGTCCGCCCTCCTCGACGTATACCTGCTTCCCCACAGCTGCGAGCAGGTTGCTTTTAACGGCCGGGTCGACCATGATGTATGGTGAATCCACGGGCCCGAACACCCTCCGGACATAGCCAAGCGGTTTGCTCCGGTTGTCCAGCACCCTGTCTCGGGGTGCGGGAACGAACGTGCCCCTCACGATGAGCCTGCCGTCAAAACCAATGTCCTGGATAACGCCCAAAAGTTTCATCATGCACCAGCGGGTCCGAAGACCGGCATGTTCAAGTACATTGGAAATCGGTTATATAAACTTTACGATAGGTTTTATAAAAAGCTCGCCGGAGAACACACACATCGATCGTAGGATGAATGTAGTCGAGATCGTATAATGACTGAATATCCTGCTTGAAATCAGATGTTCCGCACCATCAAGATACGCCTGGAGCGCACCACCGATCTCGTTCAAACGGTCGCGGTATTCAACCAGGCTTGCCAGCATGTTCTTGACTGGGGGCACGGTAACAAACAATATAACAAGGCCAAGCTGCACCATGCGACGTACCGTGGCATCCGGGCCGGTTTTCCTACCTTGCCATCGGCATTGGTGCAGACCGCTCGGGACCAGGCCAGCGATATGCTCAAGCGGGACCGGTTCAGGCACAAGCTCAGGAAGAAGCCATACGGCTCCATACGCTACGACAGGCGAACGCTGAGCGTGTTCCTGGAGTCAGGATACTGCACCATCAGCACGGTGTCCGGGAGGAAGAGGTACGGCTTCGATCTGCCGGAATACTATAGGCAGTACGCTGACTGGAGCGTCCAGAACGCTCAACTCATATTAGGTAGGAACGCCTGTTTCCTCAACGTCCAGGTGGAGGGCGAAGCTCCGCCGTTCAACGGCGGTGAAAGGAGGTTGGGCGTGGACCTCGGCATCAACAACATCGCCGTCTGTTCGGACAACTCGTTTTACAACTCGAAGCACTGGAAGAACGTCAAGGGCAAGTACCAGCATCTCAAGGCTGAATTACAGTCCAAAGGCACTCGCTCCGCTCGCCGCAAGCTGCGAGAGATAAGCGGGCGAGAAAGACGGTTCGTTCGGGACTTGAACCATTGTGTGGCCAACGAGATAGTGAACAAGCCCTACGACATTCTGGTGTTCGAGGACCTGACCGCCATTCGCGGGAGGAAGAAGAGCAAGGCGTTCAACCGCAAGCTCGGCAACTGGTCTTTCCACCAGTTGCGTAATTTCGTTGAATACAAAGCGGAAGCTCTAGGAAAGAAGGTCGTGGTAATCGATCCGTATCACACCTCTCAGACCTGTTCCAAGTGCGGTCACGTCTCCAGTAACAATAGAAAAGGCAGGCAGTTCACCTGCGTCCGATGCGGGTTCTCATTGGACGCTGACTTGAACGCTTCGAGGAACATCGCCGCTTTCTCTACACGGGAAGGCGGCAGGCTCCCTGTCAGCGAGCCGAATGTAGCGGACCATGAGGCCGAAGGCCGTAAGGCAACTGAGGCTGAGCCTAGCTGCAAGCTCACGATTGACATTGTGGGTGGCTGACTATTTTTTGTTGTCCGAGCGGCGACGCGGAAGACGCAGGCTCGTCTAGACGTAAATAGAGTCCTTCCTCGATGGATTACCGAATATTGGAAATGAAACTCTACAATCTGCCTTGCCAGCTCCATCCCGTAAACATCTCTAAAAGACCTGGTCTAACGTTCCTTGAAATTCACTAGATGGCGCTCCTGAGGCACGATGGAACTTCCTTGATCCGTACCCACTCAGCTAACAACAACGGGCTCCGTCCCGATTCCAAAGCGGAACCGTCCTCACGCCGGTTTTATTTTCGTAGGTCGTTCTCCCGATGAAAGCTACTCTTAGCGGATGATAATGGAGGGGGGCGATTGGACGTTACTGCATTCATTACCTGGATGGCGCTGATAGCTATTCTTTTCATGATGGCAGTCGGGCTAGCGAGAAAAAACCAATCTCGATTTGCCAGGCTTTCAAAGAGGATGTCGGATCATATAGACATGGTAGGGAGGGAGAGCGATCTGGTCTTGAAGTGGGACCAACTCGACATTAGGGAATACCTTGTTCTACTCTCGTTGGATGCCATCATCGTAGCCGGGGTGCTTTTAACTAACAGCCCTCAAGCCATGAGCACTGTAGATGTTTCGATTTGGTTGCTCATTATCGTCAGCTCCATCTTGATATTGCCCACGGTCATCTGCTATGCCATATCGCGCTCCTATCAGAAAATATTCAAGATAACGGCGGACCAGATCATCGCATATAGGTTCGATGGCCGTGAGAGGCTCTCTAGCACATCAATGGCCTGGAAGGATGTTGTACGAGTCGGCACGATAGGAGATGAAAACGTCACCAACCTTAAGTTCGAGAGCAATAAAGAGGTACTGATCGTGCCTACGGCGATTAACGACATATCATCGCTCTATGAGGTGATGGTGGATAGACTCCCGCCGCTGGTCTTGAGCAGTTCGGTGGCGGGACTGATGGCACCATCTCTACGTAGATCAGGAAAGCAGATATGACTGCGAATCGATCTTCATTATGAGCAGGTCATCGACGGATTTCGATCGCCCGGCAGTCAAGAACAACCGTTTTTTACCGCCTTCGCCATCGCGCATGCATGGAGATCTCCAGGGACCATCCCCGCTACCGCTCGCTAGTCGTACGTGAACGCATGTCCGAGCTGGTCAGGCAGGGCGTGGTCGCTCCCACTGGCCTGATCGCCCACGGGCGGGGGGAGGCGTTCGACTACATGCTCGGCGAGAGGACCACCGACGCTGCCGTCCTGGCCTCGCGCACGGCAGCCGCCCTCCTTCTGGAGGCCCGCCGGCCGGTGATCACCGTCAACGGCAACGCCGCGGGGCTGTGCGCTGAAGGTCTGCTCTCGCTGGCCCGTGCGGTGCCGGCGAAGGTCGAGGTCAACCTCTTCCACCGCAGCCCGGAGAGGGTGGAGAAGGTCGTCTCGTACCTCGAGAGGGTCGGGGGCAGGGACGTCCTTGGCCGGGTGCAGGCGTCCCGTCTCGAGGGCATAGCCTCGGACCGGGCGATGTGCTGCACCGACGGGATCTATGAAGCGGACGTGGTCCTCATACCCCTGGAGGACGGGGACCGCGCCGGTGCGCTGGTGAGGGCCGGGAAGACCGTCCTGGCCATCGACCTCAACCCGCTCTCCAGGACGGCGATGGAGTCGCACGTCACGGTGGTCGACGAGCTGACCAGGGCGGTGCCGAACATCGAGCGGGCGGTCATGGAGCTCAGGAACGATCCGGGGGAGAGGAAGCGCCTGATCGGCGAGTTCGACAACGCCGAGAACCTCCGGCTGTCCAGGGAAGCGATGTGCCTTACCCTCAGGCAGTGAGGCGCCCCGGGCACGGTCCCGCGGACGGGCGCCATATTCTCACCTCCACGGGCCGTGCGAGGTCCGCTCCGTGGCACCGCCGAGCATGCTGGCAGTACAATTTATTAGGGGGCGTCCCAATCCACGCCCGGTGTTCCATTGGACGAGCTGATCGAGAAGGGCATCAGGCGGCTGGAGTGGGCACGGGCCCATATGGGCGTGCTCAGCGACATCCGCTCCCGCCTGGTAAAGGAGAGGACGCTGGAAGGGGTCAAGGTCGGTATGGCGTTGCACGTGGAGGCCAAGACCGGCATACTGGCCCTCACCATCGCCGAGGCCGGGGCCCAGGTGCGCCTGGCCAGCTGTAACCCCCTGTCCACCGATGACTCGGTGGCCCAGGCGCTCAAGCACCATTACGGGCTGGATACATATGCCAAGAAGGGCGAGAGCAACGAGGAGTACTACGCCAACCTGAACGCCGTGCTGGACATGCGCCCGGATTTCGTCATCGACGACGGTGCGGACCTTATCACCATCCTGCACACCTCCAGGAGGGACCTCCTGCCCAACGTCAGGGGCGCGAACGAGGAGACCACCACCGGTGTGATGCGCCTCCGCTCTATGGCCGCCGAGGGTAAGCTGGAGTTCCCGGTCATCTCGGTCAACGATGCCCACATGAAGTTCATGTTCGACAACCGCTACGGCACCGGCCAGTCGACCTTCGACGGGTTCATGAACGCCACGAACCTCCTCATCGCCGGCAAGCATCTCGTGGTCGCCGGGTACGGATGGTGCGGGCGGGGCATCGCCATGAGGGCCAAGGGGATGGGCGCGAACGTCATCGTGACCGAGGTCGATCCGGTGAGAGCGATCGAGGCCCGCATGGACGGCTATGAGGTCATGCCCATGATCGAGGCGGCGAAGAGGGCGGACATAATCATCTGCGCCACCGGGGACAAGGACATCATAAGGCGCGAACATCTCGAGGTCCTCAAGGACGGGTGCGTGATGGGCAACTCCGGCCACTTCGACAACGAGATCTCCAAGACCGCGCTGGAAGCTCTGGCCGGGAAACCGGCGAGGGTCCGCGAGTCGGTGGACCAGTACAGCTTCAAGGACGGCCGCAGGGCCTACCTCATAGCAGAAGGGAGGCTGATGAACCTCGCCGCCGGTCAAGGGCACCCGGTCGAGATCATGGACATGAGCTTCTCCATACAGGCGCTGTCGCTGGAGCACCTGGTGAGGAACCACGCCTCCATGGAGCCCAAGGTCTACAACGTGCCGGAAGAGATCGACCAGAAGGTGGCGCGCACCAAGCTCAAGGTCATGGGCGTGCAGATCGACGAGCTGACCAAGGAGCAGAGGAAGTACCTCCAGGGATGGCAAGAGGGCACATGACCCCCTTCCTCACCGTCTACGGCCACGTGTGCCTGGACCAGATCCTCTCGCTGGAGAGGTTCCCGGAGCCCAACACCTCGGTTGACATCAAGGAGAAGCACCGCTTCTACGGGGGCACCGGGGCCAACATCGCCACCACGGCCGCCGCGCTGGGCGTGCCGACCGCCCTGGTCTCCTACGTCGGGCCGGACCTGCCTGCCGATTTCCGGCAGTTCATGGAGTCGAAGGGCGTGGACCTCTCCGAGGTCGAGACCGTCGATGGTTACGAGACCTCGACCGTGATCGTGGTCACCAGCTCCGCGCAGGACCAGATCGCCTACGTGTACCAGGGGCCGATGCGGGACATGGGCAGGTTCGAACGGAAGATGGACGCCGCCCGTGCCTCGAAGTTCGTGCACATCTCCACCGGCCGGCCGGAGTACTACCTGCCGCTGATGCTCGAGTGCAAACGCCTAGGGAAGGACGTATCCTTCGACCCGGCGCAGGAGATCCACCACATCTGGGACCGCGAGACGTTCCGCAAGGCGCTGCCGCTGGCCAGCCGGTTCTTCGGGAACCGCAACGAGCTGCGCACCGCCATGAGGTACATGGACGCCAGCACCCCAGAGCAGCTCCTCGCGTCGGTCCCGGAGATCATCACCACCCGGGGGAGGGACGGGGCGCTGGTGCTCACGGGCCACGGCTCCTGGTCGGTGCCGGCGGCGAGGCCCGCGTCGGTGGTTGACCCCACCGGGGCGGGGGACGCCTTCCGGGCCGGCTTCTACGCTGGCCGCTACCGCGGCCATGACCTCCTCGAGTCGATGGCCTACGGCAACGCCGCGGCGTCGTTCGTTCTCGAGGCCGCCGGGGCGGTGACGAACCTGCCGACCTGGGAGATGGTGGAGGAGCGCGCCGCGGACGTCCTCGCGGCCCTTCCAAAGTAGCCGATATGCCATCTGGAGGTGCAAGCCAGTAAAAATTTTTCGGACGAAACATTTATTATGGCATATAAACTAATGGGTCAGCAAGGTGAGAGTTTGGCAGTGGGGTTCGTTTTGATCAGCACGGCACCGGCCAAGGAGCACGAGGTCTACAATGAGCTCCTCAAGGTCAAGGAGGTCGTGGAGCTCCATCCCCTATTCGGGGAGTTTGACCTGATCGCCAAGATCGAGGCCGAGGACTTCAACAGGCTCGGCCAGGTAGTGGTCGATCAGATCAGGACGATCCCCGGGGTCATTGACACCAAGACGCTCACAGGCATTAAGTTCTGAAATGGGTGGAGAAAATGCAACTGATGGAATTCCTGACCATACTACTGATGACATTGGGCCTCTTTCTTGTCCTGGCCGGTGTGTTCACCGCTTACTTCGGGAGCGGCAAGAGCCGCACCATCGGTGTGGTGCTCCTTGTCGTCGGCCTGCTCATCGGACTCATCTGGGTCGGCCTTCGTCTGATGGACCCGACCTCGACCGGGCTGATCAATATCAGCATCGCCGCGACCATCTGGATCGCCTTCCTTTACATCCTGGCGGCCCTCATCGGCGCTCTGATCGCCATCGGGATCTTCCTGCTGGCCATCATGAAGTCCTGAGCGAGGACGCGAAACCCCTTCATCACAACCTTTTTTATCAGGTCTCTCTTTGCTTGGCACATGCCTCGTGTCCTCATAGTCCTGGGAAGCAAGAGCGATGCGCCCGTGGCCAAGAAGGCCTCCGACATTCTGAAGGAGTTCGGAGTGAGCTCGCAGACCGTCGTCGCCTCCGCCCACCGCACCCCGGACCGCGTCAGGGAGATCGTCGCCGGGAGCGACGCCGAGGTGTTCATCGCGATCGCTGGCCTGTCGGCCGCGCTGCCGGGAGCGGTCGCCGCCGCCACCGTGCGGCCGGTCATCGGGGTCCCGGTGAGCGGCAAGGTGAACCTTGACTCGATACTTTCGATCGTGCAGATGCCCGCGGGCATACCGGTCGCCGGGGTGGGCCTGGACCGCGGCGACAACGCCGCGCTGCTGGCGCTGCAGATACTGGGGCTGGGGGACAAGGAGATCACCGGCCAGCTGGAGAAGCACCGCCGGGACATGGCCGAGGCGGTGCTGAGAGATTCCGAGGAGGTGGGCAACAATGTTCAATGCTGAGAGGTTCGTCAACGAGCAGGTCGAGGGGCTGAGGACCAGGATCAAGGGGAAGGCGATCATCGCCTGCTCCGGGGGTGTTGACAGCACCGTGGCCGCCGTGCTGGCGTCCAGGGCGGTGGGCGATCGCCTCCTGACCGTGTACGTCAACAATGGCTTCATGCGGAAGGGGGAGACCGAGGCCGTGAGGAAGATGTTCGACGGCCTGGGCGTCAATTACAAGCTGGTCGATGCCAGCGAGGAGTTCTTCGCCGCCATGCAGGGCGTCACCGACCCGGAGAGGAAGCGCAAGATCATCGGTGAGAGGTTCATCCGGGTCTTCGAGCGCACCGCCAAGGAGTTCGGTGCCACCTACCTGGTGCAGGGAACCATCGCCCCTGACTGGATCGAGAGCGGCGACGGCGTGCGCGACGTCATCAAGAGCCACCACAATGTAGGCGGCCTGCCCAAGGACATGAACATGGAGCTCGTCGAGCCCCTCAGGGACCTCTACAAGGACGAGGTCAGGGTCGTGGCCCGTTACCTCAACGTACAGGTCGCCGAGCGGCAGCCGTTCCCCGGCCCGGCGCTGGCGATCAGGGTGTTGGGCGAGGCGACCCGGGAATCAGTGGACATCGTCAGGGAGGCCTGCGCCATCGTGGAGGAGGAGATCGAGAGGGCCTCCGCCGCCGGCAAGATGACCCGACCGTGGCAGTACTTCGCCGTCCTTCTGCCCTGCCAGTCGGTCGGTGTTCAGGGCGACATCCGCGCCTACGGGCGCACCATCGCCGTCCGCTCCGTGGAATCGATCGATGGTATGAGCGCCTCGTACTCGCGCATACCGCACGAGGTCCTGGAGCGCATCTCGGTGCGCATAACCAACGAGATGAAGAGCGATGTCAATCGCGTGGTCTACGATATAACGAACAAACCCCCTGGAACAATCGAGTGGGAATGATCAACAATCGAGTGGGAGCGGCATCCAGTACATCGGGTCGATGAGCTGGCAGGGACCAAAGCCCCGACATCTGGTTCCTGGTTCAACGAGGGGACCCGCATCTGAACGATATGGGATGTGGAGGCCTCCTCTCCCCGGGCGTCACTTCGGGCGTGCCCCCCCTAATTTTTGCTATTCTAAAAATATTTTTTACGGCGCTGATGTCCCTGTGCAAAGTTAGGTCGCACAGTTCGCATTGAAATATCGTCTCTCTTCCACCGATCCTGCCAAGCTCCATGCATCCAGAGCATATCTGGGACGTGGGGTCATACCTATCGACGAACAATAGGCGGGTATCGGCACTTTCAGCCTTGTACCCCATCATCCGTATCAGGTTATCCCAGGCCGATCTATCGATCTCATCCGAGCGCGACCTTTTTGTGATCAGTTCCTCGATATCTATTGACCCCACGGCAAAAATGCCGTAGTAATTGACATGGTCCCGGCTGAGCTTGTGAAGAAGATCATGCCTCCTGCTGCTTGTTAGGGTACAGCCTGTACTCGATGGAGATCCTCCTCATCGATCGACTATGAGGTCCCCACATCAATACGTCCTTCCGGGGGAGGTCCCCGAAAGTGCGAAAGCGTTCACTCGATGAGCCCCTCGACCTCGCCCAGCGTCCTGACGGTGTGGTCGGGGACGACCCCCTCCGCCCGGGGGCAGTACGAGGAGTACTTCAGGACCGACCGGATGCCCACGCCGTTCGCTCCCTTGATGTCCTGCGCCAGCGAGTTGCCGACGTACATCGCCTCCGACGCCTCCACGCCCAGGTTGGACAGCGCGATCTTGAACATCTTGGGGTGCGGCTTACGCAGCCCGACGTCGGTGCTGAACACGTAGTCGTCGAAGTAGGCGTCCATGCCGAAGTGCCTGATGTCCCTCATGGGGAACTCGGAGGGAAGGCCCCAGGCCACGTCGGAGATGAGGCCGATGCTGAGGCCGCGCTCCTTTATCGACGACAGCAGCTCCACCGCCCCGTCGACCAGCCGGCGGTCCTCCAGCAGCACGCCGTAGAAGACCTCCAGGCTCCTCTCGAGGTTGTCCTGGTCCAGGCAGCCGTACCTCTCCAGGCATTCGCCCATGAGCTCGGCGAGCGGCACCTCGATGTAATGGTCGTACTTCATCGACCTCGCGTACTCCAGCCGCTCCGCCAGGTAAACGGTGAACTCCTCACGGTCCACGCGGGGCGCGCACTCGTGGACGATATCGAAGATGCCGGCTATGCCCCGCCCCTCGGGGCCCTTCCAGTCACAGTAGTAATCGATCAGCGTGTGGCCGAGGTCGAAAAGGACCGCCTTCATCATCCAGCACAATGACGGGCCGGTAGATAAACCTCGTTTTTTCCCCTGCGTTCCCAGCGAATGAGAGTATTTATCTAATCGCGCACTTTCACAATATCGTATGCGCGTCTACGTTGTGGACAACGGTGGCCAGTGGACCCATCGGGAGTGGCGGGTGCTGAAGTATCTGGACGTGGAGACGAAGATCATACCGAACAACACGCCCTTCGACCAGCTGGACGTCGATGCCCTGGTGCTGTCCGGCGGATCGCCGCATGTCGCCGATGAGAGCGCGAAGATGGGCCGCAACGGCGAGTACCTGGACCGTGCCGACTTTCCGATCCTGGGCATATGCGCCGGGTTCCACTTCATGACCAACCACTTCGGCGGCAGGACCGCCGCGGCCGGCAGACCGGAGTTCGGCAAGGCCACCCTGATCGTCGACCGGGAGGACGACATCTTCCGGGGGCTGCCGCACGAGTTCGTGGTCTGGGAGAGCCACAACGACGAGGTGAGGGAGGTCCCGGACAGCTTCGAGGTCCTGGCCCACACCGAGGACTGCCCGGTGGAGGCGATCAAGGTCAAGGGAAGGCCGTTCTACGGCCTGCAGTTCCACCCCGAGGTGGAGAACACCGAGCACGGCTCGGAGATCTTCCAGAACTTCCTGAGGGTGGTCGAGGAGTGGCACCGCTGAGCCCCGAGGACCTCTCGCTGCTCAGGGAGGCGCTGGAGGCCAAGCTGCGCAAGGAGGGGGTCGAGCACGCGCTCGGCCGGGTGCTCAGGAACAGGGGCCTCGACTTCGAGCGCTACATCCTCATCACCTCGGAGCTAAGGGGGTCCCGTCAGAAGGACGAGACCACCGAGGAGTGCGCCCGGCGGCTCACCGCAGTAAGGTAAAGAGAAAGATAACGAGCATGAAGGTCGCCAGCACCGCCAGCAGGGCGAGCGCTCCCCGACCCCTCAGCATCCCGGCCGAGCCGATGACGATGGGTATCGGCCCGATGAGTATCACGCCGCCCCACTCCTTCTTAACGCCCTCCGGGGAGGCCACCGGGCCCGTGCGCTCCGCGGGCCTGAAGAACGACATGAACACCAGGACCAGGCCGGCGAAGACCATGAGCATGGACACGGCCATCAGCGGGCTCGTTCCATAGAGCACCGGCACTATGAGCACGAGCGCGAAGGACACAGCGCCCTGCAGCACCGCCCATGCGAGGAGCAGCACGCCCAGCAGGACCAGCGATCCCCCGGTGAGCCTCATCGCCCGATAGCGGTCCATGACCTCTCCATGCTCGCCCCGGGATAAGTCCCTAGCGGTCATCGGCCCGCATGATCATCGGCGCCGCCGGGGTCAGGTCGAGCACCGGGGCGGAGGCCCCGTCCTCGAAGGTCACCGTGATCCTCGAGCCGTTCGACCACATGCTGGAGACGTACAGCACGCCGTTCCTGATGTCGTAGCCGGAGTCCATTATCCTGGCGCCCTTCAGGTCGCCGAGGGACCCCGCCCTCATGTTGAGCGTCTGCGACCCGTCCTTCACCACCACGTTCTTCACGGTCCTTCCGTTCAGGTCGATGCCGATGGTGATCGGAACGTTCCAGTATCCCGCCCCGGCGGCGTCCGCCTTGCTGACGTTGTACACCCAGGTGTTGGCGTCCGAGGCGCCGGCGTAGAAGCTCAGGTCGGTGGACCACCGGCCGTAGATGTAGCTGGCCACCTCCCCGTCGGTCGCTTTCCAGTTCTCCAGCGAGTAGTTGGTCTTGGGGTCGTCGATCCAGTGCAGGAGCGCCGGTATGGCGATGACCTTGTTGGGGTGGCCGTAGACCCTGAGCACCCCGTGGTTCTCCGCCACGCTGCTCACCCGCCCGAAGGCTGAGCTCCAGTCCTGCCCCCCGTCCCAGCTGAGGAGACGGGCCGAGTCCATGAGGTCGATCGCGCGGTAGGGATACCACCCTGCGCCCGAGCCTCCGTAGCCTCCGAAGTCGTACCAGGAACCGAGCTGGGTGTGGTTGCCGGGCGCACCTGCCTCCTTCTCCGACGACCGCCCGTCCACGCGTATCCCCGCCCCGTACAGCGCATACAGCAGCTGGTAGGTGGCCTTGTTGCCCGGGTTGGCCATGGAGATGTAGGTGTCCCCCCTCCCCCCGTTGGCGGGCGCGTCCCACCGGCTGGCGTAATCGTAGTTCTCCCTCAGGAAGGTGATGCCGCGCTGCGCCTGGTCGACCGCATCGCCCCAGAACTTCACCGTCCCGTCCTGCCAGTCATGGGGGTAATGGAGGGCGATCTCCAGGTACGGGTAGGTGAGCGTCTGGCTGGACGACCCCCCGGGGGCGTAGAGGTAGGCCGTGAGCGGGTGGGCATATCCCTTGTACTCGTTCAGCGCGCTGTCCGGGCCGACGCAGTCATCGATGCCGAACACGCTCACCCAGTCCCACCCGTTCCACCACTCGCTGACGAAGGCGTTCCGGGCCGAGGTCATCATGGTCAGCCCCATGATGTCGTCCACGACCACCCCGTCCATGGTGACGGTGTAGGGCACGCTCTTCCCCCATCCCGCATCGATCCTGAGGTCGGCCTCGTACCTTCCGGTGGTGGCGTTGAAGGCGGCGTCCCTGCCGCCGATGGTCACCGAGGCGCCAGGGTGCGCCTGCCCGGCGAGCGGCGTTTTGTATGGAACGCCGGAGCCCTCCGCGGCGTACTCGTAGAGCGGGCCGGTCAAGGGGTACGGGGCGGTGGCCCCGCGGCAGGCCAGGTTGTCGACGACCCATGCCCCGCTGTGGGTGTCGATCACCCACGGCACGTTGGGGTCCGGGCTCTTGATCGCGAGGACGGTGGACGTCGTGCTCAGCACCAGCTGCGCCGCCCCGCCCCAGCCGTGCGGGACCTCCACCACCCCCTGTCCCACGACCACCCCGGAGGTGCGCATGACCGTCACCAGGCAGCTCGTGCCGTCCATGGTCTGGAAGGAAACGATGTAGCGCTGGGGAGCGAAGCCCTCGAGGGCGCCCCTCACCGTATCGGACGGCACCATGGACCCGCTGAGGTAGGTGGTGTTGCCGGTGGCGATCTCCCGGAGCCTGACGTAGTTGTCCCCCGGCGTCCCGTAGGAGAGGTCGACCGCGGCCAGGGCGACGCCCTGGCGGTCGATGAGGGCGGCCGTCAGGCCTATCTGCTGGGTGCCGGCGGAAGGGTCGAGGGCGTCCCCGGCCTGGGGGGCATAGCACTCGAAGGAGATGTTCCATCCCGTTCCCTGGATCGTCGGGGTGTAGCGGAGCAGCACCGCCCCGGTGGCATTGGCGCGCATCATGCACCACACCTCGCCGCCGAGGACCACGCACTCCGTGCCCGAGGTCTGGTGGAAGGAGACCTGGTGATAATAGCTCAGCGTCCCGGTGGCCGCCCCGGCGAAGGTCTCCACGCTCCCCCAGCGGTCCTTGTCCTGCACCTCTCCGGAGGGGATGGAGGCTAGGTCGACCCACGCTCTCGCGGTCCGGCGGTCCTCGGCCGGCGTCTCCGTGCTCCTGCCCGGACCGGCAAGGAGCACGGCGGCCACGCTGGAGACGACTACTAGCACTACGATCATCACAGCGACCAGCATCTTGCGGTCCACCGAAAAACCCCCATCCTGAAAGGGGCTAGGCCATCTATATTATTAAAACGTCCGATGCCCGCCTTTTTACGCGGTAACGGCCGGTGGCGAACACCGTCGGGAAACCCGCTGGAAACGTATTTATGACCCCATCATGATTCGGGCCAGGGTGCACTTATACGTCATTAGCCAAATTGGTCTCCGAGATCCTGCAGGCTCGTGACTTCGTGGTCACCGAACGGGAGGACCACATGGTGGCCCGGAAGGGCGATCGGGAGATCCTCTTCCTTCTGATGACCTCGATCGACCGAGCTGCGGTGGACGCCTTTCTCAACAAGTTCAAGAACCATTCCGGAAAGAAGGTCATCGCCACCCTGGAGGCGGTGCCCCCTGCCTTCCTGGACACCCTGGACCGCTCGGTGACGGTGTGGGACCGCAGCGCCCTGGAGCACGAGATCGGGCGGACACGCATCGAGAGGGTGATGGGGGACCGCGACCACGGCCTGGTGGACGAGCTGGTCGCCGAGGACTACCCCAAGCTCGTGTCACCGGAGCTCCTGGAGGACGTGAAGGACGCTTCGGTGGGGGAGCGCATCGTCCGCCCGGTCCTCGGCGCGGACGACATCAGGGAGCTATCCCGCAAGACCGTCTCCGGGTTCCGGTACCGGCTGGAGCTGGTGCCCCACTACGTCTACGGTTACCTGTGCCCGCTGTACATGGGCGAGGAGAAGGTGGGCGTGGAGCGCGGGGTGCTGTCGGTGAACGGCCTGACGCACAAGGTCGAGTCCTGGAACGAGCGGACCGAGGTCGTCTATGCGCTCGAGATCACTCACCGCACCCTCGAGCCGGCGGTATCAACCGATGACGCCAGACGCCTGGCGAAGCGCGAGCTGGTGAGGGTCAACTCCTACGACAAGGAGAGCATCCGCGAGGAGAATCACGTCACCATCACGGAGAAGCGGAAGGTCACGCCGCGCGAGGACGAGATCCAGCTCGAGGACCGCGGCGTCTTCTACATCCCCATATGGTGCGTCGAGGGCGTGCACGGCATAATCATCGTGAACGCCAGCTCCGGAAAGATCGTCAGCGAGGACTACTATCGTCTATAGGACCCAGCAGCCTCTCCAGCCTCCTCTCGATGTCCTCCCAGTGCGTACCTTTCCAGTATATCTGCCCGCAATCCGGGCAGAGATAGAACTCGGTGCGCAGCGAGAGGACGCGCTCCGGCACGCTGCCCCTCACCTCCTCCCTTCCGACGGTCCTCAGCTCGCCGTTGCACACCGTGCACCTGGTCATGGGGCGGTCGCTCCTCAGGCCGAAGGTCGAGATCACCTGCTCCAGCTGCTCCTCCAGCGTATCGCTTTCGATGAGCAGCCCATGGTCACGAGCCCTCTCCGCCAGCTGCCTGTCCCTCGTCAGAACGATGCGGCCCTCGGCCCTTGCCAGTTCCAGCACCTCGCTGTCGAGGAGGTCGCGGGCGTACTCGGTGTCATAGCCTATCATCCTGAGCCACCGGGCCAGGGTGCCAAGCATCTCGTCGGCCAGGAACCTATGCCTGGCCATCGCCGACCTCGTAGGTGAGCAGGACGCCGTCCCCCAGCCGCTCGCAGCCGGCGAGCCTCAGCCTGACCGCGCGCTCCTCCGGCAGCCCGTCGCCGTCCGCCGGGGTCGGCGAGCCCCGGCCGCCGACGATCAGGCCGCCCACGAACACCATGTAGCGGTCGACCAGCCCGCTCTCGAAGAAGCGGAAGATGGTCTCCCCGCCCCCCTCGACCATCAGCGAGCGGACCCCGCGCTCGTAAAGCTCGGAGAGCACGCGCTGGAGGTCGATGCGGTCCCCGCCCGCGCGCAGCACCTCGCCCCTGGGCCAGGTGCGCGGGCATCCCTCGCCGGTGACGATGAGCGTCCGCGCCCGGTCGTCGAGCACCCGCGCCGAGTCCGGGGTGCGGCCGTGAGGATCGAGGACCACCCTCAGCGGGTTCCTCTCCGGGGGAAGGCCCTTCACCGTGAGGTGGGGGTCGTCCGCCATGATGGTGCCCACGCCCACGAGGATGGCGTCCGAGGCCGCCCTCAGCCTCTTGACCCTGTCGAGGTCCTCGGGCGACGATATCCTCAGCTGCCTGCGGGACCGTCCCGCGATCTTACCGTCGGCGGTCATGGCGCAGTTCACCGTCACCGTGGGTCTCATGCGTCCCAAAATCCGGCGCCCGGCCTATAATGCTTCCCACATCCCTTATTAGCAGGGCGTTGGAATCGAAGGAGCATGAGCTACATCAGGATCATCGAGATCGAGGAGATGAACCTGCGGGGCGCGTACGTGCTGGACGGCTTCCCGTCGATCGGGCTGGTCGGCTCCATCGTCGCCAACTACATCGTGAGCTCCCTGGGTCTGCGCCAGGTAGCGGTGGTCGACTCGGACACCTTCCCGGCGGTGTCCATGATCAGGAACGGGATACCCAACGGCCCCGTCCGCCTCTACGCTGGGAACATCGGAGGGGAAGGCGACCGCCTCGTGGTCATCGTCTCCGAGTTCCAGCCTCCCCCGCACATCATCAAGGAGCTGGGGAAGACGATCATGGACTGGGTCGAGGACCACAAGTGCCGCATGATCATCTGCCCCGAGGGGATCAGCACCAAGCAGAGCGGGCGGACCCCCGCTCCCGATGGGACCGGGCGTGTGCTCGGCATCGGCTCGACGCCCGAGGCCAGGGAGCTGCTCAAGAACAACGAGGTGGACATATTCGAGGGCGGGATCATCGTAGGCCTGTCCGGCGTGCTGCTCAACGAGGGCGTCAACCGCACCTTCGACGTGGTGGCCATCCTCTCGGAGGCGAGCACCGAGTTCCCCGACGCCCGGGCGGCCGCGGCGGTCACCCGCGCGATCAACCGGCTGGTCCTCCGGGATTCGCTGGACATCGGCCCCCTGGTCAAGGAGGCCGAGGCCATCGAGCAGAACCTGAAGGACATGTACGAGAAGGCGGGGAAGGAGGACGAGCTCCGGAAGGTCACCGTTCCCGGGATGTATGGCTAGGCTGAACCTCGATCGTCGTGCCATCGCCCTCCCTGGCCTGGACGAACCCGACGTCCAGGAACTGGCGGAGCAGCCACATCTGGGTCCGGAGATGCTCGGTGACCTCCCGGACCCGGAAGGTCGAGGGCCCGTCGGCCAGGGCCATGTACGGGAGGAGCTGATCGGCGGCATGGGCGTCCAGCGTGCCGGGGCCGTCCATCTCCCGCTTCAGGTTCCGCCCCGCCTCCTCGCCGACCATCTCCGCGGGCACCCCCTTCTTTCCCAGGCCGTCAGCCCCCAGCACGGTGTTGTGATACCGCGCGAACAGCGCCGTCCCTGCGCCGGTGGAGCGGCCCGAGGTGCGGTGGGCGCGCAGCCGCAGCTCGTGCTCGACCAGCGCCTGCCTGGCGGCGTCCTCCATGCGATGTGCGACGTGGTCCGGAAGGTTCTGCGCGAAGCACTCCCCGCCCACCTCCTCGAGGCGCCCGCGCTCCCTGAGGTCCAGGGGCTTCAGCCCCGGGCAGGGGGCGATGAACGCCTTCACCACCCCGCCCCCCTGGGGGTAGAAGCCGCGGGAGACAAGCTCCACCTGCACATCGTAGCCCATCCTCCCCAGCATGGGGATGAGGACGTTCGAGTAGTAATCGATGGGAGGGGACATCTGGACGTTGGTGCCTCCCCTCACCTCGAGCTCGGTGGTGGCCTGCGCGTGCAGCGAGGCCAAAAGGCAGGACTGCAGCACCAGGGTGGTGCTGCCCGCGGTCCCCACGTCCAGCTGATAGCTGCCGCCGAGGACCTTCCCGGGGCGGAAGGTGATGGACCCCGAGCCGACGAAGGCGCCCTCGACGTCCCCGTCGCACAGGCTTGCGACGCCCAGCACCGCCGTGAGGTGCTGCGCGGCCAGCCCGGGCTTGCCCCTCTTGGCCCGGATGTTCTTTATCGTTACCTCCCTGCCGGTAAGCGCCGACAGCGCTACCGAGCAGCGAAGGACCTGACCGCCACCCTCCCCGAACGAACCGTCGATCTCCATCGTTCCTCAACTCGCAAGTGTCCCCCTACCTCCGAACACCATCAATACCTTTTTGATGGCTCGTTGACCACTAGGCCGGCGAGGGTTAGGGCGTCATGCCGAGCCGCACCCCGGAGGACGGTGAGTAGGGCCGCGTTCCATCGACAGCAATATGGCGGCCGGACCAGGAAGGCCGTACGCCCCCGTCCCAATGCCAAGCCCGCTCATCGCCCCCTTCCAGGCAGGAGGCCGGTGCTGTCCCTTTCCTGGTCGTGCACCGCACTGAGCAAGGTTAATGTACGTACCCCCCGTTACCTCGGGGCAGGGATGCACTGGACTTCTGGGGGGCCAGGAGGGCTAGCGAAGCTCGGGCCGTGCCAGCCCGGCGGTGGCACGATGCCCGGTCGTGATGCCCCTCTGCCGCAGGGTCCGAAGAGGAACGACAGTGACCGATAGCGGCATAATGCTGGAAGTGGGCGTCATAATGCTCGTCGCCTTCCTAGGCGCCGCCCTGGCCGGCCGGACCAAGCAGAGCGCGGTGTTCGGCTACATCATCGCCGGCATCCTCATCGGCCCGAACATCCATCTGGACGTCCTCGGCCTCCACTATGGCGGACTGATCGGCGACTCCGAGCTCATAGATCTCATCTCCGACCTGGGCATAGTGCTGCTGATGTTCTTCGTGGGGCTGGAGTTCTCCATCACCAAGCTGCGGAAGGTGGAGAGGCCGGCGATCATCCTGTCGCTGATGAACGTAGGGGTCAACCTGTTCACCGGCATCCTGCTGGGGACCGCCCTGGGATGGCCGTTCCTGGACACCGTGTTCCTCGCCTCGATCGTCGCCATGAGCTGCGCGGCGGTGGCGATGAAGTCGATCATCGAGCTCGGCCGCCTGGACAACCCGGAGACCGATTTTCTCCTCGGGGTGATGATCGTCGAGGACTTCATCTCCGCCGTGTTCCTCGCGACCATCGGCGGGCTGATGGTGAAGACCTCGGCCGAGACCTCGCTGACAGGCTTCCTCCTGGGCTCCGTAATCTTCGTGGCGTTCTTCGCCGTGCTGGCGCTCCTCGTCATCCCCCGCACGGTGCGCTACCTGGTCAGGATGAAGAACGACGAGATGTTCGTCATCTTCGCTCTCGGGGTGGTGTGCATGGCCGCCGCGGTGGCCGAGTTCTTCGGCATCCCGGCGATGATAGGGGCGTTCTTCATCGGCATGACCTTTGCGGAGACGAAGATCACCAAGCGCATGGAGGAGAAGATGGCCCCCTTCCGCGATGCCTTCGTGGCCGTCTTCTTCATGGGGTTCGGCATGATGATCGATCCCGGCCTGTTCCCGTCGATCGTCGGGGTCGTGCTCATCGTCGTGGTACTCGTGCTGGTGGACGATGTGTTCATCACCGCGATGGTCTCGTACCTCATGGGCTACACCTCGAAGCAGGCGGTCGCCGTCTCCACGTCGCTGTGCGCCCGCGGGGCGGAGTCGGTGCTGTACGCGAGCGTGGCCAAGCGCTCCGTCGCGACCACCAAGGGCGCCGAGCTTTACCCCCTCGCCGGTGCGCTCACCTTCATCATGAGCGCGCTGTGCCCCCTGCTGATGCGCCGCAGCAACCGCATCGCCGACGTCCTGGCCCGGAGGATGCCCCACTTCATCAAGTACTCCGCGGCGGTGGTGGCGAGGACCCTCAGCAAGCTGATCATGCCCGGCAGCGGGTATCGCATCTACCGCGGCTCGCGGTGGCTGCTCGCGGCCGAGGTCTTCTACCTCGCGGCCATCCTTGCGCTGATCGCGACCTCGGGCCTCCCGCACATCATGGCCTTCGCCGTGACGGTGCTGGCCGCGGGGCTCATGTGGTTCGTCCTGCAGGCGGTCCTGGCGCCGGTGGTCAGGCAGATCAACTACAGCAACCTGGGCACGGAGCCCGGGAACCAAGCGTACATCGGCCGATGCGTTGCCTCCCTGGTCCTGGTCACCCTGCTCACCGCGGCGTGCGTGGCCTTCCTGTTCGCGATCTACTGGCCAGGTGTGCTCGTGGTGCTTGCGGCCTACGCCATGTGGTTCGTGCTGGTCATGAAGGTCGCCCACGACCGGACCAGCGGCGGGTCCGCCTACCTGAGGCCGCGCCGACCTGCAGGCTACGGGGCGATGCCTCCCGCGAGGACCGAAGTGCACGAGCAGCCCCGGTTCAATCACCGCCAGCGGTGGAAAGGCCTCTGAACGAGGTCACATCTCCGGCCGGATGATCCCCAGCGGGTTCCCCTCGGGGTCGATGATGACCGCGATGTCACCGACGTGGGGGATGGGCGTCTTCGCCGTCCTCACCTTCCCGCCGTTCTTTACCGCCCTGTCGATGAACTCATCGACATCCTCCACGCTGATGTAGTTGAGCGGCACCTGCTCCTTCGCCGTCCTCTTGTAGATCCCGCCATTGACCCCCGGCTCCTTGATCATGCCCCTCTCGTCCGTGGGCACGGTTTGGACCACCGTGTAGTCCATCTCAGGGACCTCCCCGTACTTCCAGCCGAACACGTTCCTGTAGAACGCCTTCATCTTGTCCAGGTCGCCCGCCGGTATCTCAAAATGGATGATGGTATGGTTCATGGTTCTCCTCGCCTTCGGTTGGCAACAAAGGTTAGAAAACCCTTTCGGGACGGCGGTACCGGCACGCCGGCGGCTCAGATCATGCTGACGTTCCTGAGCACTTCCCAGCATGCCCCTATGCCGTTCCCCCCGGCGTTGACGTCGTCCAGGTACACCGCCCCCATGAGCTCCTCGAACCTCTCCCCCAGCGCGCTGCCGCGCAGGGTCCCGGCCCGCGCTCCCTTGGACGGCATGAGGCAGTCGCCTAGGCCGATCTCCTCGGCGATGCGAACGTAGTTCTCCCGGCACACCCTCGCTGCCCGTTCCTCGTTGATCTGCGCCTGGCTCATGCCCTGCGAGAAGAAGTGGTTGACCACCGTGCAGCATATCACCGCCTCGCCGAGCACGGCGAGCCCGGGGCCCTTCATGTCCTTGGGTGCCCTGGCGTCGTTCGCTGCGCCCCTGTGAGCGACAACTCTCTCCATTAGCTCCGGTTCGTTGAAGGAATAGCCCAGCAGCGTCTCGAGGTCCACTTTCTTCCTGGCCAATATCGCGCCTCCGAGGTGATCTCAACGATAAAATTAG
>CAYRPG010000034.1:0-25810 GCA_964426205.1 uncultured Methanomassiliicoccus sp. | reverse complement strand
CTTCTGTGGCACAGACGCAGCTGATCCGGGACTCGTTCACGGCAGTGGTATAAAAAGGTTGGCGGTATTAAATCCTTCTATGCCCGCCGGCCGCCGTCCGGCATGTCCGTGGAGAGCGTGACAGAGACCATGGGGGCCGGACCCTTGCCCCTTTCGGAGGTGGGTCGGCCCACCTGGCCTGGCAGCCCTATACGCCCCGCTTCTCCCCCCAGATAATCTTATGAAGCTGGGGCATGACCCTGACCATCAGGCGGTCCGCCAGGACCCACTCGGCCAGCGGCTTGAGCGTCGTGCCCCCCACCGGGGTGAAGATCACCGGCGCGTTGATGTCGTGCTCCCTGAGCACCTTCCTGGCGAACAGGTAGTCCACCCTGTCGGCGATGACGAACTTCACCTGGTCCCTGGGGCAGAGGAACTCCAGGTTTTCGAGCCGGTTGCGGTCCGCCATGCCCGAGCTGGGGCACTTGATGTCCAAGGAGATCATGATCTCCTCGGAGTCAGGGATCGATTCCAGGGGAAGTGAACCATTGGTCTCGATGGTCACGTGGTACTCGTTGTCGATGAGCATGTTGATCAGGCGGTAGATGTCCTCCTGCAGGAGCGGCTCGCCCCCGGTGATGCTGACGAACGGGACGTTCTTCCGCTCGATCTCCTCGAAGACCCTGTCCACCGTCATCTCCTCCCCGCCCTGTCTGGCATACTTCGTGTCGCACCATACGCACTCTAGGTTGCATCCCACGGTCCGTACGAAGGTCGTCGGCGTGCCCATGAGCACACCCTCGCCCTGCAGGGAGTAGAATATCTCGCAGATCCTCATCTCTACTCCTCGTAAGGTACGGGGTCTTTCACACCAGCTTCCTGGAAGCCCTTGAGGCGGAGGAGGCAGGAATCACAGCGGCCGCATGCCTTCTCACCGCCCCGGTAGCATGACCAGGTGAGATGCAGAGGCGCTCCCAGCTTCTTGGCCAGGGCGACTATCTCGCCCTTGCTCATGTTGAGGATCGGCGCCTCCACCTTGATCGGGCGTCCTTCCACCCCAGCCTTGGTGCCGACCCTGAGGACGTGCTGGAATGCCTCCAGGAACTCCGGGCGGCAGTCGGGATAACCAGAATAATCGACGGCGTTCGCGCCGATGAATACGGCATCGCCGCCGACGGTCTCACATAGCCCGGCCGCGAGGCTCAGCATGATGATGTTCCTCGCCGGCACATAGGTTACGGGGATCTCTTCGGAGATACCTTCCAAGGAGGTGCGCTGGGGGACGTCCACCATCGTCGACGTGAGCGCGCTGGTGGTCAGAAAGCTCAGGTCAAGGTCGGTCATGACGTGGTGCTTGACGCCGTAGTGCTCGGCCACTGCCTTCGCCGAGCGGAGCTCGCGGGAGTGCCTCTGACCGTAGCTCACGGTGAGCGGTACGACCTCGTACCCCTGGGAAATGGCGTAGGCCAGGGTGGTCGTTGAGTCGAGACCTCCGGAGAGCAGCACCACCGCCTTGCTCAATCCCCCACCTCTCTCTTCACCCAGGCGGTCTGACCCCTCTCTTCGTCCAGACCGACCTCCACGATGGACACGTTGGACGGCAGCTCCAGCAGCTTGAGCAGGCGGTTGATGATATGCTCTGCCAGCTCCTCCGCGCTGGTCTGCGCCAGGTTCAGGATGGCCACGTCCTCGTTGGGGAAGACGTACCTCTTGGCCCCGACCATCACCTCGACCTCGTGACCCTTCTTGATCAAAACGTTCTTGGAGCGCGATGGCAGGAGGACGCGGTGGTCGAGCTCGTCCACGATCTTCTTCAGCGCTTTCTTCAGATCGACGAAGTCCATGACCATGCCGTCATCGGCCGTCTCGCCATAGAGCACGAGGTGCAGCGTATAGCTGTGCCCGTGGAGCCTTCCGCACTTTTCATGTCCAGGTATGAAATGGGAGGCAGAGAACTTGATGCCCGAATACTCGCCGTCTATCTCGATCCTCATGTTTATCAGAGATGTATCTTGCTATTAAGGATTTGACACCTTCGCCTTATACTGGCAAGGAACTCACGAACCGTTCGTATCGCATGCCTGACACACCCTAAGGATGACCGTGTTCGGTTGAGCCAGATCTCGCATTGGAGCGATCGCTGTGATCATCTCCATCTCAGCTCCAGAGCTGATCCTACGAGCCATGGAAATCGAACGACCAGAGGTGCTGAGCACGCAGCACGATGCACGAGGGGCCTGAACACAAGCTAGCGGGCGGTGTTGAGGATGCCGCCTGGAGTTCGCCCGACCAGAAGTTGGCCTACACGGCTGAGGGAGCTGGTAAGCTGTTCGTCAAGGTCGACGCCGGGGAACGAGCCGGATCTGTCCGCCCCATAGTGGAACGGTACCTAGAACGCTTTCTTCAAGAGTTCGCGACCGCCGCTGTGATCATAAGGGCGGTCGGGACCATGCCCCTCCCCCCGTGCTCCTTGATCGAAGAAAACGGAGGTAGGTCGGAAAGATCGTAACTTGCGCTAGCGGACAAGCGGTCGCCACGGTCGTAAGGGAACGCATTGCAGGCCAAGCCGATTATACAAGAAGAATAGTTCACCGGGGCGGGGTAGCTCACCGATATTTACGCTCTCTGGAACGAAGAGTGCTTGTCCGGTAGGGGGCTACCGTCCTTACTCCATACCCTGCCTCTTTCGTCGATTTTGCCCCCGTGAGCTCAGCGTGATAGGGGGGAATGGGGATCCTTGAGGAAAAGTACCTATGTTAGCACTCACGCCTCTTCCTCTTCCCAAGAACGAATTGCCAGAAAAGGAACATGCCAAAGACCGCTAGTGGGAAGCCGATGGTGAGCTCCAGCTTGATGTTGAGCATAACCAGGGCGATCGATATCACCATGCCCGTAGATGCAGCGATAAGGAACCTCCTCCACTCTTCCCTGTCGCCCTCAGCGTCGATCTCTGCCAATCTTCCCTTGGTCCACCGCAGGGACAGAGCGCCAATGATTGCAAGCAACGATCCGCTCACCGCCAGCATCAAGGGCAGGGATGCGCCAAAGGAAGACGCCGTAACCCCTTGCGTGAGCATCAAAGATCCGATGATCAACAGCGTCAGGCCGAGTATGACCTCAGTTTGAAGGATCACGACAAGATCGCTTCCATCCATTCTCAGCGGGGATCGCCAAGCGCGCACAGATGACCTCTCCATTCTCTACTCATAGATATATCGGTCCGCGGATATTAATTGGTGATGTTCAATATCAGGTACCGGTCGCATCCCCAGACCAAGAACGGGGCAGCACTACCTCATCTTCCTGGCGGCCAGGACCGCGGCCAGGGCGATCGAGTCTACGTAGGAGGCCTTGGCCCTCGAGGTATCGATGTACGGCCGGTCGATGTTGAGGACCGGGGCGCCCAGCGCCTTCCCTTTCCCGAGGAAGTGCAGGGTGCGGAACACGAGATTTCCGGATATGCCGTCCGGCGCGACGATGACATCGCACTCTTTCGAGGCGTCCTCGATGAGGATCTGCACATCGCGGGCATCGATCCCCTCGCGGACCAAGCGCCTGACGACCTCGGCGCCGTCGTCGATGGTGCGGTCCACCTCCGCCATCCGTCCGCGGTCGGAGCTCCGGCCGCCGCACATGATGCCGACGACCGGGGTCGACACGATCGGCTTGAGAGTTCTCACCGAAAGCCTCGCCAGCTCGACCTTCTCCTCCACCGTCCACCCTTCGTCGATGCCCACCGGAGAGAAGAGGAACATCCTGCCGCCGACAGGCTCGAGGAAGGCAGCTCTCAGGACCTTGTTGATGCCGAACACCGACCTCACGGCGGCCATCGCCTGGTTGGAGCCCATGTCGCCCCTGACCGCGGCGTCGATCTTCCCATCGTGCAGGTCCCTGGCAAGAAGAAGCGCATCGTGGTAGACCACGACGTCGCCGTATCCTTTGGCCACCGCCTCGTCCCGGCTTTCGTTCACCTTCCGCTCGTCGGTCCCGGCCCCTATGCCGATGCGCATTCCGCTGGACCTGGCCTTGGAGAGAACGAGGTCAGAGGTGATCATGAGGCGGTCATTGGCCGAGTCACATTAATAGTTCACGCCAACCTAGTCCGGCGGGCTTAGCGAACGAAGACCGCGTGGCCCGAACTGGGAGCGGAGCGCCAGATATGCGGCGCCCCTCCCTCCGTCGTTGTGCGCCCGATCAACCGAGTATCATGTCCATGCGGTAGTCGGACCACTGCTTCTCGCCCAGGACCATCTCCATTTCCATGGGCGTCAGGATCGGCCTGCCGTACCGCAGGTAATCGTCAATGGCGATGCGGGGGCATGCCGTCGACACGTACGCGTCGGCATCGTACGGCAGCAACCGGTCCGGATGGATCTCCTCCAGGAGCACTATATCCGCGATCCTCCCGTGGGCCTCGGCCTTTCGCTTCAGCTCCCTGGCCAGCTCCATCCTGGTCTGTCCCACCTTGGTGGATACCAGCACAAGGAACTTCTTCGCGTCCGACGCCAGGGTGATGGCAGCGAACCGCTGCCGCAGGATGCGGTCCTTCAGATCGCCCAGCTCCCGAACCTCGTTCATCAGGGGGTCGAGCACCAGCACCGGCCTGTCGGACTCGATCGCAACGCTGAGCGGATGGAAGTTGCCGCTCCCGATGTACAGGAACTGGTCCACATGCTCCTTTATCGGCTCTATGGAAGTTATGTTGCAGCCGAGGACCTGCCCTTCGAACTTGATGCGCGAATCCCCCCGGCCAATGAGAGCCTGCTTGCCATGTGATTCGAGCCACGTCTTCACTCTCGGGAGCATGCCGACGTGCTGCACCGTGGTCAGCAGTCCGATCCTTGCTTCAAGCTTCGGAAGCGCCCGCTCCAGCAGCTCGGTGATATCCAGGTCCACGAATATCTCGATGAAGAGGACGTGCTCATCGCGCGGCATCGAGGGGATGTCGGCGTGACCGAACTGGACCAGCGCGTCGGAATAGTCCCGGAACCGGACGGTGTAGTCGCAGGCGCCGTAGCAGGGATCGCCTACTATTAGGAAGGACGAGCCGGTCCTAGCCTCTAGGTCACGGGCGATGGATTGGGCATGGACCTTCAGGCCCTCGGGCATCTGGAGCGCGACCGTTCGGGCGCCGATCTTCCTTATCCAGGCGGCGACCTCCTCCAGTCTGAAGTCGTACAAACGATATCCTCCGTTGATGTGAAAACAGGAAAGGGGTAGAGATTAAAATGTTTAGCTTCGAGCGAGAAGCCCCTGCGAGAACGGAGGAGCGAACGGCATGGAGAGCGGTTTCGGTCATCTCCCCGAACGACGTTCATATCCTCAAGACCTCAAGAGAACGAGGGAAATGCTCGCCTGCAAGTTCCGATCCCATCCGGATCATGAGGAAGAGCGGAAGCTTCTGTGGATGCTGGAGCTGTGCCGCCGAGCGTACAATCGAATGTTGGAATAGTGCAATGAAAATCAGCCATCGTCAAACGAGATGGGTAAATCCCTCACCCGGTTAAAGGGCGAATGGCCGGAGCTGAACGAGGTCTACTCCAAGTGCATCCGGCCCGAGCTGGAAAAGCTCTACGCCAACCTCGCTGCGCTCGAAGAGATGATCGAGGCCGGCCACATGGCACGGAGCGTTTGTGACGCCACCTGGAGTTCACTGATCTCAAAGATAGCTTACAAGGCTGAAAGCGCCAGTAAGCTGTTCGTTCAAGTGGAGGCCAGAGGAACGAGCCAGGAATGCCTTGCATGTGGTCGAGTAGAGAAGAGAGCGCTTTCTCTGAGAGCTCACGAGTGCTCGTGCGGATGCACGATGACTCGTGACCATGCCTCTTCCCTCGTGATCCTCGATCGAGGATTCAGAAGGTACGGTCGGAACGACCGGAACTCACGCTTGTGGACACTCGGCCTCTACTGGTCTCCGCGAAGATCCAGCAAGTCGAGTGGATGAAGAAAGAAGCTCCGCCCGCAAGGGCGGGGTAGTTCACGACACCAGCTCGGCGCCCTTCTCGATCTCGATGTAGCAGGGAGAGGGGAGCTTCATCGAGGCCTTCCACATGGCCTCCTTGGCCACTTTGAACGCCTGCTGGGTGACCCGAATGGTGATCACGGTCTCACCGGACTGCATCCTGGCAGCGGTCCCTACCGCCTTGCCGAACGCACCCCTCATTCCACCGGACACACGGTCCGCACCGGCGCCGGTAGCCATCTTGTGCTCGCGGAGCACGATGTGCGGGTAGGGCCGGATCTTGAGGTGGAACGACGCGGGGGTGGTGCCCTTGCTGAGGGTACGGTTGGCCGCGATACGGGCCGCCTCTAGAGAAGTGTGCCTGACCTGGCAGGGCTCCTTGAACTTGAGGCTCATGACGATGGGGAAGTCCCCGTTCGTGGTGCCTAGATCGAAGGTATTGATGCGTGGGGCGGGTACTCCACCCATGTACTCCCTGCGGGTATAGGCCTGGCCCCTTATCTGACGGTACATCCTTCCGGGCTTGCGCGACATAAAGATTCACCTATGAGATTACGATTTGAAGGGTGGGTTCATTATTGTTTTTGTATTTATAACTGGTGGCCCGTCCCGGACCACCAGGTGGAAAAAAAGAATGGCCTGGCTAGTTCTTGGTTATCATCGGCTTATCGCTGACAAGGGACATATCCTCGACCTTGCCATCGATCAGCTCGAGCTTGACCCTGACCTCGCCCCGCTCCATGAATATCGACGCCTTGCGCAGCATGGACTGATACACTGCGATGCGCTTTCCGGACGTGGACATCTTCATGTCCGCGCACCTGAGCAGGCCAAGGTTCTCGAGCATCCTGATCCTGTTGTAACAAGCGGATATCGGGATCCCAAGGTTCTCGCTCATGTCCGAAGCGGTCCTAGGCTTGTCTATCGACCACACCAGAATACGCGCCGCGTACTCATCGTTCATCACGCCCGAAGCTGTGAGTGCATCCATTTCCATCCCTGGACGGCGAATCACTATCTAACAATATAATTCATTGCATCGTTCTCTAATGAGATTTCATTGATTTTAGTGCGATGCAAAAATGAATATCCCTTCGCGTATACGCCCCCTTATGTCAGAGGCCGAGGGACGCGATACAGATGTCATGGCGGAGGTCAGGAGGAGGCTCGATAGGTTGGTCGACATCTACGGCGAGGTGCCGCTCGTGTCGAAGACGCTTGCCGAGAGCCCGGAGATCTTCATCCCGTTCACCGACCTGTCCAAGAGGCTGCTGCTCGAGCCGGAGCACCTCGGCAGGAAGGAGATCGAGATCGCCGCGTTGGCCGCGAGCGTCGCCCTGGGAAGCGAGCACTGCCTGAACGTGCACATCCCCCAGGCCCTGAGGGTGGGCGTTACGAAGGAGGAGATCGTGGAGATCATCATGATCGCGTCTTTCATGGCCATGACCAAGGGGCAGTCGGTGGCGTTCAGGAAGCTCGCCGAGCAGGAATAGGCCAGGCGGCCAAGCGAGGTTATTTTTACCTCCTGCTCGAAAGTAGGATTGATGGGACCGGTGGAGATCCAACGGATGATCAGGTCAAGAGTGACCATGCTTACGAACGCCAATCCTGACCTGTCGATAGAGGATGAACTGATCGACGGCAGCTGGGGCCTTCTCACCCTCAGGGAGCGAGGACATCTCGTGGGCTTCGAGTTCCTGGAGACGGAGGACAGCTGGAAGAGACCGGATGCCGTGATCCAGTACTACGAGGCCTCCGACGACGGATATTATGTTGGCGTTGTGGTGCCCGAGGAATACTATGACGATGTCATAGAGCGGGTCTATACCATGGGCGAGCTTCCCGTGGTCATCCTGACCTACGAGGAGCTCGGGGTCGCCCCGCTGCAGCTTGGCTGACGGCGGATGTTCTAGCCCGGGTCGGAGCACCTAGCGAACAGCGTCAGCGCCATAGGACCCTCCCGAGGCCCTGATGCGGCCGCATCGGCCGGTCTGGCCGCCTTTTACCAGGTTCCTCACCGGGGCGAAACCTATTTGATGGCCATCCCCCTCTCCTGCTCGGTCGGCAAGGTCGTCAGATGGTCAAGAAGAGGATATCCAACAGGGAGGCCAGGAGCATAGCCCGTCGCCGGATGGCCCGGCTCATGGACCTTGCCGTGATAGAGGCCAAGGAGGACCGGCAGGAACGCAGCCGGAGATATGTCTCCCTGGCCTGTTCCATAGGCATGAGGACGAATACTCCCATGCTCAAGGAACGCCTATATTGTAAGGAGTGCATGGTCGCCCTGGTGCCCGGCCACAACTGCCGGGTCCGCCTGCGGTCGTGCCGGATCAGCGTTCATTGCCTGGCCTGCGGTCACGTCAGGCGGGTACCATACTTGAGCGAGAAGAGAGGTGTCGAGCATGCCAACGAAGAAGACGAGAAAGGAACTGGTGAAGATGGGCTCGGAGATCGATCCGACGGTCCATGTGGGGAAGGAAGGCCTGACCGAGGGGATCGTAGAGGAGGTCAAGGCGCAGCTGAAGAGGGCCAAGCTCATAAAGGTCAGGGTCCTGCCCGCGGCGGGCCAGGACAAGGACGAGGTGGCCAAGGAGCTAGCGGCCAGAGCGGGAGCCAGGGTCGTGGAGACCAGGGGATTCACCGTCCTGATCTGCGAGGAAAGCCTTTTTGATGACAAAGCGCATTGACGCCGTGAAGTTGACTGGCCATGCTAGATATCGATCTCATTCGCAATGACCCGGAAAAGGTGCGTGCGTCCCTTAGGAACAGGAACTATTCCGAGCAGCTGTTGGACGATTTCCTGCGCATCGACGGGGAGTGGCGAAAGCTCATCGACGAGGGCAACCGTTTGAAGTACGAAAGGAACCGCGCGTCCGAGACCGTGCCCAAGCTCAAGGGAGATGAGAAGAAGAAGGTCATAGCCGAGATGAGGCAGGTCTCCGAGAGGATCAAGCAGATCGACGCCTCGGTCCTCGAGCTCGAGGCCGCGAGAGCGGAGGTCGTCCTCAACATCCCCAACGTCCCCGATGCCTCCGTGCCGGAAGGCAAGGATTCCGCGGACAACCTCGTCGTCAGGACCCATGGCAAGAACCGCACCTTCGACTTCACGCCCAAGAAGCATTTCGAGCTCGGCGAGGACCTTGACATCATCGACTTCGTTCGCGGTGCAAAGATCACCGGGAGCGGGTTCTTCGTCCTCAAGGGGGACGGCGCCAGGCTCGACAGGGCATTGACCCAGTTCATGCTGGACCTCCACCACAAGCAGGGCTATACCGAGATATTCCCTCCGGCCATCGTCAACAAGGCCGCGGTCATCGGGACCGGCCAATATCCGAAGATGAAGGATGACATGTACTGGTGCGAGCGTGACGACCTCTGGCTGAACCCCACTGCCGAAGTGCCGGTGACCAACCTGCACCAAGACGAGATATTCGAAAAAGAGCAGCTGCCGATCGCCTACACCGCATACCTGCCATCGTTCCGCCGCGAGGCGGGCAGGAACGCCGATACGCGCGGCATCATTCGGGTCCACCAGTTCAACAAGGTCGAGCTGGTCAAGTTCGTGTTCCCCGAGACCTCCTTCCAGGACCTGGAGGTCCTCAGGGACGATGCCGAGGCCGTGCTGCAGGGCCTGGAGCTGCCCTACCGCGTCCTCCTGCTGTGCACCGGCGACATGGGCTTCGCCAGCGCCAAGACCTATGACCTCGAGGCCTTCGCTCCCGGGGCCGAGCAGTGGCTCGAGGTGTCCTCCTGTTCCTGCTTCACCGACTTCCAGGCCAGGCGGGCGCGGATAAAGTATCGCCCCGAGCCGCACCTGAAGAGCGAGTTCGTTCACACCCTGAACGGCTCTGGTGTCGCTCTGCCCCGCACCATGGTGGCGGTGATGGAGAACTACCAGAACAAGGACGGCACCATCACCATACCGAAGGTCCTCCGGCCGTACATGCAGGGTCAGGAGCTCATAGAGTAAGCGGTGGCGTGATCGTGAGGGGGCGGCCGCTGAACCCGTCCCCTCTCAACGCTTTTCGCAATCCAGTCTCTGGAAAATGCTATCGCGGCATATTTATTAAATAACATCCCGCCGTTCCGCAAACGGGATGCATAATGGACGGGTTAACGATAGAAACGGTCCTGCTACAGATCCTTGTGCTCTTCACCCTGGCCAAGGTAGGCGGGCTACTCTGTGAGCGGGCCGGGATATCCTCGGTCATCGGCGAGATAGTGGCAGGGATACTCGTCGCCAACACCATATTGTTCAGCTGGCTGAGCCTGGACGTCGACTTCTCATTTTTCGAGATCCTCAGCGAGCTTGGCGTCATATTCCTGCTGTTCTCAGTAGGCCTGGAGACGCCGTTCTCGGAGCTCAGGAAAGTGGGGAAGACAGCTACCCTGGTGGCCGTTCTGGGGGTCATCATCCCGTTCTTCATCGGCTTCGCTCTCATCCTGGGCCTTGGTCATGGGCAGACGGAGGCGCTGTTCATCGGTGCGGCCATGGTCGCCACCAGCGTCGGCATCACCGCCCGGGTCATCAAGGACATGGACCTGACGCACTCCATCGAGTCCAGGGTCATCATCGGGGCCGCGGTCATCGACGACGTGCTGGGCATGATCGTGCTGGCCATCGTGGTCGGGATCGCCGAGGGCGGGTCCACCGGCATCGTGGACATCATCCTGGTCTCGGCCACGGGGGTCGCGTTCGTCCTCCTGGTCATCTTCTTCGGTTCCATCGTCCTGCCGAAGGCGAGGCAGCGGGTGAACGGCAATAAGAACCACGCTCCGGAGGACGACGCCGTCGTCTGCGTGAAGAAGAGAAAGATCACCATCTCCCCCCTCCCATTGGCGATAATCGTGTGCCTGAGCCTATCGTTCGCCGCGTCCTACGTAGGGCTGGCGGCCATCATCGGCGCGTTCCTGGCGGGCATGGCCTTCGCCGAGTTCAAGGACAAGTGGCCATGTGAGCACGATTTCCAGCCCATCAACGCGTTCCTCGTGCCGTTCTTCTTCCTCTTTGTGGGGATGTCCGTGAACCTCGCCTCGTTCGGCGATGTGATCGTCCTCGCGGTCATCGTCACCATCCTGGCGGTCGCCACCAAGTACATCGGGTGTGGCCTGGGCTCGCTGAAGCTGGGGCGGGGTTCCGCCAACATCATCGGCGTGGGCATGGTGCCGAGGGGCGAGGTGGGCATCATCGTGGCCACGATCGGGCTGCGCTTGGGGGTTGTTCCCCAGGGCATGTTCTCGGTCGTCGTCTTCATGTCCATGGCGACCACGATCGTCGCGCCGTTCCTGCTCACCTGGGCGTTCCGCAGGAAGTATGGTGTCTGCCCGACCGATGAGCCCGAGGTCCAGGCGAGCTAAGAGGGTCGAGGAACGAACCCGAGGCCGGGCCGTCCGGAAGATCGCCCGGCCGCGGGGACCTTAGCTGAGGATGACCTTGTGTCCCTCGGTCTGGAATATCTCCTGGAGCCGGGTGATTATAAGGGAGCGCACGACGGGGTCATTCTCCACATCCTTGGTGTAGACGGTGATGTCGTAGAGGATGTTGGCCCCCTGGATCTCGACCGCCCTGATGGTCGGTTTCGGCTCCTTCACGATGCCATCGATGTTGGCGATCGCTTCCCGCACAAAGCTCTCGACCCGCTCATGAGGCATCTCGAAGGACACCTTGACCGGGACGCTTATAGCGTGGCTTGGTCCCCTTGAGTAGTTGTATATCCTGCCCCGCAGGATCTCGTTGTTCGGGACGTCCACGATCTCACCCTCCATCGTCCTGACCTTGGTGAAGACCAGCCCCTTCTCCAGGACATCGCACATCATGCCCTCGACGATGCGGATGCGGTCCCCGACCTCGAACGGACTGGTGTCCATGAGGGCCAGGCCGGACACGATGTTCTGGATGGTGGAGTAGGACAGGATGATCCCAAGGCAGATGAATATCAGGGTCACAGCGACCAGCAGGACGCCGACGGTCTCCATCCCGAGCATCATGAAGATGTTGAAAACGACGATCAGGAAACCGATGATGATCAGCGAGTACCTGATGGCCGTGCTCATCAGGTCGATGACCTGAGGGTTGAACTTCTTGGAGCGGAACTTGACATCCTCCAAGATGGTGACCTCCACCTTTATCGCAAGGTAGATGCCGACGATGATGGCCACGGTGACCACTATGTTCGACTCGTTGGTCCTCAGGAAGTTGACGAGGTCGTTCGAGAGCTGATCCAGAGGCATGAACATGGAGATGGCGATGAGAAGGACCACCACGATCGAGCCTATGTAGATGACGTAGCTCAGCAGGAGGGTGGTGAACTCCATGGCCGAGGGCATGGTCTTGTGGCTCCCGGCGTTGGCACGGCTCCGCCTGGCTATGCGGCTGAGGACAAGGACCATAAGCTGGGCCACAAGGAAGATGACGATGATGGCGAAGGCCTTGAAGACGTTGACGGTGATGCCTGGCCATCTCGGATCGGCCGTCCAGTTGAGGACTATCGAGACGACAGCGTAGGTCGAGATGGCCAGCAAGGATATGATGAAGATGAGGGCCATCCTTCGGGAGCTGTCCAGGACCTCGGAGTCGAAATACCGTCCCTCGTGAGCCTTCCAGAGCTCGAAGTTCTTGCTCAGGTACGACCACAGGTAAAGCGACAGGGTGAACACACCGACCAGTGCCAGTATCGGCCACCCGTAATTGTTCATCCACTGCACATCCCCAACCTCTAGAGGCAGGGAAGCTGGCTCAAGGACCATATGCCCGCATATCGACGGGGTATATTAATGAACTTTCCATTAGCCTCACGCAAGCCTCAACGAGCCCCTCAGCAACCACACATCGTAGCAGGCCGCCGTCGACTGGTCGGTGCCAAGGCGAACCTTCACTCCGGCCATGCCAGAGGCAACGATCCCGAAGCTGACCCCTGTGGTCGAACCTCCGCTCACGATGCCGAGGGACCCCAGACTTACCTTGATCGTTCCCAGCACGGTGAGCTTGGCCTCGACTATACCCTGGACGACATCGGGGGTCCCGACCTTCATGTAAGCGCCCATCTGCAGGAACACGTGATCGGCAAGGGTTTGCATCGGAACAGGCGTTCGGGCGCCCGCGGCCAGGGGGTTGAGCGGATCGTTCATCACCTTACCTATGGCCACGATGAACCACTCCAGGCAGTCCCGGACCGCCTTGCCGTCGTACTCCAGACCCATGGTGATGCCCATCCCGGCGGCCCCGGTGAGGTCATCGAGCCCCAGCTCCATGTAGAAACGGAGGGTCGACACGCTCTTCTCCACCGAGTCGAGCATGCGGTCCATGATCTTCCGCAGTGCTCCAGCGACGATGTCCTGAAGCACCGTGATGTCGAAGGACGAGGAGGTGACCTCATGGTAGGACTCCTGGAAGCACTCCACGACCATCTTGGCCAGACCTTCGATGTTCTGCTCGTCCAGCAGGACGAAGCCATTGGAGCTGCCCCGGGAGCCTTCCCTGAACTCCCACTGCGATGAGCCGTCGTGCGTTCTCTGCCACGTCCGCCCGTCGTCTTTGAGGTCCTTTAGCCAGGGGGCCGAGTCGACCCTCTTGCCGTTCCTGTCCAGTAGGGTCACCGATTCCTGCAGTGGAAAATTCTTGACGTCCCCGTTGTCCAGGGCCTGGCCGGTGAACTGATGGACGTAATAACCGTGCGCCGCGATGCTCCCGCTCAGGACCTCCCTGTGCTGGTCACCGCGGGATGTGATCAGAGCATAACCTGTGAGGTCCACCGCCGTGCTCCCGGGATTGTAGATCTCGACCCATTCCCTCGAGCGGTCGGTGCCCTGGGGGTTGAGCTCCACCTCGTTGATCACGATGCCGCTCCGCCCGAGGATGTTGAAGCTCATCTCCATTCCGGCGTTGACGTGCCACTTGGTGCCTGGAACGGGAGAGGGCATGCTCTTCAGCGCCTGCCCCAGGCCGGGTATGTCGCTCAGGGAGAGGGAGACCTTCTGGACCCTCTCCACCTCAGGGGCGTACAGCTCGATCACGTGCTGACCCATGTATCCCCTGAGCTCGACCTGGTGCTCGTAGACCTTGGTCAACGGATCGATCGTGATGTCCACCGACCAATCATCGGCCTCCATGGACAGGGAGACGGCGATGGTATGCTCCCCGTCCGGCAGGCGGAGAACGCGAAGGGATGAGCTCATGCTCGCTCCGGCGAAGGAGTGGGACATGTCGATCCTCATCCGGTCCTCGGTCCCGGCGAGGGCCGAGTCCCGCGGGGCGAAGACCACCGCCAGGCTCAGGCCGAGGACGTGCAGGTCGATCGTCGTCCCTCCCATGATGGCCGAGGAACCATCGGCCAGCAGCCCGATGACATCGCCGATGTGCCTGGTTATGAGGTCCTTGATGGAATCGGTGCCCGAAGCCAGGAGCTGCTGCATGGATTCCAGCGCCCCTGGGGAGCAGGAGAGCAGATCGCTTATCAGTCTATAGAGCAGAAGGAACAGGCCGTCCGATAGGTGGCCGACCGACTCGGCGGCCGAGCAGATCATGTCGTAGAGTCCATTGAGGATGTTCTGCACATCGCCCCTGAGCGTCGCGGTGGGGGTGTACTCGACCCCTTCGAGAGACCATCCGCTGAAGGCCACGATGGTGAAGCAGCCCTGGAGCTGGATGACCGCCGAGCACGGCAGGCCGATGGCATCCGTGCCCGAGCACACCACCATGTCCATGTCCCCCGAGTAGCAGATGTTCCACTGGGTCAGGTACGGCGTGGAGGTCGTGCCTCCCAGATCGGTGACGTGCCGGTTCGGATAGGAGGTGTTGGAGCGGTCGTACTGCCAGGGCATCTTCATCGACACCTGCAGGGATCCGGCCCGGCCATCATCGGACAGCTGAAGGGGCGACGAACCGACGATGATGCTCTCCACCCTCTGCTGACCATCGGCCAGGTTCAGGACCATACCGCCCGTGGCGATGGGGACCTCCATCGCCCCTCCCTGCGCGGTCAGGCCGTCCCCGAACTTATCCATGGTGCTCTTCACCATCAGGGCGGTCAGCAGACCCAGACCGGTGGTGGAGGTCATGGCGTCAGTGATCATGGATATCAGCTCGCTGGTGTCCTCGGTCTTCTGCGACAGCCCATGGTGCAGCTTCTCCAGCAACGGTTCGACCCTGAAGTCCATGAGCTCGGCGAACATGGCGTCCCATGCTCCCCAGTACTCGCCGGTGAGCGACATGAAGGTCATGTTCCGCGCCGCCAGCTTGCGTTGCTCGGAGAAGTTGGGCAGACCGCCCAGCTCCTCCTCGACCAGGACCCCGCTGAGGTCCCAGCAGGCCTTGACCAGCGACCTGTTGACCTCCAGGATCTCCATCCAATGGCTGTCGATGAAATCCAGGGCGGCCTGGGCGAGGCTCTCCCGGACGTGCCTGACCTCGTTGGCCTTGTTGATGGCCGGCTGTATCCACCCGGAACCGTCCCTGAACGCCTCGGTCAGCTGGGCGTCGATCTCCTCGAGGAACGTCCTCCCGTCTGCGGGGTCGAGCTCCAGCTCCAATGGCGAGAGGTGGCAGTTGGACGCTATCCCGAAGGCCACCATCTCCACGTAATTCCTCATCGCCTCGGCGATCGAGTGCGTCTCCGAGCGATAGCTTTCCCGCAGATCGCCCCAGGCCGGGGAGGAGAACACGTCAACGCCAGGCAGGTCCATCTGGACCACGCCTTGGAAGGTCATGTACACCTTGTTTCCCAGATCGTCAAGGACGGGAATGGTGATTTTCGGGATCTCGGTGACGACGTCACCTCCCCCAAAGCAGTACCACCGGTAATCGTACTCCTGGATCCCCGCTTCGGCCATTGCCTTGGAGATGTACTCGACCATGGCCGCCTTGTCGTGGTCCCCGCCGGTGAGGAAGTCGATGACCGCGAACAGGTTGTCCTCCCCGACCTCCAGCATGCTCTCGCCCAGGTTCACAAGGTCGATCAGGCCAAGGTAGTCCATCCACCTCAGCACGATGGAATCGGCGCGGGCATAGAGGGCCTGACCGACGATGGCCGCCAGGTCTATGCCCCCGTCCTCGTAGGACCTGAGGAACAGGTCGGCGGGGTCGATCTCCCCCTCCAGGCCGGAGAGCATGGGTCCGATCGCACCGAGATCGTCGTCCACTGCACCGATGTCCTGGAAATACCTGAGCTCAACGAGCAGCACCGCCAGGTTGACCGCTCGCAGGACGTCCTCGGGGGTCAGGATCGCTTCGGTGCCCCCGGCCCCGGTCCTGGCCTCGGAGCCGTAGCCCCTGAGCACTCGGTCCTGGGCCAGGGCGGCGAGCTCGTACTGTACGATGCCCTCTATCTCCCCCATGGGAGAGGCGGCGCCGCTCATCCGCTCCATCTTGTAGGACAGGAGAGGGAGGGGCACGTAGACGTCCCGCTCGAGCTCCACCGTCCGGGTCAGACTTCCCTGCGGGCAGGAGACCTTCAGCGAGTAGTTGCCGGTGATCACGAAGTAGGCGGGCACGCTCGATCCCTGCCAGGAGGTGATATCCTCGCCATGCCGGGCGAAGGCCTCCTGCAGGCTGGCGTAAAGGAAGGTCAAAGTGATGTTGTGAACGACCGACGATCGAATGTCCCCTGAGACGGATGGATAGGCGAGAGCGAGCGAGTCGTTGAAGGAGGAGAGAAAGCGCTCCTGCAGCGCGGCACTGTTAAGCTGTGCGGTCCCGCTGATGGACCCCACTGCGCTGGAATATGCGATGCGGACGACGTCCTCCACGGCCGCGTCCATAGCCGCCTTCATGTCCTCCAGCTTCTCCTGCGGGATCCTCGCGGAACCTTTCTGCGCATCGAGCCCGTACATCAGCGCCACGCTTGCTGAGGAGATCACCAGGAGCAGCACCGCGATAACGGAGAAGGGCATCTGCCCCCTTCGGTCGGCCCTTCTCCTCATGAACTTGCCGTAACTGCCCGGCTCGTAATGCGTCATCGCCGGCAGGGACGACAAGGACGATTAAAAGGCGGAGAGCTAACTGCAAGCTACATCGTCACGACGGCATCCCCTACTTCTTGCCCTCTGGCCGGTCCAGGGACATCTGGAAGAAGTTGTCGAGGTGAGCTGCCAGGAAGGGGTTGTCGGTGAAGCCGCAAATGCTCAGGTCAGGGGTCGCCATCAGCGCGATCTCGTAATCTGTGATGACATCGGTGGCAAGCAGGTCCTGCTTCCTTATGACCTCACTGGCCTCCGGGACCTTGACCGAGGGCAACGCCACCACGGTGATGTGGACCCCGCGCTTGATGGCGTTGGCGAACTTGGCGGCGAAGGCGTTGTTCAGCTCGGTGAGGTCCGGTGACGACATGAAGAACCTCTCCTTGGCCATGTCTATCATCTCCCCGATCTTGGCCATGACGCTTTCCTTGCCTATGATGGTGTAGACGAGCTGGGGGCTGCCCTTCTCGGTCTGAGATCCCCTGAGGGAGTCCAGAAGCTGGAAACCTCTCTCCATCTCGGCCGCCATGCGGTCGCGGATCTCCAGCGGCGGCACCGGGTGGAACACCACCGGCCGGCCGCCCCTCGAGTTCACATAACCCTTCTTGCTGAGGGCATCGAGCACCTTGTACGCCGATGTCCTCGGGATGTCCGCAGTGTCGGCGACGTCCTCCGCGGTGCCGTGGGAGCGCTGCACCAGGGCCAAGTACACCTTGGCCTCGTAATCGGAGAGGCCAGTTCGCCTCAGCAGCGAGATGACGTCCTCACGTTCTAGAGCCAATTTGGTGCTGTCCTGACGTCCGTGATAAGCCGTGTCCATGCCCCCATTTGTCGCTTTATGGACTACAATAGTATTAAATTATCTCATGTAGCATCTTGGGGAAAACGGGATGACACTCGTATGATAGCAAAGGAGAGTGCGCTTAAAAAGGGGTTGCCCAAGGACACACAGTCGCTGTGCCCTGAGTGCAAGAAGGTAGTGCCAGGGAGGATATTCGAGTCCGAGGGCAAGGTCCTATTGGAGAAGAGCTGTCCTGAGCACGGGAAGGTCACCGACGTCTACTGGTCCGATGTGGACCTGTTCCTCAAGGCGGAGAAGTTCGCCTATGACGGGGTCGGTGTCAGCAACGCCAAGATCCAGAACGCTAAGTCCTGTCCAGACAACTGCGGGCTGTGCAACCTGCACACCAGCCACACCGCCCTTGCCAATCTGGACCTCACCAACCGATGCAACATGAAATGCCCGATCTGCTTCGCCAACGCCAACCAGGCTGGCTACGTCTACGAGCCTTCCTTCGAGGAGGTCGTCAAGATGCTGGAGACCCTGAGGGCGGAGAGACCGGTCCCCTGCACCGCGGTCCAGTTCTCCGGCGGGGAGCCGACGATCTACCCCCGCTTCTTCGATGTCATAAAGAAGGCCAAGGAGCTGAAGTTCGCCCAGATCCAGGTCGCCACCAACGGCATTAAACTGGCCGAGGACCCGGAGTTCGCCCGAAAGTGCGCCGAGGCGGGGCTCAACACCATCTACCTGCAGTTCGACGGCCTTACTGACGAGATCTACATGAAGACCCGCGGGAGGCCGCTGATGGACGTGAAGATGAAGGCGATCGAGAACGTCCGTGCCCTCAAAGAGCACCGTCCCTCCATCGTCCTGGTGCCTACCCTTGTGAGGGGCTTCAACGACGATCAGATCGGGGACATCATCCGCTTCGCCATCAAGAACGGGGATGTCGTGCGGGGCGTCAACTTCCAGCCAGTGGCGTTCACCGGCCGTATCGACCAGAAGGAGAGGGAGGATGGCCGATATACCATCCCGGACCTCATCAAGGACATCAAGAAGCAGACCGGTTATGCGTCCGAGGAGGATTGGTACCCGGTCCCGGTCGTTGTGCCCATCTCCTCCTATGCTTCAGCGTTGCTCGGGCAGGAAAAGGTCACCTTCACCGCTCACCCCCACTGCGGGATGGCCACCTACTGGTTCGTCAAGGATAACAAGACCGTCGTACCTCTGACCCAGTTCGTGGACGTTGAGGGCCTCTTCCACGAGCTGTACGAGCTCTCGAAGAAGACCGAGGACGCCACGTTCCCGAAGCTCTCCCTGCTGAAGGCAAGGAAGATCCTCAAGGACCACATAGACGAGAGCAAGATGCCGGAAGGGCTGACCACGAACCAGTTCCTGGATGTGCTGACCAACGTGTTCAACAACAACACCAAGGAAGGGCTGGCCAAGTTCTCCTGGGGGATGATGCTCATATCCTCGATGCACTTCCAGGACGACTACAACTACGACGTGGAGAGGGTCAAGAGGTGCGTCATCCACTACGTCGTCCCTGACGGGAGGATCATTCCGTTCTGCGCTTACAACGGCGGACCCACCTACCGTACCGAGGTCGAGAAGAAGTTCTCGGTGCCCCTGGTGGAATGGAGAAAGACCAAGGGTAACGAGTACACCTGAGAGGTGCCTAGATGCTAGTATCGATCGAGAAGTGTCATCATTGCGGAGCCTGCGTGGGCTCCTGCCCCAAGAACGCGATATTCCTTAACGACCTGGTCCTGGTCTTCAGCGATGAGTGCAACCGCTGCGGCCGCTGTGTAAAGGTCTGCCCGGTCGGGGCCATCACCATGGAGGCGAAGAGATGAGAACGATAGAGACCGACATAGTCGTGGTCGGGGCCGGACCGGCCGGCAGCATGACCGCCAAGTGGGCCGCCAAGGGCGGCGCGGACGTGCTGATGATCGAGAAGCGCCAGGAGATCGGCTCCCCGGTCCGGTGCGCGGAGGGCATCTCCAAGCACTGGATCGACGATGTCGGCATCACCGTCGACAACAAGTGGATCGCCCGCGAGGTCCGCGGGGCCAAGATCGTATCTCCGTCGGGGCACACCTTCCTGGTGGACGAGAAGAACGCCGGCAACGAGGTCGGATGGGTGGTGGACCGCGTCTTCTTCGACAAGGCCCTGGCCACCGATGCCGTTCACGCCGGTGTCGAGATCATGCTCAAGACCTCCGCCACCTCGCTCCTCAGGGAAGGGGGCAAGATCGTGGGCGTGAGGGCCCAGTCATACGGGGAACCGATAGAGATCAGGGCAAAGTGCGTGGTCGGCGCCGATGGATACGAATCCCAGGTCGGCCGCTGGGCGGGCATCGATACCAGCCTTAAGGCCGAGGACATCGATACCTGCTATCAGTACCGCCTGACCGGTATCGACTACGATCCCGATTACTGCGAGTTCACCCTTGGCTCCGCCGCACCGGGCGGCTATGTGTGGATCTTCCCCAAGAACGAGGACACCGCCAACGTGGGCATCGGGGTCCAGCTCTCCAAGGTGAAGCACCCTGCGGACGTCAAGATGTACCTCGACAAGTTCATCGCCAAGAACCCCGGCCTCAAGAAGGGACAGCCCCTCGAGGCGGTGGCCGGCGCGGTGTCCATCTGCGCTCCCCTGGATTCGGTCTCCACGGACAACCTCGTCCTGGTCGGCGACGCTGCCAGGATGATCGACCCCATCACCGGTGGCGGCATCTCCATCGGCTGCATCGCCGGCATGTGCGCCGGCAAGGTCCTGGCCAAGGGCGTGAGGTCGAACGATCTCACCATGAACACCCTCCAGGAGTACGAGACCATGTGGAGGGACAGGCTGGAGAACAAGCAGTGGCGCAACTGGATGGCCAAGGAGAAGCTGACCACGCTGTCGGACGAGACGCTGGACAAGATCGTCCACACCTTCTCCAAGTACGGAGTGGAGAAGCTGTCGGTCCAGGGCCTGCTGGCGGTGATCAAGCAGCACCACCCCGAGCTGGTCAAGGAGTTCGAGGAGTTCATCTGAGCTCCAAACCCCTTCCAAAGTTCCCCTTTTTACCGCCGGACGTTCATCGAGAAGACGTTCAGTGGTGAGAGGTCCGAACGGTTTTTCGGCTTGAGCCGGTCATGCGGGCCTTGTGGAGCATTTCGGCAGGTTCATGGTGCCAACTTCCTCCGAGATTGGATGTTCTCGCCATTTGAAACAATTCTTATATACGATAAAAGGCCAACCCAGTTCTGGGTGAACGAATGGTCTACCCTCAAACAGCGCAGCTTTCGGTGGAGAACCTTAACCGGATCAAGGAACTGGAAAAAGAGATGGGAGTGATCCTCATCGCCTACAAGCCGACGGAGTACGCTGATCTTGACGACAGGCAGGTCCAGGATCTTCAGAAGCTCGAGAAGAACCTGAAGGCCACCATCATCGCCTTCCGGTGAAGTAGCGTCCAGTTCCTACCTTTTTTTGCCTCAAGGGAGCTTTGACCGGTCAGGCCATGGTCCAAGGACAAGAGCATGCTCCATGCGGAGGTGACGGCCCCGGGGAGAACTGGCCTACGCTATCGAGGACAATGAACGCTGGTGCTCACTTGTCGACCTCTTCCCTGACCCCTTCCTCCCCAGTACGGACGATGAAGGGCATGCCTCCGCGCCGCTTTATTGCCGCAGCCACCTTCTCCGGCTCGTCGGTGAGCGCGATCATGCTGCCCCCGCCCCCCGCGCCGGTGAGCTTGGCGCCGTAGGAGTAGGGCATGGCCGCGTCCACAAGCTTCTGCAGCTCCGGGGTCGATACTCCCAGTATCGTCAGCAGGTTGTGGTTCCTCGTTAGCAGGCGGCCAAGGGCCTCAACGTCCCCCTGCCTCATCCTCTCTAGGCCATCGAGGGTGAGCGTGCCTATCTCGTCGATGATCTCACGGGCGAAGCCGCTGTGCTCCGCATAGCGCCTCACCTTCGCCACCAGCGGCCCGGTGGGGGCCTTGTTGCCCGTGAACCCGACCACTATCGTCATCTTCGGCACCTCGCAATCGTGGATGAACCACCGTCGGGTGTCGCGGGATATCTCCCACAGGAGGTTGTCGCCCTTCTGCGAGCTTACGAAGATGCCCCTCCCGTGAGATGAGATCGAGGTATCGATCGGGCTCGCCCGTCCCTGGACCATGGACTCGACATCGAACGCGCGGCGGGCGATGTCCTCGGGAACGATCCTGCCCCCAGAGGCGGCGATGGCCCCCAACAAGGCCACGGTGACCGCGGCCGAGGACCCGAGACCGGAGCCGGAGGGCAGGTCCGATGCGACGTCGACGGCCAGAGGGCCGCCCTTCCAGTGCTCACGGAGCACGGTGTCGATGTATGGCCCCGCCCTCTCGTCCATGGGCTGGCCGTTGAGCATCGTGGCCGTGGACGGCCGTACGGAGCACCGCAGCCTCAGGTCGATGGCGAGAGCGATGGCGGGTCGACCGAAAACGACGGCATGCTCGCCCATCAAAATAATCTTCCCAGGGGCCGAAGCGGCGGACATGCGGTGCCATCCTGTTCCATCCATTAAACCATTTCTCCGTGCCGTGGCCGGTTTACCATCATCGTGCCGGTTGCCGTGCGTGAACTGGAGAATCCGCGGAGAACCTTATTATACAGATACGCACAGATAAGTAGGGGAACTTAGAGAAGGGAGAGATTGAGATGCCATCAGAAAGGTGTGCCGTTATGACCACTCTCAACGGCGAGATGGTAGAGTGGAGAGTTTTCGAGACCCAGGCCCAGGCCCTGCAGCATTACAATCAGGGCGTTAGGAAGTTGCAGGAGATGGTGAACCATACCGACGATGATGGAGTATGGGAGATCATGCTCTGCGACGTCAAGCAATATGCGCTGTCCCGCCAGAAGGCCGAGCAGCTGAGCACCGGCAAGAGCTCGGACTGGTACTCCAAGTACCTGGAGATAATGTCCCGAAATGCTCATAGAGTAGGAAGCATCAGGCATGGCCTGAACCTCAACATATGGCGCAAATTGAGGGGCACCAGCGTGGACCATATCTTCGCCGAGGATGAGGAGTCGACCCCCCGAGGGGCCTGAACTATTTGCGGATACGGGGCGTCCGCCGTGCCGGCGCCCGATCTCGGTTTTTTCACCATTGTTGTTCAAGAACGACATCGGTCCCGAGCATGAGGGCTGCGGCCCCCGCACGATGCCCGCTCAGGCACCCGCGCGCCTGTCGGCCGCGGGGTCCCTTGTCTTCAGTAGAGGGAGGGCCAGGAGCAGGATCGCTATGCCGGCGATGAGGAACGGAGCGAGGCCGACGCCCTCACCGGCGTCGCCGGCCAGAGATGCGAGCGCTACCGGGGCTATCACGAACCCGAGGTCCCCTATCGTCCTGAACAGCCCCATGGCCGCTCCCAGGTCCCCGGGATCGGTGACGTCGGCGACCCAGGCGGCGATGGGACCGGAAAGACCGATGGCGAGGCCCATGGCCATGAGGACGATGGTGAAGCCGAGCACATCATGGACGAACGGCAGGATGAATATCAGCAGGGCGAGGAGAACGAGAGATCCCATGAGGAAGGGCTTGCGGCCGTAGACGTCGGTCAACCGTCCGGCCGTCACCATCATCCCCATGTTGCACAGCGCGCTGAGCGTGAGCACCACCCCCAGCACCCCCTCGTCCATCCCGAGGTTGTATTGGGAGTACAGCGGGACAATGGTGTTCAGTATGCCCTGACGGGTGATGAAGATGGCGAAGGTGGCGAGGTTGATGGCCAAGAGGTCGAACCGGGTCAGGAGACGGCCGAGCTGACGCAGGGTTATCTTCTCCACCTTTCCAGGTTCCGGCCTCACGTCCTCGATGGCCCCCAGGACCAGGAAGAACGATACCGCCGCACAGATGCCGTACACGATGAACGGAGCGCCTAGCCCGAGATGCACAGAGACGAAACCCCCCACCGCCGGCCCGAACGACGTCCCGAGAAGGAACGTCGACAGGTAGAAGGAGAGGTGCACCCCCCTCGACTCCGGGGGTGCCAGCTGGCTCACCGCCGTGATCGAGGTGGTGGTGTACAGGGCGGAGCCGATCCCCTCGAATATGCGGGCAGCGAGGAGCATGGGGTAGTTGACGGCCACCCCCGCCATGAGGGACGAGATGGCGATGGTCGCCAGCCCCAGCAGCATGAACCGCCTCATGCCGAAGCGGGCGCTGAACATACCGGCCGGTATGTCCAGGAGCACCCTGGCGACGGCGAAGGCGGAGATCAGCAGGCCGACCAGCGCCAGTGATACGCCGAAGCTCAGTCCATAGGACGGCAGCACCGGGGAGATGATGGACACGCCCATCATCACGAAGAAGGCGACTATCGACAGAACGAGCGTGGACCTGAACTCGGGGCGCAGAGGCCCACCTCACGATAGGGTTCAGAGGCCGTACTTCTCGGCCATCTCCTCCAGGGCATCATTGGGGGTCTTGCCTTCCAGATCGTCGCGGGGCGTCGACCACCACTCCTCCTCGAACTTGCTCAGGGCGGCGACCAGCTTCTCCTCGGAAGCGAAGTTGTCCCCCTCCCTCTTCTTGAAGTCCTCGCGGAAGGTCTTTAGCAGGTCGACCCCGTACTTGCTGTTGACCACGGTGACGGTGATGTAATCATCGAGGTTCCGGGCATAGGTGAGCGCCATGTCCTCAGGCACCACGTCCATGGTCATGTCCAGGAGCGCATTGGTGAGAGTGAGGAACAGCATCTCTTCCCTCGACTCCTCGGGCACCGACTTATCGTTGATGACCTCCATCAGGCTGGGGAACCATACGTCACGGAGCGCATAGGTGCGGCTCTGGTTCTTTCCGAATATCACGCTCTCGGCTATGGAGTCCAGGTCCTCCACAAGCTCCTCGGGCAAGGGCAGGTCCGTTTCTGTCTTCTTGGTCGGCCTGGCCTTGATTGACTTCTTCGCGGTGGCAGGCGCCTTCCTGGTCGGTTTGGCCTTCTGGTTGTTCGATTTCAAGTGGGATCCTCCCTGTGCCGAAACATTCGCCGTTCATGTGAGACTGCCTGGGTGCCTCCCCTGCAGCTACGTTCATGCGGCATCTCGAATAAAGGACATGCGCGTATTTATAATCGCATAGCCAGAAACCGATGAACTCAATCGTTGTATGAATGTAACCGCGATCGAATGATGAACAGATTTCCTTCTTGAAATCAGATGTTCCGCACCATCAGAATTCGCTTGGAGCGCACATCCGATCTCGTTCAGACGGTCGCGATGTTCAACCGGGCGTGCCAGCGTGTCCTTTATTGGGGCAATGTGAACCACGAATACAGCAAGACCAGATTGCACCGTGCGACCTATCGCAGCATCCGAACGGACCTCCTATCATTGCCGTCGGCTCTGGTTCAGACCGCTCGGGACCAGGCCAGCGACTTGCTCAAGCAGTGCAGGTTCAAGCATGTGATCCGAAAGAAGCCGTTCAGCTCCATACGATGCGACAAGCGAACGCTGAGCGTGTTCCTGGAGTCCGGCTACTGCTCCATCAGCACGGTGGTCGGACGAAAGCACTACAACTTCGTCCTAGCCGATCACTATCGACAGTATCAATCTTGGAGAGTGCAGAACGCTCAACTGATCGTTGGCCGTGACGCATGCTTGTTGAATGTTCAAGTGGAGGGCGAAGCCCCGCCGTTCGACGGCGGGGACCGTCGTTTGAGCGTGGATCTTGGCATCAACAATATCGCGGTGTGCTCCGATAATTCATTCTACAACTCCAAGCATCTTAAGAACGTCAAGGGCAGGTATCAGCATCTCAAGGCCGAACTGCAGTCCACAGGCGCTCGCTCCGCGAAGCGCAAGCTGCGGGAGAATAGCGGGCGAGAGAGACGGTTCGTCAGGGACTTGAACCATCGTGCGGCCAAAGAGATCGTCAACAAGCCGTTCGACATCTCTGTCTTCGAGGATCTGACCGCTGTCGGTGGCAGGCTCTCTGTCAGCGAGCCGAACGCAGCGGACGATGAGGCCGAAGGCCGCAAGGCGATTGGGGCCGAGTCTAGCTGCAAGCTCACGATCTCGATCGTGGGTGGCTGACTTCCTCTTTCAAGCCAGGCCGGGATCAGAGGGCTTCGACGACCTTCTTGACGATCGCC
>CAYRPG010000033.1:0-26902 GCA_964426205.1 uncultured Methanomassiliicoccus sp. | reverse complement strand
CCGATACCTCGGTGACCAACGGCGTTACCTACTACTACAAGGTCAGCGCAGTGAACGCGTTCGGTGAGGGCCCCCAGTCCAGTGAGGTCTCCGCCCTTCCTGCCGACCGAACGATAGTGGTCACCAGTCCTTCGAGCGATGTGACCTGGTATCGGAACACGGCGTACACCATCACCTGGACGGCCAGCGGGTCGGGCAACGTTCGCCTCGAGCTGGTCCAGGGATCGACGGTGATCTACACCATAGCCTCCAGCACGACCAACGATGGCACTCAGAGCTGGAAGGTCCCCATCTCCCTGCCCCTGGGGTCCGGTTACCAGGTGAGGGTGAGCTCGGTGGCCAACCTGAACACCTTCGCCCTCAGCCCTGGTAAGATAACGGTGGCCGACCCGGTTGTCACCGTCACCGCTCCGAGCGCCTCCTCGGTCCTGGTAGCGGGAGGTAAGGTCACCGTGACCTGGACCAGCCTGGGTACCATTCCCGGCCTCAAGGTCGAGCTTCTCAAGGGCGGGACCTCGGTGCTGACCCTGACCTCCAGCACGGCCAACGATGGCACCCAGACCTTCACCCTGCCTTTCAGCCTGGTGCCGGGCAGCGACTATTCCATCAGGATGACCGACACCAGCAACCCGGCGGTGACCGACACCAGCGATCTCTTCACCATCCGCGCGCCCGCCCTGGCCATCACCTATCCCAACGGCGGGGAGACCCTGGTGGCCGGTTCGAGCGTGCAGATACAATGGACGGGGGACATGAGCCTGCTGGGCAGGGTCAACATAACCCTGTGGCAGAACGGCAAGCTGATGTCCACCCTGACCACCGGCACGTCGAACAGCGGGAGCTTCACCTGGAGCTCCAGTGCTACACTCGCAGCGGGGACGGGATACGTCATCCGCATCACCCCATCGAACCATCCGGAGTTCTACGACGAGAGCGACGCCTCGTTCTCCATCCGCAAGCCGGTCCTGACGGTCACCTCGCCGGTAGGGGGCAACAGCTACACCCGCTCCACGACCATGACCATCAGCTGGCAGAAGGAGACGGCGAACATCGGATCGATACGCATCGAGCTGTACCAGAACGGAGTGCTGGTCAGGACGATAACAACCGGTGCGTCCAACAGCGGCACGTACAACTGGAGGATCCCGTCGACCCTCGCCACGGGCTCGTACCAGATCAAGATCTCCAGCACGATAGACCCATCCATCAACGCCTGGAGCGGCGTGTTCAACATACGGTGAGCGGCCGCTCCCGTGGCCTCATAACTGGCGGCCTGTCCGGTAGTGGCAACCAGGCCTTGCCCGACAAGCCCCGGCCACAGCCATCGCATAGGGGTACCGCCGCGGAGCTACGGGAAAAGGTCACGGCCTACTATCGTGCTGGCCGGGGCTTCCGGACCGTTCCGATCTTGCCGTGGCCGACCGCGGCACAATCATGCTAATAACCGTTCCGATGCAATATTAGCACATTGACCGCCGATGAAGAGGACCCGATCAGCAGCTCCATAGATCGGTTGGAGAGATGGGTGGACCACAGGTACGAAGGCTGGGACCCCTATGACGGGATCAACGGTGGCAAGCTTTCCATGTGGCGATGGGGGCGCCCTTACCTGCAGATGGGGCTTGTGCAGCTCCACAAGCTCTCCCCCATCAACCTCAGGGAGAAGCTCGGTGTGCAGAAGGGGATCAGCACCAAAGGATTGGCCATCTTCGTCCGGGGGTACCTCACCTTGTACGCGGCGACCGGTAGGGAGGAGTACCTCCGGGAAGCTTCCAGATTGAGCGAGATGATAGTGGACAGCTCCCTCGTGGAGAAATATGGGGAGCACGCGTGGGCCTCCCACTACTTCACCTATTACAGCATGGACGGGGGCTCCACTGGACCGGGCTCGTTCGATCTAATCGGCACCTGCAACGTCCTCAAGGCCCTCTCCATGCTCCACCAGATCACCCGGGATGGTCGCTTGGAAGAGATCGTCGGAAGCTGCCAGGCGTTCATGCAAGGATTGATCGAGCGGAGGGGCGACCTGGCTTACTTCCGGTACGCTCCCCGGGACAAGGGCAAGATGCTCCCCAACGCTTCGGCCGAGGCCCTGGGGGCGATAGCCCTGTCCCTGAGGTCCCGATGGAACGAGGAGCTCCACACCCGGTGCGGCGAGGTCCTCCGGTCGTTGCTCCGCCTGCAGCGGGAGGACGGCTCGTGGGGATACTCATACTATCCCGGCGGCATGGTGTATGACCAGCTGGACTTCCATCAGGGGTACGTCATCGGAGGATTGCTGTCCTACCGCGATCTCGTCCCCATGGAGGCCAGGGCGGAGCTGGACCAGGCCATCGCGGCGGCGACGGGTCTGTACGGAAGCATGTTCCGGGAGGACGGGCGAAGCTTCTATCACGCTCCCCGCAAGTATCCGACCGAGGTCCACAACCAGGCCCAGGGCATCATCACCTTCGCCCAGCTGGCCGAGGTGTACTACAACCGTTCATACCTCCGAACCGCCCACCGGATAGCTTCCTGGACGATCGCCAACATGCAGGACGAGGACGGGCATTTCTACTACTGGAAGGGGCGGCTGATCACCAACAGGATCCCATACATGCGCTGGGGGCAGGCGTGGATGTTCCTGGCGCTGGCATCCCTCCATGCCCAGGAAAGCAGGATCGGCGGCCCCCGTTCCCTGTGGGAGCGACGGGGCGAGGACGCCCCATCGGAGGAGATTTCCTACCTCCGCCTCACCTGAAGAACCTGGCCATGTCCATCGGGATCCGGTGGTACTGCCCTCTTTTCACGTCCTTTATCAAATAGGAACAGGTCCTCTCGAACCGGTTGGAGCTCCTGGTGATGTACTCCTTCTCCGGGCTCATCAGGTCATCGAACTCGTTGATGGCGTTGCCGATCTCGGAGAGGACGTGGGCATCGCTTCCCGCGATCCCCGGTTTCCCGTGCTGCCTGGCCAGTTCGGCGGAACGGACCACGTTCTCGGGCCGGTCATGGCCGTTGAACACCTCGATGAGGTCCACCCTTGCCGCCAGCTCGTCGACCGTCCTGTGCCCCCGGAAAGGGTGAGGAAGGATGGCCGTTCCGCCCTGGTCCTGGATCTCGTCGATCACCTCCTCCCAGTCGCGGGCCCGGACCTCCTCCTCCAGCCCTATCCCGATCACGTCCCCGGCGGTGGTGGCTATCTCCATGCCCGGCCAGACCTCGATGCTGTACCGGGGGGCGAGCTTCCGGGCCTCCAGCGAGCCCCGCATGGTCTCGTGGTCGGTGATGGAGACCGCGTTCATGCCCAGCTCCGAGGCCTTCCTGAGAATGGCCTCCGGGGGGATGTTGCTATCGTAGGAGTAGCGGGAATGGATGTGAAAATCGCCCCTAATCCGTCGGCCTTCTGCCATGAGGGTACCTCTCCTTCTCGTTCACCAGTATCTTCGCTCCGGCCAGCACGCCGTTCATGGTCATCAGCAGGTTGGGCAGGGGGTCGTTCAGGTCGATGTTGGTCAGCCCCTTGCAGAACAGGAGCTCCCGCACCGAACGCCAGCCGGGGCGGGCGCACAGGACCTTGAACTGGTCAGGGAAGGGCCACCTGAACCTCACGTCCCTATAGTGGGCCTCCTCGTACCTGGAAGCGATGGGGTCGACCACCGACCCATCGGCGATCCCGAAGATCAGCCGGGGGACATCGACCCCTGCCGAGAGGGTGAGGTCCAGGGAGCCCCACAGCTTGGGGTTGGCCTCCATCAGCTTGTAGTCGCCGGTCCTCCGGTCGTGCTTGAACTCGAACATTATCGGCCCGTCCCACCTCAGGGCCTCCCCCAGGCGCTTCCCCAGCTCGAAGAGCTTTTCGGAGCGGTAGGACTCGGCCGCGGCGCTCGCTCCCCCCGTGATGGGGAACTCCCTCAGTCGCTTGTGCAGGTAGAAGTCCATCAGCCGACCCCGGTGGAAGACACCGTAGAATCCGCAGCCATAGCCGGTGATCAGCTCCTGGGCGATGATCCTGGTGCCCGAGCCGGAGAAGGAGCTGAGGTATTGCAGCCGGGCCTCCTCGAGGCTCCGGCAATAGTGCACGCTGTGCTGTTCGGACGATTTCAGGACGATGGGGTACTCCTCGACCTTCTGAAGATCGCCGACCTCCAGTATGTCCACCGTCCTCGGTATCGGAACGCCGACCTCGTCTGCCATCGCCATGGTGCGGTCCTTGTTGTAGGCGATCTCCATGGACCTCCAGTCAGGAAGAAGGCAGTGCGCCCTGGCGGACAGCTCGTCCTTGAACCAGGAAGCGGCCAGGCAGCTGCCGAGCCCCACCGGCAGGAAGTAGTCGTAGCTGCCAGGCGCGAGGACCTCCAGCAGCCGGCGCCCGTAGGCCTCCCGGTCGTTGATCGAAGGGACCCTGACCGTGCCGTGGCTGTGCTTCGAATAGCTGCACAGGGTCCGGGTCGCGGAAATCCCGGAGGTGACCTCGGCCTGCATCTCCGGCGATATGGACCTCAGTATCGCCAGGGTGTTGCGATGGGTGCCGTCCGTTATCAGGACCCGTGGCCTCACTTCATCCCCCTCCTGCCCATGGATTGGAGGCCGTCCCATATCCCATTATGCCTGCTGCCCGCAGGGACCGGCGGGCCGGTCAGGAGAGGACGGGCGGTAGAGGGAGTAACGGGCCTCATCTTCCGGTCCACCATTTGTATATCCCTTCTCCCGTGGTCACCCATGCGTTCCTCCGCTGGCATTCCTCGATGATCCGCTCATAGATGCCCGTCTGACCGGGGAACTCATTGTCGTTGAACCGGTTGTTGTGCCACAGTATCGTCAGCAGGGTGCCCCGCTCCTCGGCGCGATCTATCTGGCCCCTGCACTCCTCCCACGCGTGCTCGAGGTCCCGAGCGGTCGAGAAAAGGGGGCCGTCCATGATGGTCAGGGGGATCTCCAGGAACCCATCGCCGATGGGGAAGAAGGGCAGGTCCCGCCCCTCCCGGACCTCCACCCTGTCCCTGTATCCGAAGGAGGCGTCGTATCTGAACCCGACCTCCCTCTGCAGCTCCCAGGTCCCCGAGACGTCCAGGTTCAGGTAGTGCTGCCTTATCCCCATGACCGGCTTGCCCACCACCTCCTCCAGGCGGACCTTCTCCTGGAGCAGGAGGTCCTTGCTGCGGTACGAATCGTAGGAGCCGTGGACCCCGATCTCCCATCCCCCGCTCACGAGGTCCTCGATGACCTCCACGATGCGGGGGTCGTCCAGGCTGTAGTACCCATAGGACAGCGCGTAGGTCGAGGGCCGGAGGAATTCCGCTCTCTTCGTCTCGTTAAGGAAGTAGAAGGTGGAGCGGACACCCAGCCTTTCCTCGATCTCCATTATCCGCTCGAAGTTCCAGAACGGCCGGTCCCTGCCCTTGGTGAACAGGGACCTCAGCTGATAGGGGTCCCGGTTCTTGAGAAAATAGTAGGCGCACTGCCACCATCTCTTGTCCACCCGGTCAACGTCATGGGTTAGGCAGAGAGCGAACCTCCTTCCATCTGGCCATGAAGCATCCTCGGACATTGTTATTCACAATTCTATATAATATCTATTGCTCGCATTATTAATAGGTTTTTCACGGCCGATGATCCCCCGTCATGGCCGGAGGGTGAACGTGGCTCCGGAGCATCGACACCGTCGGTCCCTGGTCGCATATGCTTCTACGGGCCGGGCGTCCTTACTTGCCCATTCCTCACTGCTTCTCCATCCCATCGTAGATCGCGCACAGCCGGGAGGCTATGCTGGCCCAGGAATATCGCTGGGCGTGGTCAGCGATCTTCCGGCAGTCCCAGTCCCTCTCCAGAGCGCCCATGATGGTGGTGGCGAGAGCATGGGGATCTCCGGGCGGGCATAGCATTCCCAGGTCCTGGGAGGTGATGACATCGGGGATCCCCCCGACCTTGGACCCGACGAACGGCCTGCCGCACCCCAGGCTCTCGAACATCACGGTGGGGTTGCCCTCGTTGAGACTGGAGAGGACGACCATGTCGGAAGCCCCCATCCACAGGGCGACCCTGGAGGAGGGGAGCGCCTCATGAATGAAATGCACTCGCCCATCGAGCCCCAGCTCCCGGACCTGGGCCTCGAGCGGTTCCCTGAGGGAGCCGTTCCCGATGATGTACAGGCGAACATCACCGTTCCGTCCGCTCACCTCCTGCATGGCGTTGATGAGGTGACGGTGGCCCTTGACCGCCTCGAGGTAGCCCACCGCGAGCAGGACCCGGCCCTGGACGGGGATGCCCAGCTCCCTTCTCGCCTCTCCCCGGTCCATCGGTCGGAAGACCGCTGGATCGAAACCGTTGGGCAGGGAGGACACCTCCCTGCCCGGCCCGGCGACCTCGCGGACCACCTCCGTCCACGAGGGGGAAGTGACGATGATGGCGTCGGCCTCCCTCATGATCCTCATCACCACGGACCGGTCCAGTGCATTAGCGCTGCGGTAGTACTCCTTGAACTGGCCGCTGTGCATGTGCACCACCACGTGCGCCTCCGACGCATGCCGGGCCCAGAGCAGGTACGGGAGGTTGCGCCAGATGCTGTAGTATATCGAGGTATGCACATGAACGATGGACGGGTCGTAGCGCTTGAGCTCGCTGAAGAACCGCAGCAGGCGTCCCACCTCCTGGACCAGCTGCACCGCGGGGGGAGGGCGCGGCACTCCCGGCCCGGTCTGGTGGACCTTTATGGTGTATCGGCCGTCGGTCGAAAAGATGTCCCGGACGTTCCGGATGAAGTTGGCCACTCCCCCGTTGGGCGGGGGGAGCGGCCCGACCATCAATACCCGGGTCCTGTAGTCCTCTGGGTAGTGCGGAACGGTGGTCATCGACAAATATCTCCTGAGGAGCAGAATATTATTGATCCTATGACGCTATAATATGTGCGCCCCGGGCCGCTCGGCATCGGCGCTCATGGCGTTGGCCGGGGGTCAGGCCCGCGAATAGACCTTGAAGCAATGGTTCGCGTAGACCTGGTTCACCGCCGTGGACAGGACAATGTGGTCAAAATCGCCGACGTTGAACTTGTCCACCGACGCCCACGTTATGGTGTACGCCATCTCGTCGTACGTGGTGATCACAAGGTATTGGGTGGCGCCCGTCTCGTTGGAGCTCAGGTACGAATCGAAGTGTGCGGTGGTCGTCCCGAGGTTGTACTTGACATCAGGGTTATCTCGGACGTACTGGTCGCCCCTGATCAGATCGGCATATCGCCAGGGGTTGGTCTGCAGGTTGTAGATCTGGACGCTCTCCGCTCTATCGGTCAGGAACCAGTTCGAACCCACGGCCTCGGAACGAGTGATGGCGCCGTTGGGGAACCCCTCGGCCGGGCCCTGGTAGACGGTAAGGACGGTCGATACCACGCAGAACAGGATCAGCAACGTGACCAGGCGGGCGCGCATGATCTTCCCCCCGTCCCGCAGGGAGCACAGCAGGTAGCCGACCAGAGGGACCGCGAAGATCATGACGAAATTGAGGTTGACCATCCGGAAGGGGTTGTGGGCAAAGGTGAACAGGATCATGACCGCCAGGAAGACGCTCCCGCCGAGGAAACAGGCCATCGGGACGGTCATGGGGTGGGTCCTCCACTTGTTCCTGAGGATGATCAGCATCAGCCACAGCACCAGGATGATGTAGATGATGTCGTCGATGGTGCACAGCAGGATCGATCTCAGCGCCGAAAGGATGCCGAACTGGGACGCCTGCCCCTGGGCCGAGCCGAACGTGCTCACCCCCTCCGCCATCCCCAGCAGCTGCTCCACGATGATCTGGGTGCTCTGGACCAGCATGGCGTTGTTGAACACCCACAGTATAAGCACCAGGGAGGCGAAGAGGAACAGGGCCGTGGAGACCATCTTGGCCTCCCTCCTTGTGATCCTCTCCGTGACCATGACGATGGCCAGGACGAGCAGGACGCTCACCGCTATCATGGGGTGCCCTATGGTGAAGAAGACGATCATGATGGCTGACAGCAGCCTCAGCCGGCGGTCCCCGTTGACTTTCTTCCAGAGGATGAAGTAGAAGAACGGGAGCATGAGGACGCACCAGGTCTCGTGGAATATCGAGGGGATGAACCACGCGAAGAAGATGGGCATCGAGGCCAGCATCATGGAGGTGACGAACCTGGGCCGGGTGGACAGGGTCTTCGACCAGCACAGTATGCCCAGGGTGTAAACGGTGAAGAAGATGGCGGGGAAGAGCTGGGACATGAGGACCACGCTCTGCCCGAGAACGTCTCCGGTCGAGGACATGAGGATGGAGCCCATGGGGTAGAAGTTGGAGCTGGGGAAGTGGCCGAGGAGCACGATCTCCTTGGCGTACCCGATGTAGGACTGTGAATCGTCCCTCTCGATGTAGATGAAACCCCTGTAGAGGTAAAGGGAGATGAGAATGAAGTTCGAGAGCAGTATCTGGAACAGGCCCAGGCCCCACATGGCCCTGCTCCGGCCATAGTTCTTCACGAAGAGCAGGATGCCGTTCAGCAGCCCTGCGATCACCGCCACCCAGAACACCAAGGGGGTGCTATCGAAGACCGAGTACTCGTACCCGGTCACCGGGGCGTCGTGCAAGGAAACGATGGCCGTGGTCAGCAGCAGGAACGATAGGGCTGAGGTTAGGAGGAGGACCCTCTTGACCCTGCCATCGCCCAGTTCCAAAAACATGCGCTCTCCGATCCGATGCCGGCCGTCAGGGACAGATTGGTGAACCATCTAATTATATTGAGCGCATCCAAAATATTATTCCGACAGCAACGGCGCGAGGTAGAACGGCGCTGCCATGGCACTTCCGTTCGATGGCGGGACCCCCATGGCCGATGCTCGATGTCCATGAACGGTCATTGGAGCGATGGTCCCAAGATCGGCGCCTCCCATTTTTCGATGAACGCACGGATGCTACGATAAAGAACAAAAGCGGACCCGCTCCCGCTCTAGAGAAAAGTAAATGACCATGAAGTGCCCATTATGCTTGCTAGTGCCGGGGGGCTGAGGGAAGGAGTTGCACCTTCGAACATGGATATCCAGCTCGTTCGATCGATCATCTGGCACCCCGGCATTGCTCTGGACAGGGGCATCGGTCAGGATGGTCCGGCCCCTGGCCTTTTTTACGATGATCCACTGCTTTGCAACGCTATCGGTCTCCTGGGATCCCTGACCGTTGTGGTCTCGGGACCTCGGACGGCCTTTGAACGCGTACGGCCCCGCCATGACGCCCGAGCGACGGGCTGGATGCGCCGCGGCTAGTTAGGCTCAGTCCGGTCGCTTCCCGCAGCTGTTATGCTCCTTGTACTCTCTCAGGAGCGCCTCGCCGTAGTCGGCCGCCTTCTTCGTCGGTACGTAGTTGTAGATCCTGGTCCACCGGATAAGTTCGGCCGTGATGGCATCATCGTCGGAGAGTTTCAGGGCCTCGACCTCGTCCATGATGATGTCCAGCCGGTCGATGCCGATCTCCTGTCCGTTGATGGTGATGCGCTTCGTCTTGATCTTGCCAGGCGAGATGCCCCCGCAGACCTGGCAGTAGTCCCCGTCCTTGTCGCTCATGGCTCACTCCCTGATCATGGTCAGCATCATCTTGAACCGCGTGACCGCGCTCAGCGCGTGAGGTATGCCGGCAGGCAGGATGATGCTCTCTCCATCCTTGACCTGGAAGGTCTTTCCGCCGATCCAGATCTCGGCCTCGCCGTCCAGTATGGTCACCAGCGCATCGTACGGCGCGGTGTGCTCCGACAGCCCCTCGTCCTTGTCGAAGGAGAAGATGGTGATCGTGCCCGCCTTCTTGTTGATGAGCATGCGACTTGCCACCGTACCGTCCTGGTAGGCGATGAGGTCCTTGAGGTCAAGTACCTTGGCGAACATCTCGTCCTTCCCGTCCTGCTTCTGTGAGCTTCCAGATCCAGCCATATCATTTGCCTCCGTGCCTTACTTTTGGAAGATGACCATCACGTCCCGCCTCAGGGCCAGCCCTGCCGCTGCCTCGAACTTCTTGAGGACGGCCATGGGCAGGGGGCAGGTCGAGTGCTTCAACGTCCTGCCTCCGGCGATGTACACTTTGTTCTCCGAGAAGGGCATCTTCATCACGTCCATTATCTCCAAGGGCTCCAGTCTCCTCGCGAACTCCAGCACATACCTGCAGTCGCTCTGGATCGAACATCTCAGCCGCCCCTCCTCTATCCAGCACTCGATCTTGGCGGGGAAGCGGCACACCCCGGTGGTGACGTCGAGGGACACCTTCCCCTGGTCCATGAGCAGGCCGGGCACCGGAGCATCGTCGTTCGTTCCCATGTCGTCCCCCTCGAGGAATGGCTTATAGCAATATCTCCTTTTTCGCTGCGCGGGCCGGATCGGGGGGACGAACATCGGTCCACAGGCCCCGTATCGAACGGACTACGGGCCCTGCCGGTTCCTCATGAGGTCCTTGCTCATCTGATCGTACTGCTCCTTGGTTATCTCTCCCCGGGCATACCGTTGGTCGAGGATGTCATGGGCGTCCTGCCCCCATGGCCCCCCTCCATACCATCGGCGGTAGCGGTGGTAATGCAGGGGGCCGAAGATCAGGCCGAACACTATCCGGAAAAGGATGCCCAGGACGATGACGAAAATGAGGAGGCCGATGAGCACTCCTGGAAAGGTCCAGGTCTCCTGAGAGCTGGTGACATTGATCCAGTTCGGCCAGCTCACCACCAGGCCTATGATGGTCGTCGCCAGCAGGATGATGATGAGGACGGCGATGATGGTCCTGAACACGTTCCGAGGACGGTACATGACCATATCTTCGAAGGCCGAGTAGAAATATATTGCTCGGTCGAGCGGATGAGGGCGATGGATGGCCTCCATGGCCTGGACCGACGTAGGCGCCCATATCGTGGGGCGTTCATGGCATCTGCGGCCACGTGCGCTGTGGGCCGATCCTTGCATGCATCTCCCGCCCGGGGCGAGCGGTCTCGCCTGATCACAGTGCACGTCATCCTCGTCCGCCATCGCCTCCCTCGGACGATATCGTGCGTTCGGCACCTCTTCTTGATACAAACCCTTATCATCGCTCGATGTGGATGATATGTTGGGAGAACCATGGAAGGGTCCGGCCCCCTGGTGGGCAGGGAGAGAGAGCTTGAGTTCCTCTTGGACCAGATGTCGGGCGCTCTATGCGGCGAGGGCGGCTTGGTGCTCATCGCCGGAGAGGCCGGTTCGGGAAAGACCACTCTGTGCGAGGCCTTTGAACGAATGGCCGCCCGGAGCGGCTGCCTCGTTCTGGTAGGACGGTGCGTTCCCGGCTCCAATGTTCCCTACCTCCCGTTCATGGAGGCCTTCCATGGCCGGCCGTCCAACCCCTTCACCGCCCCCGCGGCCATCGGGGAGGGCGGCAAGCTCCTCCTCTCCGTCCTGACCTTCGTTGAGGATCTCTCGAACCAATGGCCGCTGGTCCTCCGGCTGGAGGACCTGCACTGGGCGGATTCGGTCACCATCGCCCTCATGCACTTTCTGGCCAGGAACGTGAAGAGGAGCAAGGTGCTCATCATCGGGACCTACCGGCCGGAGGATGTGCACCACGCCTCAACGGGCGAGCCCCATCCCCTGAGCGACCCGCTTCATATCATGAGGCGGGAAGGCCTGTGCCGCGAGCTGGAGCTCCAGCTCCTTACCCCGGCCGACACCATGCGGATCGTCCCCCTCCTGCTGGGCGGGCCGGCGGACGAGAAGCTGATGGGCCACGTGGCCACCGAGAGCCGGGGCAACCCCCTCTTCGCCGTGGAGATGATCCGTTACCTCGGAGCCAGCGAGCAGCTGGTCTTCAGAAAGGGAGCGTGGAGGCTGCTCCTGAAGCAAAAGCTGCAGATCCCCTCCACCATCAGGGAGGTCATCATGGCCCGCGTCGAGAGCCTGCCTCCGGGGGCGAGGGCCATCCTGGAGACCGCCTCGGTCATCGGGGAGCGTTTCGAGCCGGAGCTGATAGAGGCCAGCAGGGGCATCGAACGGATCAAGCTGCTGGACGACCTCGAGGTCCTGGAGAAGGAGTATCGCCTGGTCCACGCGGAGGAGGGGCGGTACAGGTTCTCCCATGATAAGGTGAGGCAGGTGGTGTATGAGGGCATCTCCTTGGCCCGGAAGAAGGAGCTGCATCGGCTCATCGGACTGTTGCTGGAACAGCGGCTTCCGAACGACGAGCTGCTCGGCCAGCTCTCCCTTCACTTCCTCGAGGCGGACATGACCGGCAAGTGTGTCAAGTACTCCATGGCCGCGGGCCGATACTGTCGGCAACGGAAGGCGGTGAGGGAAGCGAAGGCCTTCCTCCTGGCGGCATTGGAACGAACGGAGGGGGACCAGGTCCTCATGGCCGATCGGCTCGAGGCCTTGGAGTCCCTGGGGGACATGAAGAACGATGCCTCCAGCCCCGCGGAATGGTACTCCTTCTACGAGCAGTATGTGGAACTGTGCCCCGATCCCCGGGCCAGAGCGAGGGTCATGGCCAAGGCCGCGGAGTGCTGGGACCAGCTGGGGCTAGGTGACCCTCGAAAGGCCTACCAGCTGCTGGACGAGGCAGAGGCCATCGCCGACGGCGACCCTCTGGCTCTGGCGGAGATCGAGTACCGGAGGGCGGACCTCTCCAGCAACGAGGGCAAGTCCGAGATGGCGTTGGCCCAGATCGCCATCGCACGGCGCACCTTCGAGTCCATAGGCGACCTTGTGGGGGTATCGAAGTGTCGGGAGCTGGAGATCGTCATCCTCCGCCAGGCCTTCCGCTTCAGGGAGGCGAGGGAGCTGGCCGAGGCTCAGCTGCAGGCCGCCAGGACGCTCCCCGACCCCGAGCCCCTGCTGAGGGTGGAGATGCTGGACGCGTTCATCTGCGCCATGACCGGGGACACCGCGGCGGCCAAGGGATATGCGCAGGAGGTCATCGCGATGACCTCCAAGCTGGGCATGATGTGGACCTACCGGCTGGCGCTCCATTACCTTGCCAACGCCCTGGAGCTGGAGGGGGAAATAGAGGGGGCGAGGGCCAACGTGTCGAAGGCCCTGGACAATGCCCTGGAGTACCAGAGCCCGTTCCATGCCGCCATGTGCGAGATCGACCTGGGCCGCTATGAGGCGGAGCTCGGGCTTCTGGAGAGCGCGGAAGGCCATTACGAGGAAGCGCTTAGACAGACCTCGGGCTTCGACCCCTATCCAAGGTCCCTCTTGGACATGGACCTCTCCATCCTGCAGGCCGAGCTGCTTTGGAGGTCGGGCAGGCCCGGGGAGAGCGACGAGCTGTTCAGTTGGACGATAATATGCTCCCAGGAACTGGGCCTACCATATGATGTCATGAACTGCTGCGCGCGGTACGCGATGTCCCTATCGCAACGGGGATTGGAAGAACTGGCCCTGTACTTCTTCGAGGAGGCCATGGATGTCGCCAAGAGGCTGGGATGCGAGAAGAAGGTCCGGGCCCTCGCCCAAAGAGCAGGATTCTCGATTTAGGTAATATTAAATCAATAGCTCTCGCATATAAAGGCCGAGGGATAGCCGTGGAGGCGAGCGACTTATTGGCGGATATAGAGAAGATGAACAACCTGTTCATCAAGATGTACGAGGACCCAGAGCTGTACCAGGAGTACGTGGACGATCCCCGCGGGGTCATGGCCAGGGAGGAGATGAGCGAGGAGTTCATCGACATCATGCTCTCCAAGGACATCGTGCGGATCAGGAACCTATATGCCCAGGTGGGGGAGCCGACCCCGAAGATAATCGTCCACCATTAGAGGTCGTACATCCGATCCAGGGAATCCGATGTCGAAGGGAGGCAGAGGAGCACTGGTCATCGCTGGGACCGGCATTCAGCTTATAAATCAAATGACCTATGAGGCCCGGTCAAGCATCCAGAACGCCAATAAGGTGCTCCATGTGGTCGCGGACCATCCCACCAGGATGTACATCGAAAGGCTGAACCCGACCGCGGAATCGCTCAACCATCTCTACCATGAGGGCAAGCCCCGCCGCGAGACCTATCGGCAGATGATCGAGGCGATCATGTACCACGTCCGTAGCGGCCTCAAGGTGTGCGCGGTGTTCTACGGTCATCCCGGGGTGTTCGTCTTCCCCTCGCACGAGGCCATCAGGATCGCCAGGAGCGAGGGCTACGAGGCCCGCATGCTGCCCGGGGTCTCCACCGAGGACTGCCTGTTCGCCGATCTGGGCATCGATCCGGGCGACAGCGGCTGCCAGGCCTTCGATGCGACAGACTTCCTGGTGCATCGCCGGAGGTTCGATCCCTCCAGCGCCTTGGTCCTATGGCAGATAGGGGTCATAGGGGTCCGGGACGCTCGCGTCGATGACTGCCCGACCCCCCACATCAGGGTCCTGGAGGAGGTGCTGGCCGAGCACTACGGTCCTCATCATGAGGCCGTAGTGTACGAGGCCTCGCTGTTCCCCTATCCAGTGGTGGGCTTCTACGTCGAGAACACCACCGTCGCCAGGCTTTCCCAGGCTAGGATCACCCAGATGTCGACCCTTTACGTCCCACCCCTCGAATCGGTGGCCGATGAGGAGATGATGAAGAGGTTGGGCCTCGTCCCCCACCATTAGCAGGTCCACGGACCTCGCCCAGTGAAATGACATACTGACCGTCATTCGAATGAAGAACGCCTACCTTTGGCCATTGATGTACATCGGACTCGCGGGCGAAGAAAAGGGAAACGTCCTGGCGAACGGCCGGGCCATTGAAAAAGGGAAGGAAAGTGGTTTCAGTACATCCGCCTGGACCGCAGGTAGACGAGCAGCACGGCGGCTACGACACCGAACACCGCTATCCCGCCGATGATGATCACGTCCTGGGATATGCCGCCCGGGGCGTCGGGGGTGCCCTTGACCGACACGTTCATGCTCTTCTGCACGGTGTTTCCGTTGCCGTCCACGGCCAGCACGGAGATGGCGTGGCTACCGGCGCTCAGACCGGTGAGGTCGTACGAGGTCTTGTCCGCGCTGAGGGTGGCCACGATGGAACCGTCCACCAGGACCGAGCAGTGGTCGATCTCGCCGCTCTCGATGGTGCAGCTCCAAGTCACATGGACCGTGTCCCCGACCCGGTACGAGGCGCTGAGGCCCCCCATGGTCAACGTCATGCCGCCGCTGGTGCCATCGTTCGTCGGGTTGCTGAGATCGACGATGAAGGAGGTCATGTTCTGCCCCCACCGGCCCTCCGAGTCCCTGGCCCAGATCGTGGCGTGGTGCGTGCCTGCGGTCAGGTCGGTGAAGGTCACCGACCTTAGCTCCGGATCGATGGTGGAGTTCGCTCTGCCGTCCAGCGAGGCCCGGAGCTCCACGATGTTCGAGCTCCCGGTCACCTGGAACCCGACGGTGGCGACGCGCGAGGTGTAGGTCTTCGATGGCTCCAGGAAGGTGACCACCGGGTTGGTGGTAACGATGGTCATGCTCGTCGATCTCACGGCCTCGGTGTTCCCGGCCATGTCGGAGGAGCGGTACTGCACCTGGTGGGCACCGCCGTTGGTCAGCGTGACCGTCGAGCCGTCGTAGCGGATCCAGGAGCCGGAGTCCACGCGGTAGTAGGTGGAGTTGACCCCCGAGCCACTGTCGGTGGCGGTGAAGGTGAACGAGGCCGAACCGGAGTACGTGCCGTCCCCGGTGCTGGTGCCCGTGACGCCTATCGTCGTCGTGGGTGCGGCGGTGTCCACGATGGTCGCTGCGTCGGGGGAGTATTTCGGTCCCTCGCTCCCGCCGCTGGCGTCGAACCCCTGGGTGAAGAGCTCGTAACGCCCGTCGCTCGGTGCGGTGAACGAGATCGGGCTCGATGAATAGTCCCCGCCGTACTTGAGCCAGTCACCGCTGCTTCCCTGGCGGTAGTAGAGGTCGACGTGGTCGAACGGGACGGTCGGCGTGTTCACGGTGTATCTGACGTCGAAGGTCCGGCCGCTCTGCACCATAGCGAGGTTGTCCACGCTCGTCTTCACCGGGATCGTCCCGGGGGCAGCGTCAGAGCCCGTGAGGACGATGTCGTCGATGTACACGCCCTCCCTCATGCCGCCATTTACGACCCGCACTCCGGACGAGGCGAACGCATCGGAGGCGTCACCGCCCTCTGGAGCGGTGGTTCCGGACACGAACTCGAAACCGATCGCGTCGACGTCGTTCGGGACATCCACGGTCGCATAGATCCACGCCTTCGCCCCTGCCTGAACGGGAGTGTCGGTCCACAGCACCTTCTTCGTGGCACTGTCCCCGCTGTTGGTCCAGTACAGCACGTTCAGGAAGTCGTAGCCGACCGAAGTGCCGGTCAGCGGCTGCTTGGCGTCCGAGGCCCCGGTGTCGGACCAGAACCAGAAGGTCAGGGTGACGACGTTGTAGCTGGAAGCGCCGACGACCTTCTTCTTCATGATGGAATCCTGGTTGGTATCATATCGTGGTACCCACTGCGACTGAGGTTCTATGCTCGGCAGTCCAGTGACGTTAACGTTCCAGGCCTGAGTGTAGCTTGGGGACCCATCGGCCATGGTGACCGGGATCTGGTAGTGGCTGTTGAAGCCGTTCCTCGACGCGTAGATGGCGTGGGCACTATCGTGCAGGTTATGGGCGGAGCGGCACCACCAGTCCTGCCCGGAATCGGCATTGAGGTCGAAGCGCTCCCATCGAGAGTTCCAATCGTCGTAGGTCAACTCCTCCGCATCCTCCGAGAGGAGGACCGGGGAGCCCGATGCCGCGACGGCATGCATGGGCAATGCCGTCAGCAATAGGGATGAGAGCAACAGAAAGGTGCAAGCCATCACGATCTTGTCGCGAAGCATGGAATCGGCCAAGCAGGTACCAATGACTTAATCATTGTTATGATTATTATTTTATTGGATAATGCTAGATAGAATGGTCTGTTCCATCAGTTTTCGAGATGTACGCCTCAGGTTATGCAGTTGTGACCGGAACACTGGGGGGCGATGAGCTCACGAACGTAAAAGACGGCTGGGTCTTGCGGTCGCATCCATAAAAGGCGCTTCCTGTCGCAGCGGCACATAGTTCCCAGAGGCGATGCCGTGGGCCGTAGATGCATATCGGTGATCCTATGCGCCGGTGGAGAGGAACAGCGAATGCTGGAACGCGCCACGATCCTCATCGGCTGGACCGAGCTGATTATCCGCGGCGATGCCCACCACAATACTGTTATCTACGTCGATATTCAGTCAGGGGATGCCGTCCTAGCCTGCAATTCACGATCGACACCGAAGGTCTAGCAGCCTTCACTCCTCTAGTCGGTTTCCATTGATGGGTCAGGGCGGCACCCATATCAATCACCCTGGGCGCCCTTTCGCCGGGACCTCCCGCCCAGGGGGCTCTTCTATCCCGATGGCCCTATAGGACTTCGGCCATCCGATGCCATCTGCCCGGAAGAGCCGGTGCCTCCGAGACCGCTGGCCTCTGAGCTATCTACGAGCAAATTTAATTGACATTAATTTTATCTATAATGATATTCAATGTTAATCTTCAATGTCCTGCTTGAAGAACGTCGCGGTCCCGAGCACTTTCCCCGGGGCCGCTCCGATCGTAACCATCACGACCGGGGACCATCGATCGCCCGGGGAGTGATGGTCCTTGAGGGGCCGCTCGACCAGAATGGTATCGGTCCTCTCCGTCCTTGCGCTGCTGGTCCCTGCCGTCCTCATCATCAACGGCCTTCCTTCGGTCTCGGCCGGCCCCTCGTACGGTGCGGTGAGCGTCCAGGGCACCAGCATCCTGGTCGACGGCCAGACCCCCGCCTCCCATTTCTTCGGCGTGGTGGACACCACCGCTCTCGCCTTCGCCATCCTCACGTACATCGAGGGGCAGACCCAATACGCGGGCAAGACCTCGGTGTTCAATGGCCCCGATACCGGCCGCTATAGTGCGGTCTCGCCCAACGATACCGCGGCGCACTTCTTCGACCGCTATTTCGCCCTCCTCTCGTACTACCACTGCAACCTGGTCCGCATCGGCGCCGGGGACTACTGGGCAACTAACATCCAGTACGATGCATGGACCAACCATCACGACGCCTTCCTCTCGCTGCTCCGGACCATGGTCGCCGCGGCCGAGGCGCACAATGTCTGGATCGTGCTGGTGATGGCCGGTTCCACCGAATACCCGGTGCACTCCTTCGGCGGCTCCGGCTCGGTGTTCAGCAACACCACCACCGCCTACCGCAACTACATCAGTTACAGCACCGGCATGATGTCCGCGCTGGACGGCCTGACGGGCATCGCATGGTACGACCTCTTCAACGAGCCGGACCACAACAGCGTCTACTCGAGCTACTGGAGCGGCAACGGGGGCAAGAGCGCCTTCCATGCCTGGGCCTGCTCGGTCGCCAACGATACCAAGAGCGCGTCCTCCCACCCCCGCACCATGGGCGTGGCCGGCCTGGGCACGATGTTCGGGTGGGGGAAGACCGACTTCGACCTGTGCACGGGCACCGTGCCCTTCGAGATCGCATCCCGCCACTACTATGCCTCCGCCACTGGCTCGAGCAACACCTACCTCTTCAGCAACCCGGAGGCATGGGCCAAGGCGGACAACAAGCCCCTCTACTGGGGGGAGCTGGCCAACAACGGGGTGTACCCGCTGGTCCGGTACACCTTCGCCGAGCAGGCGATCTTTGCCAACGGGGGGCAGGCGATAACCTCGATGGTGCTGACCGGCACCGCCGGGTACCCGCTCGGTGCCAGCACCGTGCCCACCGCATCGTTCACCGTGTCCCCCGCTTCGGGCAACGTGACCACGACGTTCGCCTTCGACGCATCGGCCTGCTCCGACGTTCAGGATGCGTCCTCGGCGCTGCAGGTCCGATGGGACTGGGACGGGGACGGCATCTATGATACCGGCTGGACGACCATCAGGACCGCGACCCACAGCTTCGCGAAGAGCGGGGCGTACACCGTGAGGATGCAGGTGGCTAACACCATCGGGCTCACCAATACCACCTCGGCCACGGTGACGGTCATCGGTGGCGGCAGCCCCCTGGTGTCGATATCCTCTCCTTCCGATGGAGCGATCATCAACTCGACCTCCGTGACGGTGTACTGGAACGACAGCGACGCAGGCTCGCCCATAAGCAATTGCTCCATCGCGGTGGACGGAGGGACGGCGATATCCCTGGGCCCGGCGACGAACAGCTATGCGCTCACCGGGCTCTCCCAGGGGGCCCATTCGGTCACCGTCAGCTGCGTGGACGAGGCCGGGACCTCCGCCAACGATAACACGTCCTTCACCGTGGATACCATCGCCCCGTCCGTCACGATCACGGCGCCGGCCGCGGGATCGAGCGTCGGGAGCACGGTGACCGTGGCCTGGACCGGCAGCGACAGCACCTCCGGCATCGCGGCCTATTATATCCGGACGGATGGCGGCCCCTGGACGGCCCTGGCGTCAAGCGCGACGAGCTACATCCTGAGCGGCCTGGCCGCGGGGAGCCACACGGTCTCGGTGAGGGCGGTCGATGCCGCGGGCAATACCGCGGAGGCATCGGCAACGTTCAATGTCCAGACGGGCCTACCCTCGGTAACGATATCCTCGCCGGCCAACGGGACGATCTCGGCCAGCACCTCAGTAACGGTCCGATGGACCGGCAGCTCCAACGGTTCCAGCATCGCCAGCTACTCCGTTCGTGTGGACGGCGGCTCGTGGACGACGCTGTCCGCGAGCACCACCAACTACACCCTGACCGGTCTGACCCAGGGTAGCCACACCGTGGTGGTCAGGGGGACGGACGGTGCCGGGAGCTACAAGGACGCATCGGTCACCTTCGTGGTCGACACGGTCGCCCCGACGCTGGCGATAACCTCGCCGGCCAGCAACGCGTACGTCACCGCGACGCCGACGATCATGTGGACCGGCAGCGATGCCAGTTCGGGCATCGCCAATTACCTGATAAAGAGGGACAGCGGCACCTGGACCACGCTCTCCGCGAGCTCGACCAGCTACACCTTCGGTACGCTGTCCCAGGGCAGCCATACCGTGACGGTAAGGGCGGTCGACAGGGCAGGGAACTACGTGGATGCGACCGTGACCTTCAGGGTGGATTCCGTGGCCCCGTCGCTGACCATCACCACGCCGAGGAACGGAGCGTACCTCTACTCGACGTCGGCGACCGTGAAGTGGTACGGGAGCGACTCCGCGTCAGGGATAGCGGCCTACTACATCCGGCTGGACAGCGGCCAGTGGGTCGCGCTGTCCTCGAGCACCACCAGCTATACCTTCACCGGGCTGTCGCATGCCTCGCACACCGTGACCGTCAGGGCGGTCGACAAGGCCGGGAACGTCAGGGATGTGTCCGTGAGGTTCACCGTCCGGTGACCCCCATATCCTCCGGTCCCGGGCGGGCGAAGGTTTCCAGCGAATCGTGAAATACGCTGCTGATGATGGCATGGGCATGTCCGAGAACAAGTTCCGAACGGCCTTCGTGGCCATGGCGCCGGACGCGGACCCGGCCAGGCACAGGAGCGTGGTGGAGACCCCGATCTACTCGTTGACCACCATCCTGGTGAGGAACGAGGACCAGGCGGTCGACATCTGCAGGGAGCTGGTCCGAAAGGACGGAGTTAGATCGTTCATCCTCTGCCCCGGGTTCACCAACCGGGGCGTGGCCAGGGTGGCCGATGCCGCGGGCGAGGGCATTTCGATCAACGTGGCCAGGGGGGACGGCCCGAGCAACGCGGTCGCCCACAAGATCATGAGCGACGTGGGGTTCTTCAAGCACTAGGTCGGGGTCCTGTCCTCGTCAGGCCCGTGTCCGAAACGGCGGCCACCTTGATACATGGTGGGAAGAGCGATCGGAAGAAGCTCCGGCTCAGGATCGAGGCTTTCCATGCTCATGACGAGAGCCTGGGGCCGGCTCGGGCTGGTGATGGGCCAGAAGCATGCTTTGGATAAGAACGATGAAAGCGATCGTCCTTCCAGTGCTCAGAGCGGCTACCTAGCCTAGCGTTACATGGCCTCGTTGACCAAAGAGGGACTTGTTGTGGAGCCTTGGTGCTCGGCCGTGCAGGGTATTCTCGATCGCTCGATGTTCTTCTTGGCCTGATCATAGGACGCATCGAAGACCGACAGGCCGCATCTATACGCCTCCACTTTGAGGTTCAGCGTCCTGGAGAACATGTCAACGGTCCGGTTGAACTCATTGATGTCTCCGATGTCCGATTCAAGTTTTATTATCCTGTTGAACCCGAGGGTCTCCAGAGTGAAATTCAGCTCCTCGATGTCCCTGACCATCGCCACGATGTCCTGATCCCCGTGCCTCCTTTTCAGATAGGCAGCGAATCCAGTGGTGACGTACAGGGCGAACTTGTTCTTCTTGATGAACTCGAGATATTCCTTTTTACCGCCTATATGCGATCCAAAGCAATCGTCGCATAAGTTGCCGTCAGGATAGGTCAGCAGGTTGATGGGGGCCGCATGCGATCTCAAAAGGGCGGTCAACTTATGCTCGGATATTCCGCAAAGACCGTGGACGACGAAGATGGAGTCCACGTAACCGTTCAGCCTGTCGATGGTATCCGCGAGCACCGTGTACAGCTCCGAGGGCGACTCGTGGAGGGATGATGGGATCAGCCACAATACCACGGCCAACCCTGGAGCATGGCCCAGGAGCCCAAGGTCCTTTTCTTGGAACAAACAGCTCTTGTCCTCCAGGGGGCTCCGGACCTTCTCTTGAAAAAGGGAACCTTCGGGGTTCGAGATTATGAACAATTGGGAGATATCACGGTCCCGGTTCAGCAGATATGCTACCTCATCCGCCAGTGAATTGCACCCGATTATGCCTAACGTCCCCTCGATCTGCACGCTCGGTCACTTGACCACATATGCACTTCTAAACTCCGTTAATAAAATTACCCCCAGAACCTACTTTTTTTCCGATGGTAAGCTTTTCAGTACCGCTCGCCAAAGCTCGTCATCGTGAGGTATTAAGACCCCGGCGCTCGAATCCATACATGGCGGACATGCCGCCATCGGGGAAAAGATGGCCGCTGAGCTTGAGAACGAGGTCCAGAAGCTCATCGAACTGGCTCGCAAGGAGGGAGCGGACGCACGGGCCATCGAGGCCTCGAGCGTGACCGTGTCCGACTGGGTCCGGTTCAAGTGCACCTGGGGATGCAAGGGCTACGCGAAGCACCTGGGATGTCCTCCCTACGCGCCATCGCCGGAGGAGACCAGGCGAATGATACGGGAGTACCGCACCGCTCTCCTGCTGCGCTTCGAGGGCATACCGGGCATAAGGACCATCGATCCGGACAAGATCCCGGAGGACTTCCACCCGATGTACAGGAAGCTGATAATCTGGATCAGCGACACGTTGTACCGGCTGGAGAAGACGGCGTTCTATGACGGGTTCTACAAGGCGTTCGGCATAGGAGCGTATCCCTGCATCTATTGCGATCATTGTGTGGCGGAGGAGAGCGTCGGGCCGGTGGACCTGAGCATGAAGCGGCTATGCCGGCACATGGACAAGGTGAGGCCGAGCATGGAGGCTGCGGGCATCGACGTCTTCGAGACGGTCAGGAACGCCGGCTGGGAGATATCGACGATACCGTGCAAGGACCTGGAGTATGGGAAGATCCTGCACGCTAACATCGTCTCCTTCGGCCTGCTGCTGATCGAATGAACGAGCTGCTGCATCGTTGATTCGGAGCGGAAACGTTCGGCCAAGCTTACGGCAGGTCCAGCCCCGAAAGTCTAAGGGCATCGCAGGCCGCATCGAAGGTCTTCAGGTGCTCCTTGGTCGGCAGCACGGTCCTCACGTTGTAGCACTCCTGGAAGGTCAGGCCAGAGGGGGCGGTAAGGTAATGGCGCTCGTAGGTGCGGACGATCTTGTCTATCAGGTGGTTGATGTCGTCCACGCTCTTGCCTGCGGCCAGGGTAGCGACCTCCCCCAGCATGCGGGCCTCCATGCCCGTGGTGTAATCCTCCAGGACCCCCTTGGCCGAGGCGCATCCGGAGACCAGCTCCCTGCCGCTGGCCGTGTCCAGCAGGGCCTGGGCGGCGATCTCGTAGAAGCACATCTCCGTACAGGGACCAGCTATGGTGTAGAACTGGTTGGCGATCAGGAGGTCGGTGTTGGCATCGATCGCGGCGGCCACGTGACCGGCGACCTGAAGTGTCTCCCTGGAGGAGGTCATCCCCCACCGGATATGGATCGGTCCGTCAAGATGATAGCTGGCGTTGAGCAAGGTGAAGGAGGTCAGAGTGGTGGCCACATCGCATATGGCGGTCTCCTCGATGCCCCCGATGTAGCCGCCCAGGATCGGCATCTGCTCTACCATGATAACGTCGCCGTTGTGGAGCCATCCGGCTATCATTCCCAGGCTCATGTTGTCTATCTTCAGCTCATTGAGCTGAGAGACCTCGTGGCTATCGGTCGGCTTGAGGCCGTCCTTGCCATCACAAGCGAGACGCCCCGCTGCGGACAGCGGTGTCTCCGGGCCCTATATGGCCATATATGGTCGTCCGGCCCTATTGCAGGCTTCCCGGACGGCCCTGATCTCCGACAGGGCGGCCTTGATCTCGAACGGGGTATTGGTGGTAGATGGTACGCCACCGACCGATGCCATGACACCGTTGACCAGGGTGTCCACCACTGGTTCCTGGGCATAGCTCTGCATCATCGGTATGAAGATGTCCTCTGACACCGTGGCCCCGGTCGGCCCACCCTGGATCACTGGCTTCCTCGGAGCGTTCCCCTTCCGGGGCTCCATGACGACGGTCTGGCCGTACTCCCCTAGCCGCACGCGCTTGGGAGCGGCCCTTATCCCCGCCTTGACCTCGTCCTCGGTGACCCTGATGACCCGTTCCGTATCCACGTTATAGATCCCTACGGTGACGAGCATCTCCATCCCCGCCTGGAACAACCGTTTCTTCAGATCCGGGTCCGTGGGGATGAAATCATTGCCGAAGTCCAGGTCATACTTCTCCTTGAGTCTCTTGGCGGCATTGGGGACGATCTTGTTGTCCCACACGGCCTCCGAGATGCGCGGACCCTTCTCCGAGCGAAGGAACGTCTCGTAGATGGTCAATGCCTTTTCTATCGATGCCAAATACAGCCTCCGCGATCAGTTAGATAGCAGTTCGTTAACCCGTTTTACTACCTGGGCCCCGCATTCGCAATAAGCATCCCCTCCGATGCTATCGACCCATCTGGAAGTACAACAGGCTCCGCCAAATATCGTTTTTATATAGTAAAGTTTCTCCTGCCTTATCCTCTCGACGATCCTTCTCTGGCCCACCAGAGTTGTGGTCATGAGGGCCGATGCTCCGATCACATCAGCGTCCCTTTCCTTCGCCACGGCGATGAACGCTTCGTGCGGCACATCCTTGCCCAGATCGTAGACCAGGTATCCCGCGCTCCGGAGGAACGCCGCCACCACATGTTTCCCGATCTCGTGGATGTCCCCTTCCACCGTCCCGATGACCACCACGCCCTTGCACGGGAGGTTCCGCCCGCCCATGTGCTCCTCGAAGATAGCGATCGCTTCGGTCATGGCCTGAGAAGCGGCCAACACCTGGGGAAGAAAGATCTTGCCCTCGTTGAACCACTCGCTGACCTCCGCCATACCCACACCCAGACCCTTCTCGATAGCCTCCTCCGGGTCCAGTCCCAACTCTAACACCTTGTTAGCCATTTCAACAGCGAGGTGCCTGTCCCAGGTCTTTACCGCCTTCTTCAACAAGGCCAGCACCTCCTCTTTTTCTTTCACACCCATGCCTCCTTTTTAATCCCCATTTCTCCGGTCCTGAACACAACTCATCGCGAAACAAGATTCGCAACCTCATGCCCCTCAGACATTATAGTTATAGCGATTCCAGACTATTGTAATGCTTGATGATGGCATTCATTCTCACGCCCGCCGTAATATAAAAAGAGGGAAAAGACAGCAACCGATGGCTATTGGATCTTCTCACCATTTGATCCCACCTCCAATGCTTTGATCATTACCTGATCATAATCTGGTTGTTCATGGATGTTAGTGGCGATCCACCGATAGCGGATCACCTGGCACCTATCGACGATGATTATGGCTCGGCCGGAATGTCCCCGGAGTATGCTGTCCTCAGGACACATCACGTTGTACTTTCTCGATACCTCGGCATCGCCATCGCTGAGCAGCGCAATATCCATGCTCATCTTCTCCTTCCAAGTTCGATGGCTCCGTGCACTGTTTACGCTTATTCCCAGGAGCCCGATGCCTGCCTTTGATAGGTCGACGGACAGCTCCTTCAATCGCTTGAACTCCAGAGTGCAGATTATCCCGAAGTCGGTAGGGTAGAATGCCAAAATCTGTGCTTGTTTCTCGAGCATCTCGGACAAAGTAACCATCACTTCCGACGACTCTGGCAGAGTGAAGTCCGGAGCCTCATCTCCTACTCCCGGTCCCCCTATAGTAAAATCTGTCAACTTCATTTCCCCTTCCTTATCTGGAAAACAAAACGTCCATCCTCTATCGCTAGATCCAAGAGCTCGTTCCCCGTCCTTTCGCACCAGGTAGGTACATCTTCTCTCGAACCAGGGGCCGTCGTAATGAGGGTCAGCTTGTCATCGGTTCGCATCCTTCTCATCTTTTTGGCCAGCTCGACAATTGGCATTGGACATTCCAGTCCACTGCAGTCCAATCTTTCCATTTTTTTCAACCCCGCCATCACATTTACATTCCCCGGATATTCAATCGGACAACCCCTCGCTCCTGCCCTGGTGCCTAAATCTCATGGAATCAATCCAACCGCCTACATCTCGTTACCTCATGCTAGGAAAACGCCCCGACATTGGCTAAAAATCTATTACCGACCTCCGACCGACCCACCGCGATCAGCGTCTGCCCATACCATGCGAAGGCCAAGGTCTCGTAGAACGACCAGAGCCGATCGAGCCGAAACATTTGAACCGATCTCTCGAACAATTCCTCGCTTTCCTGCCAATCCGAGGAATATGCAAGCAGCTCGGCAAGGACCAAGTAGATCATGCCAAGATCGACCGGCTCCTCTTGCTCGAGGCCCTCATCAAGCCATTTGAGGGCCTCTTCCATCATCGCTCTGGAAATTTCCTGAGCGCCTCTACAGAGCCATAGGTGGGCGATGAACGCGTTCAATCTCACTCTTATAGTGCATTTTTGTTCGCGCGCGATCTCTTTGGCGATCTCAAGCTCAGCAGAGGCCATGCATGGCTCCATATGCCTCTCGAATGCCAGAGCATGGAAGAAGCGGCCGTGGGTTTCAGCACTTTCGTCCTTCGAACGCTCAACTGCCCTAACGTACTCATCAAAATCCTGATGGGCATCCCGAACCTTGCCCAGCATGAGGAAAGCGAGACCCCGGTACATGAAAAAGAGGCCACGCTCCGGGTCTAAAGTCTCTGAGTCCGGTGTCGAGAACACCTCGCTCATGAGATCAAGAATGCGATATGGGCGGCCCTTGCACAAGTTCAAATCACTTTTCAGGACCAAAAGCTCCATCAATCTGTTCGTTTCCTTACCGGTCCGAATCTCATTTTCTGCGTGTACTAACGCTACCTCGGCTGCATCAAGCAGACCCGCTCCAATCAAGATCTTAGCTCTGAGCAGTTCGAGCTTTACGCAATCAAGCCCATTCGCACTCTCCATCGCATCCGACCTCGTCAAACATTGTTCCGTCCCAATATTTCATCGTCCATCCATTCGTCATGAAAATCAGATGAAAATATGGGATCCAGGAACAGTTTGAACGAGGGTAACACATGAGCAAAATCGGTAGAGCTGAGGGTCCCCTGGCCCGCCCCCTGGTAATTAACAACTAAGCTACATCTAGAGGTCGGAGCGGTCGGTCGGGAGCTTAATATTACTGGGATCGAGCAACGGCTTCTCGTGCTCAAATCGCAATCCCCTCCTTTCCCGCCCTCAATATCTTTATCTTCATCACATGCTCGGGGCAGG
>CAYRPG010000032.1:0-30171 GCA_964426205.1 uncultured Methanomassiliicoccus sp. | reverse complement strand
CCCTGTCCGGTGGAAACCCGCTGATCTGGGTTCAAATCCCAGTGCCCCCACTCCTTAATCTGGCTATGGTCAGAAATGCCCTACTTTTTGAGCATTTTTGGTCCTACTCTTAGGACGATATTCTAAGGGTGTTAGCTGCTTTCTGCGGTGAACGGCTGCCCATAATTACGGGGGTGCCGTCCATCTCTAACTCGATGTTGCGGAGGTAGTCGCTCACTTTCTCCTGGCCATTGGCCAGCTCATCAACGGTTATGCCCATGTAGCGATAGGTGGTCTTGATGTCCTTGTGCCTCATCGCCTCCCTGATCAGCTCGATGTCCACCTCTGCATGGTATGCGAGGCGGCGGCCGGTCCTGCAGAGGGTGTGATCGCCTATCAGGCGGCGATGTCAGCCCTCTTGGCTACCCGCTGCACGATGTTGTCTATGGCGGTCTTGATGTATGCCACCAATCGCTTGCCCTTTCGGTAGATTATCCACTGCTCGGGCACTGTCACATTGGAGTTGATGGCCCTGGCCGCCTCGATCATCGACTCCCGTAATTCTTCATAGGCTGCGACCTCTCCATAGGTCTTGGGAGCCCAGGCCAGTGTTCTCCACTTGCCGCCTTGACCTTTTCCGTGGACGGAGAGGATCCCCAAAATCAGAGTGGATAGTTGAACGCTCCGTTCGAATCGGAAGATAGCATCATCGCGCATACGATCATTTGCCGGTCCTTCTGACAATCCGAACCATGTTCTTTGCCTAAAAAAGGAAGGCCAGGACCGCGACGCTTGCTGCTCCTCCACACCCCTCCGTTTATCGTATCGCTAAATGGAACGAGAGGCGAAAGAATGGAAATCAATAAGAAATGGACCGAGAGAACATGAAACGGGTGATGCTGCGGCTTCACATGACTCAGTCCAAACCTTTGAGAAGTTGCCGATGGCGGACGTGTTTTCCCGCCTGTCGAGCAGCGATAAGGGATCGACAGGGGCAGAGGCCCGTGCGAGGGTCGAGAAGTACGGCTCCAATGAGATATCCGAGAAGAAGGTCAGCCCGGTCCTGAAGTTCCTTGTTCATTTCTGAGGGCCCATCCCCAACATGATATGGATCGCCCTGATCTTTTAACTGTAGACGCCTGAACCACAACCCGAAAGCGACCCCGATGAAGATGATCGAGCGGGGTCCGCGTGGTGATGAGGTGTGTGGTGATCGGGCGGAGCAACAGGGGTCTGGGAGGACCTCGTCGAGAAGTTGTCGCCCGAACAAAGGGCCAGTAAGTTCCTCAGCGGCCGTGCCGCTCCAAGCTTTCCGTCACATCCTAGAAAAAGGTCCGCCCATTCCCTAGGGGATCAAGCTCCATGCCTCTCTGTGCGCGCGAGAAGCTATGATGCCAACTTTTATGCTAGACGCCCTTTTCTGGGGTCTGGGGCCAGCATGGACGACCACCAGGGAGGCAAGGGACGGCTCCTCGTCCTCGTTATCATACTCGTCGGCGTGTTCATGTCCGTGCTGGACGCCGTGGCCCTAAACATCGCCCTTCCGGCGATCACGTCCTATTTTAATGTCACCGTGGCGGACGCTCAATGGGTGGTCACCGCTTACCTTCTGGCGCAGACCTGCTTCCTCGTCATCTCCGGCAAGGTGGCCGAGCGAGTAGGTCAGGCCAGGATCTTCAACATCGGCCTGGTGGTCTTCTCCATAGCTTCCTTCCTCTGCGCACTCTCTGCCGACCTCCCGCAGCTGATATCCTTCAGGGTCGTCCAGGGCCTGGGGGCCTCAATGCTGTTCAGCGTGTCCACGGCCATCGTGTTCAGGACGTTCGACCCCAATGAACGGGGGAAGGCCATGGGCTTCCTGGGGGCGACGGTGGCCGTCGGGGGTATGCTCGGCCCAGTGATCGGCGGGCTGCTGGTCGGTATGTTGGGATGGCGGTCCATTTTCCTCGTCAACGTCCCCATCGGCATCGTGGCCGCGCTGGTGGCGTCCAGGACGATGAAGGTCGATGAGGTTCGCTCGGACCGCCTTCACCTGGACATTCCAGGTTCGATGCTATGGGTCGTGACGATCGCCTCCCTCGTCCTCATGCTCGGAGCCCTGGCCGATACCGGTGCGCTCTCACCGCTGGCGATAGCGTATCTAGCGGTTTTCGCGCTGGCTCTCGCCCTCTTCGTGCTGTGGGAGCGCAGGAGCAGCGCTCCCCTGATAGACCTCTCGGTCTTCCGGGTCTTGCGGTTCGACCTCATCGGTATGAGCATGGTCCTGTTCTTCATCTCCATGAACATGGTCAGCCTCTTGGGGCCCTTCTACTACGAAGGGGTACTGGACTACAGCCCGGAGACGGTCGGCCTCATCTTCACGATCCTGCCCACGGTCATGATGGTAGGTTCACCGCTCGTCGGGAGGATGTACGACAGGAAGCGCTTCCGCCCCTATGCCACCACTGGACATCTTGTGCGGGCAGCATCGCAGCTCCTCCTGGCCTTAGGGTTCTTCACCATCAACGTGCCGCTGACCCTGTTCGCCTTCGTGGTCATGGGCATCGGCAGCAGCGCGTTTCAGACGCCGAACAACAGCGAGTTCATGCTCTCGTTGCCGCGGGAGAAGAGCGGACTGGCATCCAGCATCCAGGCGACCACAAGGAACCTGAGCCTGGCCATCGGGGTGTCCCTGGCCACCCTGTTGATGACCGTCATGATGGGCTCCATGGATTACAGCACCATTGCCGGAGGGCCGTTGGCCGGGGAACTCGCCTCATCGGTGGCGGTGGCCGTTTCCATCGGGGGGGTGCTCTCCATGATGGGAGCCATAGTATCCCGGCTCAGCGAAAAGGCAGTGGAGAAGCACGATCCTGCCCAAACCCAGGAGTGACACTGGACGGCGATCGGACAGCAGGTCCCGTCCCGAGGTAACTCAATGTCCCGGACGAGGTGATCTCAAGACGGTTCGGTCATGGGGCCAGGTCACGCGCTCGGTCCATGGGGAGCCTCACTAGAATGCAAGCAGGGCGGCGAAGGAAATGAGCATCACACCAATGAAATAGGCCAGAAGCAGACGATTGAACATCTTGGTATCTCCGCATTTGTTAACTTCCGCGGAGTTCTGGGCGGTGTTGTTCTCGGTCATGCCTGCGTCACGGGAAACTGCCATTTAAATAAATTGTCCATCTGAAATTAATTCTGATTACCTCCCATGATAGGACTTGAGGGTTACGGCAGGCCAGATGTGTGCTCCCATGGAAGTTGCTTAGGAGCATCGGTCCGTTCAAAAAAGATAAAAGGGCCGGGAGGACGGTGAGGACCTCCCGGCAGGTTGGGGGGTATGGGTTGTTCATCCTTACATCGCGTGCCCGCAGTCCCGGTCCCAGATGGGGCCCGTGCCTGATAGCGTCCCGCAGCTGCAGTTGTCCTGCGTGCAGGTGGAGTTCCTATCCATGTCACGGTCCCTGAGCCGGTCCCGGTCGGCGAGGTGGTCGCAGCTTCCATTGCACGGGAAGCTCTGCGAACCCATCATGTCCCAGTCGCATCCATGCAGCCGCACGGTGCTGATCTGGTCCTTGGTGAGGTTCACCCAGTCAAATCCTCTCAGCCCCTGGTAGGTAGCGCTCACGGCGTACTTTCCCTCGGGGAGCTGGAAGGTGACATTGCCGCTGGCATCGGTCTGCCCTTCGGCGACCTTCTTGATGACGATGGTAGAGTTGCCCTCTCCGTCGGTGGTGATGTTGACCGTGTACACGGTCACGTTGACCCCGGGAAGGGTGGTGTTCTCACCGTCCACATGGACCAACACGTTCACGCTGAGGTTGAGCGTGGTCAGATTGGCGGAAGTGTCTTCTGCGGTGACGATCGGCGTGTTGTCCGCCGTCGCCACTCCCGTAGATGGTGCGAACGCCAGGACCGCTCCCGACACGAGCAGGGCGGCCAGGGCCCCCAAGGCCATCATCTTGGTAACTATCTTCACTTGTTCGCCTCATCGCCTGGGAGCGCGGTCATCATATATCCCCGCTCTGAAAGCATCGTACATACGAATCGTTCACAAAACAGAGGCCCAGGAGCGGTCAAGGTCCCTTCTTGCCGCCGATCGATCATTCGACCTTCGGAAGCGCATAGATTGGTATTAATAGGGCGGGTTCGGAACTCATCTATAGGCCGAGAACGGTCGAAATGGAGGTTGAACCACGTTCGCAGAGAGTTCGACGAGGAACTGGTGGGGCCGCATAGGGATCGGCATACTCGCTCTGGTGTTCGGGCTGGCCTTTCTATTGGTTCCCGGGTTTACGCTGTTGCTGTTCCTGTATACCTTTGGGATAATGTTGATCCTAGGTGGCATCGCCCTCGTAGTCACCAATTGGAACAGGTCGCAGGCCGTCAGTTGGCGGGCCCTGAACCTGCTCGAGGGAGCTTTCGTGATAATACTGGGCCTGATAGCTTTGGTCGCCCCGGGCTTCACGGCCCTGATGGCGATCTATCTTGTCGGGGTCTTCGCCATCGTGACCGGCATCCTGCAGATCGTGGAGGGGTTCGCCGTTCCCCGCGGGCACGCCATAATGGGTACCACGAACCGCACCTGGCTTATCATATCCGGGCTGTGGTCCTTCATCATCGGCATATTGCTGGTGGTGTTCCCAGGAGCAGGCATTCTCGCCCTGCTGTGGATGGTAGGCATTCTCCTCATCATCGTGGGAGTGCTCAACATCGCCTCGGGCCTGAAGATACGGACCGAGGTCAAGCAGGCGGTGCCGGTCAAGGAACAGTAGGCGGACTCAAGCCCGCCTCTTTTTCTCCTTAATTTATACCTGGCCTTACGGGCCCCAAGCCAGGTATCGGGATTTCAACTATCAACATGTGAACGAATTGTTCATATGATATACCGCTTATGGGGTTGCCGGTCAGGACACAGGTGCACCGATGTTCCCACCCCGCTGGTTCCTTCCATATGATGCCGCCTTCCAGCTGATCACTGGGCTGGTAGCGCTGGCCGTGGCAGTGTACGCCCTGCGGGGATACCGATGGGTGAAGGAGAGGACGCTATACGCCCTGTTCCTTTCCTTCACGCTGCTATCGGCGGCCCTGCTGATCAACAGCATCACGCTGTTGTACACCTTCATCGTGGGGGTCCCTTTCGCCCACAGCGCCCAGGGGCCGTCCGGGGCCGACATCGGCTTCTGGATATACTACCTGATCAGCATCCTGGCACTGCTGATCCTAGTTTACGCGTACGCGTACCGGCTAAAAGAGGCCAGTATCGCTCTCGCCGGCATGATGCTCATGGGGCAGAGGGTCGTCGGAGGATCGCTCCTCGGATACTCCCCGTACATGGAGATGATCCTGGTCGCCTTGCTGCTCATCATCGTGCTGGCGCAGCTCGTACATCTCTCGGTGAGGCGCACCTGGCACTCGGTCAGTGTGACCGCGTCGTTCACCCTCGTACTGATCAGTCACATACTGATAATGTTCAGTCCCGCGGAGGATTTCAACCACGTCATCGGGCGCGTGTTCGAGCTTGCCGGGTTCCTTACCCTGCTGGTCGTGCTCTACAGCCTGAGGAGGGGGAAATGAAGGGCCCCCAGAAGTACCGCTCAAAGGGCCGCATCTTCGCTGATATCCTCAGGGCGGTGGCAGACGACGGGCCGGTCAAGGTCACCCATGTGCTGTACAAGGCCAACCTGTCGCATGATCGGCTCACCAAGTATCTCCAGCAGCTCGAGGAATCGGAGCTGATCACCAGGGAGCAGGACGGGGAGCGCGCGCTCTACTCCATCACTGACAAGGGAACGAGGTTCATAGCGGAGTTCAGAAAGATGGAGGAGTTCGCAGACGCATTTGGCCTGGACATATGAACTTAGGTTCACCATAGATACATTAGTACCACAAAGGTGTAACAGGAAACGATAATTATTATAAACCCTTCTTCAATATGCTCTTGGGGAGTCCCCGTGGACCTTCTCCAACTTCCCCACCATTTCTTTAATCTTCGGGGACTCCTCTCTCTTGTTAGATTATCGATAGATGTCGGCTAGTATGCTTCATCTTGGTGAGGGGAGGCCGTCGCCGGCGATGTTGCGGATGACCTCCTGCACCTCCAGCGGATGCCCGGTCGTGTTGACCATATACACCTCGCACCCCCCCAGGAACTCCCGGAAGAAGGCACGGCGCATGGCCAGCTTCCGCTCGTCCCTCACGAGCTGATGCGGGTTGCAGAAATCGTTCGCCTCCAGGTAGGCCATGGACTCCTCCACGCCGAGACGCCTGCTCACCGTTGGATCGTCCTTGTCACGCTTCAGGAAGATGACCTTGTACATCGTGGTCATGGGGACCACCCCTCCCTGCCCTACCGTCCAGCGGACGTTCACGATGGCCCTCCCGCGGTTGTCAAAGGTCGCCTTGTCCACCAGCCCCTGGTACTCGGGCCATATGCTGGCAATGTCCCCTTCAACGTAGAAGTTCTTCTCCGAGCCATAGGCCAGCGGACGCTTGCTGGACATGCGCACGAAGAACCAGTCATCGGTCACCAGGCGGGCGTCGGGCATCCGCAGCAGACCCCACGAGTGCGTGGTCTTGCCCGACTTCGACGGTGCGATCATGGTCACCCCCTTCCCGGAGACGTCAAGCGCCGCCCCGTGCACCGAGTAGATGCGGTGCTGGTCCTCGAGGATATCACTGGCGAGCGCGAGGGCGATGCTCTTGACCCAGCCATAATAGTCGATGTTGAACAGGAACGCGGTACGGGTGAGAGGATCGTACTTTACCCCCATCTCCTGGGAGGGGTCGTCGAGGACTATCAGCCGGCCATGGGAGCGCACGCTCTCCGACATGCTGTAGAAGTTGTCCTCCCAGTACTGGTTCGTCCTCTCCTGATCGGTCAGCAGGCGAATGCAGGTGCCGTGGAGCTCGCATTTGGATGAGTACAGGTACCTAGGCTCGTAGCGGCGGAACAGGTCCTCTCGCTCTTCCGGGCCGATGAGATCGATATTGTATGCCATCGCTCTGGGAGTGACGTCACGATGTAAATAGGTTAGTGGGGTTGGCCCCCAACCCCGTTCCGGACCTTCATGAGCTTGTACTCCATGCTGTCCAGGAGGGCCGTCAGGGAGGCCTCGATGACGTTGGAGGACACTCCCACGGTGGTCCACGAGCGCTCACCGTCGGTGGACCGGATCAGGACGCGGACCTTGGCCCCGGTGGCGTCCTTGCTGTCGATGACCCTGACCTTGTAGTCGGCCAGGCGAACCTGGCGAAGCTCCGGGTAGAAGCACTCCAGGGCCTTGCGGACCGCGCGGTCCAGTGCGTTCACAGGACCGTTGCCATCGGCGGCGGTGTGCTCCATCGTCCCGTCGGAGTCGACCACCTTTATGCTCGCCTCCGAGGAAACGTTATCCCCGGCGACGTCGACGAAGATCCTGAAGCCCTCCAGGCGGAACGGCGGCCTGATGCCGTCCTGCAGGCGGCGCACGAGCAGCTCGAAGGATGCCTCGGCCCCCTCGAACTGGTATCCTTCCGATTCAAGCTCCTTCAAGCGGTCCAGGATTTTCTTGCCCGACTCCTTCTTGGGGTCGATACCGAACTCTCTCATCTTGGCCAGGACCGAGGCGGTCCCGGCGAGCTCGGACACCAGCACCCTGCGCTCGTTGCCCACGAGCGTCGGCTCGATATGCTCGTAGGTCATCGGGTCCTTCATCACCGCGTTGACGTGCATCCCGCCCTTGTGAGCGAAGGCGCTCCTTCCGACATAGGGGAGCTTGGGATCAGCGAGCACGTTCGCCGTCTCGCTGACGAACGTGGAAAGCGGGGTAAGCTGCGCCATGTTTCGGACGCTCAGCTTGCGTCCCATCTTGATCGCCAGGGTGGGCATGATGGAGCAGAGGTTGGCGTTGCCGCATCTCTCCCCCAGGCCATTGATGGTCCCCTGAACCATGGTGGCCCCGTGCTCGACCGAGACAAGCGAGTTGGCGACCGCGAGGTCCCCGTCGTTGTGCGCATGTATGCCCAGTGGCATGTCGAAGCGCTTCGACACCGCGTCGAAGGCCGCCTCTATATCACGCGGGAGAGAGCCTCCATTGGTATCGCACAGCACGAGCCAGTCAGCGCCCGCGCTCGCTGCCGCGGCGAGCGTATCCAGTGCGTAACCGGGGTTGGCCTTGTATCCGTCCAGGAAGTGCTCGGCGTCGTAAACGACCTCCAGGCCGTGGCCTTTGAGGTACGAGACGCTGTCGGCGATCAGCTCGAGGTTCTCCCTGAACGGGATCTTCAGGGCGTTCTTCACATGCCGGTCCCAGCTCTTGCCGAAGATGGCCACGCAGGGTGCCCCGGAGGCCACCAGCGACCTCAGGTTGGGGTCCTGGGAAGCTTCCGTCCCGGCCTTGCGGGTGCTGCCGAACGCTACCAGGCGGGCATGCTCGAACTTCATCCGTCCGGCGGCCTCGAAGAAGGCATGGTCCTTGGGATTGGAGCCCGGATATCCCCCTTCGATATAGTCCATCCCGAACTGGTCGAGCCTTCTGGCGATGTCCAGCTTGTCCTCGGTGGAGAAAGATACACCCTCGGATTGGGTGCCGTCCCTGAGCGTGGTGTCGTATATGGCCACTTTATGGCATAATAAATAAATCCCTTTCTGCGCCCTTCATAGAAGACCTACTCCGTGACAGGACAGGTCATGGCAGGGGTGCCATATAAAACCAGCCCCTTGCTCATCGCCCCTTGACATGGTCCTCGCTGAGGATGGCGAGGATATCGCTGAGCAGCGCGCTCGCCGTCTCCCTCCTCCCCGCGCCCCGGCCGACCACGGTGATCTCGCCGGCCAGGTCGGTGATCAGCTGCACGATGTTCAGCGTGCCCCCGATCGCGAGAGGGTGCCCGTTAGGCACCATGCGGGGCGATACCTCCAGACGCCCCTCGTTGATCTCGCCGATGAGGCGGATCACCTTCTTCTGCTCCCCGGCGAGGGCGATGGCGTCCTCGGTGATGCTCCGGATGCCCGTCCTCACGACATCGTTGTAGGTGACGTCCATGCCGAATATCGCATTGGCCAGGATGGCGAGCTTGCAGGCCGAGTCCACGCCGTCGATGTCGTACGACGGGTCCCTCTCGGCGATGCCCATCTCCTGTGCCTCCCGGAGCGCCTGCTCGAAGGGCAGGCCCTCGTCCTTCATCCTGTTCAGGATGAAGTTGCATGTGCCGTTCAATATGCCCCGGAGCGAGTAGATCTCCTCACCCCTCAGCAGCTCGCGTGAGAGGTTTATGATCGGCATTGCTCCGCCCACCGAGGCCTCGTACCTCAGCTGGACCTTGTTCTTCGCCGCGGCCCTGGACAGCTCGCGGAACCTCAGGGCGAGGGGGCCCTTGTTGGACGTGACCACGTTCTTCCCGGCGTTCAGCGCGGCCATTATGTGCGTGTAACCGGGCTCGGCGTCCAGGATGTTGGTCGGGGTCGTCTCTATGAGCGTGTCGAAGTCGTACTCCTCGATGAACTCCTTGATCCCGCCGTCGGCCTCCCTGATCCCGACCCGGCCGGTGGCGTTCTTGCGCTCCACCAGCTCCTTGGGGTCGAGGCCGTTGGCGCTCTTGATGAAGGAGATGGAGTCGAACGCCCCCACGATGCGGACCGGCTGTCCAAAGCTCTTTACGAACAGCTCCTGGCGCATGCCGATGACCTCGGCGATGCCCTGCCCCACCGTGCCGAAGCCGGCTATGACGACCTTCATCTACTCCAGCCCCCTGATCAGGATATAGTCATGCTTCTCAGAACGCTGCTTGAAGAACTGGTCCAGCGAGGTGATGGTCTCCTTCTTCGACGCCTTCCCGGTGACCAGGGCGGCACGTGATGAGGAGTTCGCGGAGCCGGTGTAGCGTACATCTATGGACGCCACGTTCTCCATTGACTCCAGGGCCTTGGTGATGCTCTCCAGCTCCTTGGTCGGTATGTTCCCCACTATGAGGTACTGGATCGGGTAGGTCTCGAAGAACGCGTCGATCTTGGCGACGTCGACCTCCCGCTTCTTCCACACCTCCATGATCTTGTGCAGCGCCTGCTCGGAGCGGACCTCGAAGGTGACGTTGACCGCGATCCTCCCGCCGACCTTGTCGTCATGGTGGTGCACCACCCCACGTATGTTGCCGTCGTTAGCGGAGATCGGCTCCAGGGCTCCCACTAGTTGTCCCGGTATGTCCTTCAGCCGTAGGTCTACGTTCACCTTCATGAGGTTACCTTCCAGTGTCCTATGTCCTGACATCTTATGTTATGTTTTATAATTAATGGAACGGTAACAGTGCCTGTGAGGGCACAGCGGTCCGAACTGTCTACGAGAATGGAACGCCTTGCTCTCGCGGACGCTGAGCGAGCATATCCGTCCGTCCATCGACCACAATCCTTATGGGATATTATGGGCCGAGGGAACGGTTGCCGCGAATAAATCCAAACGCTACCGATGGACGATCACAATAGAAGAGCCAGAGCGCCGAGGGGGAGATTTGAACTCCCGAGTCCTTGCGGACACAAGCTTTCCAGGCTTGCGCCTTACCGGTCTGGGCCACCTCGGCTTATTTTTGCTCGTTACCGCGTCATTGATTATAAAGATGTCGGATATGGAGGCCACCTGGAGGGGCAATGGTCCTCTCCATTCGGATAATCGAGGCTGTTTTCGCACCCCCGCCTGCGGTGCCAATGGCCCCGGGGTGGAGATGGTTTTCGACCACCTCTGGGGGAAAGGGTGCTAAAGGTGGCGGCCGTTCGATGATGCAGGGTGAGAATGTCCGTGACGACCATCGGAGACGATGCGCTGTGGGAACTGAAGAAAGAGCTGGCAAAGCCTCGTGCCGGCCCGCCGGGGCGGGCCGAGCGCAAGAGGCCGGGGAAGAAGAAGGACACGGGGGAGGGCGTAGAAGCCCTCCCCTGCGCCGACATGACCTGTCCCTGCCGGGTGATCAGGAAGAAGTGAGGCCAGGAAGCTGCTCAGCGAGAGATGGAATCTCTCACCGTCGGCCGGCCACGCCTTGCGGCCCTGATCTCCTCGATGCTCATGTCGAACGAGCTGAGGTCCGGCTCGAAGTACTTGTTCTTGACCAGCCTGCCGCCCCGGGGCCCGCACGCCTCGCCGCCCCCGAAGAACACCTGGTTCAGCTGAGTGCCGACCTGATTGACGTAGACCATGTAGACCGTGTTCTCTATCGCCCGCGCGGGAATGAGTTTCTCGAAGTACTCCCTCGATGTGACTGGCGATGCGGAGATGCAGATGACGGCCTCGGCCCCGGCGAGGGCGTACGACTTTGACAGCTCGGGGAAGAACATGTCGTAGCAGATGATGGCCCCTATCTTCCGCCCGTCCACGTCCATGAGCGCTCCGGAAGTGCCCGCCCCGAAGTACAGCGACTCCTCGAACGGCCCGAAGCTGGCCGGGTTGACCTTGTCGTAGCGCTGCACCACCTCGTCCGGGGACACCAGGACCGCGCTGTTCCTGAGGACCCCGGGCACCTGCTCGTCCCAGGCCGGCATGCCGAAGAGGACATGGACGCCGTGCTCATCGCACAGGCGCTCTACGGCCTTCACGCTCGCGCCGTCGATGCCTTCAGCAAGACGGAACACGTCGTCCCTGACCATGTAGCCGGTGAGGAAAAGCTCGGGGAAGACATAGATGTCGGCGTCACCGTTCTCCACGATCCCCGTCATTCGCGATATGTTCTCCCTCTTGTCACCGAGGGCACAGGATACCTGAGCGAGGGCGATGCGCAACGTATCACTACCTGCGGTCAAGATGGCAAGGTAAGAGATAAAAGAGCGTACTTTCTTCCCTCACCCCATATGAGGCCGCAGCTCAAGGAATATGCCCGTCCCGCCATAGAGAACTTCGTCCGCCAGAAGGTCGAGGAAAGCGGTGGCGGAGGCGTCGTGATAGGCCTCAGCGGGGGCATAGATTCGGCGACGGTATCGAAGCTCTGTGCCGATGCCATCGGGCCTGATAAGGTGCTCAACATCTTCATGCCCTCAGCCTCCTCCTCGGAGGAGGACCGCCGCGATGCCGAGGGCTTCTCCTGCAGGTTCGGCATACCGTTCAAGGTCGTGGAGGTGACGCCAGCGGTAGAAGCGTTCCGCACCATGCTGCCATCGATGGACCGAAGGGAGTGTTCCGGGAACGTCACCGCCCGGTGCCGGATGATCGTGCTCTTCCATCACGCTTGGCTGATGGGCCGGGTGGTGATGGGCACCAGCAACAAGAGCGAGCTCCTCACCGGTTATTTCACAAAGTTCGGCGACGGGGGCTCCGACTTCTGCCCGATCGGCGATCTGTACAAGACCGAGGTCAGGCAGCTGGCAAGAGAGATAGGTGTTCCTGAGGCGATCGTCGAGAAGGTCCCGTCCGCCGGGCTGTGGGCAGGGCAGACCGACGAAGGGGAGATGGGCATGACCTATGATGACCTCGACCAGGTGCTGTTCGGCCTCGAGCGCTCCCTCGGCGACGAGGCCATAGTTGCCGAGACCGGCATATCCCTCGAGAAGGTGCGCATGGTAAGGGCGATGCACCTCCGTACCGTGCACAAGCGCAAGACGCCGCTCGTCCCGAAGCTCGGGATCAGGACGTTAGGCATCGACTGGCGCGAATGAGGCGTCGCTCTTTAGGGCCCTGAGCATCGCGTCGGTCTCCTCGACATCGAAGACCACGCGGTCGGCCTTCTTGCCCAGCGCCCACCTGAAAGGCCTCTTTCTCCTCAGCTGCAGCTCGATGAGATCGGTGCGCCGCGAGGTGACGAAGAGCGTGGCGGTCAGGAGGCGGAAGAACACGCCGGTGCGGGCCGGTCCCCGCTCCAGTCGCTCCGCGGACCCGATATCGGAGATGGGCACCTCGGCCCGGAAGTACCAACCCTGGCGGAGGATGAGCACGCCCTCCGCTAGCTCATGAGATGTCAGCAGGGGGGAGACGCCCAGGGTGGCGAAGACCAAGCCCTCCAGGGCCAGCATGATCATCAGGTAGAGGATGTCCGTGCTCACCATGATGAACAGCGCCAGCGTTACCGGGATGATAGCGCCTACGAACACCATGTTCTGCACGAAGGACCGCCGGGAGTACGGAAATGATCTCCACATCGGCAAGGTTCCAACAGTTGCGACAATATTGATTTTTCCAGTACAAGCGAATGAATTGATAGCGCCGGGCAATGGAAAGGTTTAATAAAGACTTCCATATTTGGCTGAAGTACGCTCCCGTAGTGTAGTGGCCAATCATGAAGCCCTCTCGAGGCTTCGACTCGGGTTCAAATCCCGACGGGAGCACCACTATTCTTATCCAGACATTCTTATTTTCTGTTCAATTAAAATCCTTTTTCCTTCTATCCGTTCAAACCCTTTCCCCTCTTTATCTGGCCGACCGGCCGGAGCTCGCAACCCGGACCCCTCATCCTTCCCGCAACCACGAGAAGGTGAAGAAATGGAGTTTTGGAAAACACACGCATTAGCGCCAGCTGTCGAACGCCCGGGGGCCTGCTGATGGGCCGCCGGAAGATCTACAACGACCCGGTGGACCGCCGCCGGGAGAGGTACAAGGCCAGGCAGCGCGCCAAGTACGAGGCGTACAAGTCCTCCTGCCGGTGCGCGATCTGCGGGCACAAGGGTCCGGACGAGATAGAGTTCCACCATCCGCGCCAGGAGGATAAGAGCAACAACGTCGGCCGGCTAATCGCCCAGGGCCACTCCTGGGAAACCGTCCTGAACGAGATCTCCAAGACGGTGCCGCTCTGCAAGACCTGCCATGATGGCGTCCACCAGGGCCTCGATGCGGAGGTCATACTCTTCCGGCGCGCTATAGTTGATATGGGGGCCCAGGAGGAACAGCTGAAGGCCGTTGCTGCGGTCCCTGAGGAGGTGGCTTGATCATGGAGCTCAAGTTCACTTTCAAGGACTTTAGCAAGGCATTCCGGGAAGCCCAGAACCAGAGGAACCTCGGGCAGAAGGCCTCTGTCCGCCACGAGGAGCACACTGATGAATGGGGCGTCTACGTCCAGCCCAGGGGGGTGTGAACCATGGCCGCTCGCAAGAAGAAGGAGGTAGATGCCGAGAAGATGCCCACCAAGGTGAAAGCCTCCAAGAAGGCCAAGGGCGCGCCCGCTCGTGGGCCCGACCCCACAGCTCCCTGGTGGAGCGGCGGCCCGTATGACACCGTCAACGGGATGCCCTGGCATGTTGCCGTGCTCAAGGCCCCGGAGGACCAGTGTATCGAACTCACTCCTGGCACGTACAAGGAAGGTTCGAAAGAGATCACCACTACACGGACCCACTACCTGAAAGGATCGTTTAGCAGCCCGGAGACGGCGATCAACTTCCTCCAAGGCTATGAGGCGAACGGAGACGCGATATGGCTCGAGCAGTGGCGGGCCGCTCACCCTGCACCTGCAGAGCCCGCCCCGGTGGCCTCCGCGCCGGCCCCCGAGGCGGACCAAGCGGAACCGAAAGCCGAGAAGACGGCCACCCACAAGTGCATCAAGTGCGGCCAGGCGTTCGATGACCTCAACGCTCTCCTTGATCACTTCAAGGCGAATCATCCGGACGATGCCAAGCCGGCTGAGGTCATCCTCAAGGACTTCCGGCAGCGTTATGAGAGCATCCCCGTAGACCGCATCGAGGTTAGCGGCAACAACCCCCGTAAGGCGTTCGACGAAGGGTCCTTGATGGAGCTCACCCTGAGCATCAAGACGCATGGCATCCTCGAGCCCCTGGTGGTTCGGCCGGTCGGTGCCAAAGCTTCATCGAGGTATGAGCTCGTGGCCGGTGAGCGCCGGTACCACGCTGCTCAGATGGCCAAGCTGCAGGAGGTCCCCTGCATCGTGAGGCAGCTCTCCGACGCCGCGGCCGAGGAGATCATGCTTCTGGAAAACCTCCAGCGCGAGGACCTCCAGCCCCTGGAGATCGCCAATGCTCTGCAGAAGATACTCTCCAGCAGCAAGACCACGCAAGAAGAGCTTGGTAAGAAGATCGGGAAGAGTCAAGGGTGGATTTCCAACCATCTTCGGCTCCTCAAGGCCCCTGAGGACCTTCAGCAGATGCTCATTTCCCAGGAAATAACGCCGCGCCATGCTCAGGTCCTAATGCCCTTCGCCGCCTACCCCGCGGTCTATGACGCGGCGATGAAGCAGCTCGGCAAGGAGGCTAAAGAGGGCAGCGTCCCGGTCTCCCGCCTCGAGCAGATCGTTACCGCCACGATCGGCAACGACTACCACGGCGACAAGGTCCTCAACTTCACCAACCCCAGCTGGAACCACAAGGATCTCCTGCCGTTCATGGACAAGGAAGCATGCAAGGCATGCGACGGCCGGATCGACGTCGAGCTCGGGCGGAGCAAGAACCGGGTCTGCCTGCGGCCGGAGTGCTTCAAGGTGAAGATCAGGGACGCCGAGCTGTCAAGGACCGCCGCTCGCGAAGCCGAGCGGAAGGACATGATCGAGGGCAAGGAGGCCGTCAACCTGGACCTGCTGTCCTACGGCGAGTATGACCGCCTGAAGTGGGCCAAGTTCGACCTGGCCGAGTGCCAGGGCTGCAAGAGCAACCGCAAGACCAAGACCGACGAGGAGGTCTGCCTGGACTCAGCTTGCTTCAAGAGGAAGTCCAAACAGCACGATAAGGATGCCAGCGCGGCCAAGGAGGATAAGGAGAAGCAGGCGGTCTACGCGGCCAATTCGTACATCATCGCCCGCTCCGGACCGCTGAACGCCCGCGAGCTCCGCCTGATTCTGGAGACCATCTGCGAGGATGGAGGCTTCGGCCTTGAAGACGATGCCCAGGCAGCCCTCGAGCCGTGGACCGGGGACATCTCCGAGATCGAGATCGATGAGATGAAGGAGCTCACCGACGCCGTGCCGGACGAGGACCTCCCCAAGGCCCTGCTCGCGATCGTGCTGCAGCACCTCGCCACCGGCTACAACACCGACCACCGGCAGCTGATCAAGGACATCGGCGAGCTCGGGGAGCCGTCCGATCACGTGGCCAAGAAGCCTACCCTCCCGGAGCCGGAGGACGATGAGGAAGAGCCTCAAGAGGACGCCGGGAAGGTCAAGGGCTACTCCTGCCCCGACGGCAGTGATGACGAGGTATACGGCACGCTTCCGGAGGCCAAGGAGGCCCTCGACTGCGACGGGTGCTCCGCCAACATGGACGGAGAGTGCGACGGCCCAGAGAAGGTCTTCATCGAGAACAGCGAGGAGGCTATACAATGAGCCGCGACACCTACTCCGCATATGACCTCGAAGAGGAGATGCGGTTCACCTCCCGGCTCCTGGTGGGCTTCGGCCTCACCTGGGTCTGCATGGTCATGGGAGCCATCCTCCTTGCGACCATGCGCGCGGCCAGCGCGGGGGTGATCCCCTGATCGAGGTACTGGAGATCTACAAGCACCTTCGCGAGATGGAGTATCGCGCACGCGGTGAGGTACAGCTCGCCTGTGCGCAAGGACTGCCTCTGTCCCAATCAGCTGCCGAGAGCCAGGTTGCCGCTCTGAACCAGGCGCGGTCCTGGGTCGCCCGCAAGTACAACATTCGGTACTGCTGTGAGTGCGGTGAGCCGTTCCAACCCAGCAAGCACACCGATGGCCCGGTGTTCTGTTCTGACTGCACCGCCGAGCTCGACGAGCCCCGGGAGCGTGATCTCGATGCCTGACCAGCCCTATGATGACTGCTGTGACTTCTGCGGCCGCGCCGAGAGATCACGGGACGAATCAGCCTGCTCGCGGTCCACTGCGCGATGCAAAGCCGCGGGTGACAACTGCGACACCTGCAAGCGGTGTCACACCTTCCGACCGGCCGAGTCGTTCCGGTCGGCCATACAGCTCCTGCGGCGCCGACCGGAGGAGCCCAAGACCGAGCTCGAGCCCCGGGCCCCGGCCAAGTTAAAGGACCGTCGCATTATGTACTGTGGTACCCTCGATCGTCCCGCGGGCAAGGTGGGACCATGACCCTGTTCGAGCGTCGGGATCCCCCCGTCGAGGAAGCCGTCTGCATCTCCTGCGCGGCCGCGGGGGTGATGGCGGTCATGACTCCAAACGTGAGTGAGAGCGCCGGGTGGACCGGCTCCTGGACTTGCCCGCGGTGCCACCAGGAGGGACTATCCTCGGAGATGGTCGACCAACCATGGTACAGGGCCGCCACCAAGATCCGGCAAGAGCTCCGTAGCTCCGGCCTGACCTGGAGGGACCTCCGAGCCATCTCCGATATCATGACGTCCCAGATCGGCCGTCTGATGCTTCGGGACTCTCTCCTGGAGGAGGAGCGGGATTTCAGAGCCGAGACCGAGCAGCGCCTCTTGGAGCTGCGCCAGGCCTCCGCCGAGGAGAGAGCATGACTCCCTGTCCCAGGAAGCCGGGAGTGCAATGCTCCGATCCGGACCGTTTCAAGGGCTCAACGCCCTGCCCCGGGTGCGGCCGAAGGACCCCTCCGAAGTTAGGTCCGCGTAAGGGGGAGATGTTAGGGGGGCTAACATCTACACTGGCCAAGAAGATGTTAGGTGGAGATGTTAGGTCTTTGCCCCTAATATCTAACTTTAGGGGGCACTCTCCATGACCCCTCCGCCGGTCACCGCCCCCCGCCTGATGGTCTACAAGCTAGCGATCTACGGCGGGAAGGATAGGGTACCCCTCATCGCGGCCAGCATCGCCAAGGAGCTTGGTATCACCCCGCCGACGGTGCACGGGCATCTCAAGGCCCTCGCCCTCGCCGGCTACATCAAGCCGATCGGTGGCGCCAAATATGCCGTCCTCTACACCAGAGGTAAGTGGGCCGACCTGCTGGACGAACAACTTAGGGGGGGCCCTAACATCTCATCAGGAGGGGGCCCTAATCATCAAAATTGTTGTTCGGTGAATAAAAATCCCCTCCCGGTGCCGGTCGGCGAGTCCCACATCGACGGCCGCTTCGTGTTCCCTGTCCTGCACGAGGGCGGGCACCACATCAAGGTCCGGGAGGATCAGGGGGTCCGCTCCATCGAGATCTTCAGCCGGAAGCCGGTGAAGTGGGACAACGGAGTGGAATACTATAGCGGCCTAGTGCCCATGGACGACGGCGAGGTCAGGGTACAGTTCTGGGACACCAAGAGCCCTCAGCTGCACGTATGGCCCCTTCCGGTGCCCATCGTCGCCTCCACCGCGTACGATGCCAAGGCCCGCCTCCAGGAGGCCGCCGAGAGGGTGACGGCCATCCTCTCCAAGTGGGGCGGGTGGCGCTTCGGCCCGCCCGAATTTATCTCCAACGAGCCGGGCAAAGAGGGGATCCACTATGCCACCAACGACCCCCTGGTGATGCAGCGCCTTAGCCCCGGCTTCGTGCCCGAGGCCGAGACCGGCTACCGCGTAGACGGGACCCCTCCCCCTAGGTCTCTAGAGTGCGACGACCCCGCCAGCGCGGAGGCCATGCTCGGATACATCATCGCTACCCGCGAGCTCCGGGCCGGGCAGAAGGACCTCGGCCGCCGGCTGCAGGTCATCGAGGGCAACGCCGACCGCCTGATCAACATCAGCGAGAAGCTCGAGGTCGCCATGAGCAACATGGCAGCCACCGAGGCCCTCCTGATCGAGAAGGCCGCCAAGAACCTCGGCGACAAGGTCGAGAGTTCATCAGGGGTGATGTACTCATGAGGACGCACATCATGGCCCTGACCTACCAGCCCAAGATAGAGGCGGTCAAGGCCGGCCTGTGTGGGCAGACCGTCCGCCTGCTGGCCGGTCCCGGGGAGATCGTGGACAAAACCAAGCGCCTCAAGCACGCCGGCGATGAGGTCCTGCTCCATACCTGGGCGGGGAAGCCGTACTACTCCAAGTGGGACTGGCGCAGCCGCTACGTGCTCTCGGAGGTGCGGGTGCTGTACTACGGAGACTTCTGGCGGTGGTCTCCGCTGGACCCGGGAACCGACCGATACAGCGAGCTCAACCCGGTGTCGGACAGCTTCCTGCGTGACATCGCCCGGCAGGACCACATCGACCCGCCCACCGTCGAGGAGTGGGAAGCCGTCCTGCTGCGCCTCAACAACCTCAAGACGCTGGAGGACACCGATTGGGAGGTCATCCGCTGGCCCTGCGTCCCTGACCCCGCCTATCGGGCCCCCGCGCCGGCGCGGACGCTGGACAGCTGGGAGGAGCCCGCGCCCTGGGCCCCCACAATCGAGGAGGTGCTCGGTCGATGACCGCCTGGCAATGCAACAACTGCCCCTATGGGCCCTGTCAGATAATCATCGACGGAGAGTGTGCCTTCGACCCTCTCCCCGTCGCGTATGATCAGTGCTTGGTCAACCAGGGTCAGCTACCAGACTGGATGGTGATTTCATGAAGCGCCCCCGAATAGTGTGGACGGACGCCCCGCCCAAGGATGAGGCCTCCGCTCGGCCGCGCCGCGAGCTCCGGCCCCGCGTCCGCTTCGCCCTCGCCGGTGCCGCCCTCTTTACCGAGCTCGGAGCGATATATTTCCTCCTCGACTCGATCGGAGGAGATCTCCTCGCCGTGCCCGCCCTGGTCACCGTGGGGACGGTCTCGCCGGTGCGTAACCGCATGATCAGAGCCGCTGAGCGCCTCGCCCGGAAGGTCCTCCCTGACCATTCCCCGGAGAATGCCGAGGGGGTGAGTTCGTGAGCCTGACAACTAGCGAGAAGATCAGAGAGGTGGGGAAGCGAGGAGCCCCATTGGATCCTCACCAAGCGGGGAAGATAATGGCCTCCCTGGACGGATTCGACATAGATAAGCCGGCGAAAGATGACCTGGAAAAGTTGCTCTTCGAGCTCGTCTCCCTCGCCGCCCCGATCATGGTCGACGAAGTGAAAATGGTCATGGAAATGTACTCCCTCGATGCACTCGCAGCTTATTCGTGGCTGGCCGACTGGCATCAGAGGCGAGAGGGAGGTGAGCAGCCATGAGTAGCGACGTGCCCATGACCAACCCTGTGCACGTCGACCCCCTATGCGAGGCCGAGATCTGCTACCTCAACATCCGCGGCCGCTGCACCTGCCCGCCCCTGGCCCTGTCCTTCGACCGCGCCGGCATCTGCAAGGTCCTTGGCGAGCAGCTACTGCAGGCGCGATCGCACGGCATTCCTCGGACAATGGACGTGGCCCAGGAGGTCCTCGATGGCAGTTAGCACCGGCTCCCGCAAGGTGGTAGCCGACGTCCGGATCGGTAAGGGCAGCCGGCCGGGGACCGTGCGCGTAGTGGTCGAGCTCCCTCAGGACCTCGGGAACATGCTCGACCAGCTCGCCACTCTCGAAGGCATCCACAAAAAGGAGACCATCGGGCAGGCCCTCAAGAAGCTCCGCGATGAGATCCGCCTAAAGGGGGTCGGGTGCCTATTCGAGGATGAGGCCGAGACTATCCAGCAATAAACATCTTCCCTTTTCCTTTTTATATCATCCATGCTAGGATATATTTAAAGACCTATGCAACTGTACATCGCGCCCTCTTTATTTGCTCAATCGCATTTATCTCTGGAGATGTCTCCCAAGGCATTCTCCAAGAACGAGAGGGCCGCGAGCCCGCTATTCTCCATCATCGCCACTGTGGTAGTGGTGACGATGGCCGTGCTCGCTACCCTCTTTCTGGCCGCCGCTCCCGCGAGCGCGGCTGGCGTGGGCTCGACGACATTGAGTAAGATGGCGACCGACAAGGAAACGTACTCCGTGGCCCCGGGCGAGACCGTGACCATCAAGGTCAGCGGCCTCCCCGCCGCCCTGGCCGAGGTCAACTTCGACGACCCTGACGGCTTCAACGGTGATAAGTTCTTCACCGTTACTGTAATGGAGGACGCTACCGGCCTCAATGCCAGCGTCAAGATCAAGGCCGCTGACGACACCCCCCTCGGCGAGTACTTGGTGGAGCTCGTCGCCGGTGGCGCGGGCAACTCCACCGTAAAGATCGCTCTGACCGTGGAGCACAACCTGACACAGGTAGTGACCGGGAACGTTGGCTACCTGGGCGGCGGCGTTGTCCTGATCGTGATCGGCTACGTAGCCTCCGCCATGAAGAACAAGACCGCCCGGCGGGTCACCAAGCCGCTCTCCGTCCTGATGTACATATCTGGAGCTGCAGCCATCGCGTGGGTCGCCTGGCTAGCTGTGGAGGCCGCGATCCTTTAGGCGGGTGTGTTATGGCAGCCTTCCGCAAAACCCTCTCGGTCATCTTGGTTCTGGGCCTGATGATCGGGGGGATACCCATTTTCTTCTCCCAATCGGCCGAGGCGGCCGCTGTGGTGGTGGTCGAAAAGGACGACAGTGCCATGGACCTCCTGGCCTCCCGCGGCTACCTCTACATCGACGTCTCGCAGTTCCAGGATGAGGGAGGAGATCCCATCCCAGGCTACAACATGCTCATCGAGTGGGACTTCTGCTACATGGAGCTCAATCCGCTCGCCGGCTTCGGGCAGACGAAGCGCGTCCACCACGCCGATACTATCATCTCCGATGAGAAGGGCAAAGCGTCCTATTTGTTCGACCTGCCTAACGGCTGCTGGACCGAGAACGCTTGGCTCCGCGGGGCCGGCCAGGGCTGGCAGAGCCCGCCTGATTACTACCTCGGTCAGATGGCGTCCAGGTCCCTGCACCTTGACATCTACACCCAGCCTAGTGGAGCGACCGGCTACGCCATCGCTCGCGCCGATACCCTGGGACTCATTCAGGATTGGTACGAGATGGTGCCGTACAACATCGATGGCACCAACCCCGACGGGGTGTCGGTCTACGGTTCAAATGTCTACGCCGGGAGCGCCAAGCTCCAGGTGACGTCTGTCACTCAGCCCATTAATCCGACCGGATATCCTCTATCTTCTGGGTCAGCATCAGTGGGCACCATCGCCGATTATCAGGTTTATCCGAGCACCACTCCCTATCTGGTTCAGGGTTCGTATACCGCAAGTGGGGTGGCATCTGCTCTTGGATCAGGAGTTACCGTAGATGGCCATATTACGGGAGATGGTAAAATGGAGGTATCGTCGCATAGTGCCAGCAGTCCCAACATACTTACTGTGGGCAATATCTCCGTCTATGGTCCCACCATGTACTTTATGGGGTTTGTGTCGAGCTCTCCGACGTTCTATTATCAGCTATATCTTAACGGGGCGCTGGCCTATCCTTCGTCTGGTAGTTGGGCAACATTTCCAACGTCAGGCTCATTTACACCTGTGGCGATTCCATTGCCATATGAGCATGGATTGGACTCGACAGTAGATGTCCAGCTGAGGATATATGCTACAGGTACAGGCACGTTTATCCCCACCGCAATATCGATGTATTTCCCCGCCAGGGTCGATCTGACCCTGACCAACCTCGATCAGTCGATGACCTCCACCACCCTCTCCGTGCTCAACGGTAAGAGCGTTAACGTGGACCTCACCGGTCACTTGGGAACCTGGCAGATCTCCGGGATGAGCTCGACCCTCACGCAGGAGGACCTGGTGCCCGTGAACGCCAAGATCACCAGCATTTACCCGCTGGTGATCTCGAACCCGCGCTTCGACAAGACGCCGGTCGCCGGCGCAGGCAACGGTCTCAAGTTCGATGCCTACAACCTCAAGGATTCGAACGCTACGGCAACCATCTACCTGAGCCTCATTGCTGATGGCAACACCACGGTGTGGTCGACCACGGTGGGTCAGCGGAGCTATCCGCCGTGGGTGAACGAGTCACAGTTCACCACGATCCACCTGACCGGCATCTCCTTCCCCGCGGACCCCCGCAAGCAGTACGATCTCCGCATCACCAGCGGAGGGGCGATCACCGAGATCCCCGTGGTGTTCTATCCGCCAGAGCTCGACCCCGATGTTGTGTATGGTCCGAAGGAGGACCTCGATGAGATTATCAAGGCCTTCGGGACCGTCAACGCCGCCGCCCTCAAGACGTACTACAACTGGGCCGTCGACATGGAGCTGCGCAACATCGATCTTCGTTCGCAGGTCGACAACTACACGAAGATCTTCAAGGACCGCCACGCCCTCGATGAGCTGGAGGCCGCTAAGGGGGCCTCGGCCCGTGCCGCCGAGATGATCACCGCGCTCAAGGAGATCTGCAAGAGCGACCCGGCCGGGACCAACATCGGCACCCTCGAGACCCTCGGTCAGGGGATTTGGAACGAGCACCTCGCCGCCCTCCTGCACCGTGAGGCCGCCGTGGGCTATGAGGCCGGCGATACCGCGTTCGCTAACTCGACCGCCCGCGATGCGTTCTATGTTGACGTCAACGGCCAGCGTATATTCACCGGCTGGGATGACAAGGGCGGTATCAACAACATGGAAAGCTCCGCCAACTGGGTCGCCCTCGGGGTGGCCGTGATTGCCGGAGGCGTTGTCAGTTACCTGCTGTGGACCCAGCTGGCCAAGTACATGCCCAAGGGCGGGACCAAGGCTATGCGCAGGATCAAGCTGATCATGCCCCTGGCCATCGGCATCGTCGCCGGGATCCTGGTGGCCATCGCCACCTACATCATCACCGTGCAGGTGATAATGGCCATCTCCAACGCCGCCGCCGGTCTCGGGTCTCTCTTCGGAGGATGATCGGGTGGCCCGCTCGATCACCCTCCCCAAACGCTTTTCCCTCATCCTTTTTTTCCTGGGCCTGTCAGCCGCGCTGATCAGCGCCGGCTACGTCACCGATCTCACGGTCATGCTCCTCGAGGGGCTCACCGGTAAAGCCGGCTCCATCGATGGCACCGCCTCACTGTGGGCCATCATTATCGCCGCCGTAGTGGTGATCCTGATGGCCAAGAGTGCCCGGTCCATCGTCGCCCTGCTCGCCGGCTACGTGGTCGGCTGCTTCATTCTGTTCATGATCACGCTCCCTGGGGGAGCGTTCTGAGGAGGAATCACATGCACAAGAGGACACTAACCATAGCCATGGCCCTGGCAGCGCTCACCCTCGTGGTGAGCTGCAGCTCCGGGGCCCTCGCCGCGGACCTCAACACCGAGATCCGTTATTACCGAATGAACGTCTACACCGGGGCCGATGCCAATGGGACCATCGCCAAGGCCCTCGCCCCGCAGCAGGACATGAGCTATCCGACGAATTGCACCCTCTATCTCGTGGCCAGCAATTACGGCGATAGCATCCTCGAGGTCCGAGCCGGCGGCCAGGTCCTCGGGACCGTCAGCCCGAGAGACATGACCATGATCACGTTCACCACGCCGGCGTCCGTGAACTCCTCTACCTATCCGCTCGAGTTCTTCTCCTCGGGCGCGCGGGTCCTCGTGATCACCTATCAGCTGTCGTCAGTGAGCTTCGAGATCTACAACGAGATCGACCTGCCCGGCCTTGAGGAGATGAGGAAGGACTGGCAGGACCGGCTGAACAGGGAGCGATCTCTGCGTGATCATAATGAGACCGTGGTCGTCGACCTGGATTACCTGGACGCCCTGAAGGCCGCCCAGGAGCCTATCCTGATCAGCGCGGTCCTGGGCCTTGCCGGGATCTTCCTCGCTTTCTCGGTCAAGTGGGGTTCCCGGATGAAGGACCCTCTGCAGGGGATCAACTACTTGGTCCTGATCTTCGGAGCCATCGGATTAGGCGCCTTCGATATGTGGACGCACGTCTTCCATGGCCAGGTATGGTTCTACGTGCCGTGGGCGTCGGCGTACATGATCACATACTGGCTGTACAAGCTCCCCGAGACCAAGACCGCCCGGCTGGACATCAAGGAGCATCGCCTCACCATCGGGTCCAAGGTCTACTACGAGGATGCTGAAGACGGCCTGCAGTGCGAAGCTCTCCAGGATTGGCGGGCCGTGCTCGCCCGGTGGGTCCGCGGCGATCGGTGCCTGGTCACCGCCAACGGTACCCTGATTCCCGATTGGAAGCTCAACGATACCGACACCGGAGAGGAAGATCCCCTTCTCATGATCAACTTCGAGAAGACCGACGAGCTCGAGCAGAAGCCGATAGTGGACCGGACGATTGGGGAGAGGGTCCTCGGTGTCCCCGGGGATATTCGCCGGGAAATCAATCTCGCCAAGGGCGGGCAGTTCTCTCACGTCGATTACATGGTCAATCCGGACGGATGGACCAAGATCATGCAGGAGAACCAGCGGCAGTTCCAGGCCATTCACCGGCTGCTATCCTCTCTCCCGACCCTCGCTCGGTCCTTGAGCGAAGAGATCATCGAGTATATCCATGGCTACCAGGCCGAGGAGCCGACCAGACTCTTCCGGAACTTTATCATCCGCACCTTGCAGCGTGACCCCATGGCCATGATTGACGGGGACATATGGGAGCGTTACCAGAAGTTCAAGGACGACCGTGCTGGCCTCGGAAAGCTCGTCGGCGACCTAGACAAGGAGATACGGGAACAGGAGCGCCCGCTCGACAGGGATTCTCTCCATGACCCTGATCTATCTGCCGGCCACATGGGGACCGCACCTCGGGGGGCCGGGCCATGAAGGAGGAGGAGTACCGGGAGAACTTGGCCCACTTCCTGATCAATGAGGTCAAGCTCGCCCTCGGCCTGCAGGAGATGTACGAGCCTTACCGGGCCCGGGAGGACTACCTGACCAAGTTCTTCCCCACCATGGACCCTCGCGCCCGCAAGGCCGTGCTCCTGGAGCTCAAGGAGGAGGCCGCGAGGAAGGGCACCGCCTCCATGGCGAAGGTTCTCTCTGAATCCCCCGAGGTCCTCGCCGGCGCCTTCTCTAACCTCCGGAGGATGCAGACCAAGCCCACCCAGAAGGCCATAATCTCCAGGACCCCGCCCCGGCCGGCCCGCGAGATCATGGATGATCAGTTCGTGCTCGAGCGCGACGAGCCTGATGAGGAGGAGCTCGCCGAGGTCTCCGAGGGAGAGGAGGCGAGCGGTCCATGATCTCCCCGGGAATAAGGGAATCCATCTTTGAGGTCTGCCGGACCAAGACCTTCCGCGACCCCGGAAAGAAGCTCAAGGACCTCACCGAGCGGGTCCTTCGGGACCTCGCTCCGCCCCTCGATTCGGAGATCTTCCCTAAGGACCGCATCGACCTGATTACTGTGGCCGCCTTCGGGCAGCCCGGAAGCGGGAAGTCTACCCTGGTGGAACACATCGCCGGCCGCTTCGCCCAGGTCTATGGGGACCAGGCTAACATCGTTGGTATACGGGGCTCCAGGTTCAGCGACCTGGCCGCCAAGATGAACGCCCTGCCGGTCCAGGTCCTCATCGTTGACGACGCCAAGGCGATGTCCCGCGCCGGCATGAAGAACCTCGACGATATGAACGAGCTCGACGACATCAGGCACCGCTTCAAGGAGATCCGGATCAAGGCCGGCAACCCTCCCAGCGGGTACATCGTCGCGGTACATGTCAAGCAGCGGTACAAGGACCTGGACATCAAATTCAGGCAAGCACACTTCCGCTTTTTCAAGACCACCGCGGGCCCCGATGACAAGTGGGACATGATCAGCATGATCGGTCCGGAGGCCTACGGCTTCCTTGAGCGGGTAATGCGCAAGATCAATGAGCTCCGGGACCAAAGCGCCAAGGGCGAATGCATCGTAGTGGTCGATTGGATCCGAGGGGCCGGCCGCTTCTACTCCCAGCTCCCCGAGAGGTCCTATGTCAACTGGCAGCGCCTCGAGGAGGGCGGCGAGCTGGTGCGATCGGTGGCCGTGGACCCCTCCGCCATCAAGGAGGACGCCGGCGCGTTCACCGTCGACGTGACTCCGATCCTAGAGGCCATCAAGGCCGAGGGCGGGGAGTGGCCTCTCAAGGTCGACGTCTTCAGAGCCTACCAGGACAGCTCTTCTCAATCCGAGGTCGCCGCCAAGTACAAAATATCCCAGGGCTCCGTGAGCAACTACTCCCGCGACGTCCGGGGCATGATCTCCAAGGTGATCGGGGAGACCTACGAGAAGTGGGCGGCCGGCAAGTGGGCTGCCGAGGAAGGGGTCAATCGGGTGGAGCGCCTCGGCAGCAAGGGCGAGCCGGACCTCCTCGTTCACCATCGCACCGGACGGGTTACGGTGGTCTCGTGCAAGTGCTATTACGACAACAAAACGACCTCCATCCCTATCAAGGAGATCGAGCCGGAGATCCTCAAGGCCCGCGAGCTCGCCGCGGCCGGCCTATTAGAGCGCCTAGTGGTCGATTTTAATAATGTCGCTAAAAAAACCAGAACCCTCCGCGGCATCGATCCTGAACACCACGATTCGGTTATTACGTTCAGGTAGCGGAGCCAGTAATTGATTGAATAATGGGGGGCCTCCGGGGTCCGTGTCCTCTTCCTCGGCGAGCCCCTCACCCCTCGCCCCCTCTCAATTCTTCAACCCCTCCCCCCCCAACCCCCCTCGCTCGATCGTCGTATTCCTCGGCAAATATTCCTGCAGCTCGCCGGCCGGTCCGGGGAAGATCCTGCAGGGCGGGGGGCGAGGCGCGGATAGGGCGAGGGGTTGAAAAATCAGGGAACGGCGACCCATGGCCGAGGACATAAACCCGTCCTCGCCTATCATTCTCCCTATCAAGGTTTATTATGAATCGCGATAGTATAATATGTTAAGGCGAATTTTCCATCATGAGGTCTGGGGACTTCTTCTAGTCCTCCAACACTATGGGTAGGTAGCCCAGACCTCACTTCTCCAAACCTCTCAATGACACCGCGAGATATTCATTCAGATAGCTTTATTATATGCCTGGAAAATTTCATTCGGGTATTAGATACCCAAATGGAGGACATAATATGGTAATGAAAAAGAACTGGAAGAACCGCTCTGGTGTGTCCCCGGTCATCGCCACCATCCTCATGGTCGCGATCACCGTGGTCCTGGCAGCGGTCCTGTATGTGATGGTCATGGGATTCGGAGCGAACCCGTCCAACAATGCCACTGGCGCCATCGGGCCAGCTCAGAAAGTGAGCGATCAGAAGTATACCATCGCTGTTACATCGATCTCTCAGAATGACATTGCGTTCACTGACTGCAAGGTAAACCTACTGAGCGCAGGTACATCCGTTAACACCACTGGCAACGGTGCTGCCGTCTCGCTGAAGGCATCCGCGCAGGACCTTGGAGCCATATACAAGATCCAATACACCGATTCCGATGGTAACGGCAAGATCAGCGCCGGTGACGTGATAGTGCTCACCACCACTGATGCAAAGTTCGCCACCGGCTCCTACGAGCTTAAGCTCTTCGGGCCTAACGCCCAGATAGCCTCGACCCCCTTCACCGTGGCGTGAACGGGTCAAACCCCTTCTTTTTCTCTTATCCATTTTCGGCCCGCTCCTTTATTGTTATCATTTTTCATATATCGGTGATTTCATCGAGGCCAGACACTTTTCTATCGGCTCGGATTATATTGAATTCCAATATTGTTTTTCGGCCCCCCCTCTGTGATAACTATTTAAATTAAACGATTTATTTTCTTGCATCCACAGGAGTACGGACACATGGATCACAAAGACCTAGAAAAAATAGCCTTGCTGGATGCCATCCAGACAACGGCCTGCCATTGCATCGATCCGAAAGCACTGAAGACCTGCCCATATCATGAAGCAGTGAACAAGGCGCGAGAGACCATCCAAGATGAGGTGAGCGCGGACATCGCCCGCGATCTTGGCCTAGATCCTAAGGGAACCAGATGCCCGTCCAAGAAGGGTTAACGGTTCAGGATCCGTTCTACGGCCTCGATGTGTTCGGCCACGTCCTTTCCCTTTTTTGTAAGTTGCAAGGCGCGGTACGGCGGCTTATCGATCTGAACCTCCTCGACCAACTCCAGATCCACAAGTTCCTTGATCCGGTCGGCGACTGTCCTGTTGGCCGATGAGATCATGGCATAAAGCGCACTCCTGGCAGTCGTGCCCTCTCGGTACAGGGCCAAAATCACCTTGAGCCCATGGGAGCTCTCTAGGCCCCCGACCTTCAGCCCTGAATACTTCATAATGTCCAAACAGCTTGTCGGATTAAATTTGTTTTGACTCATAAGACATAATATCACGGATGAATAGCATTATAATTTATTCTAGTGAGAAGTACTAACGACAAGTTAATTATGTCCCGTCGTTATGTCACCTTGGGACTGTGAAGGGTCCGGACTGAGGAAACAGGATGAAAAAGCATAATGTCCTAACAACTCCATCCGCCGCGGCGGAGGCATCGCTTGCACCAAAGCGAGGACGCCCCCGACGTGCAAACTGCGGACGGAAGCGGGAGGGACATTCCTTGGGCAGATTCCCTTTCCTGACCGTCCTGGAGAAATATCTGGCTAAGAGAGCGATAGTAGTGAAGAAGAGCACGCTGGATAATGAGAGCCGAATTCTGCGGCACATCGCCAAGGTCCTGGAGCAGCTGAAGGAGGACGGGATCATCTCGACCACTAACCCCTACAAGTTGGGTCCGGTTGATGTCAAGGCCATCGCCGATTATTTTACTGGCAAGGTCGACCCCGACACCAAGAGGAAATATTTCCAGTACCTTGACGGCGTCCTGCTCTTCGCCAAGAACCCCGTCATCGGTCGCATGAAGAAAGAGGGCTTCCGCCTGCCTAAAAGCGGGAAGAAGCCCATTCATGCGATCGGCGATGAGGACCTTGACAAGATCCAGAGGGCCGCCACCATGCTGAAGGGCTGGAGAGGGGCGAAAGCCTCTTTCCTGACAATCTGCTACCCGGCCACCGGCGTCCGTCCGTCCGAGCTGCGGCAAGCTCACTTGGAGGATCTAAACCTCAAGACCTGGAAGCTGTGGGTCCGTCATCCTAAGGGCGAAGGCTCTTGGGGCGAGCCCCGGCACGTCCTGGTGCTCCCGCACTACCGGCCTCAGATCCTGCAGTACCTGCAGGACCGCGAGGCCTACGTGCGGGCCAACGGCCGTTCCAAGGCCACTTATCTGATCCCCCGGTGCGACCATGGCCTGGATACTCACTACAGCTCCAACGACTTCCGGAAGGTGAAGAAGGAGGTCCAGGAGCTCGCCGGCGTGGAGTTCAAGCTCAAGGACTTCCGGCCGACCTACGCCACCGCCACCGTGGGCATAGATCCGAACCTCTTGCCAGATGTTTCCGCCATGTTGGGACATGCGAGCGTCAAGACCACGCAGCGCTATTATGCCCAAATATCTAGTGATAGCGCCGCGAAACGGATAGAAGAGGCATGGGAGGGAAAGCTCGCCCAGAAGGCCGAGCCGACCCCCCAAACATACAAACCCAATTTAATTGAACGTGAAAAATACGGAGCTGGCTACATATGGTGACACTTCCCGACGGGAGCACTCAAATTTTATCCATTCTTCGGTTCAATGCTCGATCCCGA
>CAYRPG010000031.1:0-30171 GCA_964426205.1 uncultured Methanomassiliicoccus sp. | reverse complement strand
AAGAAGGCCGCGCCCAAGAAGGCGGCTGCCCCGAAGAAGGCCGAGGCGCCGGCGAAGAAGCCCGCCGCCAAGCCCAAGAAGAAGTAAGAACGAACGGCCATAAGGCCGCCTTTTATTATTTTTTATACTCCGATCCAGACGTTCCCCAATATCCGCTTTATGGCCGCCACCGCGGACAGCGCCGCGAGGTAGCTGGTGGACGGGGTCATTGGGGACGGTACGTTGTGGGTCTCGCACTTCAGCTCACCGAAATCTCCCTTCACCACCAGGGTGTGGGCGTTGCGCTCGGTCGTCGGGTCGCATATGATGGTGACCTTTGTTTGATCGAACCCGACCCCCAGCAGTGAAATTGTCGCTGCCACGTTGAGGTTCTTGGGGAACTGGTTGGAGGCGTCGCGGGCGTTGCCCTCGAAGACCACGGTGGCCTCGGTGAGCTTGTCGACGTCTATGCCCCTCATCGCCAGCCCTGGCGCTCCCTTCAGGCCCTTGGGTCCCTTCCTGGTGGTGAGATGCACCTCGCTGATCCCGGCCGCGGAGGCGGAGTGCAGCCCGTCGGTCCCGCATATCGCTCCCGAGGGGACGTATATGCGCGAGCGGTGCTTCTTGGCCAGATCATAGCACCTCTTCCTGAACTCCTCGTCCGCGAACACACCAACGCTCATGACCATCACATCGACGCCGTTCTCCAGCGCGAAGGGCACGAACTTCCTCGCGGCATCCTGGCTTGCCGCCTCCACCGCCAGGTCTATCTCTCCCAGCACCTTGGCCAGCTTTCCGTTCACGTTATCGATGTACTCGGCCTTTGCCAGGCTGCTGATGAGGTGGACGGCGAAATCCTTGCTCTGGTCGGTCACATAGATGCGGTCGACCTCGGGCATCTCATGCACAGCCTTGGCCAGCACCGAACCGATCGATCCGCACCCGATGATGAGTATGCGCACGTTGGGCGTGATTGTCGGGGTCAGATAAGAACCTGTCCCATCGACCAATCTTTTTATCCCGGCCGGTTCGATGGGGCATCGATGAGGTACGAGAACCTAGAGCATACCGCTGATGTCATGATCCGGGCGTACGGCTCCACCCTGGAGGAGTGCTTCGAGAACGCGGCCTACGGGATGATGGACCAGATCCTCGACGCGACGAGCGTGGTAGCGAGGGTCGAGGAGGAGTTCTCGGTCGAGGGAGGCTCGCGCGAGGACCTGCTGTACAACTTCCTGTCGGAGGTGCTCTTCATCTTCGACGCCAGGCGCCTGGCGCTGAGCGTCTTCCATGTCACGCTACAGGACGGCATGCTGAAGTGCCGCGCCTCCGGGGAGAGGTTCGACCGGGAGAGGCACTCGCCAAAACAGGAAATAAAGGCCGTTACCTATCATATGCTGCAGGTGAACGAGGGGGAGCCGTCGATCACGGTCCTCTTCGACGTATGAACAAGAAAGCATCCGCCATCGCTTATCCCATCCAAGGGCTCATCAAATACCACGGTCTCAGGGACGAGAGGCTCCGTCTCCCGTTCCATGACTCCATCTCCGTGTGCACCGCTCCGATCCATACGCACACCACCGTCCAGTTCGGCCAGGAGAGGGACACCGCGCGGATCGACGGCACCGAGGTCCCGGAGGAGGACATGGGGAGGCTCCACGATGTCATCGACCCCCTGCGCGAGGAGGCGGGTCTGCGCACCGGCATGCGCATGGAGTCCAGGAACGACTTCCCCTCGAACATCGGGCTCGGAGCCTCGGCCTCGGGCTTTGCGGCGCTGGCCGTGGCCGCAGCGAAAGCGCTCGGTCTGGAGATGAGCCTGGAGGAGCTATCGCGCTTCGCCCGCCGCGGAGCGGGCTCGGCGGCCCGCGCCGTGACCGGAGGGTTCTCCCGCTGGTACGCCGGGACCGGGGACGAGGACTCGATCTCTAGGACCATCCCTTACCCGGAGGACCTCGATCTCGCGATCCTGGTCGCACTGATACCGGCACGCAAGTTCACCGACGTGGCTCACAAGGAGGTCCTCACCTCCCCTTTCTTCAAGGCCCGTCTGGAGTACGTGCCCATGGTGCTGGAGAAGATGGAGCGGGCGATCCGCACGGGGGACGCTGACGAGATCGGCCGGCTGGCGGAGGCGGACACCTTGCTTCTCCACGGGATAACCATGACCGGCTCGGACAGCATGATCCTGTGGCGCCCGGACACCGTCACGGTCATCCTGGAGGTCCAGGCCATGCGGCGCGAGGGCATACGCTGCCACTTCTCGATCGACACCGGTGCGACGGTCTATGTGAACACGAACAGGGACGACCTGCCACTGGTGAGGAAGAGGATCGCCAGCCTGGGGCTGGAGACGCTCACCTGCTCCGTGGGCGGCGAGGCCAAGGTCGTTCCCGAGCACCTGTTCTAAGCTCCTCAGGCCAATCTTTTTTATCTGAGCCCTTATTAGCTGGAACCATGGATGTCATCGGCATCGGGGCTCTGAACGTCGACCTGTTCTACGAGGTCCCCTCGCTCGAGCTGGCAGGCACGAAGTTCGAGGCGGGAAGCGAGACCATGGACGACGGGACGCTGTTCACCCGGGTGTCCGAGGAGCTGGCGGGCATGAGGCTGCTGGCCCGCAGTGGTGGAGGCTCGGCCGCGAACACCATGGTGGCGCTCTCCCGCATGGGCTACTCCACCGGATTCCTGGGCATCACCGGAAAGGACGAGGAGGGCAGGTTCGTTCGAAGCTCGATGAAGGGCGTCGACATCTCGCACCTGAGATCGTACCGCAGGACGGGTCTGTGCGTCGCCCTGCTCTCAGGTGGAGAACGCTCCCTCCTGGCGGTCCCCAACGCCAACGACCTCTTCTCCTTTGCCCCAGAGGACATGGACTATCTCAACGAGGCTAAGGTCGTCCACCTCAGCTCCTTCTCCAGCGATTCCGCCCTGCGCATGCAGAAGCAGATGCTGGAGCTGCTGGACGAGGGGGTCTACGTCTCCTTCGCCCCGGGCGAGAAATACGCCCGCCGGGGGCTGAAACAGATCGGCGGGATCATCGAGCGCAGCCGCTTCGTGTTCGTCAACCAGCGCGAGATCGGGCTGCTCACCGGCCGGTCGCCGGCCGACGGCTGCCGTGCCCTCCTGGACATCGGAGCGCGGGTCGTGGCGTGCACCATGGGCGACCGGGGCTCGATGATCGTGACCAGGAACTCCGAGATACAGGTACCGGCCAAGAAGGCGGTGGTGGTGGACACCACCGGCGCCGGGGACGTCTACGCCGCCGGCTTCCTCGCCGGCTACCTGGACGGTGCAACGCTGGAGGTGTGCGGGGAGATCGCTTCAGCGGCCGCCGCGCTGAGCGTGTCGGCGTACGGGCGCGAAGGGTACCCGGACGAACGGTTCCTCAGGATGTACGCCAGGGAACTGCTGTGAGCACCTATCGCTCATGCGGCGGATATCCAGGGCCGCATCGGATGAAAAACATGAATAAGCAGGACGAAGCTTTATGCCCCGGTCCGGTTCTGAACGGACCGCGCTCGACGGTATCATGAAAGGTGAACTAGGATGGACTTTGACGGGCTCGAGGAGACCATGGCGGGGGGGTGGAGGCAGTTCATCAGCGATGGTGAAGGCCCCATAACCAAGAACGACAATGCCTTCGAGCTTTGCACCGATCTCATCGAGAACGGGAGCGCCTTCTTCAAGATCGTCAGCAAGTACGATGACGTGCTGGCCGACATCCTCCAGCGGCCCAACTACAAGGCCGGGGACACCCTGCGCCTCATCCTGCCGTTCCTCAAGGCGTACGGCGCGACGGACACGTGGATGCTCGAGTTCTCACGGAAGAACATCGTGACCGTGCCCGGGGCGCGCAAGACCATGCGCTTCGTGCAGGAGTTCATGACCCCGTTCATCGTGGCCACGTCCTACGAGCACTACATCAGCGCGGTCTGCGATGCCATCGGCTTCCCGCTGGAGAACACCTACAGCACCGCCCTGGACCTCGACTCGGTGAAGATCGAGCCATGGGAGTGCGACATGCTCAAGCGCTACGCCCGGGAGATAGCCCAGATGGACGAGATCAAGGTCCCCGACAGCGCGCGAAGCATCGACGACCTGAAGCAGCACGACCGGGAGACCATCAGGCGGCTGGACGAGATCTTCTGGGAGGAGCTGACCGACCTTTCGTCATACCAGCTGGTCCTCGATGTCAACCCGGTGGGCGGGGAGGAGAAGGCCTCCGCGGTCCTGGACATCCGCAGGCGGACCGGCATCGGGCTGGAGGACACCGTCTACGTGGGCGACTCGATCACCGATGTGCAGGCGTTCCAGCTGGTCCGCGAGGGAGGCGGCCTCACCCTGTCGTTCAATGGCAACGAGTACGCTCTGCGGGAGGCGGAGTACGCGGTCATCTCCGAGAACACGGTCATCACCTCCGTTCTCGCAGAGGCCTTTCACAAAGCGGGCATGGAGGGCATAAGCTCTCTGGTGGAGGACTGGAGCATCGAGAACATGAAATCCTCGGGCCTGGTGAACTCCTATCTGATGCGGGAGTTCGAGAGGGTGTTCCCCGAAAAGCCCCCCACGGTGGCGAGGATCACCCCGCACAACATGAAATCCTTGACAAGGCAGAGCCTGGCCTTCCGGCGCTCGGTCAGGGGAGAGGTCATCGGGGCCCTCGGCTGATCATTGGGCCGCTTCCACCGCCTCTCCCATCATCTTGGCGAAGCTGGTCCACTCCTCTTCCTTGATGTCTGGAAAAACAAATCGGGTGCAGCTCTCGCACTTCTGCAGCTCGCGGTCCACCGCGTCGTCCAGGACGATGCTGACCCTGGGGAGCATGCCCGCCTTCTTCAGTATCAGTTCGGCGCACCGGTTGCGGCACCCGTTCACCGCCACCAGGTGCTCGGGGTCCCCTCCGCTCATCCGGACAAGTATGGGGGAAGCGGCCACGGTGCAGGCGCTGAACTGAAGTATCCGGTCGAAGTACTTCGGCGCGAACTGCTCCACCGCCCTCTCGATCAGGAGCGAGCGCTCGCCGTTCGCTCCGCATATCACCACCATGACCCTCATGCGCCCATCTCCTGCAGGCTGGCCAGTATCTTGTCCTCGGCCGCGGCCACGGACCTCTCGTCGACAACGGCGGTCTTGTCGATGATGACCGTCCTCAGGGGGATGACGCCGTACAGCATCATGGTCTGCGTGCCGCAGCAGCCGTCGCAACCCTCCACCACGACGGTGCGGTCAGGGTCCAGCGTCTTCAGCTCGTCAACGTACTTGGCCAGCCCGGCCCCCGCGGGGCACGGGCTGAGGACCCGGATGTCCTTCTTCTCCGCAACGCGGCGGATCGCCCGCCGGACCACCCGGGCCGAGGGCGAGAAACCGGCGCACATGAGGACGGTGACCTGGACCATGATCATCCCTCGTAGAACAGGCGGGGCTTGCCAACACCGGTCACGGTCAGGATCATCTCCAGGAGGATGCTCCCTCCCCAGCCGCCACCCAGCTTGGCCTCCCTTCGGTAGGTGTCGACTATCACCTCGACGGTGTCCGCCCCGGATGCCAGCGCCTTTTCCTTCACCAGGCGGCTGCCCTCCGTCTTGGCGTACTCGATCGCCTCCTCCATGTGCTCGAAGTCCCTCTTCTCCTGCATCCAGTAGAGCGTGCAGGGAGGGTTCTCCATCTCCGCCAGGCCCTTCTTCGGGCGGATGAGGAGCTCCAGGGCCTCCATGACGTTGCCGGAGATCGCCCCCGCGGCGTTGCCGATCTCCGAGTGGTCCGGCAGCACCAGGCTGGTGCCGAAGATCTTGGCCACCGACGGGAGGTACGCGCCCACGGGAGCCCCTATGCCGATGATCGGCTTGTTGAGCTCCAGGTGGCAGGCGAAGTCCCGGCGACCGGTGCCCCGCACCATATTGTTCATGAGGGACATCGCCACCTCGTCCAGCTTCGCCTCTCCGACCTCCTCGAACACCAGCTTTCTCAGCACCTCGAAGGTGATCTTCTCGACGGCCGCGGTCTTGACCGCATCGATGAACTCGGGGACCGACATGCCGAGCATCTCGGCCTGGACCCTGACCCCGATCATGGACGCCTCGGCATCGTACTCCCTGTACGAACCCTCGGCGTGCAGCATGTCCGTCGGGGTCAGGCCGATGCGCTGAATGATCCCCAGGGCCTCCATCTTCTTGAGATTGAGGGACAGCGGATGCACCTTCATCATGTCCGCCAGCTCATACAGCGAGCGGGGCTCCGACCTTATCAGCTCCAGCACCTTCCTCTGGTCGTCCCCGAGATCGAAGCCGTTGGCATCCTTGCAGAAGATGAAGAACTCGGTGACCTGGGGGATGGTGTCGAGGTCCATGTAGGACGGTACCCAGTGGCCCTTTGCCCCCACCAGCTTCTCGAGCTTGGGGCGCAGGGTCGGGAAGCTCGACGACGCTATGCACAGAGGTATGACCCGCAGGGAGCTGAGCTGGACCTTCCCACTGGCCACGATCACACGGGAGTCGCCTCCGATGCCGGAGGTGAACACGTCCACCGCGCGGACCCTGGTGCGCCACCCGCCGAGCATCGCTCCCTCGCTATCCAGGCGGGGGCGCCCGTTCCTCAGGATGCCGATGTCCGTGGTCGTCCCGCCCACGTCGACGATTATGGCTTCGTCCAACTTGGTCAGCGCTTTCGCGCCGATGATGGACGCCGCCGGGCCGGAGAGGATCGTCTCCACCGGCCGCTCCTTGGCCACCGACTCGTCCATCAGGGAGCCGTCCCCCTTGACGATCATGAGCGGGGCCCTGATCCCGAACCTTTCCTGCACCTTCTTGATGGAGGCTATCAGGTCAGCGATGATCGGTATTAGCCTGGCATTGAGGACCGCGGTGATCGTGCGCTCGTGGAAGCCGAGCGCCGAGGAAAGCTCGTGCCCGCATACCACGGGACAGGGGCAGAGCGACTTGACCATCTCCCTGACCGCGATCTCATGCTCCGGGTTCCTAACGCTCAGGTAGCTGGAGATGGCGAAGGCGTCGACCTTGTCCTTCACCCCCTCGACGAACTCCCGCGCCCCCTCCAGGTCCAGCTCCTCCCGTCGTGCGCCCTCCAGGTTGTGACCGCCCCTTATGCGCGCGATCTCGTCCACCGGTATGTTGGGGACGGCGTCATGACCTATGACGATGAGACCTACCCGGCATCCCTTGCCCTCCACCACCGAGTTTGTAGCGAGGGTCGAGGAGACCGCCAGCAATCGGATCTTGCCGTAGAGGGACCGGTCCAGTGCGGAGATGGCGTTGCTTATCCCCATGGTCAGGTCGCCCCGGGTGGTCAGGGACTTGGCCTTGCTGAGCACCTTCCCGTCCGCCATGTCCAGGATGGCCGCGTCAGTGTAGGTGCCTCCGGTGTCTATCCCCAGTCCCAGGTCATCTGCTTGGTCCTTTCCTAATACCATCATTGTTGCCACGTCCCTATCTTCTCGAAGTTAAGGACCCCCTCGGTCCCCTCCTTTGACCGGCATGGTCGGCGAACCCGCCGGCCTCTTCACATCTTCAGCTTGGGCTTGCCCGTCGCCGTAGCGGTCAGGTCCACCCAGTTGGTGAACTTCATCTCCTGCCCATATCCATCACAGAAACGATGTTCGTCGACATCCAGCTTCACCTTGACGTCCACCGCCCCGGTCCTCTTGATCCGCTCCTTGACGAAGTACTCGGCGTACGACTTGCCGGCGGCCAGCGCGGAGTCGTAGGTGGAGTACTCCATCGGCGACGAGCCGGGGCCGAACACGATGTACTTGAAATCCTTCGGGAAAATGCGCACGGTGGCGGTCTCGGTCACCTGGCTGAGGACCGCGCCCACGGCGTTCCCCACGTCAAAGTTCTCAGGGACCATCACCGGGCAGCACAGCCGGTCCTCCAGCGGCTTTATGAACACCTCTGCCGGAGCCCCCACCCCGACGATCGGCACCTTTGGGGTGGCCCGGACGTTCAGGTCCCTCAGGGTGTGCGAGCCGGCGGACGATCGCAGCAACAGGTCGAACCCGCTCGAGAGGTTGGGCAGATCGCCGCCCTGGTCGACCACCGCTTTCTTGACTATCTCCTCGCCGATGCGAGTGATCATCAGGTCCATGATCATGTCCCCCAGCTTCTCCGGCTCCTCGCCGTACTTGCTAGCAAAGACCTTGAGAGCGAGCTCCGCGGCCTCACGGTCCCCGGCCTCGTAGATGCCCTTGACATGAATGATGTCGGTGGGCGTTAGGCCGGTCTGCATTATGTAGCCCCTCTTCCGCAGCGCCACGAGCTGGTCCTCGACGAAGACCACGTCATCGATCCCGTTGATCGCTTCGTACAGGGTACAGTTGTCCTTCTCCCAGACAAACTGAAGCACCCTCTTCTCCTTGGCCGAGAGCGCAGCGCTCTCCTTCCTCACCGGCAGGTAGAAAGTGGATGTGTTGGCGGCCGCCATCCGCTCCCTCAGCACAGGGCGCTCCTTGGCCGCCAGAGCCATTGGCACCACCCGGTCGGGACCGAGCTTCAGGTTCCCCTTGTCGTCCATGGCGACGCTTGAATCGCCTCCCAACCCGGCCGTCCATATGTCGATGGCGCGGACCCTAGTGCGCCACTTCCCGACCATGGACCCCTCCATATTCAGCCGGGGGAATCCGTCCTCCAGGTACGCGATGTCCGTGGACGTGCCACCAAGGTCGACCACGAGGCAGCTGTCCAGGTCAGAGATGGCGTGTCCGCCCATCAGACTTGCCGCCGGGCCGGAAAGCACGGTGTCCACCGGGCGCTCCCTGGCCACGGGCAGGCTCATGAGCCCGCCGTCGCCCTTGAACACGTAGATGGAGGCGTCGACCCCCTTGGAGAGCAGCGAGCGCTCCATCGAGCTCAGGAAGTCGTTGATGACCGGAAGGAGCTTGGCGTTCAGGACCGCGGTCACGGTGCGCTCGTAAATGCCGAGCTCGGCGGTCATGTCGTGTCCCATGACCACCGGAAGGTTGTACTTCGACTGTATCATGGATTTGGCGGTCGCCTCCTGGATGGGGTTCGCGACGCTGAACATGCCCGAGACCACCACGGCGTCCACCTCGCTGCACACGTCATCGATGGCCGCTTCCAATCCGGCCTCGTCCAGTGCCTCTATCCTCTTGCCCATGGAGTCGTACCCTCCACGGACGAAGGCCGTGCGCTTGGCCTCGAAGGTCCAGTCCGCCTGGGGGGTCCACCCGATGCCGATAAGGCCGACATCGCCTCCCCGGCCCTGAAGAATGGAGTTAGTGGCGAGGGTGGTGGAGAGGCCGACAAGCTTGATGTCGGCCGGGTCTATGCCATTGCAGTTCAAGGCAGCCTCGACCGCTCCCACGATCCCGATCGATAGGTCATGATAGGTAGTTTGGGACTTGGCCTTGGCCAAGACCTTCTTGGTATCTAGATCAACGATCGCCGCATCCGTGAATGTTCCACCGGTATCAACACCAAGCCCCAGTGCCATACAATATCAACCTTTTCGGCATCAATGGAGCATTTGAAAGGAGATTATGATGGACCCGAATAATGGTGTCTGATTCTGGACATTGGCTCGGATGCCGGCTCACGCAGTCTCCAGTATGGTGGCGGACCCTTCCAGAAAGGATAACTAAGTGAGCCTCCATTACGAGCCGTCCACATGATGGAGGCCGAGTTTTCCATCCGGGGGATGCGTTTCTGGATAGTGGACCTCGCTGCCGAGATGTCGTGCAGCGTCACCATCACGGAGTGCATCCCCTGGAGGAAGAGGGGCGGTCAAGCGCTGTTCGAGGTGAACGGGCTGGAGGGCAATGCAGCCGAGGCTATGGACAGAGTGCGGGCCCGCCCCGAGATCGTCAGCGTCGAGGTCGTGGAGTCCTCCGAGGGCAGGGTCGTCGGCTCGGTCGCCATGCACGAGCTTTGGATCATCTGGGCGATCGTCGACTGCGGCTGCTTCCTTGAGTCCGCGTGGTCCAACGGCGACGGGAGGGCCTTCTTCAGGGTGCTGTCGGGCAGCGAGGGCTCGCTCCCGAACCTCATCAAAGCGATATCCTCTCGCGGTGTCGACATCGAGATCAATCGCATCTCCCGCACCGTGGACCGGCCGGTGATCACCAGGAAGCAGGAGAAGGTCCTGCGGCTTGCGCTGGAGAGGGGGTTCTTCGATTACCCTAGGCGGGTCACGCTGGAAGAGCTGGCGCTGATGTCCGGCATGTCCACCTCCACCGTCGCGGAGACGATAAAGAGGGGGGAGAGGAACATCCTCAAAAATTTCTTCGAGAAAAGAAAATAGGGCCGGGGCTCAGCGGTGCCTGTTACGGCCGATCTGCTCATTATAAGCTCGTTCTACCCTGGACTGATGGTTCGCCACCGCCCTCTCGGCGTGTTCGCTGCCGCCGATGTGCGACATCTCCTGGATGTAGAACTCGTGATCGCATTTGGCGCACCTCACCTTGGGGCAGTTCTTAGTGGCCATAGGGCATCCGCGGCAGGCTATCGTCCTCGCATAGGTCAGGGAGAACTCGAAGCCGCACTGGGGGCACCGGGACTTGCGGATGGTGGCCAGGGTGTTCCAGCTCACACCGTGCTCGGTCATCGCCTTTGCATAGTTGGGATGAATGAAATCCCTCTGCTGGGGCTCCTCCTCGTCTCTTCTGGCCATCCCCTCAACCTCCATGATGGGCCATGCCCTTCTCCGTCTCGTAGAAGTCCTTGATCATCTCGTATCGGAGGCCATACTTGTTGAACACAGCGTCGATCGCCTCCAGGCTCTGTTCCCTGACCTCGGGGTCCCAGATGCCGTGCACGATGACGTGCATCGTGAGCTCTGCATCTTGGAACTTGACGCCATGGCCGAAGTCGTGGGTGACGTTGGCCCCCTTGAGCGGGTCGATGAGGCTCGCGGACATCGCCCCATTGTCGGCCTGCAGGAACGCCTTCACGTGGCCGACCAGGTCCGCGCCGTGGTCGATGCACTTCTTGGTCACCACGGCCAGAAGCTCGCTTATCACCTGGACGGCTTCCTCCCGGGACATCGCCTTGGGTGCGTGCACCTTCAGATGGGTGGCGAACTTGCCAAGCTCATCGGCCTCCCGGTGCATCGCGATGTGCACATCCTCGTCCATGCTCATCCGCTCCCGTATTGCTGGCGCAGGAGCTCACGCTCGACCGCCTCGTCGTAGCGTGACGATGTTCGGTCGGCGATTATCCCTGCGACCTCCTTCACGCCCTGGCCCTTGTGGGTGGATATCCTCATGAGCTCACACTTCGGGTTGACCTCCCGGACCAGGTCCTCGGACCTCTTGATCCGCTCCTCGTCCGAGGCATCGACCTTGTTGATGAGGCAGATGTCCGCCTCCCTTATCTGGGTGATCACCAGCCGGCGTACCGTGCGCATCAGGGTGTCGATGCGGGTGGAGTCGACGAGCGTGAGGACCGGTGCGTGCTCTATGGTGACGGGCACCTCGGCCTCGGAGTACTCCGCCGCCCGCTTCAGGCCCCAGGGTATGGCGACCCCGGACGGCTCCACGATGACGATGTCCGGCTTGAAGCTGGTCCACAGCAGCGCGAGGGTGTTGGCGAAGTTGCCGGCGATCTCGCAGCATATGCAGCCACCGGACAGCTCCTTGGCCTTCAGGCCGTAGGAGTCCACGATCTTGAAGTCGACGTTGATCTCACCAACGTCGTTGACCACGATGGCAACACGCTTTCCCTGGGCCACCAGCTCCTTGGCGACCTCGATAAGTAGCGTTGTCTTGCCGCTGCCCAAAAAGCCTGCGATCTGAGCGATCTTCATGGCGTCACTCCCCTGTGATATGCCCCACACACTATAAAGAGGATATCAACTGCCCAAGCATTCGTTCGTGGACATGCGACCGAGGTGGTCCACCGGAACAAAAAGATCCCTCGTCACGATGGGGATATTGACTAGGCCCCTGGCAGCGATGTTGACGGCCGCCGTCCGATCGGCCGGACGGGCGAACCCGCACCGAACGCACTCGAGGTCGTTTCAAGTTCTACGGTTCTCCGCCGCGACGTGTCCGCACCGCGGACAGGTGCGTGAAGTGTTCCCCGGATCGACGAGGACCACTGGAACGCCGTTCGACCTCGCCCTGTGCTCGATGAACGAGCGAGGATGGTAGAAGCTCCAAGCGTTGAGGTCGCGATGCTGTGCCTTCGAGTTAGGCGTATTGATCGGAACAAGGGTGTCTGGCAAAGGTTTTTCCGACATGTGTTGGCACGTCGGCTTGGTGCAAAACAAATGGCAGCACCTCTGCAACGAACTCGAAGGTACAAAACCGTTGGCATGTCAACGACGAGCGCCACGTTGGTCGCGGCCTCTCCCGCCGCGCTTCCCCGATGGCCCGCGGGCCTCCTGCCCCTCCTTCTCGCTGAAGAACCCATACAGCGACTTGCGAAGGACGCGCTGCGGTATTTCCTCAACGTCCCCACGCGGCAGCTTGCCCAGCAGGAACGGCCCGTACGCAACCCGGATCAGGCGCATCACCTGCAGGCTCAGATGTGCCATGATATTGCGGACCTCGCGGTTCTTGCCTTCGCGGATCGTCACCGTTAGCCAGTGGCTCGATCCCTCCTCCCCGCCCTTCTCGATCTCTATCTTGACGGGCCCGTACCGGACGCCCGAGATCGTAACCCCGTTCGCGAGCGAGGCGAGCTTCTCGGGATCGATATTGCCCCTCACACGCACGCGGTAGCGCCGCAGCCAGGCATTCTGGGGCAGCTCCAGATGTCGTGCCAGCTCCCCATCGTTCGTCAGGAGCAGCAGCCCCTCGGTATTGAGGTCCAAGCGCCCCACGCTCATGACGCGAGGCATCTCGGGAGGCAGCCTCTCGAACACGGTGGGACGTCCCCGAGGGTCCTTCGCCGTCGTAATGGTGCCCAGCGGCTTGTGGTAACGCCACACTCTGGTTTCCTCGGCCGCTTTCAAGGGTCTCCCATCGACCGTGATCACGTTCTTGTCGGTGACGTTCAACGCGGGCGAGGTCAATACTGTGCCGTCGACGGCCACGGAGCCGCTCGCGATCAGCCTTTCGGCGTCGCGGCGCGAGCACACGCCGGCTCGGGCCAGCACTTTGGCGATGCGCTCGCCTTCAAAGGGAGTATCGTTTTTTTGCATCTCGGCCTCGCTTAACCTGCGGCTTGCCCCCTTATCATGCATGCTAGGGCCTGCAAGCGATCGCGTTTATGTGAGGGTTTCTATTCCTGACCCCTGGACTCATAACTGCAGGAGGCCCAAGCGCCGACATGAGGAGGGGCATAGGCGCGCCTGTGGCCCAGGGATCACTTCCTCTTGGTGCCCAAAGCCGTCCTGACCTGGGCCACGGCCTCCTGCGCGTTCATGGCGTAGAGGTCCACGCCGATCTCGTCGGCGAACTCCTGGGACGTGGGCGGACCGCCGATCATGATCAACGTCCTGGTCCTCACGCCGTCCTCTACAAGGGCGTCCACCGTCGTCTTCATCGAGTCCATCGTCGGGGTCATCAGCGTGCTCATGGCCACAATGGAGGCGTTGGACATCTTGGCCTCTCGCACGAACGCGTCCTCCGGCTGGTCCTTTCCGAGGTCATGGACGTCGTAACCGGCGGCCACCAGCATCGCCCTCACAATGTTCTTCCCGATATCGTGCACGTCGCCCTCGACAACGCCGATCACGATGACAGCGCGTTCGGCGGCCGCCTCCACCGAGAGGTGCGGAAGAAGTATGTTCAGCGCAGCGTACATGGCGTCGGCGGCAAGCAGGACCTGAGGAAGGAAGATCGTGTGACGGGAGTAGCGGTCACCGATTATCGCCATGCCCTTGATAAGACCGATGTCGATGGCCTCTAGGGCCGTCACGCCCTCCCGGATCGCGCTATTGGCATACCGAATGGAGTCCTCCTTCTTACCTGAGACCACCGCATGCTCGAGCCCAGCAAGTATGCGTGACTTCTTCTCCATGATACACCCTTGACCCCAGGGCAGGCTCGCCCCAGTATGCTGGTCTGAGATACGTGGATGCGGTATTAATCCTTGGCACGGAAAACGGTGACCGATTCGCGACGCGGTCCATTGCTGGAACGCCTCCAGCCCGAGGATGACCCCGAGGCAGTAAGGTAAAAATTGGAAAAGGTTTGGGAAGAGGTTTCCCGGGGCATTGTCCGATTCAGGCGAAGGTACCGTACTGCTTGACGGTGTCCACGCACGTCTTGATGTTCTCCATCTTGGTGGACAGCGCGGGCGGGACCTCGCAACCGGAAGCGATGCAGTACCTGGCGCCGAGGCCGCGGTCCTTCAGGGCCTTCACGGCCTCGTTGCAGAGGTTCATGGTGGTCTTCTGCATCTTCTCAGGGGTCCAGCGCACATAACCCTGGGGGTCGATGTTGCCGGCCATCAGGCAGTTGTCCGAGTATCCCTTAGCGATGACCTCCTTGGCGGAGGGGCTGCCGGGGATCAGCGGGTAGTAGGCCATGCTGTAGATGGTCGGCTTGAACTTCTTGACCTGGGTGTCCAGATGGGGCAGGTCGGCGCAGTTGTGCACGCAGTTGGCCATGCCTTCCTTGACCACTAGCTCGTTCAGGCAGCCGGCGTACTTGTGCTGGCCCTCGAACTCGTCGTACTCCGTGTCACCGAGACAGGAGTAGGAGCCCCATAGGTAGTCCCACACCAGGCCGGCGGGCTTCTCCTGGGCGAAGGCCTTGACCATCTCCTTGTCATAATCGGTGATGGTGTGCAGGGCCTTGTGCACGGCGGCGCGGGAGGACTCGTTGTCGTACATGTCCTTGAACACGAACTCGGCGCCCCTGCTCTGTGTCAAAGCGAGAAGCGGCCCCTCGAGGAAGGCGGCGGTGATGACCTGGGAACTCAGTTCCTTGACGAACATCCCGGTTCCCTTCACGAGGATATTGGACCGGCTCTTGGGGTCCTGTATGTTGGGGACCTCGATCTTATCGTAGTCCTCGACGGACTTGATGACGGGATCGTCCACGAACGGAGTGTTCTGCTCGTCCATACGGACATGGGAGCCAAGGTCTCCGGCCATGACCGAAAGGTCCATCAGGCCGATGGCAAAGTCGAAGTCGAAGTACTTCTGACCCGCCACGAATGCACTGGCGAACTTCTTGGGGTCGGTGACCCAGTCGTGGTAGGTGATGCCCGCACCGTTGTTGAGCAGCCTGCGGCAAACGCCCATGGCGAGCGGGTATGTCGGCAGGCGGTCGGCCGGCTTGTTGCTGAGGGCGGCCACGTCCCTCTCGATGTGGTTCATTTTGTCTGCCATTTCAATGCCTCCTCAGATCGCGGCCTTTACCTTGGCCACTGCGTCCTGGGCGTTCACGGCGTGTATGTCCGCGCCGATCTCCTCGGCGAACTCCTGGGACGTGGGCGCGCCACCGATGATGATCTTGAGCTTTGCTCGGAGACCCTCCTCCACCATGGCGTCCACCGTCGCTTTCATCGAGTCCATCGTCGGCGTCATCAGCGTGCTCATGGCCAGGACCTGCGCGTTGACGTTCCTCGTGTTGGTGACGAACGTGTCGGCGGGGACGTCCCTGCCGAGGTCGTGGACATTGAAGCCAGCGGCGGTGAACATGGTCTTGACGATGTTCTTGCCGATGTCGTGCACGTCGCCCTCTACCACGCCTATGACCATCTCCACCCGCTTCGCCGCTGCCTCCCTGGGGATGTGCGGCAGGAGGATGTCCAGCGCACTATACATGGCGTCCGCGGCAAGCAGGACCTGAGGAAGGAAGATCGTGTGGGCCGCATACTTTTCGCCGACCACCATCATGCCTTTGATCAGGCCGGAGTCGATGGCGTCGAGGGGCTTATACCCGCTCGATATGACCTCGTTGGCGATACGGGCAGCGTCCGCCTTCTTTCCGTTCACAACAGCTTGTTCCAACCCTGTCAGTAGTTTATCTTTGTTCGACATATATCCACCTAGTTAGTCTAGAACCCGTCACTTAGAATTGGGTTCGAGGCTGATTCCCCTCATTCCCCGAGAGATTCAAGATTAATATTAATGATTGTTATGGATGGATGCTCCATCCATAACCTTTGTTAAGACCGCTTTAACGAATATTATGCCTGGCATTGTATGAGAGGCGGACCTTGCCCATCAAGGACCGTATGAAATGGATGACGGGCGATAAACCCGAAGAGAATCGGTGCGAGCCCTATCGTCCTTAATCGAGCAAAGAAAGTAATCAGGCCGAAGAGCGCAGACGAATGGACATTCGTCTAGTGTCCTGGGCATCGCTTGCTATATAGGGACCCGGGTCCCAATTAGCGATCATGTGGAGCAACGCAGAGGTGGAGGCGAAGAGGAAGGACGCTCTCAGGGACACCGACCTGAAGACCGATACCAACAGCGACGACGGTCTGCCGGTAAAGGAAGAGGTGGAGGAGCGCAGGGAGATGGACGAACGCGGGGACGTTCTTCCCGACCCCCATCATCACCGACGCCTACCGCCTAGCGAATCCTCGCCAGACCGATGAGCGAACGGAGCTGATTGATGTCCAGGTGCTCCTCCTCGCTGACCAGGCTGAAGCCGGCATAATCGCCGATTATCTCCACCTTGAGCACCACCTCCGGCTGCTCAAGGTCCACTATGCCCTTCTGGATGGGGTCGGTCAGCATCTTAACGAGGTCCAGGTTCGATCCGCCCTCATACTGTCTCTTGTGCAGCTCCAGCTTCCAACGGTCCTGCTCGCCTATGCGCTCCCCGAACCTGCTGGCCGCCCCCACCATGGCCTCCGGGTCCGAGCTCACCCACTCCTCGATCGGTATCCAACGGTGGGTATGTTGGAACAGCTCAGGGAACCTCATGGCGAAGGCGCGCAGCCTCTTGACCGCCGCCTTGCCGTCGCCGGTCACTCTCAGGAGGACGAGGCCGCTGACCGAGGACTCCATCATGTCCTCTAGGAACAGGTCGTTCTCCTTGATCCTCTGGGCGATCTCCTCTTCGGCCTTGGCCTTGCTGTTGTGATGGAAGGTCACCAGTATGTTGTAGTCCCGCATGAGAGCCCCAGTATTTCGTTTGTGACCCTTTCGTAGATAATTCTATCGCGCCGGTGAGAACTACCCCGGACCGATGGTCGTCGAGATCGAATACCGCCGCATGACCCAGAGTGACGTGCCGGAGGTACGTTCCATGGTGGAGCGGACTGTCAGGACCTCTTACCGCGGCGTTTATTCCGAAGCGGCGATCGAGTTCTTCATAAAGTACCATGGAGAGGATGCCATCAGGAAGGACCTGCAGGAGGGCTCGGGCCTGGTCGCGGTCCATGATAGCAAGATCGTCGGCACCGCCACGCTGCGCGGCGACATGATCGCCAGGGTGTTCGTGGCCCCCGGGATGCAGGGGCAGGGCATAGGCGGCCGCCTCATGAGGGTGCTGATAGAGCAGGCCAGGACCGCCGGCCCCACGTTTCTTCGCTTGGACGCCTCTCTTGCCTCCAGAGCCTTCTACGAGCATATGGGCTTCATCGTCGTCGCCGACCGTTCCCACGACCTGGGGAACGGGGACGCCCTGCCATACCACGAGATGGTACTGCTCCTGTAGCTCAGCATTTGCCCACCGAGCAGAACACCCCGGCCCCGAGCACCGTGAGGACCGCTGACAGGAGAACGACCTCCCACCCGAACTGGAACAGCATCGCCAGGGAGGTCAGGGAACCGACCACGGCGGACAGAACGTAGGTCCGTCCCATGAGGTGGCCCTTCCGGGAGAACTGGAGCACCGACAGGTTCACCGCCAGGAACACCATGAATATGGTGAAGTTGGCCACATTGGCCGTGAGCTCTATCCCTCCCAGAAAGCAGAACAGGAGGGACGCCACCGCCGTCATGGCGATGGCAGCCAGGGGAGTGCCCCTCCCGGGGTTCACCTGGGAGAGGAACCTGGGCAGGGCGGAGCGGACCGACATGCCGTAGGCTATCCTAGAGGAGGCTATCAGTATGATCAGCACGGTGTTCGCCGTCGCCAGTAGAGCTATCGCTGAAAGGAGCAGGGACATCCCCTCCCCCGATGCGGCGAGGGCGACATCGGACAGCGGGGAAGCGGACGCGGAGAGCTCCTGGTGCGGCAGTATGCTGATGACCGAGAGCGCGACTAGAACGTACAGCGCAGCGGTGATCAAGAGGGAGAGCAACAGCGCCCTCGGTATCGTCCTCGTCGGGTCCTTGGCCTCGTCCCCTATCTTAACGAGCCCCTCGAAGCCTATGAAGGCGAAGAATATCAGGCCCACCGCGCTGACCACTCCGGAGAGGCCGTTGGGCATCTCCACGTAGTCCACCGTTCCCAGGAACCCGACCCCCAGAAAGATGACGATGAGCACGCCGAGCAGCTCGATCAAGGTGAGGATGACGTTGACCGCCAGCGATTCCTTGATCCCGACGTAGTTGATCGCGGCCATCACCAGGATGAGCATGGTGGCGCCCACTGAGGTGGGGACGCCGGTGAGTCCGTAGAGATATCCACCGAAGCCCAGGGCGACCGCGGCGCCGGAGATGATGCTCGATATAAGCACGAGCCAGCCGACGATGAACGCCCAGAACCGGGTGCCGAAGGCCTGCTCCACATACACGTACTCGCCGCCGCTGGACGGGAAGATGGAGGCCAGCTTGGCATAGCTCAGCCCGCTGAACAGGGCGATGAGGGCGGCAATGGCGAAGGCGAGCCAGACCGCGTTGCCTGCCACCCCGGCAGCCACGCCGATGAGGGCGTAGACACCGGCACCCAGTATCGTCCCCACCCCATAGGCTACGGCCCCGAACAGGCCTATCTCCCTGCGCAGACCCTCGACCATCGGAGCGGTATATGGCGGACCGATGATAATATCACCTGGACCTGGTTATTTCTAGTCCCGTCGCGATACACATACCGTATGGTGACGGAAGTACCGCAGGACCGCCCATCCATGGGCTGGTGGCACAGCATGGTCGCCCGTGAGGCCGATCGCAACAAGGTCATGATGGGGGAGCGCATCGGCAACATCATCGGGATCTTCTTCATCCTGCTGTTCTTCCTGATCCTCGTAGATGTCCAGGTGAGCGGGGTCGGCTTCTTCACGAACAGGTTCGGACCGCTGGAGGAGGTGCTGTTCTACGGCCCCCTCCTCTACGGCATCTTCCCTTCCCTGTTGCGCGCCTTCACCGCCAACAAGAACCTTGGCCGGCTGGCGGACCTCATCGGCTCGACGTTCTTCGTGGTCGCGGCCATCGAGCTGCTGTACGTGTTCCCCTTCGACTTCCCGTCGCTGGTGGTCTACCTGTTCGGACCGGCCAGCGGCGCGCTCTCGTGGGTGACCAACGACCTGGCGAGGGTGGTGATCGGGATCGGCGCCCTCATATCGGCCGTCTCGGTCGGGTACAACGCGGCCAAATGCCTCGCCGTGAGGAAGGAGCTGAGGGCGCGACAAGCGGTCAATTGGAAGCGGGCCCAGGGCCCCGGGCAGGTCTGAGCGTTCTCACCGTCCGCAGCACTCCGGCCCGCAGGTGACCTCCTTGCTGCCGGTCAGGGCGGCCCTTATCATCGCCGCGGCACAGCCCACGCCCGAATCAACGAGTATCGCCCCTGCCGGGCAGTTGAGCTGGCAGGCACCGCACTCCATGCACCTCTCTGGAGCGGCCAGGACGGCCCTATTCTCCCCCGCATGGAACACGCCATGGGGGCAGACCTCCGAGCATCGCCCGCAGTTCACGCACCTGCCCGGCAGGTACCGCAGGGTGTTGATCCCGTTCCTGCTCATCTCCTCGATCTTTACCATCGGGATGTCTATCATGGGAACCACCCCATCTCGAGCGATATCGTCACGGCCATCAGCGCCGCGCCGATGACCAGCATGGCCACCAAGGCCGGCATCCACCTGAATATCTCCCGCCTCACCCCGGACCTCGACGCGTAGGTGCTGCAGCCGGTGAAGTTGAGACCCAGGAACCCGACCACCGGGGCCATCAGGAGCATGAGCGCGGCAGCGAACGATGCCGCGGTCCAGGGCCCGGTCCCCAGGGCGTGATGGTAGGAGAGCGGGAGGGAGAGCACCGAGCCGAGCAGCAGCCCTTTGGACGTGAACTCCCTGGTCGGAAGGTATGGCAGGATCAGCGGAAATAGCGCGGTGCCGCCGAGGACCGCCGCCACCGCGACCATCATGCTCTCCATCCCCCCGGCGATGAAGAGAAGGACCATGGCCGGGACGAGGTACTTCAGGGACTGCACCACCTCCACAGGGACCAGGACGGCACGGTCCCTGAGCGGGAAGGTCACCCTCCTCATCTCCGGGGTCGCCCTCCCCAGACGCATGTATTCCGGAACGTCCGCCGCCCTGACCGGTCCGTACTCGACCGTGAAGCCTGTCTCCCTCTTCACCGTGTGCGCGGCCACTCCCGGCGCGCCCAGCTGTGGGAGGATGAGCCGGCGATGATCGACCAGCTCCGCCAGCCCGGTGCTCCTTACCTTCGAGACCAGCTCCTCGGTCCCGAACGTGCCCTTCCCGGCCGCGCACCACACGTTCACTCCCTTGGTGTCAAGGACCAGGATGAACGCGTCGATGCCGCGGAGGGACGACCTCAGGGCGTCGAAGCTGAGCGTGTAGTTCGCGGACACGAAGACCGGGGACGTCCTGGACGGAGAGCCGATGCCATAAAGGCCAGGGGCTACGATGTGCTGCATGCGGCGGTACCCCATCCTCGCCTGGAAGTGGTCCCACCGGTCCCCGGACGCTAGCTCGGCCGTCGTTGAGGTCACGCTCCCGCTCATGCCCTCACTCCTCGAGGAGCGGACCGAAGCGGTCCTTTACCGTCACCATCAGGTCCTCGGCCTTGAACATGTAGAGGCAGCACACCTTTCCGTCGCGCTCCTTGGTGACCACCGCCAGCTTGTCACCGGCCTTTAGGCCGAACTTGTCCCTGATCCCCTTCGGCAGCACCGTCTGGCCGCGCTCGTCCATGGTTACGATGGCCTCGACCCTCAGCTCTTCGGGGGGCACGCGGCACAGCTCCTCGCCCTTCTTGCTCATGTTATCGATGCATGGTATCAGCGAAGATAGGTATAAATCTTCTGAATTTTCTGAACATTCAGATTTATCAGAAAGATAGAGAGATAATCTACATAGTACGATCCCTCCCCCAGACCGACCATGGACGAGACCGATGTGGCCCTGTGCCGCCTCCTGATATTCAACTCCCGGATGCCCTACTCTGATCTGGCCAAGGCCCTCGGCATCAGCGTCCAGAGCGCTCACCGCAGGGTGCAGGAGCTCATCTCCAGCGGGACCATCTCCAGCTTCGACGCCGCTTTCTCGGTGAGGGCCTACCGCTCGACCTGGGTGCTCGTTCACGGGCGGTCCGAGGCGGGGTCGATCGGCAGGGTGCTGGACGAGCTTGGCGGCGATAGGGAGATGGACATGGCCATGGTGGGTTCGGGCAACTACCTGTACATCGCCGGGGCGGTCGTGGACCCAGGGAGGATCAACCGGTTCACCTCCTCGGTGATCAGGACGGCCAAGCTGACCCGGCCCCAGGTGGGCATAGTGTACAACCCCGCTCTCATGGACGTGGAGAGGGAGGCGGTGGTCTACCCTATGGACGTGAGGATCGTCGCCGTCCTTAAGGGCGACTCGAGACGCCCGGTGACCGAGCTCGCCAAAGAGCTGGGAGTGGCCCCCAGGACGGTCAACCGGCACATCGACCGGCTGCTCAGGGATAACCTCGTCCACTTCTCCATCGCCTGGTACCCGCAGATGTCGGGCGATATCGTCGCCGCCCTGCACCTGAGGGTGCGCAAGGACCGGGACCGGGAGAAGGTCGCCGCGGCGCTGGTGAAACGACTGGCCATGCGGGAGATCATCACATACAGCTTTAGCGACCACCCCGACTCCATGATCTGCATGGCCTGGTCCCCAAGCCTCATGGCCCTCAACAAGCTGGTGAAGGAGCTGGAGGACGACCGCATATACGAGGAGGTAGTTCCCAACGTCATCTTGGACGCCCGCTACTACGAGGGGATCAAGGGCACCGTGCCCCCGGTAAGCCACAAGGCCAGCCTGTGAGACGGCCTGCCAGGGGTGTCACTTCCTTATCGTTCCCGGTTGAAAATATTGACGTGACGGGCCGCCGGGGGCCATCTTTTCATTCGCGCCGTTGACGGAAAAAGAAGAGGGGGGCCGACCTCACCTCGTTCAAGGTGTAACAAATGAGATCCAAGAAAAACCTCGGATTCTATCTGGTGGCCCTCCTGGCCTTCGTCCAGGGAGCCCTTAGGACATACTTTGGGTTCGCGAGCGCCGGCGTGCTTGGAGCCACTGCCCACGATCAGCTCATGTCGTGCATAGACGTGCCGGTGAGCAACGAGATGATGGTCATCGCCGCTCCTTTCCTCCTGCTCGGCGTGCTCGGGATCGCGACGACAGGTGGACTGGTGATGCGCACACGGTGGGGCTATTACGGCACTCTGATCATCTCGGTCGCCACCATCATCTATGACCTGTGGGCCGCTATGGCCATCCAGTCGTCGGCCGTGTTCGGCATGTTCGTGCCGGTGATCCTCATGGCCTACCTGATGATGAGAGGGGGAGCGTTCAGGGACAGCTCGGCGGTTAGGGCATGAAGGCGCTGGTGGCCTTCGGCACCAGGTACGGCTCCACTGCCCGGATCGCCGAGGTCATCGGCGAGGAGCTCCGGACCAAGGGGTTCGAGGTGGACGTCCTCGACCTCCGCAGCGGGCCCGGAAACGGGGTCAAGGGCTACGACCTGGTGGTCCTCGGGAGCTCGGTGTTCATAGGCAAGTGGACAAAGGAGGCCCAGGAGTTCATCGGATCGTCCTCAGGGGACCTGGCGGGCAAGCGGGTAGCCCTGTTCGTGAGCTGCAGCGACGTGCTGTTCCCCGAGAAGGTGGAGGCGGGCCGCAAGATGTATCTCGAGGACGTCGCCGCCGGGATGCCTGGCATGACGCCGGTGGCGCTTGGCATGTTCGGCGGAGTGATCGACTTCGAGAGATACAGCACCATGACCAGGGTCCTGCTCGCCGGGGTGGGCACGAAGAAGGCGCTGAAGGAACGGGGCATCGGGACGACCAGGCCGTACGACTACCGCAACTGGGAGGAGATCCGGGGGTGGGCCCGGAGCCTCTGATCCCTCACTCCATGAAAACGATGTTCTCGTGATTGACGACCGGGGTCCCGTTCCCGTTCTTCCCCTCGGCCTTCTCCGCCTTGCACTTCTGGACCATGACCTGGACCTCCGCCGAGGAAAAGTTGGAGATCCCCTTGCCCAGCGCGTTGATGCGCAGGACGTCACCCTTTTTGAACTTGCCCTCCACGGACACGATGCCGCAGGGCAGCAGCGACCTGCCCTCGTGGATCGCTCTCTCCGCCCCCCCGTCTATCTCCACCCTGCCCCGGGGGCAGGCGAAGAGGATCCACCTCTCCCGGTTGGTGTAGTGGGAGCGGGCGGTGAACAGCGTGCCTATCTCTTCCCCCATCGCCACGCGCTCGATCACGTCCTTGGTACGTCCGTTGGCAATGACCATGTTGCACCCCGACTGCATGGCGATCTTCGCGGCGTTGATCTTGGTGCGCATCCCGCCTGTCGAGCGTTCGTTCTTCCTGCTGCCGGCGATGCGCTCGATGTCCCTCGTGATCTCGTCCACGATCGGTATCAGCTTGGCCTGGCTGTCCGCCTCGGGGTTGCGGTCGTAGAGGCCGTCCACATCGGTGAGGAGGATGAGGAGGTCAGCGTCCATCTTGCTCGCCACCAGGGCGGAGAGCTTGTCGTTGTCGCCGAAGATCTCATCGATCTCGTCGGTGGATATGACATCGTTCTCGTTGACCACCGGGACCACGCCCAGGCGGAACATCTCGTCGATGGCCTTCTGCAGGTCCAGATACCTCGCCCTATCGGAGAACGCCCCGTAGGTCAGCAGCACCTGCCCAACGCTCTTGCCGTGGTTGCGGAAAGCCTCCCGCCACGCCAGCATCAGAATGGCCTGTCCGACGGCGGCGCAGGCCTGCTTCATGGAGACGTCCTTGTTCTTCCCGTCGAGGCCCAGCTCCGATGAGCCGGAGCCGATGGCGCCTGAGGTCACCACGATGCTCTGAATGCCCCTCTTGTCCAGCTCCACCACCTGGCGGGCGACGTCTTCGATGTACTCCTGGTCGACGGTCCCGTCCTCCCTGCAGATGGTGTTGGTGCCGATCTTGACGACGATGCGCTTGGTCTGGAGGTCTCTCATGCGATCTTCCTGTGGGTGAACCTGCGGCCGTCCTTGCCCACGTACTCGGCGACCGTCTGGCCGCTGCCGCGCAGCTTGTACTTGTAGATGACCAGGCCTTCCAGCCCTACCGGGCCCCGGGCGTGGGTCTTATTGGTCGAGATCCCCACCTCCGCTCCCAGGCCATAGCGGTAGCCGTCGGCGAAGCGGGTCGAGGCGTTCCACATGACCGAGGACGAGTCTACCAGGTCCATGAACCTGGTGGCCGCTCCCTCGCTCGACGTAACGATGGCATCGGTGTGATGGGACGAGTAGCGGTTGATGTGCCCGATCGCCTCGTCCAGGGAACCGACGACCTTGATGGAGAGCACGAGGTCGTTGTACTCCGCCCCCCAGTCCTCCTCGGTGGCCGGTACGGCGTCGATGATGCCCCGCACCTCATCGTCGCCCCTGAGCTCGACCTTCGCCCTCGAATACGCGGCGGCCATGCGGGGCAGGAAGTCCCGGGCCACGCTGCGGTGCACGAGCAGCGCCTCCATGGCGTTGCACACTGCGGGGTACTGCACCTTGGCGTCGTAGCACACCTTGACCGCCATATCCAGGTCGGCGTCCCTGTCCACATAGGTGTGGCATATGCCCGCGGCATGGCCGAGCACCGGGATCCTGGTGCTATCCATGATGGAGCGCACCAGCTCGTTCGATCCCCTGGGTATGATCAGGTCGATGAGGTCGTCGTGCTTCAGCAGCTCCCTGAACTGCTCCCGTGTGGACAACACCTGGACCGCGTCCACGAGCCTCTTGTCGCCGGCTAGCGCCTGGTCGATGGCCGCGGCGATCGCGAGGTTGGTCTCCTTGGCCTCCGTCCCGCCCTTCAGCAGCACGGCGTTGCCGGACCTCAGGCAAAGGCAGGATATCTGGACCAGGGCGTCCGGCCGGGACTCGAACACCACTCCGATCACGCCGATGGGGCAGGAGACCTTGTCAAGCACGAGCCCCTTGTCCAGCTCGGTCCGCGACAGCAGCTTTCCCACCACGTCCTCCTGGGCCATGAGAGAGCGGATGGACTCCACCGACTCGTCGATCTTGGCCCGGTCGTACCGGAGCCTCTTGACGAGGGCCTGGGGAAGGCCCTGGGCCTTGGCCTCCTGCAGGTCCCTGGAATTGGCCTCCTCGATCGCCGGTGCTCTCTCCTTCAGGGCGCCAGCTATGCTCTCGAGAGCCTTGTTCCTCGTTTCCAGGGGCAGGCTCGCCAATCTGTAGGAAGCCTGCTTCGCCCTCTCTGCTGCCTCACGAACGGTGACCATAGCGGGCCAGAAAAAAAGTCCCCGGGCCATATACCTTTCGCTATCCCTCGTTATGGAGCACGGTCCGCCGCCCGGGTATGCGGCGGGCGCCCCTGGGCAGCAAAAAGGTTATCAACCATAGGGTCTGGATGTTACTTAGGAGGTGCGAGGTACGCTGCAGAAATTGCTGAAGTTCTACATCCTGATGCTCATGGTGGTGTGGGTCGCCGCGGCTGTCTCCGCCATGATGTCCGCGGGCATGATGATGGGGAAGAAGATGGGCATGCACAGGATGAAGGGGATGTGGAAGGAGAGGATGGGCCGGATGAGGGAGAGGACCAGCGAGGAGATGGAGAAGGGGGAGCCGCCCGCCTAGACCGTTACCTGCTGAGCTCAAAACAATTTCCTCTTTATCAACGCCATAGTGGGCGCTCTCGAGCGTGGCGGCAGGGCCAGATACGAGGGGAGCGGACCCTCGCCTGAGACGAGGGGCGAAGAGAGGCCCGGCCCAGCTGCCCGCTGGACCGCCCGCCTCGTCCTGACCGCACGCCCTCCGGGCGCCTGCTCCATGCACCATCCGCCTCGGACCGTCGGTGCGTCTCTCTAGCGAGCGAACAACGCCGCCCGGAACCCGTTCACCACGTCCTTCGCGGACTGCAGCAGGGGGTGCTTCACCACCACCGGGACGGTCATGCGCTCCAGCCTCTCGATCCGGAAGTAGAGCGGGGGGTGGGTGTCCCAACGGAACCAGCTCCCCAGGCGGGAAGCCTTCTCGACCTGCAATCTCTGGAACCCGATCTTCCGCAGGCTTTCGGCCATGACCTTCGGTTGTCCAAGGGCCATGACCGACAGCAGGTCGGCCCGGGCCTCGAAGAACTTGGCCACGAAGAAGATGAGGAACATGGCGATGACGAGGTAAAGAAGCGGCGAGAGCAGGAAGAGCGGCAGGAGCACGGTTAGCCGCAGCAGGAACTCGCCGGATACGATGGCGAAGAGGAATAGTGGGTCCTTACCCTTCAGGTGGCCCAGCTCGTGCCCTATCACGCTGACCAGCTCGTCATCGTTCAGCTGCGAGAGTATCCCTCCGGTCAGCATGAGGACCCCGTGCCGGAAACTGATCCCACTGGCCGCGGCGTTGGGTATGAGGCTGTTGGATATCACGATCCTGGGGAGCGGTGCGTTGTAGGGTCGCGCGGCCCGCTCCACCAGCTGGAGGACGTTCACGACCTTCGTCATGATGCCGCCCTCGTCGCATATCACCCCGAAGCGCATTAGCACCCTGCCGATGGCCGAGCAGCTGGGCTCCCTGCCCTGGGCGAACGAGGCGTCGAACACCGCCTGCTTGAGGCCCACCAGGTCTATCTTCTTCGCCTTTATCTGGTCCATTACCTCGTTGCCGATCCTGATCTGCAGCATGTACACCTGCGGGCTGTCGGGGGTGATGACCCATTTCCCCATCAGGCCGAAAAGGCGGTCGGCGAAGACGACCAGCAGGAGCTGCACGGCCAGTACGGCCACCACCGCCAGGATGCCTAGCAGCAGGAACAGCACGATGTTGAACGCGAACAACATGATGTTCAGCAGCAGGAGCGTCCGGGAGAACAGCCGGCCGAAGAACCTCCTCAGGGGGGAGGGCACCTCCTCAGGAAGCACCTGCTCCCCCTTCACCCAGATAAGGGTGAGGTTGGCACCGGCGAGGTGCTCCTCCAAGATCCGGACCACCGCGGTCAGGTCGTCATACAGCCATTTTGCCGCTTCCTTGACCTCTCCCTCCCCTGAGACCTTCACCTGGAGGCCATCCTCCGCCCACATCTCCACGCTGATCCTCGTTCCTCGGGGGTCGACGGCATCGAACGCCACAGCGTCCTTGGTGCCTATCCTCCCGCGACGAACGCTGACGAACCGCTCGGGGTGCAACATGAGGTGGTAACGCCGGACCTGGTCCAGGAGCTGCCCGGTGCTCTCCGGGGGCACCGGGGACGGAACGGAGAAGGATGTTTCCTCGCTCATCATGCTCTAAGTGCCGCCCGGCCTAGAAATCCATAGCGGTGGATGGAAAGGGAAAGGTCGGGCCGGATGGCCCGGTTTGTCCGCATCAGGCCTTGAGCATCTCCTTCAGGTCCTGGTCGGGGTCCCCGATGGCCTTCCACCCGAACTTCTCCTGTATCAGCTTCCAGTTGTTGGGGGTGATGAACGCCGGGAGCGTCGGCCCGACCCTGACGTCCCTGATGCCAAGGGCGAGGAGGGTGAGGACGATGGCCACCGCCTTCTGCTCGAACCAGGACAGCACGATGCTCAGCGGGAGGTCGTTCACCTCCACGTTGAACGCCTTCGCCAGCTCCACCGCCAGCACGATGGCGGAGTAGGCATCGTTGCACTGTCCGAGGTCCAGGAAGCGCGGGATCCCGCCGATGTCGCCGAACTCCTTGTCGTTGAAGCGATACTTGCCACAGGCCAGGGTCATTATGACGCTGTCCTGCGGGACCTTCTCCGCGATCCGGGTGAAATAGTCACGGCCGGTCTGGGCCCCGTCGCACCCGCCCACCAGGAAGAAGTGCTTGACCTTGCCGGCCTTGACCGCCTCGATGATCTGCGGCGCGAGGGAGAGGACCGCCTTGTGGTGGGCTCCGGTCCACATGTCCGGGCCCCTCCTCTCGGGCAGGTCCCCGATCTCCTGGGCCTGCCTTATAATGGCGCTGAAGTCCTTGCGGTCGGCGATGTGCTTGACGTCGGGCACGGCGGCCACGCTGGTGGTGTACAGCCGGCCCTTGTACGTCTCCGGAGGGATTAGGACGCAGTTCGTGGTGACCAGTATGGGACCGCCGAACTCCTTGAAGTCCTTCTTCTGGTTCTGCCACGCACCGCCGTAGTTGCCGATGAGGTTCTTGTACTTCTTGAGGTTCGGGTAGGCGTTCGCGGGCAGCATCTCGCCGTGGGTGTAGACGTTCACCCCGGTGCCCTGGGTCTGCTCCAGCAGGGCCTCCAGGTCCAGGAGGTCGTGGCCGGTGACCAGTATGCCCGGACCCTTGACGGTGCCGGTGCGCACCTTGGTGGGAGCGGGGAGCCCGAACCGCTCGGTGTTCCCGGCATCGAGCATCTGCATGACCTTGAGGTTGATCATTCCCGCCTTCATCAGGGTGTTCCACATGTCATCGGTCGAAAAGTCCACATTGGTCAGGGTCTTGAACAGGGCCTCCTCTATGAAAGCGTCGACCTCGGGATCGGTCTTTCCCAGAGCACGGGCGTGATAGGCGTATGCGGCTATCCCCTTGAGACCGAATATAAGGGTATCCATCAGGCTGGCGACGTCCTCGTTCTTTCCGCACACTCCGGCAACGGTGCAGGCTACCCCCTTGGCGGTCTGCTGGCATTGGTTGCAGTACATGGCCATTATGATCTCTCCGCGCATTCTACCTAGCTTATGATATATAATCGTAGTTCTGATGAAATATAGGAAATCGTTTAATATCAACTATATTTTATCGAGGATTAATAAAAGGAGCAAGCGAATTGACCACCCACCTAGATGAGAAGGACAAGATCATCATCTCGATGTACTCGGCCGACCCGAACGTGTCCCAGGAAGCCATAGCCAGGGTGCTAAAGCTCTCCCAGCCCTCGGTGGCCGCCCGGGTGGCCCGGCTCCGGCATGACGGTGCTCTGGAAGCGAACGCGGGAGTGAACCCCCTGAAGATGGGGCTTTACCTTGCCAAGGTCGACCTGTCATCGACCAGGCCGGACAGCATACTGAAGATGTTCGTCGGATGCCCCTACTTCGCCAACGGGTTCAGCGTGTCCGGCCGGCACAACCTGTGCCTGTTCTTCTTCAGCGAGAGCGTGACCACCCTGGAGGCGATCGTCAACGGTCACATCCGCTCGGACCCCTCGGTGAAGGACGTGGACTTCGACATCGTTATCTCCTCGGTCAAGGAGTTCATCATCCCGGTGACCCTGAAGCCGGAGAAGAGCAGCAGGCCGCCCTGCGGCATCAAGCTCAGGTGCAAGGACTGCCAGTCGTTCAAGGGCCGCATGTGCATGGGCTGCCCGGTGACCGGGGAGTATCAGGGGACGTTCTACTAGGAGGAATGGGACCGACCAGGCCCGGCAAAGATATCATCGTCGGCCCCCATGACCTCTCATGAATGACAGGGAGATGGGGATCGACCCCCGAGCGTTCCATGTGCTGCCGCCCCAGTCCGTGACCGTTACCGGGCTCGAGGGCCAGGACGGGTGGGTCCTTGACATCGGGGGAGGGGGCGAGGGCATCATCGGGCTGGTCGCCGGGCGAAGGGTCGTGGCCATCGATCTGTTGGCTTCCGAGCTCGAGGAGTGCTCCAACGACTCCCTGAAGGTCGTCATGGACGCCAGGGACCTCAAGTTCCTGGATGGTACGTTCGACACCGTGACGGCGTTCTTCTCGTTCATGTTCATCCCCTGGCCGGACCTGCCGAAAGTGTTCTCGGAGATCTCCAGGGTGCTCCGTCCAGGAGGCCGCCTGGAAGTGTGGGACATCGAGTTCCAGGTGCCCTCTGGCCTGGAACGGCGTGGCCTGGCCTTCCTCCTTACGGCCACCCTGCCGGACGGGCGGGTGGTCGAGACCGGCTACGGGTGCGAGTCCAGGGACCAGGGCATCGATGATTTCGTGCGCTTGGGCGGCGAGGCCGGGCTCCGCGTCGAATCGACCGAGCGGGATGGCCATACCTTCCGGATGACCTTCAG
>CAYRPG010000030.1:0-31150 GCA_964426205.1 uncultured Methanomassiliicoccus sp. | reverse complement strand
AGCGCACACGGAGGGATTTGAACCCTCGATTTGCAGCTTAGGAGGCTGCTGCCATATCCAAGCTAGGCCACGTGTGCTTAGTTGAGCGAAAGAGGATTTAATAGAAAAGGTTTGGGTTCAGGAGCGAGCTTACTCGTCCTGGGGGATCTCTTCCGGAGCGATCTCCTCGGGGGCAGGCTCTTCCTTGGCGGGCTCGGCGGGCTTCACATACTCCTCGACGAAGCGCACCTTTTCCGCGTTCATGCCCTCGCGGAGGTCGGCGACGACCCTGTACTTCGCAAGGAGCCACTTCTGGTCGTACTTGCACACATCGGGCAGCACGAGGCAGACAGAGCTGCCCTTGACGTTGATGCGGAAGTTCTCGGCGGTCCCGTAGTCCATCTCGAGGACGGCCTTGACCTTCTCCTCGTCGTCCTGGGCCTTGGACAGCACCTTGAAGTGGTACTTCAGGCTCTTGCCGGCGAGGCGGCGGTTGAAGTCAACGCGGACACGGCCAGCGGTGATGGCGGTGATGATGCCCGTGCGGTTCTTGATATTTACTTCCATGCCTATGTGGGGCTCGATGTCCTGCTTCAGGAACTCCCTGAGCGCGATCAGGTCGACCAGCTTCGGGTCGCGGGGACCGGCTGCCTTCTCGGCGGCGACGACGATGTCGTACTCCTTTCCGATCTCGGCGCCCTCGAGGGCCTCCTCGAGACCCTGGAACACGCGCCCACCGCCCACCAGAACTGGGATCGGCTGGTACTGGATCTTCTCATTGTAGACACCGGCGTCCTGAGCGGTCTGAGCGTTGGTGGTGTCGAACAGTTCGTTCGATTCCTCGACCCAGCCATCAAAGTCAATGCGTACGATATCTCCCTTGGCAACCTTGTCGGACTGGTTTGCGTTTTCGCTTGACATGAAATCACCTGAAGTCAATAGCTGAATACGAAGTGGTGTCATTAATTCGTCATTTTTATACTTTGTGGTTTTGCGCTGGCTCCAGGATCGTCCACTAGGTTGTACTAAAACATCGTCCGGCGCTTGCATCTGGACGCGACCGCTGCTCCTCGCTCGCAACATATTAAATGGAAGAGCATGATTCGTGGGTCACAGGCCACCATAGCCTAGCCCGGTAGAGCGGCTGACTTGTAATCAGCAGGTCGCGTGTTCGAATCACGCTGGTGGCTCCACTTGTCAACTACCCACGTACAAATTTTGGAGTTTGCAACTGAGGTAGACCAACATGGCTCGAAAAGTCCCCCGTCACGATAGGGCCGTTGACATGGCCCCTGGCGGCGATGTTGATCGCTGCCGTGCGGTCGGCCGGGCCAGCGAACCCGCATCGAACGCACTCGAACTCGTCCCTTGTTATCCTATTCTCCTTGCTTACATGTCCGCAATGTGGGCAGGTACGCGAGGTGTTCTGGGGTCCACAAGAATGATGGGCGCCCCATTTAACTTCGCCTTGTACTCGATGAACGAGCGAAGCTGGTAGAATCCCCAAGCGTTAAGGTCACGACGCTGCGCCTTCGAAATCGTGATCCGAGAGCGAATGCCCCCTAAATCTTCGAGGACGATCGCTCGCTTCGTGTCTTCATCTTTCGCGACGATGCGCTTGGAAATGCAGTGATTGATGTCTCTCTGGAAATGTATTTCCTTTCCAGCGAGCTTCTTGAGGTGCCTCTTGGCCGATCTTGTCCCGCACGACTGCAGGCCAGATCGCAGTTTGGCCATGCGACCTCGAGTTTTTAGGACCTGGTCGCCAGAGTGCGTTTCACCGTCTGAGTCCACGGCTAGGTTTACGATGCCCCAATCGATGCCAAGAGTTGCCACGGGCTTAATGTCGTCCGCTTCGGAAACTTCAACGGCGACACAGAGGTAGAAGACACCGTTCCTCAGAATGAGGTCGGCCTATCCGCGGAAGACGCCTTTCCTGGATTCGTAGTAATCACAGGAGATGAACGGCATGATCGTTCGACCGTGGAGCGTCACCAACGATACGCGATCTGGGCCTTTCCAGGACAGAACGCGTTGATCGTAAACAACCGCGCTGTGCTTGTCGAATCGTGGTCTTCGGGTCTTGTCGAGCTTGAATGCTTCGCAAACCTTGGCGATAACACGAATGGCAAGTTATGCTGGGAGATCATAACGTTCGCGCAACTCGTAGTATATTTCTTTCTGGAGCCGCATCTTGTTTGCGGACCGTATACTGGAGGCAATGGCGGCAACGTAGTCACATGCCTCATTGAACCGTTCCATCGTCTTCAGGAGATGGGCAAGTTGCTCATTGTGTGGGAGCAACTTGATTTTATAATTAAGAATCAACGAAGTATGACAAACATTGATAAATAATAAAATTTGACGCGATTCCACTCATATTTTAAAAAGGTGGATTTTATCTGGTCTACAGCGTGCTGTAATGTTCGAAGAGGAGATGTCCGTCAACAGGAGGTGGTGGGACGGCGCCACCCCCGTTCACTATCGATCAAGGTCGTACGATGTCGACGGTTTCAGGGGGGGCAGCTCGTCCCTGCTCCCCATGGAGACCGGCGAGCTTGGAGATGTGAATGGGAAGAGCCTCCTCCACCTGCAGTGCCATTTCGGCATGGACACGATGTCGTGGGCGAGAAAGGGCGCCCGTGTCACCGGTGTGGACTTCTCACCCGAGGCCATCACCACCGCCCGGCGGCTGTCCTCGGAGCTGAACATACCGGCACGGTTCATCGAATCGAACGTCTACACCCTGCCCGAGGTCCTGGACGAGCGGTTCGACATCGTCTACACCGGCTACGGCGCGATATGCTGGCTGCCCGATCTGGACGCGTGGGCAAGGGTCATAGCCCGCTATCTCCGACCCGGTGGGACGTTCTACATCGTCGAGGCGCACCCGATGACCAACATGATCGATGAGAACGTCACCGACCGCGTCCTCCTCACCGGCCGATACCACAATGATGGCCCCATCAGGTACGAGTCGCCGGACACCTACACGGATTCCGACGCGCCGCTGAAGGAGCAGGTCACCTTCTCGTGGAACCATCCTCTGTCGGAGATAGTCACCTCGCTGACATCCGCCGGACTGCAACTGGAGTGGCTGCACGAGTCCCGGCTCGGGTTCTTCAGAGGGCACCCCCTGATGAGGAAGCGCCCGGACGGCCACTGGGAGTTCCCCGAGGGCATCAGCGACATGCCCCTGACGTTCTCGCTCCGCGCCCGCCTGCCGGACTAGAGCCACACGGTGTCGTCCTCGCGGTAGTCGATCTTCATCACCAGGAACCCGAAGTCCCCCTCCACCAGGGGCATGCCGTGGACCTCGCCCGGCTCGCACACCACGACGTCCCCGGCGTCCGCGTCCACCCTGTTCCCGTCGATGGTTATGGAGCCTCTGGCGAGTACGAAGAACACCTCGGTCTGCGTCCTGTGGTAATGCGGTGGCACGGTCGCGCCTTTCTTGAAGCGAACCTCCTGGAGGAGCTCCACCTGGCGGGGCAGGACCCCGTCGAGGAACATCCTGCGTTTTCTGTAACCCTGCCCCTGCTCCCAACCGAAATCCGCTGCCCTGAATACCTGCATGACCTCACTTTGCCAGGTCCCGGAACGCCGAGTCCAGGATGTCAATGCCTTCATCGATGAAATCCCTGTCGACGCAGAGCGGCGGGATGTAGCGGATGGTCGAGCGCCCTGCGGGCAGGAGGATCAGTCCCCTCTTGCAGCACATCTCGACGATCGCGTCCCGCTCCGCGACCGCGTGCTCCTTGGTCCTGCGGTCCTTGACCAGCTCTGTCGCCTGCATGAGGCCCATGCCGCGTACGTCCCCGATGATCTCGTAGCGGTCCTGGAGCTCGGTGAGCCTCTTGTTGAGATAGCTTCCCACCCTGGCGGCGTTCTCCACCAGCCCATCAGACTCCATTACCTCGAAGGTCGCCAGAGCCGAGGCGCAGGCCAGCAGGTTCCCGCCGAAGGTGTTGGAGTGCACCCCGGGCTCGAAGTCCATGTGCCTCGGGAAGACCGTGGCGCCGATCGGTACCCCGGAGCCGAGGGCCTTGGCGGAGCACAGGATGTCCGGGACGACATCGTAATGCTCGATGGCCCACAACCTGCCGGTGCGCCCCATCCCCGCCTGCACCTCATCGTCCACCAGCAGGATGCCGTACTTCTTGCATATCCTCGACAGTTCCTTCACGAACGATTTTGGCGGGACGATGTAGCCCCCTTCCCCCAGCACCGGCTCCAGGAAGATGGCCGCCACCTCCTCCGGGGGAACCAGCGATTGGAAGTATACCTCCTCGATCACCTTGGCGCACTGCGTTCCGCAGGAGCCTTTCTCCTGCTTGTACGGGCAGCGGTAGCAGTCCGCATAGGGCACGTGCTGCACCCCAGGGACCATGGGGAAGAACCTCCGGCGATGGACCATCTTGCTGGAGGTGAGGGACAGGGAGCCCATGGTCCTGCCGTGGAAGCACCCGATGAATCCAATGAACATCTTCCTCCGGGTGTACCATCGCGTAAGCTTGAGGGCCGCCTCCACCGACTCGGTCCCGCTGTTGGAGAAGAACACCTTCTTGTCCCAGTTGCCCGGGGTGACCTCGGAGAGCTTGCGGGCGAGCTTCACCTGCGCCTCATAGTAGAAGTCCGTACCGGCGAAGTGGAAGAGCTTCCCGGCCTGCTCCTGCACCGCCCTGATGATCCGAGGGTCGCTGTGCCCCACGTTCATCACCGAAACCCCGCTCATGAAGTCAAGGTAGGTGTTCCCGTCCACGTCGGTGACCTTTCCCCCTTCAGCATGAGCTGCCACCACCGGTGAGGTCTTCGTGGTCGTGGCGATGTACCTCTCATCGTCCTTGATCACCTCTCTTGCTCTGGGTCCAGGCGGCTCGACCTGTACGTTGGCTATGCTGCCCATGCGTTCATCTCCTCTCCAGATGACTAGGCAGCTCGACATATATCTCGGTTTATGAGATAACATTGGAGATTTGCCGCCCTCAGGAATCAACTACTTATACTCGGATGACCAAGGGGGAGCGGAAAGAGATGGCTAGTAAAGGCTATGGTAACCTGTGGATCATGGCGATCGCTCTTATCGCGGTCTTCATAATAGCGACCGTGATCGCTCCAGAGCTCACAGGGCATGGCCAGACCAGTTCCGATAATGGATGGAACACGGACATGCCGTCGGGAGAGGCCATCTTCTACGCCCCGACCACCACCCTCTCCGCCTCAGGGCTGGAGGTCAACAAGGTCGTCGATTTCTCTGTCTATGCCAGGTCGGTGGCCAATACCACCGGAAAGGGAGGGATATATGCCTGGATATTCCAGCTGGAGGGGGCGAACAGTCAGCTGGACCTGGCGCAGCTGAAGTATGATAGCGGTGCCAGCTCTGTGGTCTGGTCCCCGGGAAGCAACGGAGCGATCATCGGTGTCGGACCGAGGTTCATCCAGGGCCCTGGAGCGGTCTCCATGGACGTGTCCTCGTCCCTGTCCCTGGCCCTCACCCAGGCCGGAAAATACACCCTAGACATATGGATAGCAACCTCGTCGAGCACGACGGACATAAAACCTGGCAACTACACCTCGGTGAGCCCGATGGTGAAGATAACCATCACGACGGCCCAGTCGGCAACTCCTCAGGTCAGCATGAGCCAGAGCATGAGCGTCCCGTCCACCACCGTTCAGAGCGGTGAATGGAACGACTTCTCCACCATGACATCAGCGACGGGCACCGGCGGATGGTCCGATCCCGTCGACATATACATCGCCATCGCGAAGAAGAACATAGGGGCGTCCGACGTGTCCCTCCGGGTCAGTAACGGCAATGGATATTCCAATGTATCGTTCACCGATCAGGGGGACAAGCTCGTCGCGGTCATCTCCAGCACCACCCCGCTGACGGGAAGCAAAGACCCTGAGTCGACCAGCTGGACCACGTCGTTCCAGCTGTCGTTCAATTCGACCGGTACTTACGTACTAACCAGCTGGGCGAAGGACAGCAGCACCGGGAAGGACCTTACAATATCCACATACGATTCTATTACTGTCCAGTCGCACGTTGTGATCCCGCCGACACCGACCGAACCGAACTCGACGAACACGACCAACGGCACATCCTCCGCTTCGTCCGGGACCGCGCAGAACGTGAGCCCGAGCACTAACAGCACAGCGGTCGAGCAGGCGGCCGCCACCAACGGAACCAACAAGTCGAACGGTTAGGTCGAACGCCCTTCCGTTCTTTCTTCAGCTGACGGGTAGAGCTCGATCGCGCCCTGACAGGCGATTCTTTGAAACGACAATTCATATTGCCACTCCTCTCATTCAATCACCTGATGGACGCCGCCATGATGATCACCATTCTGGCCACGCTCTTCGCCATCATCAACCCGGTAGGCAATGTGGCCATATTCGAAGCGGTCACCAACGGGTTCGATACCGAGACGAAGCGCATGATAGCGAAGAGGGCGATCATCTATTCGGCCTCGGTCCTCGTCGCGTTCGGTGTGTTCGGTGACTTCCTGTTCAGGATGTTCGGGATCACTATCCCGGGGTTCAAGGTGATGGGGGGCCTCCTCCTCTTCTACCTGGGATTCAACATGGTGGAGGGGCAGGGAACTACGCATAAGGTCACTCGCGATTGCACCGAGGACGCCATATCGGTGGCCATCGTGCCGCTGACCATCCCGCTGTACGCCGGCCCGGGCTCGATCGCCACCACCATGGTGCTGGTCTCCCAGTCGTCCGGACTTGTGGACCTCATACTGACCCTCTTGGCGGTGCTGTTCATCCTTCTGATATCCTACGTGCTCGTGATCAACGGTGACATCGTCTTCAAGAGACTTGGGAAGGGCGGAACGATCGCCTTCACCAGGATAATGGGGGTCCTGCTGGCCGGCATGGGCACAACGTTCGTCATATCCGGAGCGATCGACGCGGTCAAGCTGGCAGGATTCGGCTGAGGTTGGAACATTGAACCGATCGTGCCCGTCCGATCTCCACTAACGTTCCTTGTTGCCATCGCATACCTTGATACGCGAGACCTGGGGACAAGGGAAGCATGGCCCCGACGCCATGGGCACGCATCGCTCACGCCAGCATGATGTTGACCCCAAGAGCGATCACGATGAGGTTGCCGACGAGGACCGTCGCCCTCTTCGCCCGGAGGCTAAGGTGCTTCTGGGCCATCGCCCCCAGGCCGGCCAGGAAGGTCTGCCAGGAGAAGGATGCGAAGGTAACGCCCAGTATGAACATCGCGCAGTCGACCGGAGATGATATCCAGCCGGTGCTCCCGCCCATGATGAGGGCAAGGAAGTAGATGACGGTGAACGGGTTCACGATGGCGATGACGATGAACTGCAGGTACGTCTTCCAGGTGCTGCTCTCCCTGGGCATCGCGGGCCGGGTGCCAGGTCCCATGACCTTCCATATGCTCCTCACGCCGAAGATGCCCATGAGCACGAGGACGATGCCACCGACCACCTGGAGGGGTGTCGCGAGCGGCCCCAGAAGCGAAGATACGAGAACCCCGGCGAAGACGACCATGCCGGCACACAAAGCGTCGACCGTGGCGACCCCGGCACCCGCGCTGAACCCGCTGCGGAAGCCCTCATCGATCGACCTGTTGACGATCATGACCGATACGGCCCCGAGAGGGATCGCTATGCCATAGCCGGCGATGAGGCCATCGATCAGAGCGCTGATATGATCACCGCTCGCGGTAATGGCTGCATTTTTATAAATCGTGTGGTCCATCTCAGATCGGATGAGGCACATCACCGCTAGGACGCCGAGACGCTGCCGTTCAAGCCCCGATCAGGCCCATTTGGTGAGGGTCTCCTCCCTCCTGAACGTTGATCGGCCCAGGTAGAACAGAGCCGCATCGGCGATAAGAGAAGGAGCGGCCATCAAGAGCAATATCGGGTCATCTGGTTCTCGCTCTCTGGACCATCGACAGGGGACGGCCGGCAGGCCGTCTGAAAGAAAAGGCCGATCGGACCCAGGCCGCTCGGGATACCTTTCAGGTTCGAGGACGAGGCTTCGAGGAGAGCTCAGTCCTCGGCCTGCATCTTCTCCGCCGACTCGATGCACTTGGACAGAATGGCGTACGCCTGCATCATATCGTCCTCGCTCACGATGAAGATCGTGTCGGTGAACACGCTGACCGATTCCAGGACGTTGATGCCCCCGTCCGCCAGGTTGTTGGCCAGGAAAGCAAAGACGCCGCTGGTCTCAGCGATGCGCTCCGGGGAGCGGACCGATATCTCGACCAGGCCCATGCGGATCTTCACCACGCTCTCCTGTCCCACCGCGTTGACGACCTCGTTCTTGAGCTTCTCGTCGGCGATTATGGTGATGGCGTGCGTACCCTGGATGACCTGCATTATGGACTTGTCGTTGAACAGCTTCTTCAGGATCCCCTCGAGGCGGTGAAGGACCGTCCAGTCGTTCTTGGCCGTTATTATGGCGATCTTGGTCTTGAGCTCAAGGCGGGAGTTGCGAAGCACCCGAAGGATCTCCTTCTCGTGGTCCTGCCGTCCGAGCTTGACCGCGTAACGGCGGCAGGCGATCATCACGGCCTCCTCGTTGGCGATGGAGAGGTCCTTCATGATCAGTCTGGCCAGGGATGAGTAGTTGATGAGGTCCTTGGAAATGCAATCCTTTATGCTGGGATGGGCATCGATGTAGATTCGAGTGCGTTCGGCGATGCTCTCCTTAGGCATTTCCTTCTTCATGGAATCGAGCTGATAGCGGATTACACTATAATAATTTTGAGCGCGGGACGGCTCCGGTCAGCCCTTCCGTCCGTCGCTCTCCCGATCACCCCGTTTTTGCTTAGCCAGATGTCCGATGGCGGTCCGGATATCTGATTATGGAAGCAGATTCCAGTTATCACCGATGACCGTGGACCATGATGCTTCCTGGGGAGGGGGCCATCTCCTGAGCGGTGCTCGATGATAAAACCTCCTAAGGTCCGGAGATCGGCCCCGCGATCGTCCGACCCTGAGAACCTGGCCCGATCGTTATCAGGTTTGGATATTCGTCGACTCAGATATATCTATGTCCGGCGCTCAATGATTGCCTTCGTGAGCGTACATAATATTCTGCTGGTCGAGGACGACATCGCCTTCGCCCGGTTCATGATCGGTTCCTTCCGGGACGTCGACCCGGAGATCGAGCTCTTCCATGTCAACAGCGGCTATGCCGCGATATCGGTCATCAACAGCGGTTTCCGTCCGGACCTCATCATCTGCGAGGAGCGGATGCCGAGGATGAGCGGAAGCGAGCTCCTTACCAATGTGAGGGGCGACCCATCGTTCCAGACGGTCCCCTTTTACACCTTCACCTCGTCGTTCACCGACGATGTTCCCGCCATCCCGGGCAAGCTGCCCATCGACGTCAAGCTGCCCCGGCCCAGCAACTACAGAGAAGCGCTCGCCCTGGTGAGAAAGATCAGGGCCGTGGCACCCCGTGAGGCCCATTCGGTCCCGGAGGGGCAGCCGATCACCACCTGACCGGCAGGGCCTTTCGACGCGTGGACAGCTCACCTGAACAGCGACGCCACCGCGTCCGCCGCTCCAGGCAGCAGAAGATATCCGATCAGCAACACGTGGAGGGCCAGGAACAGATACACCAGGAGGAACTTTACCTTCCTGGTCTTGTGATGGAAGATCCTCATCCCCCCGACGGCACCGAACGGCGCCACCAGGGCGATCAGGAGGAGCGTTCTCTCCGGGACCCTGCGCGTCTTCTCTACCGCTGCCCTCTTGTCCAGGTAGTAGACGACGCAGGACGCCAAGTTAGCCATCAGGAAGAGACCGATGAGGACGGCGGTGTCCGTGCTCGTCAGCATGTCCTTCCTTTTCCCTATTAGGCTCCCAGGAACTTCCTGAGAGATGCGTTCAGCTCCTGCACCGACTGCTCGCTGATGATGAGCGGAGGCACCATCCTGACGACGCGGCCTCCGCACACGTTGACCAGGATGCCGGCCTTCAGCGCGAACTCCTGGAACCGCTTGGCCTCCTCGCCCATCTCCAGGCCGATCATCAGCCCCCGGCCGCGCACGTCGGACACTTTGCGTCCCTTGACGGCAATGGTCCTCAGCTCCTGTGCCCATTTCCCTCCGAGCTCGGCGGAGCGCTCGACCAGCTTGTCACGTTTCATGACCTCGATCACCGTCCTCGCCACGGCCGTGGCCAGGGGGTTGCCGCCGAAGGTAGTGCCATGGCTGCCCGGCCTGAACGTGGCCGCGATCTCCCGGGTGCTCAGGCAGGCGCCGATGGGGACGCCGGAGCCGAGCGCCTTGGCCATGGTCACGATGTCCGGGACGATGTCGTAGTGCTGGAATCCGAACCACTTCCCGGTACGGCCCATCCCCGTCTGGACCTCGTCGATGATGAGCAGCGCTCCCCGCTCGTCGCAGAGGTCCCGGGCAGTGCGGACGAACTCCCCGCTCGCGGGAACGATCCCCCCCTCGCCCTGTATCGGCTCGAAGATCACGGCCGCGGTGTCCTTGGTGATCGCGGACTTGAGCTGCTCCACACTTCCATAGTCCACGAAGTCGAAGACCTTCGGCAGCAGGGGCTCGAAGCCGGCCTGGTACTTTGGCTGTCCAGTGGCCGACAGGGTCACCGATGTCCTCCCGTGGAACGAGTTCCTCGTGGAGACGACGCGGCCCCGTCCGGTGGTCTTCACCGCGAGCTTCAGCGCGGCCTCGTTGGCCTCGGCCCCGCTGTTGCAGAACATCACCGCTCCGAGGGGGGCCGGCGCTATGCTGACCAGTGCTTCCGCGGCCAGGGCCTGCTCCTTCACGAGGTAGAGGTTGGAGACATGTATCAGGCGACTTGCCTGCTCGCAGACCGTCCTGACGATGTCAGGGTGGGAGTAGCCGAGCGAGTTGACGGCGATCCCGGCTACCAGATCTATGTATCTCTTGCCTGAAAGGTCGTAAAGGTACTCCCTCTCCCCGCGTTCGAAGCACAGATCCTGGCGCCCGTAGTTCTGGAACAGGAACTGGTGGTCCAGCTCCCTAACCTTGTCCTTGTCCATTTTTCATCCCACCGTGATCTTGGTGCCGGTGTCCTCGCCCCGGAGCAGCTTCCTGACCAGGGCGTGGGGGTCCTTGCCATTGAGCATGTACACCGTCTGGACCCCGTTCATCAGGGCGGTGCGGCAGGCGTCCACCTTGGGGACCATCCCCCCGGTTATGGTGCCGTCCGCGATCAGCGCGTCGATGGCGCTCAGCGTCACCGAGCGGATGACCTTGCCGTCCTTCAGAATTCCCGGCACATCGGTGACCAGCACCATCTCCCGGGCCCCTGCGGCCCGGGCCACATGGGCGGCCACCGTGTCGGCGTTGACATTGAACTTGTTCCCCCGGGCATCGGCGCAGATGGGGTAGATGACCGGAACAGTGCCCGAGACCATAAGTGACTCGAGGCGCTCGGCATTCACGCAGGAAACGTCCCCGACCCGGTCCAGGTCCACCAATGCCTCCTGCCCCCCCTCGTCCATGACCTTCACCGGGGGCATCTTGGACGCGATGACCGAGGCATCGCATCCGGACAGGCCGGCAGCCTTCACCCCGGCGCTGGAGAGCATGCCCACTATCTCGGAGTTTATGCGTCCCAGCACGTCCTCGGCCACCGCGAGAGCGGCGGCATCGGTCACCCTGAGCCCGGAGACCTTCCTGACCTTCAGGCCGCGCCTCTCCATCTCCTGGGATATCTCCGGCCCGCCCCCATGCACGAGGATGGGGCGGAACCCGGAGGCGATGAGGGAGGCGAGGTCCTGACCGAACCGCTCGAGGTCGCCCTCCCCGCTGAGCGCGTTGCCTCCGAACTTTATCAGGATGCGCCGCCCGGAGCCCTTCTGACCGACCATCGCTATCCCTACGTGGTGTACTCGGCGTTGATCTTCACGTACTCGTAGGTGAGATCGCAGCCCCACGCCTCGGCCTGGCCGTTCCCGACCCCGAGCTCGAGGTGCATGGCGATGTTGTGGTCCGACAGCAGCTTCCTGGCCTTGACCTCCGCCTCGGAGCAGGGCTTGACCTGGGGCACGCCGCCCTCGAACAGGACGACCTCCTCGCCGTTGCTTCCGATGGTCAGCCGCAGCTTGTCGATGTTGAACTCGCTGCCAGAGTTGCCCAGCGCCGCGAGCACCCGTCCGAAGTTGGGGTCCGCCCCGAATATCGCGGTCTTCACCAGGCTGGAGGAGATGATCCAGCGGCCGGCGGTCCTGGCCTCCCGGTCGGTCTTGGCCCCGGTGACCTTGAGCTCAATGAGCTTGGTGGCGCCCTCCCCGTCCAGCACGACCTGCTTGGCCAGGGACTGCAGCACGTACAGCACGCCGCTCCAGTACTCAGGATTGTCGTCGACCGGCTTACCTCCGGCGGCGCCGTTGGCCATGAACACCGAGATGTCGTTGGTGCTCTGGTCCCCGTCGACGTTTATCATATTGAAGCTCTTGTTGATGCACTCCTGCCACTTCCACTCCGGAGCCTTGGTGAGAACCGCATCGGAGGTGATGAAGCTGAGAGTGGTGGCGTGCTTGGTCTTCATGGACGGGGAGATCATGCCGGAGCCCTTCGCCATACCGGCGATGGTGACCACGGTGCCATCCTTCAGGGTGACCTGGCAGGCCGCCTCCTTGATGGTCTTGTCGGTCGTCAGGATGGCCATGTTGGCGCGGTGGTCATACTCCCGGCCGGAGCCAAGCTGGGTGGCGATGCTCTCGATCCCCGGTACCATCTTGTCCATGGGAAGGAAGCGCCCGATGACGCCGGTGGACGCCACGCCTACGTGGGCGGCCTCCAGCCCCAAGGCCCTCGCGGCCGTCTCCGACATGGTGATGGCGTCCCTCATCCCCTGGGGTCCGGTGATGGCATTGGCATTGCCGCTGTTGATGATGAAGGCCTGCAGCTTGTCACTGTGGCGCTGGATCATGAGCTCGACCGGAGCGGCGCGCATCTTGTTCTGCGTGTACGCACAAGCGGCAACGGCTGGCCTTTCCGAATATACCATCGCAAGGTCCAGCCTCTCCTTCTTGATACCGCAGTGAATGCCTGTCGCCTTGAAGCCCTTAGGGGTGGTGACCCCACCATCGATATTGTTCATCTCTTACACTCCTAGTCCGGGGAAATCGAGACCGACGGTCTCATCCATTTTGAACATGATGTTCGCGTTCTGCACAGCCTGGCCGGCCGCTCCCTTTACCAGATTGTCCAGGGCTCCCATGACCACGACCGTACCGGCGTCCGCCAGCTCGATCCCCACCTCGGCGAAGTTGGATCCCACCGTGGAGGGTATCGACGGTACGGCCACATGCCGGACGAACCTCCGCCCGGCATAGTACGAATCGTAGACCGCCTGCAATTCATTCCTGCTTTTATCCTTTTTCAATGAAACGTAGCTTGTTGTGAGCATTCCACGTACGATGGGGAGCAGGTGAGGAGTGAAGACTACCCCGTTGCCTACCCCTGACACGGCGTCGAGGGCCATCTTGATCTCAGGGGTATGGCGGTGACCGACCACCTTGTAGGGGGTGATGGACGAGCCGCAGGCTGGGTGGTGGGTCGCCTTCGTCGGCTCGGCGCCCGAGCCCGAGGTCCCGCTCTTGGCATCGATGATGACCTTGCCCTCCACCAGCCCGGACGCCATGAGGGGGGCGAGGGACAGGACGGAGCATGTGGGATAGCAGCCAGGATTGGCGACCAGGTCCGCCCTTGCGATGTCGTCGCGGTAGAGCTCGGACATGCCGTAGACCGCACGAGAGAGCCCGTCGAGGTCCTTGTGCGGACGTCCATACCACTTCTCGTAGACGGCAGGGTCCCGTAGACGGTAGTCCCCGCTGAGATCGATCACCTTGATGCCCCTGGACAGCAGACCGGGGGCGATGTCCATGGACGCCCCGTGCGGGGTGGCCAGGAACGCGAGGTCGACGTCCGCGTCGTCGCCCAACTGGGCCTCGAACGCGAGTTCGGTGAAACCGTTGAGGGAGGGCAGCACCTTGGCCACGGGGGTCCCGGCGTTCTGCCTGGAGGTCATGGCCGTGAGGCCTATCTCGGGATGGCGGCACAATATCCGAGCCAGTTCGCTCCCGGTGTAGCCGGAGCCTCCAACGATAGCTGCCTTGATCATCCAGGGTTCCTCGATTTTCGCTTGAGAGCCGTTGATAAAAAGGTGCTGATATTAAGGATGATGACCCAAATGCGACAATCGGGTTCTCAGCTGTTGCAGAAGGGACTATCTGGCCACCAGCTTTTCCTGCATGTCCCATGAGAGACTACAAGGGGGGCGTTTGTCGGAGTTCGTTCATCAATCCTTTATAATCAGGCCTGAGTGGACGGCCTGATAGTAATGGCATCCAGCAAGAAGAAGGACTCGGTCCCCAAGCCTGAAAGGAAGAAGGTCGTGCTCGCATACTCCGGTGGCCTGGACACCTCGGTGGCCATTCGTTGGCTCCAAGAGAACTACAACCTGGACGTGGTGGCCGTATCCATCGACGTGGGACAGCCGGGGGACATGAAGAAGAACATCGACAGGGCCAAGACCATCGGCGCGGTCGCCGCCTACGCCGTGGACGCCCGCGAGGAGTTCGCTGAAGGCTACGTCTGGCCGTCGCTCAAGGCCAACGCTCTCTACCAGGGAGTTTATCCCCTTTCAACGGCCATCGCCCGGCCGCTCATCGCCAAGATCCTGGTCGATGTCGCCAGGAAGGAGAAGGCGGACTACATCGCCCACGGCTGCACCGCCAAGGGCAACGACCAGGTGCGCTTCGATGTCAGCATCGGCGCCCTCGCCCCGGAGATCGGCATCATCGCCCCCATGAGAGAGTGGGTCATGACCCGGGAGGAGGAGATCGACTACGCGAAGAAGAACGATATCCCAATACCGGTGAAGAAGGCCTGCCCGTACTCCACCGACGAGAACCTGTGGGGCCGCAGCTGCGAGTGCGGGGTCATCGAGGACGCCTCCAAGGAGCCTCCCGAGGACTCGCACGAGTGGACCGTTTCCCCGCTCTCGGCGCCGGACAAGCCGGTCTATGTGGACATCGCCTTCGAGAAGGGTGTCCCGATATCCATCGACGGGCGCAAGCTCCCGCCCGTGGAGCTGATCATGAAGCTCAACAAGCTGGCCGGCGAGAACGGGGTCGGCCGCATCGACCATGTGGAGGACCGCCTGGTCGGCATCAAGTCCAGGGAGACCTACGAGTGCCCGGCGGCCATCACCCTGATCAAGGCCCACCAGGCCCTTGAGGGAATGGTCCTCACCAGGGACGTGATCTCATACAAGAGGGGCATCGAGCAGCGCTTCTCCGAGCTGGCCTACGACGGGTTGTGGTTCTCCCCCCTCAGGGACGCCCTGGACGCGTTCGTGGAGAGCACCCAGAAGTTCGTGACCGGCATGGTCACAGTGAAGCTGTACAAGGGGAACGTGGACGTCGTCGGCCGGGAGTCGCCGTACTCGCTGTACAACGAGGGCCTCGCCACCTATGCCAAGGGGGACGAGTTCGACCATACCTCCGCCAAGGGCTTCATCTATGTTTGGGGCCTCCCCCTGAAGACGGTCGCCTCCGCCCACAAGGCCAAGATGAAGGTCGTGGAGCAGGAGCCCGCCCCCAAGGCCGCTCCCAAGAAGGTCCAGCGGAAGAGAGCGAACTGAAGCTTCTCCGCCAAACCATTTCCACCCATCCCTTTTTTCTAATCGACTACGGTTCCGGAAGTGACCATGATGTACGACGAGGAGGGTTTCTGATGAGCGGGGAGCGGAAGACGCTGTGGTCAGGACGGTTCAGCGAGGGAGCGGCAGAGAGCACGCTGGCGTTCACTTCGTCGCTCGCCGTGGACAGAAGGCTTGCACGGTACGATGTCCTGGGCTCCCTGGCCCATTCCAAGATGCTGTCCCGCCAGGGGATCATCTCCTCGAAGGACGGCGAGGCGATCCAGCAGGGGCTGCGAACGATCATGGGTCAGATAGACGGCGGGACCCTGCCGGTCCAGGAGCGCCTGGAGGACATCCACTCCAACATCGAGTTCCTGCTGACCGACATGATCGGGGACGCTGGAGCAAGGCTGCACACCGCAAGGAGCAGGAACGACCAGGTGGTCACGGACCTCAGGATGTTCATGCGCGACGCCACCCTGGACACGCTGGAGGCGATCGGCGCGCTCCAGAAGGCACTGATGGAACGGGCCAGCGAGAGCCTCGGGATCATTCTTCCCGGGTTCACCCACATCCAGCATGCCCAGCCGGTCACAGTGGGGCACTGGCTCATGGCCCACTTCTTCCGCCTGCAGCGTGACTCCGAGAGGCTCATGGACTCCTACAAGAGGCTGAACGTCTGCCCGCTCGGCTCTGCCGCGCTGGCCGGCACAACCTACAAGATCGACCGCCTGTACACCTCCGGCCTGCTGGGCTTCGAGGCGCCGTGCCCCAACTCCATCGATGGGGTCTCGGACCGCGACTTCGTGGCCGAGTACATCTTCGCTGCCGCGCTGGCCTCGGTCCATCTCTCCTCGCTGTGCGAGGAGCTGGTCTACTGGTCATCCTCGGAGTTCGGGTTCCTGGAGATGGCCGATGCCTACTCGACGGGCAGCAGCATAATGCCCCAGAAGAAGAATCCGGACGTCGCGGAGCTGACCAGGGGCAGGGCGGGAGCTGCCATAGGGGACCTCGTCAACATCCTGGCGACGATGAAGGGACTGCCCACCGCGTACAACCGCGACCTCCAGGAGGACAAGCCCGCGGTCTTCGCCACCTACGACCGCCTGGTCCCCTGCCTGAGCATGACCGCGGCGATGGTCTCGACCATGCGGCTGAACGAGGAGCGGATGCTCGCGGCGTGCAAGGACGGCTACATCAACGCCACCGATCTCGCAGACTACCTGGTCATGAAGGGCCTTCCCTTCCGCCGGGCGCACGAGGTCGTGGGCGCCATCGTGCGCTACGCGATCGAGAACAAGAAGCGCCTGGAGGACCTCACCATCTACGAGCTCATGGGCTTCTGCGGCAGCATCGATAGGGACGTTTTCTCCGTCCTCCCGGTGGAGAGGTGTGTGGCCCGTAGGACCTCGATCGGAGGGACGTCCCCCGAGGTCACACCTATGCAGCTGAGCCAGGCGATGTCCGTCCTGCACCGTCAGAACGAGTTCATCGATCGCGAGCGGTCGAGAATAGAGAAGGCGTTCAGCTCCCTCATGGGCTGAGCCTTTCGCCTCCCCGCCCTCGCGAGCACGTCGCACCGAGATAGAGGCGGGTCGGATATGAAAATAAAAAGAACGGAACGGTCCGCCGGAGCGGCACGCTCCGTGGATCCCTCTTTTAATACTGGTCCTTGGGGCCCAGAGCGTTCCATTGCAGGGTGTGCTTCACTCCGGCCTTGGTCAGCATCTTGCTGATCTTCTCGCTAAGCCTGACCACCTCGCTCCCTGCAACGTTGGACTTGATGTAGAACTGGTTGCTGCCCAGCGGAAAGACCATCCGCATGCGACCCTTGCGGTTGTAGCCCTCGGGCTTCTCGTTCCGGAGGAGGGCCTGCTGGTTCAGGAAGATGAACATCTGCAGGACATCATCGTCATCTGGCATCTGGTCGGTCTCTTCCAGGAAGGTCTTGAGGATCTCAGGGAAAGGTTCCGCAAGCTCGTTGTAATGGAAGTCATCGTTGAAGATGAAATGCCCACTGGTCGCCTTCATCGATTGTTTTGAAAGGGGGGTGCGTATTTATAATTTGTCAATGGGCGACCCCGAATCGGGGCCCGTTCGCTTGACATTGAAGCACGAGTATATATCTGGCGAATGATTCTCAAGCGCATGCTCGTCGCGCTTACCATCGCCGGCTCCGATTCGGTGGGAGGTGCGGGTATCGAGGCGGACATCAAGGCCATGGCCTCCCAGGGGGTCCATGCTGCGGTGGCCATTACCGCGATCACCGCCCAGAACACCACCCGGGTAGCGGGGATATTCCCTCTCCCACCTGAGGAGGTGGTCGCCCAGATCGATGCGGTGCTCGAGGACGTGCACGTTTCCGCGGCCAAGACCGGGATGCTCTTTTCGGACGTTATCGCCTCTGCCGTGGCCGAGCGGCTTTCATCGGAGAACATCCCCCTGGTGGTGGACCCGGTGCTGGTCGCCGGGGTCGGCGATGCCCTGAACCGTGACGACCTCATCGGGACCTTGAGGGAGCGCATCATCCCCCTTGCCACGATCCTCACCCCCAACGTGCCGGAGGCCGAAGCGCTGGTCGGCTACAGCATCGAGGACGAAGCGACGGTACGGCGGGCCTGCCGGGACCTGAGCGGCATGGGTGCCGAGGCGGTCCTCCTCAAGGGCGGGCACTTGGAGACCGAAGCCTGCACCGACACCTTGTTCCACGATGGCAAGTTCCTCGTCATGAGTGGCCCGAGGGTGGACGTCCGAGGGCATGGCGGCGGCTGCATACTGTCCTCGTACCTGGCGGCCAACCTGGCCAAGGGACACAGCGTCTGGGAGAGCGCACTGGCGTCCAGGGCGGCGATCGGCGAGGCCATAGCTGCCCGCCACATCATCGGCCGGGGGGTGCCGGTGGTCGAGCCGCTGGGCAACCAGACCCGTGACGCCTGGAGGTTCCAGGTCTCCTCCCGCCTGAGAAAGGCGGCCACGGAAGCTGCGAGGTCCCTACCCCGCGAGTGGATACCCGAGAGCGGCATGCGTATGGCCTACGCCCTCCCCGGGGCAGAGGGTGCCCTTGATGTCCGAGCGATAGGGGCCGGTCCGTCAGAGGGGGGACCGTTCCCGGGGTGCGGGTCCTTCGGAACCGCCGGAGAGCTGGGGGCGGCGATCCTGTCGGCCATGCGCCAGGACGGGCGGATGAGGGCGGGCATCGACCTCCGCTTCACGGAAGAGCACGCCCGGTGGGCAAGGAGGTCGGGCCTCGTCTCCATCGTCGTCCGGGACGGGCACCGGGCATTTCTGGAACCTGGAATCGGGGCGCAAGATGCTTTAACCCATCTCGGATTTGCCCCCGACATAGTGATCGACCGGGGCGGACCGGGGCGCGGCCAGGTCATCCGCCTGTTCGCGCCCTCCCCCGAAGAGCTGCTCGAGAGGCTGAGAACGGTAGTCCGATGAGGATAGGGTATGCGCATAGCGATGTTCACCGACAGCTTCCTTCCCGCCAGGGACGGGGTGGTCAATTCCATCCTTACGACCAAGGCTCAACTGGAGAAGCTCGGTCATGAGGTGTTCATCTTCGCGCCCGAGCCCTGCAACGGCCACCGCGAGGAGGGAGTTTACTACTTCCGCTCCCTGACCTTCAAGCGCTACCCCGGCTACAGCTTCTCCCCCTTCCCGACCAACAAGTGCGAGATCCTCAACGACCTGGACGTCGACGTCATCCACACCCACGGGCTGCTGTTCATGGGCGTCCGTTCCATGTTCGCCGCGAGGACCATGAAGCTGCCGGTCGTGGTGTCGTTCCATACCATGGTGACCGACGCGGCCAAGTACTACGCGGCCATGCCGATCCCGGACTGGATGATGAACCAGCTGTTCTGGATCTACCTCAAGCAGCTGCTGGAGAGGGCCGATTCCGTCGTCGCGCCCACCGCCGCGATCAAGTCCGAGCTTCTCGCCTACGCGCCGGCCATGCACCGCGTGGACGTCATCCCCACGGGGGTCGATTGCGACCGCTTCAAGCCGGAGAACGATGGCTCCGCCATCCGGCAGAGGTACGGCCTGGACGGTGAGCGGGTGCTGCTGCACGTCGGCAGGATCGCCATGGAGAAGAACATCGACCTGGTGATCGAGGGGTTCTCGGAGCTGGTGGAGGACGACCCCTCGGTCCGCCTGCTCATCGTCGGCGAGGGCCCGGCCAAGAAGCACTACCAGGGGTGCGTCAAGGATAGGGGCCTGGACAGCAAGGTCATCTTCACCGGGTTCATCCCCGATGAGGAACTGCCCAGCGTCTACGCCGCCTGCGATGCCTCGGTCATCGCGTCCAAGTTCGAGACCCAGGGACTGGTGGGGCTGGAGGCCATGGCCAGCGGGAAGCCGGTGGCCGGGATCAACTTCCGGGCGGTGAAGGAGATGATACGAAAGGGGGAGAACGGCTTCCTCTTCGAGGACGACCCGGTCTCCTGCGCCGAGGCCATGAAGGCCGCGCTAGACCATTCGAAGGAGATGAGATCGAGCGCCCGGCGGTACGCCCTCGGATACTCGGTGGAGCTTAGCGTGGACAAGCTGGTGGAGCTGTACAAGTACGCCATCGAGCGCAAGAAGATGGTATTAGAGGGAAAGGTATTCTAATCAGGATGCGTTACTTCACCAAATGAGCGATGTGGGATCGGCCCTATGGGGATTGTTCGAGCCGCTTGGCCCATGGGGGGGTCTGATCTTCATATTCCTGCTCTTTTTCATCGACGCCATATTGATACCCACCCTTCCGGAGCTGTTCGTCGTGCTCGTGCTATTGGCCCAGGACCATGGCGGCACCGGCGAATGGCTGGTGATGTACGGCGTGCTCATGCTCGTGACCATCATGCTGGCCGAGATCGTCGGGGTGATGACGCTGTACACGATCATCAAGAACGCCAAGCTGGGCCGGTACCGGGAGAAGATCGGCCGGGCGGTGGAGAAGTATCGCAACTTCCTGCTGGTCCAGGACGAGAGGATGATACTGCTGAACCGCATCGCCCCCATACTGCCGTTCCTGGGCGGGTTCATCGCCCTCTCCAGCTGGGACCTGCGCAAGTCGATCGTCTACGTTATGATCGGCGGGGCGCTCAAGTATGGCATCATTCTCATGCTGAGCGGGTTCTTCTTGGCGTACTTCTCCCAGGACATCGCCCAGACGGTCACGCTGATCATGATCATATGCATCCTGGCGGCGAGCTTCATCGTCTCGTGCATACGCAAGAGGAAAGTGGAAAATGCGAATCGTACAGCTTAACCCGTTCCATTACCCATACATGGGTGGGATAGAGTACCGAGTGCACGAGGTTGCCAGAAGGCTCTCGGGAAAACATGAGATGATCATCCTCACCTCCCAGCTCTCCGGGACCCCGGGCGAGGAGGAGAGGGACGGTTACCGTATCGTCCGCCTGCCTTCCAGGTACTATAGCGACTACAACCCGCCTTACGTGTCCACCCCTGGGGTCCTGGAGGCGCTGGAGGAGCTGGAGCCGGACCTCGTCGACTTCCACTACCGGTGGGCCCCCTCCTACACCAAGGCCATCCGCAATTACAGGGGGAAGTGGGTCTTCACTTTCCACAACACCTACGGGGAAGGTGAGGGCTTCGGGCGGGTCATGAGCCTGGTCAACGATGCGCTGTTCTGCCGCCACATTCGCGACCGCCACGTCATCTGCATCACCGAGTTCATCAGGGAGGACCTGATCAGGAGGGGGTTCGAACCGGGCATGCTGGATGTGATCCCGCCGGGCATCGACCTCCATGACAGCGTGGGCAAGGAGGGCGACTACATCCTCTTCGTCGGCCGGCTGGTCAGCACCAAGGGGCTGCCCTACCTGATAAGGGCGATGAGCGATGTGGACGGCAGGCTGGTCATCGTGGGCGACGGGCCGGAGAAGGCGGAGCTGGAGAAGCTCGCCCGCTCCAACGGCGTCGCCGGAAAGGTGGAGTTCACCGGCAGGGTGAGCACCGAGCGCAAGACCGAGCTGCTCTCGAACTGCAAGGTCTTCGTCATGCCCTCCCTTTTCGAGTCCTATGGCCTGGCGGTGGCCGAGGCGATGACCTGGGGGAAGCCGGTGGTGGCCTCGAAGGTGGGCGGGCTGCCGGAGGTCGTGGGAAACGGAGGCATCCTGACCCCGATCAAGAACAGCGGGGCGCTGGCCGAGGCCCTGAACACCATGCTCAGGGACGATGCGCTCCGCCGCGCCTACAGCGTGGAGGCCAGGAAGCACATGCAGCGGTACTCGTGGCCCAACATCGTCAACGATCTTGAGGCCACGTACCGCAAGGTGATCGGGGAGTGACGCGGCCATGGACGCCGTGTCGCTGGCGACCGCCGCGCTGAGCGCGCTGCTCGCCGTGGTCGCGGCCATCGTTCTTCTGGGCAAGGGCTCGGGGCATCGCCTCGCCCGTGGCATCCGGGAAAGCTGGGGCGTCGTGGCCATAGCGATCGCCGCCATCGCTGTCGAGCGGACCGCGGCGGCCGTGGCGATGGGACGCCTTGTTCCTCTTGCCTCGGTCCCATCGTCCGGTCACGTCCTGCAGCCCCTGATGGTGTGGCTTCAGGAGGTCGTTCCCTCGAGCGTGGGCGTTCCTTTTTTCGGCAGCATCTACGTTGCGGCGTTCATCTTCCTGCTGGCCTTCGTCCCCCTGGTGCTGCTCGGGACCGATCGGGACCGGTTCACGACCTACGCGATGGCACTGGTGCTTGCCTACGGCACGTCCCTGGCCCTCCACGCCCTTGTTGGCTCGGTGCGCCCGGGGCTGGACCCGTCGTCGGGCATCGCTCCCCTGCTCTATGATGACCCGTTCTGGGGCACCGTTTCCGCGGACCTCATGTCCAGAGGCAGCTCCTTCCCCAGCATCCATGTGACCGTTGTCACCATCATGCTGCTGTCGACGTGGGGCATCGAGAGGCTTGGAACGGTCGGCCTGGCCACGCTCCTGGCGATGGCGCTCGGGGTCCTCTATCTGGGGGTGCACTGGCCCATCGATATCGTCGCCGGCCTTCTCACCGGTGCGGCCGGCCATGTGGCGGTCGTGGCGATAAAAAGAAGGATCGCTGGAAATGGTTTCATCCGATGGAGACCAGGGTGACCACGAACGTGAGGTTCTGACCGAGGATCTGGTTGTTCCTGTCGATCACCGCGGTCCCTGCGGCCTCGTCCACGCTCTTGACGTAGAACTTGGTCGACGTCTCATCTATCCCCTTCACGGCCATCGCGCTGGACGCATCCAGGTGGTGGTGGATGATGATGTTGCCGCTGCCATCGTACTCCACGGTGATGTTCCAGCCGAAGCTGGGATCGCTGGACGAGTCGAAGGCGCGGTAGGTGGAACCGTTATCGGGCCTGTTCTCGACGCGGACGTTGGAACTGTCCGCGAAGATCACCTGTACAGACCATCCATAATTGGGATCGGTGTACTGGCCACGGCCGACCGGGACATCCCTGTAATAGTTCGTGAACTCCTTGACGGTCATGTCCTTGTAGACCGGTACGGTCTCGGTCAGGTTGAGGATGCTGACCTTGGACTCGTTGGCATACCCATAGGCCTCCTCGGGCGTGATGACGAAGGTCTTCGTCTCTCCGACCTTCATCCCCAGCACCCCCTTCTCGAAGCCCTTGATCATCGAGTCCTTGCCGACGGTGAAGTTGAGGGTGTTGTAAGTGCTCGCGTTGCCGCGGTAGCTGAAGAACAGCGACTTGGGGTAGGAGGCATTATCGACGGCCACCGAGTAGAGCGAAGTATCGAAAACCTGGCCGTTCGGCAGCATGCCGATGTAGTTGACCCGTATCAGGTCACCTTCTTTGACGGTCCTGTTATTGTCAAGAATAACGTACGCCCCGACCGAAGAAGCGATCAAGACGATCACGATGATGACTGCCAACATTCCCTTGCTATGCAGCCAACCAGGTTTCGAGGTTTTTGAGCCCATCAGAAGACCGACCTATGATTCTGGAAGGGTCATTTAAGCATTGTGGACCGACCATAATGACGCGGAGCGGCGATACTGGCCCTTGTTCTCATCTAAGAACCCTAAAATACGGGGCAGGTGTTACGACACCCCGATGAAGACCCTCTACATTCACTCTGACTACCTGGAGTATGCCGTTAAGAAGCGGACCCCCGTGGCAGATCAGATCACCGATCAGGAGAAGCAGGGCCGCTGGGAAGAGGTCCTTATAGATTTCATCAGCGTAGAGAAACAGGACGAGGAGGACATCGAGGGCATGGCCCAGAGAGCCTCCGCCGACGTACTGGAGGTGGCGAGGAAGGTAGGGGCCAAGAGCATCGTGCTGTATCCCTATGCCCACCTATCGTCATCGCTCGCCTCGCCCGATGCCGGCAAGAAGATGCTGCGGACCATGGAGGCGCTCCTCCAGAAGGAGGGCATCGAGGTCCACCGCGCTCCGTTCGGATGGTACAAGGCGTTCAAGATGAGCTGCAAGGGGCATCCCCTCTCTGAGCTGTCCCGCGAGATACGGGTGACCGAGAAGAAGAAGATCGAGGTCGAGGACTTCGACCCCGCGGTCCTTCTGAAGCAGGTCTCCAAGTCCAAGCTCAGCAAGGGCGATCTGAAGGAGAACGACCACCGCATCATCGGCCAGAAGCTCGATCTGTTCAGCTTCTACGACGTCGCCCCGGGCATGGTGTTCTGGCATCCCAAGGGAATGGCCATCAGGAACGCCCTCATCGAGCTCTCGAGGGAGGAGCACCGCAAGGCGGGTTACGTGGAGATCAGGACCCCCCAGGTGATGAGCGACATCCTCTGGAAGGTCTCCGGCCACTGGGGGCACTATAAGGACAACATCTTCCTGACCAGCTATGACGACCGGCAGTTCGCGGTGAAGCCGATGAACTGCCCCGGCGGCATCCTGGTCTTCAAGAGCAGGGAGAAGAGCTACCGCGACCTGCCGCTCAGGATGCTGGAGTTCGGCGACGTCCACCGGGTCGAGCTGTCCGGCGTGCTGTCCGGCCTGTTCAGGGTGATCCAGTTCACCCAGGACGATGCGCACATCTACTGCACCGATGAGCAGCTGGACGCGGAGCTGGGAGGGGTCATAGCCCTCATCGACCGCTTCTACAAGCTGTTCGGCTTCGAGTACCGCATGGAGCTGTCGACCAAGCCGGAGAACTCCATGGGCGACCCGGCCCTCTGGGAGCGGGCGGAGGCGGCCCTGCGCAAGGCGCTCGAGGACAGGGGCGTGAGCTACGAGATCAACGAGGGCGACGGCGCCTTCTACGGCCCGAAGATCGACTTCAAGATCAAGGACTCCCTGGGACGGGAGTGGCAGACCGCCACCCTCCAGCTGGACTTCCAGATGCCTGAGCGGTTCCAGCTCGAGTACGCCGGCGACGACGGCAAGATGCACCGGCCGATCATGCTGCACCGGACCGTGTACGGCTCCCTGGAGCGGTTCATGGGCATACTGCTGGAGCACCTCAACGGCAACCTGCCGGTGTGGCTGGCGCCTGTACAGCTCAGGGTCATCTCGTTCAAGGACAGCAACAACAAGGCCGCCGAGGAGATCTACAAGCGGTTCTTCGACCTCGGCTACCGCGCGGAGCTGGACCAGAGCTATGGGACCGTGGAGGGCAAGATCCGGGACGCCGAGCTGCAGAAGATCCCCTACATCATCGTCATCGGGGACAAGGAGGAGCAGAGCGGCACCCTGGCCATCAGGCGCCACGGCACCAAGGCCCCTAAGTACGGGGTCAAGTTCGATGACTTCGTCAAGCAGCTGAGCGAGGAGTCGGACCCCCACCGCATGATGGACAAGGCGGAGTGAGGACGTTCAGCCGATTGCGGACGTCGTTCCCAAACCTTTTCACCCCTTTTAGAACTTCACCGACCGCCGCGCCCATGCGTGGCCTCCAGGACCCCATGTGCCGATGGGGCTGGCCCCCCATCGGGTCCCTGGTCGGTACAGAAAGGTGTCGGTCCGTCACCCCAGCTCGAAGCTGGTCACCCCGAACACCTTGTGCGACGGCATCGCGGGTGAGCGCTTTGTATAGATCCGGGCGGTCCGGAAGGACCCTACCAGCCCGCTATCCCTCGCCAGGGCCATCCCCGCCGTGTTGGGCTCCGGCACGTCGAGGAAGTACCTCTCCCCGGGGATCGTGGATATGAGCCCGCGAAGGATCCTCTCCGCGATCATGCGGTCGTCGGCGAACAACGGACCGATCTTGTGACCCTCCCTGCACGGTCTTATCGCTCCGAGACCGCTCACCTTGCCGTTCTGGAAAAGGGCAAGAGCGGTCGTGCCCTCCTGCCTCAAGAACGGATCGAGGAACTCCCGGCGGGGTGCCTGGAAGACATCGGCATCGTAGCGCACGACGTCATCGAACGGCAGCTCGCTGACCTCCACGAGGCCTTGGGGCATGTTCCCCCCGCCCAGGCCCTCGCAGCGGTGGTTCCAGTGCGAGAACTTGAACCCCTTGCGCAGGTAGGTCGGGACCATCGCCGGGACGCCGTCGCCCCCGATGTTGCGGTCCGCCCCCCGTTCCATCAGGAAGCGGAGCATCTGCCTGCCCAGCCCGTGGCCACGGAGGTCAGGGCGGACGATCAGGAAGCCAGCGAAGCTCATGTCCCCCTGGTAGCTGACCAGGGACCCCGTCGCCACGGCCTCGCCGTCCATCTCGCCGATGAAGAAACCGCGAGGGTCGGCCCGGAAGAACGGCTCGGCATCGCGAATGCCTGGGTTCCAGCCCTCACCGGCAGCCCAGTCGAGCGCGAGGTCCACCTCGCCCCTCCTCATGTTCCTGATGCTCATGCTCCCGGCAGTGGCCATCGGTGATTCATAAGGCCGTTGGTAAATATAATCACGTCATCACGATCCGTGGTCCCGGTCCTAGAACCGATGACGCTCGGATGAACACCTGGCGCTGTTCGCGATGCGCCCCCACAAGCAAAAAAAAGAATGGGGATGGAAAGAGTTTAGCCCGACTGGCGGACCAGCTCGGCGATGGCGTCCCCGGCCTGGGCGGTGCTCAGGGTGCCGCCCATGTCCGCGGTGACCTTCTTCTGCTTCATGGCCATCTTGACCGCCCACTCGATCATGTTCCCGATGTCCTGCCGGCCCAGGGTGTCGACCATGATCTTCGCGGCCAGGATGGCAGCGATGGGGTTGGCCTTGCCCTGCCCGGCGATGTCCGGGGCCGAGCCGTGCACCGGCTCGAACATGGAGACCCCGCCGGGACAGATGTTGCCCGAGGCTGCCACGCCCAGCCCGCCCATGATCTCCGCGCCCAGGTCGGTGAGGATATCACCGAACATGTTGGGGCAGGCGACCACACCGAAGCGCTCCGGGGCGCGGACCAGGGCCATGGCCATGGCGTCGACGAACATGTACTCCACCGGGATGCCGTGCTGCTTGGACCTGGCGTCGAAGACCTCGCGCCACAGGCCGTACAGCTCGGTGCACACGTTGGCCTTGTCCACCGCGGTGACCTTCGGCCTGTTCAGCCGCTTGGCCGTCTCGAAGCAGTAGTCGGCGAAGCGCTCGATGCCCCGGCGGGACATCATGCCGATCTCGAAGGCGAACTCCTCGTCCGAGCTGACCTTCGAGGACAGGTTCAGATCGACCGAGTACAGCTCCCTCTTCAGGGTCATCTTTGCCTCGGCCTGCCGCCCCTTGAGCACACCGCCGGCACCCATGTACAGGTCCTCGGTGTTCTCCCTGAGGAACACGATGTCGAAGTTCTTCTCGCCCTTGAGCGGAGTGTATGGATGCCACGCCTTGGACGGGCGCATGTTGACGTACTGGTCGAAGGTCGTGCGCATCTTGATCAGGATGCCCTTCTCCAGCACGCCCGGCGCTACGCGGGGATCGCCGATGGCGCCGAAGTACACCGCCTGATGCCTGCGCATGAAGGCGATGTCCTCGTCGGTCAGCAGCTCCCCGGTGCGCAGATAGCGATCGGAGCCCAGGTCCATGTGGTCGAGCTGCAGCGTCACACCCTCGGCGTCGGCCGCGGCCTGCAGGACCTTGACGCCTTCCGCGATGACCTCCTTGCCTATTCCGTCACCAGGGGCCACGGCTATCTTGAACATCGCTTGGCCTCCTTGATGCGGGCCATGAGGCCCCCTGAGCTGATGAGGTCCTTGACGTACTGCGGGTACTCGGGGAACGTCCACTCCTTTCCGGCGGTCTCGTTGCGGACCTTTCCCTGGTCCACGTCGACCGATACCACGTCTCCCTCCTTGGCGTCGATCTTGCACTCCACCAGCACCAGGCCGATGTTGATCGAGTTGCGGTAGAATATGCGGGCGAAGCTCTCGGCGACGACGACGCCCACGCCGGCCTGTTTTATCGAGCGAGGGGCGTGCTCCCTGGAGGAGCCGCACCCGAAGTTCTTGCCAGCCACGATGATATCGCCCTTCTTGACGTTCCTGGTCATGTCCGGGCGGACCCTCTCGAACAGGAAGTCGCCGAGGTGGCTGTTGTTCTCGCTGATCAACCGGTCGGCCGGTATGATCTGGTCGGTGTCGACGTGATCGCCGAAACGCCATGCCTTTCCCTTGAACTGCTCCATGAAACTCACCTCACTCCGGCGCCACGATGCGCCCGGCGATCGCGCTCGCCGCCACCACGGCCGGCCCGGCCAGGTAGACGTACGAGTCCTTGTGCCCCATGCGGCCGATGAAGTTGCGGTTGGTGCTCGAAACGCACCTCTCGCCCTTGGCCAGCACGCCCATGTGGCCTCCCAGGCAAGCAGCGCAGGTCGGCCCGGAGACGAACGCCCCGGCCTTGACGAACTCCGCGAGGAGGCCCTCGCTCATCGCCTGCTCGTACACCTGCGTGGAAGCGGGGACGACGATCATGCGCACATCCTTGTGGACCTTCTTGCCCCGCAGCACCCTGGCGGCGACGCGGAGGTCCTCTATGCGCCCGTTGGTGCACGAACCGAGGAACGCCTGGTCGATGGTGACATCGACCTCGCTGGCGAGCTTTCCGTTGCTGGGCAGGTGCGGCATGGCGACCATGTAGTCCAGGTCCCCCAGGTCGTACTCCAGCTCCTTCCAGTAATGAGCTCCGGGGTCCGCTGCCACCGGCGTGTACCTTCCGCGCACCCTTCCCCTGAGGAACTCCTCGGTCAGGTGGTCGCACGGGAATATCCCCGCCTTGCCGCCGGCCTCGATGGCCATGTTGCTCACCGTCAGCCGGTCGGACACCGGCACCGATGCCACGCCGGGCCCGGAGAACTCGAACGCCTTGTAGTTGGCGCCGTCCACGCCGATGTCGGTGATGATCTTGATGATCAGGTCCTTCCCGCAGACCATCTTCCTGAACTTGCCCTTCAGCTTCACGTTGATGGCCTCGGGGACCTTGAACCACAGCCGGCCCTCGGCGAAGCATGCCGCCGCCTCGGTGCTCCCGATGCCGGTCGAGAACGCATTGATGCCGCCGTACGTGCAGGTGTGCGAGTCAGCGCCGACGATCAGCCGGCCGGGGGCAGCGAAGCCCTCGTCCACCATGACCTGGTGGCAGACCCCTCCGCGCCCGACCTCGAAGTAGTTGGGCAGGGAGTACTTCTGCACGAACCGGCGCATCTCCGCGGCCTGCTCGGCCGAGGCGACGTCCTTGTTGGGCACGAAGTGGTCCGGGATCAGCACGATCTTATCCCTGACAGGGGCGCACTCGAGCGCCTCGAACTCCTGAAAGGCCAACGGCGCGGTGACGTCATTGGCCATGACATAATCGATCTCCGCCTCGACGATCTGCCCGGCGCGGGCATCCGTCCCTGAGTGGGCGGACATGATCTTCTCTGAGATGGTCTTCTCACTCATCGTCATAGCTCCTTCTTGTGACAGTAGAGGCGGTCCAGCGCTTCCATGGTGGCATCGACGCTCGACTGCACGATGTCGCTGCCGACCGCCTTGCCTATGGACATCATCTTCTTACCGCCGCTCCTGGCCACCCGCACGGTCACCTCGCACAGCGAGTCGCTTCCGCCGGTGATGGCGCTGAGGCGATATTCCTCCAGGGATATGTCATTACCCATCACCGACTTGATGGCGTTGATGGCCGCGTCCACCGGCCCGATGCCGATCGACGTCCCGGTCTTCTTCTCCCCGTTGACCTCGATGGACACCACCGCCGTGGGCGTGGTGTTCATGCCGGTGAAGACCGCGAACTCCCTGAGGCGGACGTTCCTCGCTTCCTGCTGGCCGACGATGTGGGATGCCAGCGCCACGAGCTCGGCGTCGTCGACGTCCTTGCCGCTGTCCGCGAGCTTCTTGACCTTGTCGACCACCTGGACCACCTGCTCGTCGGTGAGGTCGACCCCGTACTCGCTGAGCTTCTCCTTGACCGAGTGAGCCCCGGTGTGCTTGCCGATGACGATGTTCCTCTTCACGCCGACCAGCTCGGGCCCGAAGGCCTCGTAGGTCGAGGGGTCCCCGAGCACGCCGTGCACGTGGATGCCCGATTCGTGAGCGAAGGCGTTGTTGCCGATGATGGCCTTGTTGGCCGGTATCGGATAGCCGGTCAGGCGGCTGACCAGCTTGGAGGTCGGGCCGATCTTGCGGGTATCGATGGACGTCTCGATATCGAAGAAGGCCATGAGCGAGAGCACCGTCTCCTCGAGCGCGGCGTTGCCCGCCCTCTCCCCGAGCCCGTTGACGGTCACGTGCACCTGCCGCGCCCCCTGCCTAACGGCAGCGAGGGAGTTCGCCACCGCCAGGCCGAAGTCGTCGTGGCAGTGGATCGATATCGGCACCTTGGTGACGGTCATCAGCTCCTTCACCAGGTACTCCATTGCCGGAGGGGAGATCGTGCCCACCGTGTCGGGGACATTGATCTTGTCCACCCCCGCGGCCTGTACCGCGACGTGCATCTCCTTGAGGAAGTCCAGGTCGGTCCGGGTGGCATCCTCGCAGGAGAACTCCACCGTGAGCCCGTGCGCCTTGGCATACTCGATGGAGTCCACCGCCCGGGCCTTGACCTGCTCCCGGTCCATCTTGAGCTTGTACTTTAGGTGGATGTCCGAGGTGGCGATGAAGGTGTGAACGTAATCGAGGTCGCAGTCGAGCAGGACGTCGATGTCCTTCCGGTTGCAGCGGGCCAGGCCGCATACCCGGGCATGCGATACGCTGGACGCTACCTTGCGCACCGCCTCCTGCTCACCTACCGATGCAGCCGGGAAACCTGCCTCGATGATGTCCACGCCCAGCTCGTCCAGGGCCTGGGCTATGCGCACCTTGTCCTCGGCGGAGAGCGCTATGCCGGGGGTCTGCTCTCCGTCGCGGAGGGTGGTGTCCAGGACCATCACGCGGTTGGGGACGGAATCGACGCGGGCCATGGCGTTGAACTGACTGGTGTACACTCTCTTTCGGTCCAGGGTGGGACGTGTGGACCGGGATCGCTCTGTAGCTCTTAGGTCGACCATAGGAATCGCCTCAAGTAGCCCGGGATAAAGCAATGCGTCTAGAGCTCACGCAAAAACGATGCCACTTCTGTGGCACAGACGCAGCTGATCCGGGACTCGTTCACGGCAGTGGTATAAAA
>CAYRPG010000029.1:0-31808 GCA_964426205.1 uncultured Methanomassiliicoccus sp. | reverse complement strand
CTGAGCGCCTGATGTCCTGATGGTGCTGATCAAATGCATCTTCCATCGAGCCCACATAGATGGTGCCATCTTTACCGATAGCGGGGGTTGAGATTATCTTACCATTGGTCTCGTAGCACCATTTGGGGGAAGCGAACATGCTTCCATTTCAAAGTGCCATTTGGGTTCAGAGCGTAGATCGTCTTGTCGCTGGAACCAAAGTAGATCGTTCCATTGGCATCGACGGCGGGTGAGGAGACCACCGACCCGTTCGTCTCGAATCTCCATGCCAGGCCGCCCTTGTTGTCAGATGTCCCAATGGGGCTCAGGGAGGTATGTTGTGGATTCCCCCCATACATCGGCCAGAGATCTTGATCATCGCCCCCATCGCCTAGGGCCACCGCCATCTAGGGCAGAAGTAGGGACGCAGCAGTAACGACGAAGATGATAGAGGTTGCCAAATGCCTGAACGCTCCCACCATGCCTGGTGAATATCCATTCAAATGGATAATTATTTGGTGAGGGGCGGAGCAGGAATATTGATGAGCCGTTCGAGACCAATAGTAGATCGCTCACATCGCGGAGGTATAAGCATCATGCGCTCGATATCATTGGTCCATTTTGCACGTTTTAAGCCTCTTGCCGCATGGAGCATCAGCGCATCCGCCCTGGGGGCAGCGCTTGCCCTGGAGATCGGTGGAGGGACGGTTGCGGATCCTGCCCCCATGTTCGTCGCGATGGCCTGCGTGATCCTCATGCAGTACGTCGCCCACCCCATGAACGATATGATGGACATCGATCTGGACCGGCGGGCCCCTATCGGCCCGACCGGACGGCACAAGCCCCTGGTGGACGGCAACGCGACCATGGGGGAGGTCAGGTGGCTTAGCACGGTGATCGTCGCAGCGGTCCTGGTCATGATGCTGTATCTCATCGCCCTGCAGCCCGTGCTCCTGCTGCCGGCCGCATATGGCATGGTCGCGTTGTTCGGTTACAACCACCCGCGGATGAGATGGGCATACAAGCCTTACACCGAGCTCTACCTCGGCGTACCGGTCAACATGATCTCGGTGCTGGTGATATCGTTCATCGGTTCTGGAACGATCACCCAGCTGTCGGTGGCGGTCAGTGCGATATTCAGCTTCGCGGCCAGCGCCTTTTTCGTCAGCATGATGAGCATGGACTATCCGACCGACAGCGCAAGCGGAAAGATTACCACGGTGGTCCGATGGCCCAGGGTGAGATACTGCAGCGGATACCCGATGCTCGGTCTCGCCGTGGCCGCGGGCGCGGTCCCCGCCCTGATGACGATCGAAGGATGGGCGGCCGGGGCAGCGATCTCGTTGTCCGTGACGACGTTCCTTGTCCTCGCCTTCCTCGGATCCCGGGTCGATGATCTCAGGCTCCAGTTCATCGACGGTCGCATCGACCGTCCAGAGGGTGCGTCCGGGCATATGCGGCTCGGACAGTTGTACCTCTCGGTCATCTTCTCGGTCGCGCTCGCCATCATCCTGCTGGCCGGAGGTTGGTGATGGAGAGCGGCCATCAATGGATCGCGGTCCTCCTTGCGATGAAGGACGAAGGTCAGCGACCGTTCATGAACTTCCTGGAGAGGGTGAGGGCGGACATCGACGGCCGGATGGACGAGCACGTCCTCATGATCTCTGGCGATGATGCCACATTATCGGCCCACTTCCGCGGAGGGAAGCGCCTACGGGCGGGGACCGCTCTCCTTGTCCATGAGGCCCTATCCAATGGAAACGAGGGTAGGGATATGGTCCTTGATCTGGCGGCGGCCGTGGAGATCGCTCACGGCATCAGTCTGATGATGGATGACGTGCTGGACGGCGATACCGTCCGCCGGGGAGCGGCGACGGTGAATGCCGTCAAGGGCGCCCAGCTCACCCTGCTGGAGTCGGTACGCATGCTCGTTATCCCGTACTCGCTGGCGGCACCTTACGGCGAGGCGGTGGTCGGCCATCTGGCTAGAGCGCACGAAGAGATGGTCAGGGGAGCTATCTTGGAGCTCGAGCCCGCCGGGCAGCGAGAGGGTATGACGGTCTACGACCGGCTCATATCGATGAAGTCTGGAAGCCTCTTCGAGCTCGCCGCGAGGTACGGTGCGCTGGCCGCTGGGTGCTGCGATGAGAGGGCGTCCCTGGCCGGGGCGTACGGAAGGGACATGGGCATGGTGCATCAGTTCTCCGATGACATCGCCGACCTGAGGGGAGCCCTCTCAGCTGGCCGGGCGGTCAGGGGCTCGGAGGCCCGCCTCTTCAGCTGCATGATGCCGGACGGCGATGAGAGGAGAAGGGCGGTGGACCGCGGTACCCTCCCCGAGGACGTGGAGACCGAGCTGGGCAAGGAGCTCCGGCTGCGGGTGCGGCGGGCCGAGCGAGCGGCAAGGAAGATGGCCTCCTCGGTCGGGCGGTGCGGCGGCCGGAAGCCGATGAAAGCGCATCTTCCGGTGATGCTCTCCGCCCCCTGCGAGATAGCGAGGCTCATGCTTTCCATTTGAACGTCTGGACGTGCTCATTCACATCCATGTCCGCCTTGTTCGGAGGACCGGTCATAAAGGCTAAATAGCCTGAGAAAGCTGGACAACAAGATGATCAGGGGGAACGTAGGGGCCTTTGATGATCATGTCGACTCGCTCTCATCAGCTGGTGCGCTCGAAGTTCCGGCCGGCTCGCCCTGCGTCCTATGCAAGGGCTCCCGCAACCTATGCGGGAAGAACCGCTGCCCCCTGATGATCAAGTTCTACTCTCGCTCCCGTACCAAGACGCTCATCGACACCCTGGACCTGGCGGGCATGTCCCCTCCCGGGATATTCGTCGGGCGATACGGCTACCCCAAGGTCGACGTCGGCCCTCTGGTGCCCCCGGTGATGGGCGACACGTCCATAATGGACACGCCAGAGCTGTGGGTCGGCAAGTCGATCGACGAGATCGTCGATTTCAGGTTCAACCTGGTCAGAGGGAAGCACCGGATCGACGCCACCAACTTCCAGAAGTACGGCCGCATCGTGGACAACACCAGGGACCTGGCGCTCGCCGTCAACCCGCTGGAGGTCGAGGCAAAGTTCCAGAAGAAACCCTCTGGACGCCTCGTGCTCGACGACGAGGTGCAGCCCTTCGGGCCGTCCGCAAGGCTCCGGGACATGTCCATCGGGAACCCGCGGTACGACCAGCATGTGGAGAAGGCGTTCTACGACACCGACCTAAAGGCCACCGAGGCGGTGAAGGCCCTCTATCGTGAGGGGGTGCTGATCTCGAAGATCCAGAAGGCCTTCTCGGTCGGGGCTTTCGGCATCGACAAGAACCGCAAGTTCGTTCCCACCCGTTGGTCCATCACCGCGGTCGACGACATCCTAGGAAAGGACCTTCTCAGGTCGACGAAGCGCGCCCCACCCATCGAGGACTGGCGGATATACGACTGGGAGATGCTGGACAACCGGTGGAGCGTCCTGCTGATGCCGACCACCTGGAAGTACGAGCTCATCGAGGCGTGGTATCCCAACACTACATGGAACCCCGCCGGTAGGGACATAGAGATCATGAGCTCGCACGAGTTCTACGAGGGAAGGCGGGACTATGCCGAGATCGGAGGCTGCTACTATGCTGCCAGGCTTGCCGTGAACGAGCTGCTCACCTCCGAGCGCCGGCAGGCCGGTGCCGTCATATTCAGGGAAGCGCATCCCGGCTATGTCATGCCAGTAGGAGTATGGAACGTAAGGGAGAACGTGCGGGCGGCGCTGAAGACCAGGCCGCACAGCTTCGAGAGCATGGCCAAGGCCCTCCAGCATGTGTCCTCGAGGATGGACATCCCGATGGAGAGGTGGATAAGGGCCTCGGCGGTCCTGACCGACATGCTGACCCAGAGGAGGTTGGACGACTATGTCTGATCTCGACGCTTTCATCGACGACGGGGACGCCCCCAAGGTGATCAGGAAGGAGTGCTCCACCGCGCTCTCCCCGTCGCACTTGCCGGGCCTGGACCTCGCGCTCAACCCGTACACCAGGTGCGCTCATGCCTGCACCTACTGCTACGCGCCGTACATCATGCGGGTCGCCCCGAGGGAATGGGGCATCTCGGTGCAGGCCAAGATCAACATACCTCGCCTCCTGGCCCGCGAGCTGGTGAGGAAGAAGGGCGTGGTAGGCCTGGGTACGGTGACCGACCCCTACCAGCCGGCGGAGGCTGAGCTCATGCTCACCCGCAAATGCCTGGAGGAGATGGTGCGCGCCGGGTCGAGCGTATCGCTCCTCACCAAGTCGGACCTGGTGATAAGGGACATCGACCTCCTGGCGAAGATGGCCTCCGCCGAGGTGGGCATAACCATCAACACCTCCATCGATGCCCGGGCGGCCATATTCGAACCCTGCGCCCCGCCCCCGTCCAAGAGGCTGCGGGCCGTCCGCGCCCTCGTCGACGCCGGCATCGGGGCCTATGTGTTCCTGGGGCCGGTCATACCTACCATCACCGACTATGACCTGGACGGTCTGGTGAACTCGCTCATCGAGACCCGCGTGCGCTCGGTGATGATCGACCGCCTGAACCTGAGGCCGGGGATGAGGGAGAGGATGAGCGCGAGGATGAGCGAGCTCTCTCCGGAAACGCTCGATGAGTTCGAGTCCATGGTCGACGACGACCGGTTCTACAACGACGTCATCACCTATCTGAAGCGCTCACTGGCGGACGGCGGGGTCGTGGTCGTCGATGCGTTCTGAGCCCAGGCGATCGTCCCCCTCGTCGCGAGCACCGCCCCGAGCTCGCCGAGGCTCTTGGCGAGGTGCTCCACCGCAATGGCCGGCCCCATGACCATCCCCGAGGAGAATCCACTCGCAGATATAAACGCCGTTCCACCTTGGGAGAAGGGTGCCACATGGCGTCCGCTGACGCGAAAAAACAATAAGTATTATATAGAAGCGATAAACTATCGGGCCCAACGAAAGGAGGATAATTAATGGCATATTCTCTAGGACAGAGCCAACCTATTATCGTGCTAAGAGAAGGCACTGAGCGGACCAAGAACAAGGAAGCTCAGGCCAACAACATTGCCGCAGCCCGTGCCATAGCTGACGCGGTGCGCACCACCTTGGGACCGAAGGGCATGGACAAGATGCTCGTCGATTCCATCGGCGATGTCGTCATCACCAACGATGGCGTTACCATCCTGAAGGAGATCGACGTACAGCATCCCGCGGCCAAGATGGTCGTGGAGGTCGCCAAGACCCAGGATTCCGAGTGCGGTGACGGGACGACCACCTCCGTGGTCATCGCTGGCGAGCTCCTGAAGAAGTCCGAGCAGCTCATCGACCACAACGTTCACCCGACCATCATCGCCAACGGCTACAAGCTCGCGGCGGCCGAGGCCATCAAGATCCTCGAGAAGATCGCCGTGGACGCCAAGGGCAACGATATCCTGAAGAAGGTCGCCAAGACCGCCATGACCGGCAAGTCCGTGGGTGGCCAGATCGAGTACCTCTCCGACCTCTCGGTGAAGGCCGTGAAGGCCGTCGCCGAGGATATGGACGGCAAGGTCAAGATCGATGTGGACAACATCAAGGTCGAGAAGAAGACCGGGCTGACCGTCGCCGACACCGAGATGATCAACGGGCTGGTAGTGGACAAGGAAAAGGTCCACCCCAGGATGCCCAAGCAGGTCAAGAACGCCAAGATCGCCATCATATCCTCCGCCCTGGAGATCAAGAAGACCGAGGTCGAGGCTAAGATCCAGATCCGGGACCCTGCCGCCATGCAGCGCTTCCTGGACGAGGAGGAGGCCCAGCTGAAGGGCATGGTCGATAAGATCAAGTCCGTCGGCGCCAACGTCGTGTTCTGCCAGAAGGGCATGGATGACCTCGTTCAGCACTACCTCGCCAAGGCCAGCATCTACGCCTGCAGGAGGCTCAAGGAGTCCGACCTGGAGAAGCTCGCCAAGGCCACCGGTGGCAACATCGTGGGCAACCTGGACTCCATGGTCAAGGCCGACCTGGGCTGCGCCGAGATGGTCGAGGAGAGGAAGATCGGTGAGGAGGAGATGACCTTCGTCACCGGCTGCAAGAACCCCAAGGCCATCAGCATCATCATCAGGGGTGGCACCGAGCATGTCATCGACGAGGTCGACCGTGCCCTGCACGACGCCCTCAGGGTCGTCGGCGTTGCCATGGAGGACGGAAAGGTCGTCGCTGGCGGCGGTGCGCCCGAGATCGAGCTCGCCCTCAGGCTGGCCGACTACGCTTCCACCGTGGGAGGCCGCGAGCAGCTGGCCATCGAGGCCTTTGCCGAGGCCATGGAGATCATCCCGTGGGCCCTGGCCGAGAACGCTGGCCTGGACCCCATCGACCTGGTCATCAAGCTGAAGACCGCCCACGAGGACAAGAAGAAGAACTCCGCCTACATGGGCATCAACCTGGAGACCGGTGAGCCGGCCAACATGATGGACGCCAACGTCATCGAGCCCCTCAGGGTGAAGAAGCAGGCCATCGAGTCCGCGACCGAGGTCGCTGGCATGATCCTCAGGATCGACGATGTCATCGCCTCTAAGAAGATGCCGGCCGGCGCAGGCGCTCCCCCCGGAATGCCTGGTGGAATGCCTGGCGGAATGGGCGGCATGCCCGGCATGATGTAAGGTCGGAAACGACCCCACCTCCTTCGAAAACCCCTTCCCTTCACATTTTTATTCACAACATCGAAATGGAGTTCTTACCAACGTTCGCATCCGACCTCGGCACATACTAATATTCGGGTTCAATGATTCTTTTAAAAAATCGATCGGTTGGGATTCCATGAACAAGATGACATCAGCGGCCGTGATACTGATCGTCGCGCTCTTTCTCGCAGGGATGACGTTGGTCCCCCTGGGAACGGCATCGGCATCATCCTCGGGCCTGAAGGTCGGTGACAAGTGGGCCATGGGCAAGGAGATCGACTATGGCTCCAACATCACCGAGAACTCGAACCAGCTAAACACCCTGCTCAAGAGCCAGGTCAACATGACCATAGACAAGCTGAAGGTCGATTCCAAGCTTGCCTATTATGTTCTTTTCGAGGTGACCGGTGAGACCGACACCACCTACACAGTAACGACCAAGATGGCCGTACGGTTCGCTACCTCGGCCGATATCGCCATCACCGGGAAGATGCCGGTAGCGGGCGAGTACGGTGTTAATGAGAGCCCCTTCAGCCCCTACTCTACGGTGGCCAAGGAGACCAAGACCCTGAGCGTCGAACTCGATGAGAAGTTGGGCATGGTGATCACTACGACGACCATCCTCGAGAAGTCGACGATGGCTATCACCAACATGACGCTGGCCTACAAGGGCGCCTTCAACCTCGATGTTAACGCCAAGAACATACCGGACATCAACGCCAGCAAGAGCACCCAGATAATTTCCTACAAGAACTATGACGTGGGCGTGGAGTTCGTTGCCGGCCTGAACCTTTACATGGACTTCGCTCCAGCGCTGGACCTGCTCCAGCTGCCGGTCAACCCGGGTGAGGTCTGGTACACCAATGCGAGCGAGGTGACCATCAGCGGGAACATCAATGGCCATATCGACGCCCACGGGCTGCCCGATGACCTGAAGGCGCAGATATTCACCCAGGAGCTGGCGAATGCCACCGGGGCCACGGACTTCCCGATAAACTTCGAGAAGCTCAACACTCCCGATGGGGAGATCAAGAACGGGCAGTTCGGGCCGTACACCACGAACATAACCTCGATGAAGATGCGCTGCATGTACAACAATGTCACCCACGTCGTTGACGGGGAGAGCAGACAGTACCAGAAGATCCAGGTCAACGATGGGGCGCAGTTCCTGTACTCGTCCGACCTCGGCCTCATGGCCGGGATGTCGATGAGCCTGGGCGACAGCGGGGTCAAGGTCCCCAATGAGGTCAGCTACGTCATGACCTTCCTTGGCGACCAGGTGAGCATGGAACCGATGGGCACTGAGACTGCCAGCAAAAACATCGATTCGATCGAGTCGTACACCGACAAGCTGACCTCCGACGTCAATAATGGTGGCTTCAACATCAACGACTTCTTCTTCAAGGTCCCGTTCCTAGGAACCTTCATCGTGATGATCGCTGCCATATCGATCGCCGTTCTGGCGTTCTTTGCGATAAGGTCCCGGAAGCCTTGAGCGGTCCAAACCTCTTTTCATCCTTTCCTTTTTCTTCGCTCTTTACCTCTTCTTTCTATGAGGCGCACCGATGCTCATGGGGCTATTTCATCAGCGCACCGGACTATCCCGTTCCATCTATGGGCGGCACTTTTTTCACCCTTTGCCGTCACCAAGTTCGCAAGGATCCCTCTTCCCTCGGACGGCGACGCGGGGCATCCGGACATGAATTATATCCGTGACTATGAATGCCAAATCATCCTGTTTACGGATTTAATATCAGTAATCCGGATTCTCTCGCGATCGTCAGCCAGTAATCTATTCGATTATATAGATAAAAAGAAAAAAGGTTTATGCTAAAGATATAAAATAGTTATCGTTAGTAGCTTTACAATTAAAGCTTCTCTATTTTTCCCTTCTTACCCTTGGATATGTCCGTCCCGAAGTCGGTCTTCTTGACGTAGCAGTCGGTAAGGGTGAGCTGGGTCCCGATCTCGATATTCATCTGCTCGGGCAGCTCGACATCATCGTCCCAGAGCGTCAGGCGGCAGTTGCCGGAGTCGTCCTCGATCTCCAGGTTCCTTACGCGTCCCTGCCCGCCGGTCCTCTTGTTGAACGTCTTGGCATCGTTTATCTTAGTGACCCTTACTACCGCGGAGACCTCCTCCCGGTCCTTGATATCGGCGATCTTGTTCGCAGTCATTTTAATACCTCTGTCTTCCAGAACCAGTCGTCGGATGGTAGTGTCATCGACCAGGCCTCCGAACTCTTCCCGGAGCCTTGCCATCTTGGATTCTGGGCTTTCGCTCATCTATCGATGCGATTGAGGACTTGTGATTAAATCATTGCGTACCGATGCAACTTAAAATGTATAGTATGTAAAGATACATGCTATAATAATTAATAGAAAACAACTATTGTACAATAATGTTCAACACACGGACGGGAAATCTTAATCATAGGTAGCCGATTCAAGGCCAGGATGCACCCGGGGGCCTCTCCGGGACACAGGGAGTGCCGTTCTAGTGCGCGCAGCGTTGTATGCCAGGGTATCGACCGACGATCAGGCAAGGGAGGGATACAGCATACCTGCACAGCTCAAACGCCTGAACGCATACTGCAAGGCCAAGGGCTGGGAGGTGTGCTCTGAGTACGTCGATGATGGTTTCTCCGGACGGGACGTCAACAGGCCACAGTACCAGCGCATGATGGCCGAGAAGGACCTGTGGGACGTCATCCTCGTCCTGAAGATGGACCGTATCCATCGTAACTCGAAGAACTTCACCCAGATGATGGACGACCTGAACGTGTGGAAGAAGCAGTTCAGCTCGATGCAGGAGAAGTTCGACACCACCTCGGCGATGGGCCGGTTCGTGATGGACATCATTCAGAGGATCGCGCAGCTGGAGTCGGAGCAGATCGGGGAGAGGGTCAAGGTCGGAATGACCCAGAAAGCCAAGGAGCACACCGGATACCTGGGCAGCCCACACCCCTATGGCTATGTGGTGGAATCCGGCCAGCTGAAGGCCCTGGACCGGGAGGCTGGCATCGTGCCGTTCATATATCATAGCTACGTGAACGGCATGTCGCTCGAGGACATAGCCAGGAAGCTGAACGAGAAGGGCATCCCGGCCAAGAAGGGAGGGCCGTGGAGAAAGCAGTCGATAAGCCGCGTCCTTAGGAACCCTGTCTACTGCGGCTACATCGTGTGGGACGGCCACCTGGTGCCCCTGGACCATCCACAGCTCGTATCGACCGGCTCGTACAATCTGGTCCAGGGGCTGATGGAAGAGCGCCGGAGGAACGGCATGGGGGAACCGCACCGCCAGCTGGAGGTCGCTACCGATGACTAGGGCCGCCATCTACATCAGGGTGTCCACGGAGGAGCAGGCCGAGGAAGGCTACTCCCTCGAGGCGCAGAAGGACCGCCTGATCGCCTACTGCGAGGCCCAGGGATGGGACGTCGCCGACATATACGTGGACGCTGGCCATACTGGCAGGAATGTAAGAAACCGCGATGGATACAAACGGATGATGGCCGAGCGGGACAAGTGGGACAACATCCTCGTCCTGAAGATGGACCGTATCCATCGTAACTCGAAGAACTTCATGATCATGATGGAGGACCTGGAGAAGTGGGACAAGAAGTTCACTTCGATGCAGGAGGAGCTGGACACCTCCACGTCCATCGGGCGCTTCGTGGTGGACATGATCCAGAGGATCGCGCAGCTGGAGTCGGAGCAGATAGGCGAGAGGACCTACATGGGCATGGCCCAGAAGGCCGAGACCGGCGGCATCCTGGGCTTCAACCCACCCTTTGGGTACGGGATCGAGGACAACGACCTGACGGTCAAGAGCGACGAGGCCACCGTGGTCAGGGAGATGTTCCGCTCCTACCGCTCCGGCCTTTCCATGAACGATATCGCTCAGTCCCTGAACGCTAGGGGCGTGTTCACCCGCCGGGGCGCGCAATGGACCCTCTATTCCGTCCGCCAGATCCTCCACAACCCCGCCTACGCGGGATACCGCCGCTGGGACGGCTACCTGGTGAAGAGCGGGCACGACTCGATAATCGACCTCGAAACGTACAACGTGGTCCAGGAGCTTGCAGCCTCCAAGACGAGGGACCCACGCAAGCGCAGGAAGAAGCTCTTGTCGGCCGATCAGTCCTAACCTTTTTGATGGGGGCGTCCAATATGGTGACCATGCCCGACCGATGGACCCTTCCAGATAGAGATTCTGCCCTCGCCTGGTGCTATAAACGGAACGAGCAGGGCATCCGTTGCATCATGGACATTCTTGGCCGATACAGCCAGGACGAGGAGAAGGCTCGCCAGTCCCACGATGCGTACGTGGAGCTGGCAAGGGAGCTGGCGAACCGGGGTCTGAAGACATCGATCTCCGTGAAGCCGTCCACCTTCGGTGGAACGGCCGGACGCCAGTACACCAAGACATTCATCCGCAGCCTGTGCGAGAAGGTCTCGGACATGAGGATCGGCTTCGAGCTGGACATGGAAGGGCAGCGCATGACCGATCTCACCCTGGAGCTGGCGGAGGATTGCGTCTGCTCGGGGATGAGACCGACGATCGCGCTGCAGGCATACCTTACCCGCACGCCGCAGGACATCGAGAGGATGATCGATGCCGGGGTCAAGATCCGCCTGGTCAAGGGTGCGTACTCCGGCGATGTTCGCGACTTCACGACCATAAGCGAGGTCTACAAGGACCTGATCGAGATGATAATCTCGAGGGACGTGCCGTTCTGCGTGGCCACCCACGATCTGGATATACTGGAATGGGTCCAGCAGAGGATGCACGACCACGAGATGATGGATTTCAGCTTTCTCAAGGGGCTCGCCGACGATACCAAGGGGCATCTCGTGTCGAACGGCTGGAGGGTATCGGAATATGTGCCATATGGGAGCAACAAGGAAGGCTATGAGGCACGCAGGAAGGCATATCTGAGGGCGCTGGACGACCTCGGAAGGGTGCCCGCCCCCTAATACATCCGTAGCATACCTTTTTCTATTGAACGGGGCAGATAAGATATTTGGTCTATATGATACCATTCAATATAGGCATGGTTAGGACATGCCGAAGAGGGTGGTGTGATTCTTACTGTGCCAATAGCATAAATATAGCCCATGGTATAAATTCCAAACGGGACGCAATGAGGTATTAACAGACTAAATCCATAATAATAACTATAATATATCAAACTCATACAGGAGACGGGATTTCCTTGGTGACAAGGGGGACCTGACTTCAGAGGAGGAAAGCCGTGAAGGCGACGGTGGACGGGGGGCGGGGTGACCCGATACCTCGATCACGCGTCCGTGGCTTAAACAACATTTGAGGGAAAAAGGAGGAAAACAAATGGCAGAAGAATCGAACGTGCACGTGAAAGTGGCAATGGCCGACGCAATGGGAATATTTATAATATCAATGTTCACCTTTGCGGTCGCAGTATTTGGCCTAGGCGTTAATTCCGCTGACCTGATCGGTGCGATCGGTCCCTGGGTGGGCCTTCTCTGCGTTGTCGTGGCCATTTTTATGTATCTGAATGAGAACCTGCTCGGCACCTGCATCTTTGGACCCCTGGCTGTGTTCTTCTTCACCATCAGCGGTGGAGTTGTAACGAGCGGTGAGGGTCTGGCCATGCTCTGTGTGGTCATCGGCATAATCGCCCTGATCGACATGTTGCTCTCTCTGGCTCAGCCCGTCAAGATGCTCCCGATTCTGCTTGGCGTTGCCGTGATCGCGTTCTTCGTGACCGCTGGCTGGTACTGGGCAGGGAACAATGACCTGAAGTCCACCGTGGGTGCTTTATGGATGATCTTCTCGCTCATCGCTTTCTACATGAGTGCTGCGATCGTCATGCTCGTCCTGAAGGGCAAGCAGGTGCTCCCACTGCTGATAAAGGCCTAAGCGTCAAAAAAAGGCGCTCCGAACACCTCAAACCCCTTACCAAGTTTTATTTTTCATACTTACAGTGTAGCTTCTCGCTCCCTTTCATTGCCTGCAGGTCAACTTTTTTGGGGACTGAAATGACGTGACGGGGACCCTCATTGCTCGGTCGCTATCGAGGTTTGCAACATGCCTTTCGGTAAGCTTCTCGATCTCATTTCGGGCGGTGGGATAGTGAGGACGAGGTCAAAATTGGCCCCATTTTCACTTAATTACCCCCGGTTTTCTAACTGCTTTTTACCTTCAATTGGGCCATATTTCTGCCAAAGATCGAGCCAAGAAGGATATGCGGGGTCTGTGCTATCTTATCGATAGTTTATCATTTCTATCGTTCTGCATTGAAAGAATGCAGAAAATTGGATAATTACGCATAAATGTACAATATGTGACCCATTTCAATTTGATATTCGGGAGACCGTTGTTGACTATATTGACATATTTCGTTCAATGTTCTATTGATACTATTGAATATATTGCTATTATGGATTTCTATGAGAACAATTATATCTATAGTTTACATAGCATCCATAGTCGAGCGGGGGTTGAACCCCGGCTCGATGGAGATGTTGAGATGGAAGAAGGGAAGCTATCGGAACCGAGAACGAGCATTCAAATTTCCCCGGAAACAAGGGACCGACTTTATCGATTGAAGTTCCGACGGACCTATGATCAGTTCTTGAACGAGCTTTGTGATACATACGAGCAGGCCCAAAGAGGCACCCAAAAATCACCTGAAACTCCCTGACTTTTTACTCAATTATGTCACGGAATGTGCCATGCTAATAAATTATATCTCATAACGCTATAACATTATATTGTAAAGGTATAAGCTAAAGGGCTGTTTCCCGCAGCTTCCGTGGGTTGGGAGCACATCATGCTCGGGTCCGGGCACATCTTTTTTTCCCTGCACGAAGAAAAGGCTCGAAAAGATCGTAAAAAAGGCAGGGGGATCTGCAGTCCGAAGCGAATAATAATATGTTATAAAAATATTATTTAGATAATGATAAGGTGCCGCGAAGCTCGATGATGTAAGGAGATATCACTCACGAGGAGCACTCTCCCGAACCTCGGTCACCTCGTCGAGAGTGATCGGGCCGTCCTTTATCATGGTCCGAATTTTGGGCAATACGGCCATGATCTTCGCTTCCGTATCGACGGTCTCGATGAGCATCGGAAGGTCGGTAGAGAGGCGAAGAGGTGATGTGGAATGCAGGAGGCTGCGCTTCCCATATCCATACATGCCACGGGTCACCGTGGCGCCCCTGATGCCCTCTTCCCTGAGCAGGTGAACGACCGCCTTGTATGTCGGCATCCCCTTGAACTGGTCTGATTCGCCAACGTACGCTTTCAACCGCAGCATCTTCTCCATCGAAAGCACTCAGCTCCCTCCCATCAGCAATCCCACGGTCCGGCCCAGGAACGCCCCCAGGACGCAGACGCCGCCGTTAAGGAGTATGTTCCCCATTGCCCATAGCCATTGCCCTCCCTGCGCTAGGTTCACCGTCTCCAGGGAGAAGGAGGAAAGGGTGGTGAACCCACCGAAGACGCCTATGAACAGGAAGGCCCTGGTCTGAGAGCTGATGTCCTGGCCCTGGGACCACAGGAAGAACAGGAACGCTATGAGGAAGCTCCCGATCAGGTTGACGGCGAAGGTCCCCCACGGAAAGTCTCCCCGGGTGATGTATCCCTGCAGGAGGTAGCGGCAAACGCTGCCGATCGCCCCTCCCATCGCCACGAGGAGGAGAAGCTTCAATTCCTCAGTATCCACGCCTGCCCGATACATAAGAAATACAAATTTCTGACTGTTAGCGGTCAAGGAATGCATCAGTTTAGTAGAATGGTTTACTAAATAAGCAAGATGCAATATTAGCTAATATAGTAAATGTCATACCTATTATGTCTATTTTCAGACATAAGGGTAACACTGAAAAGGAGGTCTTTGAAAGGAGAACGATCATCGTTTCTCGGCCTTTGGGATAGTGAACATGAAGGTCGAGCCTTCTCCGTTCTCGGATTCGACCCAGATCCTCCCGCCGTGCCGCTCCACGATCCTCTTGCTGATCGCGAGCCCGATCCCGGTGCCGGGATACTCCTCGCGAGTATGCAGCCGCTGGAACATGGCAAAGATCCTGTCCTTGTAGGCCATGTCGATGCCGATCCCGTTGTCCCTGACGTAGAAGGCCCACTCGTCGTCGCGATCCTCCGAGCCGATGTGTATCAGCACTCCGGCCGTTCTCCTGAACTTTATCGCATTGCTGATCAGGTTCTGCATCACCTGCACCATCTGCGGCTCGTCGGCCATGATCATGGGCAGCGGTTCCACGATCAGTTCCACCATCGCCTCTTCGATCTGCATCCTTAACTGCGTGATGGTCTTGGAGATCACGGAGTCCATGTCCACCATATAGAACGGTCTGGCCTTGCTGTCCACCCTCGAATATGCCAGGAGGTCATCGATGAGCTGGCGCATCGACCTCCCACCCTCCAAGGCGTAGTGGAGGTATTCCCTCCCTTTGGGGTCGATGACGCTCTCATACCTATCCTCCAGCAGGGACAGGTAACTGTTGACCATGCGCAGCGGCTCCTGCAGGTCGTGCGAAGCGACGTAAGCGAACTGCTGCAGGTCTGCGTTGCTCCGTTTCAGCTTCTCAGCGAGCTCCTCGGCCTGCTTCTGCGCATTCCTGATCTCCGTGATGTCCATGGCGGAGATGAAGAACCGCTCGCCGTCGAGCCTGTAGAACGAGGCCCTGTAGAGCCTTTCAGTGGTGGGGAAACCACCTTCCGACACGATCGGGCCCTTTCCGGCCCATAGGTCCTCGGCCAATTGCATCATGCCCTCTTTGTAAGAACGGTCCAGATATTCCGAGAACCGTCGCCCCCGGGGGTCCTCCGGTCCTATCAGCTCCAGTATCTCCATGGAGACCGGATTGGCGTCCAGGATGATCGCGTCGATCATCCTGCCCCCATCATCACGGACGATCATGCATATGGTGACCGCCTCCTGCACGATCTCGAAGAGGTCCTTGTACCTTGCCTCGCTCTCGTGGAGGGCCATCTCCGCCCGGTGCGTTTCGGTCGTCTCCACCAGGGAGAAGATGATCCCGTGGACGTTGCCGTCGTTATCCTTGACCGGGTCGAGGTTCCAGTCCCAGGTGGTGACCCCCCTCTCCGGCTGGTCGGGGAAGGTGAACTCCCCGTCCCGCCCCTTCGCCGGTTCACCGCTGTCGTACACCTTCCGGAAAAACGCTCTTGCCTCGTCGTTCGGATAGAGCCCGAAGAGGTTGAGGCCGATCATCTCCTCCGGACGATATCCGCAGTTCCTGGCGAAGGTCTCGTTGACCCGGAGGAAGTTGAAATCACGGTCCAGGTAGGTGAGGTTCATTCTACTGGTCCCGTCCATCAACGTTCGCAGGCGGTCCCTTTCCACTTCCAGCTCAACTCCGTTCCTCCTCGCCTCCTCGGCCTGTTTCTCCGCTTCCACCTTCATGGCCCTCAGGTCCTCGTCCATCCTCCTCCTGTGGTTCAGAAGGAACACGATAAGCCACAGGATGGCGATCGAAAGCAGCTGGTTGAACATGAGGTACGAGGGGGTCTCCGGCGGCTTGGCGAGCTCCGCTATGATCGTCAGAACCGTGGATGCCGCGGCCACGCCGTAGACCGTCCGTGATCTGGGAGACCACCAGCACAGCAGCACCGGAATGACGTACATGACGCTTGCCGCGAGCCCGACGGGTAGCCCAACATCCAGGAAGAAGATGGCCACTACCAGCACGAGGCATGAAAGGACGATGAGCCTCTCATCGGGCTTCAGCAACATCGCCATGATATGATTATAGCGGATTATATTCTTTGGCGATAGAAGGGAGCAACATCGCCATATCTGGGAAACAGATCTCGAGGTCGTCCTCGGGCCTTGCGAACGTGGGTAAGTTTTTTTAGCCACCTAGGCCGGTACGAGGGCGCGTGAGCACCTTCTCGTTCATCGCCCGAATGCCAGATGATCCCGGCGCCCTGCACAGGGCCGCGGAGATCATCAAGAGCCACGGTGGGAACATCCATCGCGTCGACTACGACCGTCGTATCGACCCCCATATCGTGTTCTTCCAGGTAGACGCGGACGAGGACGCTCCAGAGAAGATCACCAAGGACCTGCAGGCGATCGGATATCTTCAGACGTCGCTAGCGACCCTCAGGTTCCTCAAGTTCTCCGTCTACCTTCCCGACGAGCCTGGGATGCTGTTCGAGTTCCTCGGCCTTACCACTGGTGCGGGTGCGAACATCGCGTTCCTGGATTTCGATGACCGCGGCAAGCACCCGGGGCGCCTGACCGTCGCCCTGACCCTGGAGAACGATGCCATCGCCTACCGCCTGCTGGAGGAGCTGAAGCTCCGCTGGCGGCTGGAGATCCTGGAGTACGACTCGACGGGCAAGAAGCTGGACGATACAGTCTTCTACATCCGGTTCGCCCAGGAGCTCCGGGAGATCATCGGGACCGAGGACGAGGATTTCCTGTTCCGGCTGCTCCACGATTCCAACCACATCGCCCAGGAGCTGACCTCCCAGGGCCGCGATCCCCACATGGTATTCCGCTCCATACTGCAGACCGGACGTACGCTGAGGCAGACCACCGGCGCCGGGTTCTACTCGTTGTACCAGGAGATCCCGCTGAGCACGGGGGGCACCCTCTTCTGTTTCCAGCTGCCCTGCGGCGGTTCGGTGTACCTGCTGCGCAACGCCGGGCGCATCGCCATGTTCGACACCGGGTTCGGCATCTATCACCGCGAGATCGTGGAGATGCTCGCCCACTTCGGGATCGACACCCGGGAGCTGGAGGGCATATTCGTCACTCACGCGGACGCCGACCACTCCGGAGGGGGAGCGTTCTTCGAGACCCCGTCCACGATGCACGCGGGCTCGATGGACATCATCCACTCGGCGAACCGGGCCTACGGCTCCCAGATGGAGGGCTCGATACTCGGGCAGGTGTACACGAAGTTCATCAACCTCTTCTCGCAGTTCAACCCCCCGACCAACGTCAGGCTGCTTCCTCCCGCGACCAGTACCTCGCGCAAGGGCCTTCCGGTGGTGGTCGAGAAGGACATCTGCGGGCTGAGGTTCGAGATCCTGGAATCGCTGGGAGGGCATCTCCACGGCCACGTGTTCTTCCTATGTCCGGAGGTCGGCCTGATGTTGACCGGCGACTGTCTCATCAACTTCGACTCCCTGACCCCCGAGATGGAGGAGTTCGCCACCCTGGCCAAGAACCTGATGACCACGGTCAACGTCGACTCGGAGCGGGCCCGCAGGGAGCGCAAGGCCCTGCTGGAGATAGGGGGCGAGCTCGACGCTCAGGCCAGGAACCTCGGCCAGAGGCTTCTGGTGTGCAGCGGCCACGGAGCGGTGTCGACGATCGAGAAGGACGGCCTCCGCGTCTTCGGGGATGTTAAGAGGTACGACGTAGCGGACCACTATGCGGTCAAATGACACGCCCTCATGAACGAGCTTCTGAGGCTCTCCCCCCGCAGCTCAGGTCAGGGAGGCGTTCGCAACCTCGAGCATGCCCAACGTGAAGGACGGCGAGCCGGGCATGGGAGCGATTCAGAGCCCTTCGTTACCCCGGAGAGGTACCGCCGCGGCCCTGAGGTCACCCCTTGCTCGAGCGGGCCCACAAGGTGAAATCCCCCCTGGCCCCGCTCTTCACCGCGCGGTTATAGGAGGCCTCTATCCCCAGCCTCCGCCTGTTCGTCCAGTAGTAGAAGGTCAGGAAGAACAGGGTCGCATCTATCAGGAAGACGGAGCGGCGGGGACCGATGACGTACCGGGCCGACGTGCGCTCCATGAACGGGGTGACGAAGGCGGTCTTTCCCAGGGTGCATGCGGAGAGGCACACCGTCCGGTTGAGGAAGCAGTCCTGGGGGAACTCCGAGGCGTTGACACTCCCCCTCGGCAGGAGGAAGTTCGCGCCGTCCTCGTCACCGTGGCCAGAGAGATGCACTATCTTGAAGCGCTTCATGAACTGGCGGTCCTCCAGCATGTCCAGGAGATCGCTCTTGTTGGAAACGCTGTGGAGCTCGAAATAATCGTAGCTGGCCATTTCCAGGACCTTGCTCAGCATGTCCCCCTCGGTCGGCTCCTCCTTCAGGGGGATGGCCTCGATTATCAGCACGCTCCTCTTGTTCACGTTGTCCTTATTCCCTCCTGGCGGTTTATAGAATGCCGTCCGCCCGGCCGCGAGGCCTGAGCGGCCGTGGAGTGCGGGAAGCATCTCCAGAGACGAACGTGCGCATGAGCCAGGGCATGCTGGGAAAGGGCATCGGCGGGCGCGAAGAATGAAATATATAGCGTGCTATGGCGTAGCAAGTTGACCCCCCGGCCGCCAGAGCGCGATGCCAGGACGGCTGGAGGATACAACAGGTGATAACGTGAGGTATTGGGATCCCCGCATGGAAGAGATGTCCAAGGCCGAGATCGAGGCGCTCCAGTTCAAGCTGTTGAAGACACTGGTCTACCGGTTGTACTCCTTCTCCGACTTCTACCGGGCCCGCATGAAGGAGGCCGCCGTCCACCCGGACGACATCCGGTCCCTTGACGACATCGTCAAGCTGCCGTTCATGTACAAGAGGGACCTGCGGGACAACTATCCGGACAAGATGTTCATCGGCGGCCAGGAGGAACTGGTCCGCTATCATGTCTCCTCGGGCACCACCGGCAAACCGACGGTGGTAGGGTACACGCAGAAGGACCTCGACAACTGGTCCACGTCCGTGGCGAGGGGGCTGGCGTCCGTTGGCCTGGGGAGGAAGGACGTGATGCAGGTCTCCTACGGCTACGGGCTGTTCACCGGCGGCCTCGGCCTCCACTATGGAGCGGAGAAGGTCGGCGCGACCGTGGTGCCCGCATCGGTGGGCAACACCGAGCGGCAGATAGAGCTCATACAGGACCTAAGGGTCACGGCGATCGCCTGCACCCCATCGTACATGGTGCATATGGCCGAGGTGGCCGAGAAGATGGGCGTGGACATCAACCGGGACACCAAGCTCCGCACCGCCATCCTGGGCGCCGAGCCGTGGTCGGAGAAGATGAGGTCCCGGATAGAGGACAGCACCGGCATCAAGGCCTACGACATATACGGCACGTCGGAGCTGTCCGGACCGCTGTTCACCGAGTGCTGCGAGCAGAACGGGATCCACATATGGGGCGACCTCGCTTACGTCGAGGTCATCGATCCCGAGACCGGAGAGCACCTGGGACCAGGGGAGAAGGGGGAGCTGGTGATCACCATGCTGCAGAAGGAGGCGCTGCCGATCATTCGGTACCGGACCGGGGACATAGCGTCCTACGACGATTCGGAGTGCGCCTGCGGCCGCTCCCACCTGCGCATCTCCCGCATCCAGGGCCGGGTCGACGATATGTTAATCATCCGCGGCATCAATGTCTTCCCGTCCCAGGTGGAGTTCACCCTGATGTCCGTGCCCGAGCTGGGGGAGCATTTCCAGATCGTGGTCGACCGTAAGGGCGCCCTGGACACCATGCTGGTGAGGGTCGAGCTGAAGAACGCTCAACTGTTCTCGGACAAGCTGGACGACCTCCTGCGGCTCAAGGAAAAGGTCGCCCACCTGCTCAGGAACAACCTGAACGTGGCGGTCGACGTGGAGCTGGTATCGCCGGGGACTCTGGCCCGCTTCGAGGGCAAGGCCAAGAGGGTAGTCGACAGGAGGGTACTGTGATGAGCTACACCATCAAGCAGATATCGATATTCGCCGAGAACAAGCCCGGGAGGCTAGCGGCCATCGCCGAGGTCCTGGAGTCGGACAACATCAACATCCTGGCGTTCTCGATCGCCGAGGCCAGCGGGTTCGGGGTCGTCAGAGCGTTGGTCGATGACCCGGAGAAGGCGTTCAAGAAGCTCTCCGAGCTGGGGTACGTGGTCTCCACCACCGACGTCATTGCTGTCAAGATGCAGGACCGCCCCGGCGGCCTTAGGGAGATCTCCAGGATGCTGGGCGACGCCGGCATCAACATCGAGTACGCGTACGCGTACTCCGGCCGCCCGCACGCCATCCTGATCCTCCGCGTGGACCAGGTCGATGACGCGATAAGGGCCATCCTTGCCAAGGGCGGGCAGCTTCTGGCCCGGAACGAGCTGGCCTGATTTGTCCAAGGTCCGGCCGCCCCGCCTCAGGCGGGGCAGCAGGGTCGCCCTCATCTCGCCGTCCTGGGGCGGCCCCCACGCCTTCCCGAAGATATACGAGAAGGGCATCGCCGTCCTCCAGGAGGAGCTCGGGCTGGAGGTCGTGGCCATGGAGCATGCGTGCACCAGGCAGTCCTACCTGCGGCGTAACCCCAGGGTACGCGCCGATGACATCAACCGCGCGTTCCTGGACCCCGAGATCGACGGCGTGATCGCCACCATCGGCGGCGACGACTCGGTGCGCACGCTGCCATCGCTGAGGACGGACGAGATCATGGAGAACCCCAAGGTGTTGATGGGCTTCTCCGATACCACCACGCTGCTGACCCACCTTGCCCAGAGGGGAATGGTGACCTTCTATGGCCCGTCGGTCATGGCCGGGATATCGCAGATGCGCAATTATCCGCAGCAGGTCCAGCATGTCAGGGACATCCTCTTTGAACCGGGGCCCACGTATGACTACGTCCCGTCGCCGACCTACAGCGAGGGGTACCCCGATTGGTCCGACGACAGCTCGGTGGGGAAGGTGAGCCCGAGGAAGAGGAGCAGGAGGTGGAAGGCCCTTCAGGGCGAGGGGAAGGTGACCGGCGAGCTTTTCGGGGGGTGCATCGAGGTCCTGGAGATGCTGAAGGGCACCAGGTACTGGCCTCACCCACGCTTCTGGGAGGGCAAGGTCCTTTTCCTGGAGACGTCGGAGATGGTGCCCTCGCCGGCCTCGGTGAAGCTGATGCTCCGCAACTACGGCATCATGGGCGCGCTGGGTTCGCTGAGCGCGCTGCTGGTCGGCAGGCCCAGGGGCTACTCGGCGGAGCAGAGGACGGAGCTGGAGAGGGCGATCCGCTCCGTGGTGTCGGAGGAGTTCGGCCTGCACGAGCTGCCGATCGTGGTCGACATGGACTTTGGCCACACCGACCCGCAGATGGTCCTGCCTCTGGGTGCCAAGGTGGAGGTCGACGCCTCCGGACCCGGCCTGAGGCTGCTCGAACCGGCGGTGGAATGAAACGGTGACCTGCCAGACACAACGGCGGCCGCAGGCGGTGGAGGCCTCGCGGGTCGATGCTGATCGGAGATGCGGGCCATGCGCATGCAGAACAGTTTGATATCCTTCCCGCGGCCCTTGATGATACGGGACAAGGCAATCTGGTGAGGACAAGTCCAGGGGATAGGGGGCGCGCGCACGGCGCACCATGGCCGTTCGGACGTACCTGCCCCCGTCTCTGAAGGATCGAGGAGGCCCGATCCCCGGCCTCCGATGTCCCCCATGTTCCGGGAAACCGATTTATACCGTGGAGTGGGAAAGAGAGCGATGGTTCGAGGAGGTACGCATTTGAAGCTGATAGAGGAGCAGGTGGCCCACAGGCCAAGGCAGAGAGGGCTGGAGGTAACGGTGGAGTCCGGATACCTGACCGACGATGAGGTGTGCGAGGGAACGCAGTACTCACCCCAGATCGTGCTGGACAACCTCAGGGCGCCCTTCATCGCAGTGATCATGGAGGAGATGGGCCGCAGCGGCCCGACCGACGTCCACTGGCTGCTGTGGAACGTGGAGAGGTCGGAGGCCGTCCCCCGGAACCTTCCCAGGGAGGCGGAGATCACGCGCCCCATCCGCGGCCGCCAGGGCCGCAACTCGTTCGGTGACATCGGCTACTCCGCTCCCTGCCCTCCCCGCGGGGCGAAGAGGAACTACCGGTTCAGGGTGTTCGGCCTGTCCGAGGAGCTGGGCCTCGGGGGCGGGGCCACGGGACGCGACCTGGAGAGGGAGATGGAGGGGAAGATATTACAGTACGGAGAGGCGATGGTGGTGTATGAGCGCCCGATGTCCGGCAACGTGCTGGGGCGAGCGCCGTGATGGAGGTGGAGAACATGAGCGACAAGGACCTCAAGGTGGAACTGGGCTTCAGGACCTATCCGGCCCGCCACACCTGCGACGGGGAGGACATCTCCCCCATGATCACGATAGCCGGGCTCACCGCACCATACTTCGCAATGATCCTGGACGATCCCGATTGCCCCACGGGGACCTTCACGCACTGGACCATATGGAACATCCCGGCGAGGAGCAAGGTCCCGGAGAAGGTGTCCCCCGTCGAGCATCCTCCGGAGCTCCCGGGCTCGAGCCAGGGCCTGAACACTGGCAGGGAGCTGGGGTACATGGGCCCCTGCCCCCCGAGAGGCTCCCACCGCTACTTCCTCAAGGTCTATGGCCTGGCAGCCCCGCTGGACCTGAAGGCCGGGGCGTCCAGAAAGGAGCTGGAGGCGGCCATGACGGAGAAGGTCCTGCAGTACGGGGAGGCCATGGCCACCTACGCGCGGCGCTGAGAGGAATAGCGCTAAGAGAATTAAAATAGTCCGTTGTCACAATAATTGAAGCGATGTTGCCAGCAGGACCGTTGATGATAGAGCACCGTCTGATCGAGCGCATGGTAAGGGTCATGGAGAAGCAGAAGAACGCGATCGATTCGGGAAGCTCCCCGGACCATGATCTGCTGGACACGGCGGTCGACTTCATCATGACCTATGCCGACCGGCTCCATCACGGGAAGGAGGAGGACCTGCTTTTCGCCAAGCTCAGGACCAAGCCGATGAGCGTCGACATGGTGCAGGAGATGGACCGCCTTATCGCCGATCACGCGCGATCGAGGCAGCTCATCGGCCGCCTGAAGGAGCTGAACGACAGCAGCCGGGGCGGGGAAAGGTCCGCCGCCAAGGACATGATCAAGGTGCTCGGGGAGCTGGTCACGCTCTATCCGGACCATATCTCCAGAGAGGACAAGCAGTTCTTCCCCGCGGCCATGGGCTATCTCCAAAGGGAGGAGAGCGATGCGCTCCTTCTGCGGTTCAAGGAGTTCGACAGCAAGCTGATGCACGAGAGATACATGTCCGTGGTGGCAGGGGCTGAGAAGCGATGAGGAAGTGGAGATGCACGGTCTGCGGCTACGAGTACGATCCGGAGAAGGGCGATCCCCTGAGCAACATACCGCCCCGGACCCCGTTCGAGTCGCTGCCCGATGACTGGGTATGCCCCATGTGCGGGGCTCCCAAGTCCGATTTCGAACCGATCGAAGAGTGAGCCGCGCTAGATGAGGCGGAAGCGCCCGCTGGGCACCAGGATCTCGAACCTCGCGCCCTGCGGAGGCTCCGTCTCCCTGATGCTCATGCCGGTGATGGCCAGGATCTCCCTGACCAGGTAAAGGCCGTGGCCGAAGCGGTCATCGAACATCTCGCCGCGCTTCTCCGTGAGGACCCCCGCCCCGTTGTCCTCGCAGATGAGGGCGAGGTCGTCCCCGGCCATCTCGTAGGTGAACTTCACCATGCTGGCCCGGCCGTGCCTGATGGCGTTGAACCCCAGGTTGTGGAACACCTTGCGGATCAGGGGGTCCGCGTATATCTCAAGGCCCTTGAGGTCGATGATCGCGACCGCGTCGCCCATCGGTGCCTCCGCGATCCCCCTTGCCACGACCTCCTGGGCAGAGAACCACTCCGGGCTCTGCTCGCCCATCCTGAGGTAGTCCTGCGAGAACTGCATCGCCCTCCTCATCTTCTCCACGGAGACGACGGTCTTGCTGATGTACTCCCTCGCCGCGTCCATGTCCTTCTTGGAGCGCGCGATGTCGAGGTACCCGTAGAGGATGGTCAGCTGGTTCATCAGGTCGTGGAGGGTGATGGAGCTCAGCAGGGACAGCTTCTTCCGGGACATCCTCAGCTCCTCCTCCATCCTCTTCTGGGCGGTGAGGTCGGTAAGGATGGTGACGAAGTAGCCCGGCTCGGGCGCATATATGGCCACGGAGAACCAGCGGTCGAGGGGCACGGAGCGTGCGGTGAAGCGGACCTCCCTGTCGTTCTTGATGATGTCGTTGAACGCCCTGAGGATCTCATGCTCGAAGCCCTCGGTGTCGATGATCAGCTGGCGGACGTCGCGGCCCAGCACGGATCCTCCCGGACGGGTGAACACACTCTCGAAAGCATCGTTGGCGTCGATTATCATCGAGCTGACCGGGCGCTCCAGCTCGTCGTAGATGATGCGGTGGTAGGCGAAGCCCTCCTGCATCCGCATCAGGAGGGAGTGGTACGCCGCCTCATCCCTTCTCTCCTTCTCCGCCCTGAGACGCTTCTGCTTCGTCTCCAGGAACGAGCGCACCATGGAGATGTCATGGGTCACGTCCCCGGTCCGGGGGAGGTACTGGTCCACCCCGTTCAGGATGGCGTCGAGGACGACCTCCTCGTCGATGTCCTTCGACACGAGAAGGAAGGTGTTGATGTATCCCATGGCCCTCGCGTTCCGTAGCAGGTCGACCCCGTTCATCGACAGGGCGGTCATGTAATCGCTCACGACCGCATCGTAGTTGCCCGAGGCGATCTTGTCGAGGGCGATCTCGCCAGAGGAGGCTATGTCCACCGTGAAGTCCCCCTCGGCGGCCAGCATGTCTGCGAACGACTCCAGGTCCTTTGGATCACCGTCCACGAACAGCACCTGCACTCTAGGCCCCCTCCAAATAGGTTCATACATCTACTGTTCCAAATATAATAGGTGCCTCTACAATAACATTTATCTGAATGGAAAAAACATTTTGGGGCACCCTCCACGGGCCTTGAGATGTGAGGGCCAGGATGACCCGGGCACGTTGGAGGGACCCCGTTCCGGCCCCCGACCGGACGGCCTTGAGGAGCTGGCCAGGCGGTCAACCCTCATCCGGACCGTCGTCCCTACCGTCCGAGGTGATGAGGTCGCAGAACCTGCTGTAGCCCTGCTGAACAGTGTCCCATGACAGGTAGAGGATGACGATCGCAACCGCTCCCACCGCCACGGTCCACAACGTGCTGAACAGCAGCTCCGGCAGGAAGGGTATGACGATCACCAGGACCAGGATGATGAGGGCCACGGTGGCCAGGTTGGCGAACATCAGGTAGATCGTCCTCTCGCTCGCCCTGATCCCCCTCGAGGGCCCCATGACCAGTGCGGTCAGGCTCCCGGCTATGCTCCTCACGTGGGAGCACATGTTGCAGATGATCGGCGCCATTATGACCAGTAGGAAGAGCAGCATCAGCTCCTGGGGAAGCAGGTTGAGCCCGGATGCAGTGTCGGCGAAGGGGGCCGTCATGTCCAGCAGCACCGTGAAGGTGATCATGATGGCCACGATGACCATGACGTCGACGAAGATGAGCGACAGGCGCTTCTTGATGTCCGCCCTGGCGGGGTGGGCGGCCCTCGTGCCGTTGGACGCTGCGGCGTGGACAGCATCGATCCTGGACAGGGCGCAGCGTATCCTCTCCGGGACCGAACGGGCCATGGCGTCGAACAGCTGCGGCTGTTTCCTTGCGATGATGGGCATGGCCAACATGGTGATCAGCGCGGCGCCGATGACCGCGGAGTAATAGTCCTCGCCCACCGCCCCGGCATCGAAGGCGGTCTTGGCGATGATGAACGCGAACTCGCCCATGGCGATGAGGCTGGTGGCCACCAGGAAACTGTCCCTGGCGGTCATGTTGGCGATGTAGCAGCCCAGCCATATGGTGGAGATCTTGCTGACCAGGAACACGATGGCTATGATCGCGGCCAGTACGATGTTCTCGAGGATCAGCTGAGGCGTTATCTGCAGCCCGATGGAGATGAAGAACACTGCCATGAACAGGTCCTTGACCGGCTCCACGTTGTGGACCATCTTGTGGCTGAACTTCGAAAGGGAGATCATCATCCCCATGATGAACGCCCCGATCGCGATCGAAAGCCCCATCTCCTGGGATATCGCGGCCATGGCGAAGCACAGCCCCACGCCGACGATCAGCAGTATCTCGGAGGAATATCTCCGGCCGATGTGGTCCAGGGCCCTGGGGACCAGGGCCATGCCGAACACCACCGAGAGGCCGATGAACAGTATCAGGCCGAGGACCATGTTGACGGTCGAGCCGAGGGCCGGGGAGTCTCCGGCGAGCAGAGGGGCGGCCATGGTCAGGATGAGGACCTGGCCCACGTCCTCGAAGATGGTGATGGTGATGATCGACCTGGCCATGCCCTTGTCGATATGGTCGGTCTCCTTGAGCACGCCGACCACCACCGCGGTGCTGGTACCGGAGATGATGGCACCAAGGAAGATGGCCTGGAGCGTGTTCATGCCCAGGAGCACTCCGGTCAGGTAGCCGGCCGCCACGACGATGGGCATCTGCAAACAGACGATGAACAGGAGCTTGGAGCCGGTGGCCCTCAGCTTCCGGATGTCCGTCTCCAGGCCGATGTAGAACATCAGGAGCACGATGCCTATGTCGGAGAGCAGGGACACAGTGTTGCCCTCGACCCATAGTGATGGCATCATCGTTGGACCGAGCACGATGCCCGCGGACAGGTACCCCAGGATGGGGGGCATCTTGATCTTGTTGAAGACGATGGACAGTCCACCGGATATCAAAAGGAGGAGCGCCAGGTCGATGACCACGCGCGTCTCTTCGGCCATGCTTCTCAACCGTCTCCTGATGTTTCAGAGCACATGTGCTATGTACCTCGTTCAGCCAAATTGCACGGGGACCGGTCACGCGCGATTCTCCTCTAAGGACTGGCCCAGGGCCCAGGGGCACCGATCTGGTCAATACATATGGTCAGGTGCCAGCGATCCCCGATCGTCCTGTCGCGATGGCCGCCGATAAAACGGTCCAGATGCTGTTCCTATCGAACACATCATTATATAAAAATATATTTGGAACGCCCCCTTCAACGGCCGATAAAAGAGCTGATATCGACTTCCGGCAGCCGCGTTCGCGATGCGGTGCCGGCCCCGTTACCAGGATAGATCGATTACCATGCCCCGATGGCCATGCCAGGGCCATCGCGATAGAAAGGCTAATGGACCTGAGAAGCTTTTGAAGGTCGAGGAGCAATCAAGATGATGTCCAGTTTGACCGAGCTTGTCGAGAGCAAGAAGTTCCTGTTCTTCGGGGGCAAGGGGGGCGTGGGGAAGACCACCATGGCATCGGCCACCGCTACCTGGCTTGCTGACCAGGGCTACAAGACGCTGATCGTGGCGACCGATCCCACGGTGTCCCTTTCCGCGATATATGAGCAGGACATCGGGGAGACCGACCTCACGGTCATCGACAAGCAGGAGAACCTGTGCGGGCTGAACATCAACCCCAAGAAGGCCATGGGGGTCTTCCAGAGCCGTATGAACGACATGATGGAGGGCTTCTCCACGCTGTTCGGTTCGGAGCTGCTCTCCACGCCGTGCACCGAGGAGATCGCCGCCTTCGATCAGTTCGTGACGCACATGGCCGACACCGAGCACGACAAGGTGGTGTTCGACACCGCCCCTACTGGACACACCCTCAGGGAGCTCAGCATGCCCTTCGACTGGTCCGGCTATATCGCCAACCAGATCGAGAGCCGCAAGGAGCTGTCGGAGCTCATGGGCTTCGTCTACGACGAGAACATGATAAACGACCTGAAGGCCGAGAAGGCGAGATATGACGCCGCCGTCCGTGCGCTGTCGGACCAGACCACCTCGGCGTTCAACCTCGTCCTCCTGCCGGAGAAGCTGCCGGTGGACGAGACCGAGCGCGCGGTCGAGGACCTGGGCACCTTCGGGATCAATGTCCCGGCACTGATCATCAATGAGGTCATTCCCCGTGAGGTCCTCCAGGGCAACTGGTTCCTCGAGCGTCGGCGGGCCACCCAGGACAAGTACCTCGCCATCATCGAGGAGAAGTTCTCGGAGATGATACGCCAGGAGGTCCCGCTGTTCGAGACCGACATATACGGGGTGGAGAACCTCCGCAAGGTCGGAAGGACGCTGTACGGCTGAGCGCGGACATCGCGTACCGGGGGCGCAGCGAACCTATCTATACCGCCGACCCCATGTTTCGGTGCCGGCCGTGCCCACGGTCCGCGGCATGAGGGATACCATGGAAAAGATGCATCTCACCATACTGTCGTTCGCCTGCTGCAACCCCAAGCTGGCACCCTATGACCAGCAGTACGCCGAGCGGCTGAGGGAGGCCCTGGCGAGGACCGGCATCGAGGCGGACATCGACCTGGTGCACGCCACCGAGGCCCGGATGTCCCCGAAGTATGCCTTCTGCGGGGCGATCCAGCCCCTCTTCCAGAAGTACGGGCAGGGAGTGACCCCGGCCCTCTTCATCAACAGCTCCCTGACCCTGTTCGGAGGGGTGCCCACGGTCGAGAAGCTGGTGGAGACGCTGGAGAAGGCGAGGGTGGCGGTGGAGCAGGGCAGGCTGTAGGTCTACCGCTCTCGGCAGCTGGCCGCCGGTAGGAGCACGGCGAAGCGGGCCCCCATCCCCGGCTGACCGGGCACGCGGTCCTCGACCCAGACCCGCCCGTCCAGGCTCTCCACGAGCCTCCGTACAAGGAAGAGGCCCAGTCCTTTCCCCACGCCCTTGGTGCGGCCGCGCCAGGACCTCGAGAAGATGTTCTCCTTCATCCGGTCCGGGATCCCCGGGCCATCGTCCTCCACGTCCACCCGGTGGTACTCCTTCCCGGTCTCGAACACCGAACTGACGCCGATCTTGATGTTCAGATCGCCCTCGGAGTGCCTTATCGCGTTGTCGACCAGGTTGGCGAACACCTCCTGCACCAGCGGGCTGGCCAGGATGCAGTGGTTGCCCCGCGAGGACAGATGGATGTCGATCACCCGGCTGGGATGGGGGGCGTGGTCGGAGACGACCTTTCGCAGCACCTGGTCCAGGTCGATGATCGCCAGCGGCTCGCTCCCGGACTCGATGGCCTGCAGGCCGCGTATGCTCTCGATGAGACGGGAGCTCTCCTCCAGCGCCTGCAGGGAGCCGCGGACCCACGACCTCTCCTTGTTGCCCAGGGAGTTCACGGCCTGCAGCAGCTGCAGGTAGCCCATCGACGCGGCGTTCAGGTTGTTTATGTCGTGGGTGAGCAGGTCGATGAACATCTCGGCGCGCTCCTTCGAATCGACCAGCTCCCTCTGCACCTGCAGCTGGTTGGTGAGGTCCTGCCCGACCACCACCGCCCCCATCAGTCCCTCGGAGGCGTCGTGGATGGGGGTCGAGGACATCATCATGACCATCTCCCGCCCGTCGTACCTCTTCAGGGTGACCATCTCGTTGATGGTCGCTATCCCGCCGAAGGACGCCTTGACCATGCCCCAGTCGTCCATTCGCAGCGGTTGACCGGTCTCGAAGGACCAGGCCTGGACCTTGGCAAGGTCCTTCAGGTCGCTGAACGACGGCAGTATGGACGCCCAGAGGCCCGAGCCGACGGTGTTGATCTCCATTATCCTGCCCGAGCGGTCGACCAGGGCGACCCCGACCGGCAGGGTGGCGAGGATGGTCTTCAGGCGCTCCCGCTCCTCGTTCGCCTCCGCCGTGCACTCCTCCGCGCGCTTCCGGGACCTGACCTGCTCGGTCACGTCCACGGCCATCACGAGCAGGTCGGGGACATCCAGTCCCTCGGTGCGCAGGGGGACGATCGATCCGTGCCAGTGTACGGCCTCCTGCCCGAGCCCGGACACCATGTAGTCGCTAGAATAGAACGGCCGCCCCGTGGAAGCCACGTTCCTGAACATCTGCGCCACGCCGGTCTCTGCGGAGCCCTGGATGATCGTTTCCAGGCCGAACCCGGTGGTGGGGACGTCCTTGAACGCAACAGGCTTGTATCGTTCAGCGTACCTGTTTGCCCACTTGATCCTGAGGTCCTTCCCGTCCACGGCGAGGATGGCCGCCGGGACGTCCTCCAGCAGGGTCCGGAGCAGGTAGCGCTGGTCCAGCTGCTGATGGTAGAGCTCGGAGTTCTCGAGCGCGAGCGACACCGCCGTCGCCAGCTTGACCGAGAAGTCGATCTCCTCCGCCGTGAACCGCCGGGGGCGCGGGAAGGAGAAGACCATCAGCCCCATGATCTGTGAGCGGACCTTGAACGGCACCCCAATGAACGATAAGGTCCCGTACCTGGCCATGAACTCCTGGTCCACCCAGGCGAGCTCCCGGACATCGGGGACGCCGATGGACGCCTCCTCCGGCGACAGGAACCGGTGGCGCATCTCCCCGTCGCTCATCGACGATCCCACCAGTTCCTTGGGCAGGGCCTCGTGGGCGAATCGTACCGTCCAGCGGTCCCCCTCGCAAATGAGGATGACGAGCGCCTCGCTGTCCATGGCCGAGGCGGAGATGTCGATGACCCGCCTCATTATCTCCGTCGTGCTCATGGTCGAGTTGATCGCCGCGTACACCCTGTTCAGCACCTCTCCCAGTATCTCCCCGTTCTTCATCGCGGTGATGTCCTGGGCGGTGACGACCACACCCACCGTGCACTCGCCGTCGCTCACCGGGACCGCATCGAGCGAGAGATGCACCCGTCCCGAGGGAAGGGAGTACGATACTTCGGCCCCCTGGTCCACCTCGTTCTCGAACGCCCGCATTATGACGTCCTCGTATCCCTCGGCGGCCCCGGCAGGGAGGGACAGGTCCCGGAACCTCTTGCCCTCCATGCCCTCCGGGCTGAAGCCAAGGTACTTTGCAGCGCTAGGGCTGGCGAAGCGGATCCGGAGCTTCCGGTCGACCAGGTAAATGAAGCTGGTGGTGCCCGCGAGAACGGTCTTCAGGTCCAGCTGATCGGGGCCTTCGCCCCTCAATCGATTGGCCTGTTCCATTGGCTGTCCTCGTCATATGTAGCAGGTCGAGGTAGATTTACTTGTTCATCGGCCGAGAATGGTTATGCGGAGGATGTCGCGCCTGCTAGGCCCTGCCTCGGTCCCGCCCGCTGATCGTCCGCTGATGCCCTCGGTCCGCCAACGCATGCTGGCAGCCGGGGCGGGCAGCGGTCACGTATAGACCACGCGAAGGGGCCAGATCATCCGAGATGTTCCATATGAAGCGCTTCGATATGGTTCTATGTCATCAGAAATAATTATTAACCGGCCGATGCAATAGAAATTGCAGAGGGACAGGAGCACTTCCCCTTGGTCTAGGTTCAACGACCGCCGACAACTCCTGCCCTCGGCCGACGGGGAGAAGGCTTGAGGTCGATTCGCGCAAAGAGGTCACATCCTCGGCCTCCCCCGTCTGGCCCTAAATTT
>CAYRPG010000028.1:0-34698 GCA_964426205.1 uncultured Methanomassiliicoccus sp. | reverse complement strand
ATCCTTTCGGCCTTCGAAGCCGATGACGGGGGTTCGAATCCCCCCGGGCCCGCTCCCATTCTCGTTGGAAGAAGGGACATCTGGGAAGGCCTATGATATCCTCTCCACCCTTTCCCCTGTTCTCTGTCTTTGATGCCCCTTCCTGTCCTCTCTGCAGATCTGGTCCCCCAGCTCGATCCGCTCGACGGCCAGAGCGGTCTGGCTGGCGAAGGCCTCGATCAGGCGCTCCTGCTCTAGCCTGATCATCCCCTCCTGTTCCTCTGGCCTGATGCCCATCACCCCCACCACCCCGCTGGAGGTGCGCATCGGGTAATACTTCAAGGCGGCGGACGCCAGGGTGTCGGTCTCCTTTCCCGAAGCGATGCCATTATTGTATGTCCAGTTGGCGGCGGTCATTTCCTTCTCGTCCAGGTCCAGACCGCCGTCGGCAAAGGCCACGCTGAGATAGTTCCCTTCAGGCAGCAGGTATGCGGAAAGGCAGTGGCAGGACCTTTTCACGTGCCCGCTCACCGTCTCCAGGGCGTGCTCGATATCGTTGGCGCTCGCCAGGTCGAGGCTCAGCGCGTACAATGTGGCGGTATACTCCTCCCGTCTCTGGGCGGCCGCGGCATTGTCCTTCGACCGGACCACCAGCAGGCTGATCACCACTCCGACGAACAGGAAGGCGGCGAAGGTGATCAGGTACTCGGTGTCACCGATCCTGAAGCTGAGATAGGGTGAGATGAAGAAAAAGTCGAAGGTCAGGACGCTCACCGCCGCGGTAAAGATGGCGGGCCAAAGGCCCCACGTGACCGCGGCCACCACCACTCCGATCAGGTAGAGCATCACCAGGTTGGTCGTGGATATGTAGGGTTTGGCGAAATGGGCGATGATGGTCAGAATGAGCACGAGCCATATGCTGTAAAAATAGTGGTTCTTGATCAGTGATCTGCCGGTCCTTCTCTCACGCTCGCCGGCATCCGCCTCGCCCTCGTTTATGTCCGTGATGATCATGATGTCTATCGGCCCGCTGAGGCTGACGATCTGGCCTGCCACCGATCCGAAGAGCAGCTCCTGCCAGCGCGGAAGGGGCGGCCGGCCCACGATCACCCTGGTGACATTGTTCTTTCTGGCAAAGCGGACGACCTCCTCGGCGATGGACACTCCGAAGCTGGTGGCCGTCCTCGCCCCCATCTTGGCGGCGAGCTCCAGCCCGCGCATGGCCTCCATCCTGTCCTTCCGCGATAGGCGGCTGTGGGCAGGGGTCTCCACATATATCGCGTACCACTCCGCCTTCAGCTCGTCCGCCAGCCGGCGGCCGTTTCGTATCAGCCGCTCGTTCAGCGTTCTGCTGTTGCCTATGCACACCAGAAGGGTCTCGCCGGCAGGCCAGGGCCCGGGGATCGAGCGGATCTTCATGTACTCGAGCATCTGCTCGTCGACATGCTCGGCCGCTCTGCGGAAGGTCATCTCCCGGAGCGCGATGAGGTTGCCCTCATTGAAGAAGTTTTGAACCGCGATCTCCGCCTGGGGCGGGATGTAGACCTTGCCCTCTCGGAACCGCTGCATCAGCTCGTCGGGCGGGATGTCCACGATCTTGATCTCGTCCGCCTCGTCCAGGACCGAGTCGGGTATGGTCTCCAGGACCTTCACCCTGGTGATCTGAGCGACCACATCGTTCATGCTGTCGAGGTGCTGGACGTTGAGGGTGGTGTAGACGTCGATGCCCGCCTCGAGCAGCTCCTGCACGTCCTGGTACCGCTTTAGGTGCCGCGAGCCCGGGGCGTTGGTGTGTGCGATCTCGTCCACAAGGACCAGCTGCGGCTTCCTGGCCAGCACGGCATCGAGGTCCGGCTCCTTGAGGGTCATCCCCCGGTAATCGATCGTCCTTGGGGGGATGGTCTCCAGGCCCTCGAGCAGCTCCTCGGTCTCCCTCCGGCCGTGCGATTCCAGCAGGGCGACCACGAGGTCCGTCCCCCTCTCCTTCCGGTTGTGGGCGTCCTCCAGCATGGCATAGGTCTTGCCGACGCCCGCGGAGTAGCCAAGGAACACCTTCAGCTTGCCCCGCGACCGCTTGCGCTCTTCCTTCTCCACCTGCTTCAGCAGCTCGTCGGGGTTCGGTCTCTCATTGCTCAACCGGCTTCACCCCCCTCCGGTCATCAGGAACTCCACGATGGGGCCCAATGCCAATGTAAGGAAATAGCTCAACGCCCCCAGCAGGATGACGACGCCCATGAGCCATGTGATGAAGAGCGGAGCGTGGGTCGGCAGGGAGCCGGGGCTCGGCGGGACGATCATCTTCTCGCTCAGCCCCCCTGCCAGGGCCAAGATCAGCACCATGATCGGGTACCGGCCCAGGAGCATGACGATGGCGAGGATGATGTTGTAGAACGGCGAGCTCGCGTTCAGGCCGGCGAACGCGCTGCCATTGTTGTTTCCCGCCGAGGTGAAAGCATAAAGGATCTCGGTGAACCCATGGGGGCCGGGGTTGAGGACCCCCGCCCTCCCCTCGGGGAGCATCACGGCGATCGCCGTCCCCGCCAGGATCACCACTATGGGGAGCAGGATGATCACCGTGCACAGCTTCATCTCGTACGGTCCTATCTTCTTGCCGAGGTAGTCGGGCATGCGGCCTATCATCAGGCCGGCCACGAAGACCGCGATCAGCACGAAGACCAGCATGCCGTAGAGCCCCGAGCCGACACCACCGAAGGCCACCTCCCCCAGCTGCATGAGCAGGAGGGGGGACAGGCCTCCGAGGGCGGTATAGGAGTCATGCATGGAGTCCACGCCCCCGCACGACGTGGCGGTCGTCGCGGCCGCGAAGGTGCATGAGGGGACCACCCCGAACCTCGCCTCCTTGCCTTCCATGTTGCCCCCTGGCTGGAACTCGGTGGCTATCTGGGACACGCCCAGGTGGGACAGCGCAGGATTGCCGCCCTCCTCCGCCCAGATGACCAGGCCAAGGAACGCCACGAAGATGAGGGACATGGCGACGAGCAGGGCGATGCCCTGCCTCCTGTCCCCCACCATCTCCCCGAAGGCGAAGACCGCGGACACCGGTATGAGCAGGATGGCGAATATCTCCAGCAGGTTGGTCAAGGGGGTCGGGTTCTCGAAGGGGTGGGCCGAGTTGGTGTTGAAGAAGCCGCCCCCGTTCGTCCCGAGCAGCTTGATGGCCTCCTGCGATGCCACCGGGCCGACCGGTATGGTCTGGACCGAGACCAGGTTGCCCGCTTGGTCCACCGCCGGTTGCAGCATCTGGGCCGTAATGGGGCCGTTCAGCGTCTGCACGGTGCCCTGGGATACCAGTATGAGGGCCAGAACGAAGGCGAGCGGCAACAGGACGAGGGTGGCCCTTGTCACGTCCTTCCAGAAGTTGCCCAGGTCCCTGGTGGTCCTCTGCCTTATGCCCCGTATCAGGGCCATCATGACCGCCAGGCCAGATGCTGCTGACAGGAAGTTCTGGACGGTGAGGCCGACCATCTGGGTGAAGTAGCTCATGGCCGTCTCACCGGCATACGACTGCCAGTTGGTGTTGGTGGCAAAGCTCACCGCGGTGTTGAAAGCGGTATCCAGGGACACCGGACCGTTGTCCTGGGGGTTCAGAGGCAGGTACGGCTGGAGGAGGATGACGGCCATGAGAAAGAGGATGCCGATGAGGTTGAACAGCAGCGCGGAAAGGGCGTACATCTTCCAGCCCATACCCTCGTTCCCGACCTTCGGCCATCTGTAGATGTACGACTCGGTCCGGTGGACGAGCCGGGATATCCGGCCAGGCCGCTCGTCATAGACGGTGGTGAACAGCCTTCCCACCAGGAGGGCGGCGATCACCACCATGGTCGCCAGCACAGCAAGGAAGAGCCAGTCGCTCGTGGTCATGCCCAGGACCCGTTCGTCGGGGGCCTGGACCGACCGCACGCTGGCGCTACCCCCTCCACCCTGCGCCTGCAGGCGGTCAAGGGCCAGGTTCAGCTCCAGGACGTTCACCGTCCTCTCGCCCAAGATGCCCAGCTGACGGCCTTTGATGTTCTGGTCTATCAGCGCCTGCACCATACCCTCGCTCATGTTGCGCTCCCTCGCCACCCTGGGCAGCTGGTATTCCGCGCTGGCCACGCTGATGTCGGGGTCCAGTCCACTGGCCGAGGAGGTCACCAGGTCCGAGGGGATGGGCTGGGTGTTGTTCGGGTCGACGGCGTGCAGGGCGGCGATCCTCGCCCGCGCGGCGTCTGTCACGTCGATGTTGCTCGGGCCATAGTTGGACCCGGAGGAGAGGGACGCGTTGTACTCGAACGAGGGCGTGGCCGAAAGCCGGCCCCAGAAATATTTGGGGTCGCTGAACGGCTGCCCGATCAGCTCCGACCCCATCACGGTGCCGTTCTCCACGATCTGAGAGCCATTGGCCTGATGAGGGAACAGCACCTGGGCCGCTCCAGTGACCAGCAGAGGATAGGCCACCCCTGTCATCAGCACCAGGATCAGGAACAGAACCAACGCCGGTCGTGCCTGCTTCCTCAGCGCTCCGAGGAACGAACGGACATGCTCGTTCATCGACCATCCCTCCTTTCCTCTTGCGGTCCGACCATCAGGCCACCACCCCCAAAGCGAACAGGACGATGTCGATCAACTTGATGCCGATGAAGGGCACCAGCAATCCGCCGAGGCCATAGATGAGCAGGTTGTTGCGGAGGGACTCGGCAGCGGTGAGGGGGCGGTACCTCACGCCCCTGAGGGCGAGAGGTATGAGCAGCACGATGATGATCGCGTTGAAGATGACCGCGGACAGTATGGCCGAGTGCAGTCCCATGAAGTTCAGCCTGTCAAGCGCCGGGTAGATGCTGGCAAAGGCAGCGGGTATGATGGCGAAGTACTTGGCGACATCATTGGTGATGCTGAAGGTGGTAAGGGCCCCCCTGGTCATCAGGAGCTGTTTTCCCGTTTCCACGACCTCGATGAGCTTGGTGGGGTTGCTGTCCAGATCGATCATGTTCGCCGCCTCGCGAGCAGGCTGCGTCCCGCTGTTCATGGCCATGGCCACATCCGCCTGGGCCAGCGCTGGCGCGTCGTTGGTCCCGTCGCCGGTCATCGCCACCAGGCGGCCCTCGGCCTGGTACTTGCGGATGAGCTGCAGCTTGTTCTCCGGGGTCGCCTCGGCCAGGTAATCGTCGACACCCGCCTCTGCCGCTATCGCCGCCGCGGTTAGCTTGTTGTCCCCGGTGATCATCACCGTCTTGATGCCCATCCGGCGAAGCTGGGCGAACCTCTCCTTCATCCCCGGCTTGATGATGTCCTTCAGATGTATGACGCCGACGGCCTTTCCGTTCGCGGCGATGACCAGAGGTGTACCGCCCAAGCGAGCGATGCGGTCGACCTCCCGAACGACCCCCGGCGGGATATCGTTACCATTGCTCTTGACGTACCTGGTTATGGCATCGGCCGCGCCCTTGCGGATGGCCACCCCATTGTAGTCGACGCCGCTCATTCTGGTATGGGCGCTGAAGGGGATGAACTGCATTCCCGAGCGGATCCTCTCGACCCCCTCCTCATGGCCTGCGACACCGTACATGCTCTGGGCCAGCGTAACGATGCTCCTGCCTTCAGGCGTCTCATCGGACAGTGATGACAGCAGGGCGTACTCGGCGATGCCCGTGATGTTCTCCCCCTCCCCGGGGATGAACTCCACCGCCTGCCGGTTGCCGAAGGTGATGGTCCCGGTCTTGTCGAGAAGGAGAACGTCCACGTCGCCCGCCGCCTCGATGGCCTGCCCTGAGAAGGCGATCACGTTCTTTTGGATGAGGCGGTCCATGCCCGCGATGCCGATGGCGCTCAGCAGGCCTCCGATGGTCGTGGGGGCCAGGCAGACCAGGAGGGCTATGATCACCGTCAGCGTGACCGGGCTGCCATGTCCGGTGACATGGACGCTGTAGATCGAGAACGGAAGGAGGGTCCCGCAGACGACTATGAACACGGCCGTCAGCCCTATGAGGAGGGTGTTCAGCGCTATCTCGTTCGGCGTCTTCTGGCGCTTCGCGCCCTCGATGAGCACGATCATCTTGTCGATGAAGCCCTCGCCGGGGTCGGAGGCGGCCCTGACGATCAGCCAGTCCGAGAGGACGCGGGTCCCGCCGGTGACGGCGCTGCGGTCGCCTCCCGATTCCCTGATCACGGGCGCGCTCTCTCCGGTGATGGCGCTCTCGTCGACCGAGGCCGCTCCCTCGGCCACCTCGCCGTCCACTGGGATGAAGTCCCCGGCCTTGACGTAGAACAGGTCGTCCTTGCGAAGGTCGGTGGACGGGGCCATGGAATAGTCAGCATCGGTGGGGGGCACCCCCTTGGCGATCGCATACCCCTCGCTCATCTTCTTCGCCGGGATGGTGGTCCGCATGCTGCGCAAGGAGTCGGCCTGGGCCTTCCCCCGGCCCTCGGCAAGGGCCTCGGAGTAATTGGCGAAGATTACCGTGAACCACAGCCATAGGGAAACGAGGCCAACGAAGAGAGGTGAGGCCTCCCCCCGCCCCAGGAGGGCCTGGATGAACAGCAGGGTGGTTATGGCGCTGCCTACCTCGACCACGAACATCACCGGATTCTTTATGGTGTGACGCGGGTCCAATTTCACGATGGACTGTTTTATGGCCCATCGTCTGATCCTCCTCCGCTCTTCCTTCCCGATGGTCCGGGACCTCTTCTTTGGACGTTGTGCTTCCACGATGTCACCATCGACAGCATGATTCAATGATCTTCAGACCGATGTACTAAATTTACTCATTTAGATATATGTCTGTACAGGATCTGTCTGCCAGTGTATATGAATGCCAATGGATGACGTCCATACTTAGATATTTTTCCTTTGAGCATCTGGGAAGAGCGTTACCAGATTGATGCACGGCGACCTCGTCGCGATCCTTCTCTCGACCTTCGGCAGGAACCCTCTCCTCCTCAGGTCCCAATCGCCCTGGAGGATCAGCAGGTCCGCCTCCTTGTCCCTGGCGAACTTCAGGACGTCCCTGCCCCTCTCCCTGACCAGCAGCACCATGGGATGTATATATTTCAGGAGGGGACCGGCCCCCAGTGCCTTGAAGACAGAGAACTCCTGCTCCTGGCTTATCAGAGATTCCGGCTTGTAGATCGAGTATAGAGGAACGATCCGGGGCATCTCGACGATCTTCGCGGCGATCACGTCCACGTCGGGAAAGATCTGGTTGGAGGTGAGGGCCTCGGTGAGCTTGAACGGGCCGACCGGGAACTCGGTCAGAATGGGGATGAGTATCCTCGGCCTCGAGGCGATCGGCCGGGCCTCGGTGCGGGGAGAGCTGTCGACGAGGACGATGTTGTTCGCCGAGAACCTGTCCATCCACCTCATCCTCCTGATGGCCCGCCTCCTCCCTGCAAGGACGTCGTGATCTACCGGAATGACCAGGAGCTCGGGCATCTCCTCGGCCACCAGGTCATTGAGGGCCGATAGGAGCCCTCTCGGCAGGTGCTCCTTCCGCGCCTGCTCGACGTCCACATAGCTCACCGGCAGGTCGTAGGTGCTGGTGCTCCTCTCTACCTGGACCTCTGCCTTCCGGACCATCCAATCCTCGGTGCCCTCGTCCATCAGCCTCATGACGATCAGCCGCGAGCCCAGGTGCCGGCAGATGGCCGTGGACATCTGGACCGCATCGATGTCGACGTGGGCCATCGACAGCGGCAGGATGATCGGAGGGGAGCGCTCGACGAACGCCCCCGCGATCGCAGCCTCCGAGGAGGCGCCGACGGTCAGCGAGGGGGCCGGAGCGACGTACGGTGCGATCGGTCTCGTCGGCAGGTACACCCTTCGGAGCAAGAGCTTGCGGGTCTCCTCTACCAGCAGCACGGTCGGCGCGATGGCGTAGAGGACGAGGAAGTAGAGCGGCGAGATGGTCACGGTCATGAACGCCGTCTGCAGGAACGGCAGATAGACGATGGCAAGGAGGAGCCCGATCTCTACCGCTACCGCCCTCAGGATCCATTTGTTCCTGGCAATGCTGATGCTGAGGGCAGAACGAACGTTCGTCCTGGTGGCGAACAGCATGCCGAACTGTCCGGCCATTATGCCCACGATGACCACGGTAAGGCCGGCGAGATAGGCCCCATGGTCGGGTACCGTGCCGCTGCCGAGTCCCCAACCGCCCTGGGACCAGGCACTGAAGCACCAGAACAGCGCATAGCCGCCGGTGATGAGACCTATGAACGCGGACCTGGTCAGCGCGCTGAGACTGAACAGGCGGACCTTCTTGGAGCGGGGAGGGTTCTCCATTATGCCCGGCTCCGGCGGCTCGAGCATAAGCGCGAGGGAGGGCGCTATCTCCATGATCAGGTCGATGGCCAGGACTCCCACCACGGCGAGGGGGAGCGGTGTCCGCAGGAGAACGAACACGATGAATGCCAGCAGCTCGGCCCAGTTGTGCGTGAACACGTACACCACGAACTTCTTCAGGTTGTCGAACACCGAGCGTCCCACCTCCACGCCGTTCACGATGGAGGCGAAGTTGTCGTCCAGGAGGATCATGTCCGCCGACTCCCTGGCAACGTCGGTGCCGGACAGGCCCATGGCGATGCCGATGTCCGCCTCCAGCAGCGCGGGGGCGTCGTTCACCCCGTCCCCGGTGACGGCGACCGTCTCGCCCTTCGCCCTGAAGAGCCTGACGATCCGCAGCTTCTGCGCCGGCGTCACCCTGGCGAAGACCAGCTCAGGCACGTCCAGCAGCTCGGACAGCTGCTCGTCGGACATCCTTTCCAGCTGATAGCCGGTGGTGACCCGGCTGTTCTTCGTGGAGATGATCCCCACCTTGCGGGCGATCGACTCGGCGGTGAGCTCGTGGTCGCCGGTCAGCATGACCACGCGGATCCCCGCCGTCCTTGCCTTGTGGACGGCCTCTGGGGTCTCCGCCCGGGGCGGGTCCAGGATCGCCACCAGGCCGACGAAGGTGAGACCTTCCTCCACCGATATCGACTCGTACCTCTCCTGCTTGCCGGGCAGGTCCCGAAAGGCGATGGCAAGAACCCGGTACGCTTCCCGCGCGAAGGCGTCGATCTGCTGCCTGACCTTGTCCTCGATGTCCGGGGACAGCGGGACCGTGCTGCCGTCCCAGTAGGCGGAGGTGCATCTGGACAGGACCTCGGCGCCGGCGCCCTTGACGTAGGCGACCGTCTCGCCGTCAGGGCACTGGTGCACGCTGGTCATCATCTTCCGGCTCGATTCGAAGGGGATCAGCCCGATGCGCGGCTGCCGCTTGATCTCCTCCTTGTAGGCAATGCCGGACTTGGCGGCCAGGACCAGCAGGGCGGCCTCGGTCGGGTCGCCGATCGCTGTCCACCTCGACTTGCGCCTGTCCAGCGGGGGCACGATGGTGGCATTGTTGTCGAGGGCGGACACCTCGCACAGCCTCCTCAGCTGCGGGCTGTCCCCCGACCTGACGATCCTATCGTCGAGCATGATGGAGCCTTCCGGCTCGTAACCCTCGCCGGTGACGTGGTAGTGCACGCCTCCTATCCATACCCTCTTGACGGTCATCTGGCCCTCGGTGATGGTACCGGTCTTGTCGGTGCAGATGACGGTGGTCGAGCCGAGCGTCTCCACCGAGGAAAGCCTCTTCACCACCACATGCCGCCTGGACATCGTCACGCTGCTGAGCGCGAGCCCGAGGGTCAGGGTGATCTGGAACCCCTCGGGGACGAGGGAGATCATGACCCCGATCATGAACAGCAGGCTGTCGACGATAGCGAGGTGGAGCCCCAGGTACGCGATCATGAGGAAGACCAGGCCGACGCCGATGGCCACCACGAAGTTGAACCTGGCCGTCCGGTTGATCTCTCTCTGCAGAGGACTGGGCGGCTCCTCGATGCTCTGTGCCATGGTCACCACCCGGCCGAACTCCGTGTTCGTTCCGGTGGCCATGACCAGCCCCTTTCCGGACCCGGAGGCTATGGTCGTTCCCGCCAGGACGAGGTTGGGGCACCTTGCCAGATCGTCGTGCGTTCCCGACCTGATGCCCGTGGTGCGAGGCTGCGGCTCCGATTCCCCGGTCAGGGTCGAATTGTCCACCGAGAGCTCGTAGCAGTCGATGACCCGGGCATCGGCCGGGACCCTGTCGCCCTCCTCGAACAATATGACGTCGCCGGGAACTATCTTGGCGACCTGCACCTCGTTCACCTGCCCATCGCGCATCACACGTGCGTTCATGGGGACCAGGTCGCTGATCGCCTCCACCACCTTCTCCGCATGCCTCTCCTGCAGCAGGCTGAAGATCACGCTCACGAGGACGACCAGCAGGATCACCACGCCCATCTCCACGGATGCTTGGTCGCCGGTCGTGAGCCCGATGGTGAACGAGAGGGCGGCCGCGATCACCAGCAACACGTTGAACAGGTTCCTGACCTGGACCAGTAGGTTCTTCAGAACGCTTTTCTTCCTCTCCGGGAAGGAGTTGGGCCCGAACCGCTTCAGCCTCTCCTCGGCCTCCTTCCCGCTCAGGCCGTCCGGTCCGGAACCGAGCCGCTCCTGAAGGCCCTCTAGCGGGACGGCAAGATCGTCCAGCACCGCCTGGGCTGTCGCATCACGCTCAGCAGACCTCTGGTGGTCGATGGAATCCTCCGTCATCTCACCTTCGAATCTTTCTAGCGGTTTGTCGAACTGTAGAATCTCTACTCGGTTAAGTATGTATCCAACGATGGTGAAATCCTCAGGCCCGTACTAGAACGCCACCGGTGAACGAGGCGGCCCCCGGTCGCGTCGACCGCCCCCTGCGTCGTCCCTCAGGAGCGCGGTGGTTCCAGGCCGGTCGCCCGGCAGCTGAACCGGCGCAGCGCCTCCCGGACGCTACGATCATAGGCCTGGCCGTTCGCCCTCGCCTCCCGCTCCTGGTCGAAGAAACGGCCGGTGACGCCCTCCAGCTCCGGCGACGTGATGAGGCGGATTATCGCATCCGCACCTTTCTGCACGTCACCCCTCCCTCTTCCGAACGCCTCCCTCACCATCTTCGTGTCCAGCAGACTCCCGGGATGCAGAGCGTTAACGGTGATGCCGTCGTCCTTAAGCTCTTCGGCCAGGTCGAAGGTGAGCATCACCAGGGCGAGCTTGCTCTGGGCATAGGCGTCCCACCCGTCGTAGTGGCGCTGGAGCATCAGGTCCGAAAGGTCCAGCGGGCTCTGCCCGAGGGACGAAACGTTGACTATCCTCGACGGCGCGGACCTCCTTAGTGTCGGGACCAGCAGGCGGGTCAGGAGGAACGGTGCGAGGTAGTTCACCGCGAAGCGGAGCTCGTAGCCGTCCGCGCTCACCGCCCTCCCCTCTCCCTTCCTCCCGCTCCCTATGCCTGCGTTGTTCACCAGGACGTCCAGCCTTGGGTGGTCCGCGGCGACCTCGGAGGCCAGCCGTCTCACCTCGGTCAGGGAGGAGAGGTCGGCGTTATGATACTCGAGCCTCCCGCTCCCGGTGGCCGCCCCGATCTCCCTGACCACGGCCTCACCCTTGCCCCGGTCGCGGCCGTGGACCAGCACCCTCGCGCCCATCCCGGCCAGGCCGAGCGCGGTCCTCTTGCCTATGCCGTCCGTGGAACCGGTCACCATGACCGTCAGGTCGTCCACCCGCTTCATCGGTCACCCGTGAGGTGCGGCAAAGCCTCCGTGACGGTCGCATCAGCGGCCTGAAGGCTCGGTATCGGGACCATGTGCCGGGCGCTCAGATGTGGGACCGCGACCGGTCCTTGATCACGTCCTCGACGTGCTCCCTGACCCTGTCCGGCGCCTCATCGATCCCATGGACCTCTCTGAGGTGGTCCTCCAGGTCCTCCATCGCGTCCTCGGCGGTCTCCGCGGTGGCATGATAGTTGCATCCTTTCCGTGGGCATCTGACCTTCATTTATGACCTCCTTCCGGACGTGGTAGGTGCTTGGATATGAATATTGCCTGGGCCGCCGCTCCGCCAGCCCAGGAGAACATGGGAGGGACGTGTGCGGGGCCAGGAGCTTCGCTGAACGACAGCTCCCATCCCTCGTTCTACCAGGTCCTCGAACTTTCAGGCTTGTTGCTCCCCCCTCCTCAGCCGGGTCCTGCCGGCCCGGTCATGTCCTATGCACGGGGCGCTGCTCGGATGGACGTTTCACCACTTGTTCGGTTCAGTCCACGGTCCCCTTGCGCATTCCTGCGCCGCCCAGCATCGATCCCACAGTGATCAGGGCCGCGGCCAGTACCGCCATGTCCGTGCCCAGGCTCTGGGTGAACACGATGTCCGCCGATGCCTTGACCACGAACAGGGTGATCACGAAGTAGATGATGCTCAGGATTATCCCGATCACCGTACCTATCAGCCAGCTTACCAGAGATCCCATCAAACCGCTCATTGCCATGTTTCTACGCTCCATGTATCAACTTACCAGCACAGAGCGGGCTCCGCCCGCCCGTTGTATCGGCTTTCCTAGCGCGCCGCTCCGCAGCGCGGCATGATAAAATTGGAAAGCGACATTATTAAAAGGTTAAGCATGTGGAACTCGTAGCGGAAGCGCGCGTCTCATCGCGTTCCAGCATGCGGGACCGCTTCTCCCGGTCACCGGTCCAGACGCGCCGGCTCGTTTCCCAGGCTCGAGCCCGAGGGACTTCGGCCGTAGGCCGTGGCGCAGGAAAAGGGAGGGCTCCTCGTCCCCGTGAACGGTGAACCCGACGGCGCCCTTCCGCCGTTCCCCATATGCTCCAGGCCTCGATGCATGAGGATGTCGCCGGTCCCCTGCCCCCGTCATCGTGCCCGAACCCGGTCCGATGGTGCTGGCCACCCCTCACGGACCCGTGACCCACGCTCGTCGGTCGGCCTCCGACCATCGAAGGTCGATCCCCTCCCGCCACCGATCTTCTGCGTCCGTCCCCTCGCCAAAAGATATTGCCTCCCGGCTACAATTGAATGACGATGTTCCGCTGTACCAAGTGCGGCTCGGAGTTCCGGGAGTTCCGCTACACCTGCGCCCGCTGCGATTCCGCCCTGCTGCTGGAGGATGCCCCCAAGAGATGGGGGCCGGAGGGGGCGGGCCTGTGGCGGTACCGTTCGATGATACCGGTGGAGATGTCCATAACGCTGTTCGAGGGGAACAGCCCCCTGGTGAGGAGGAGGGACAGCACCGACGAGGTGTTCCTGAAGGTGGAGGGCGACAACCCGACCGGCTCGTTCAAGGACCGCGGCACCACGGTGGTCATATCTGACGCCCATAACCGTCATTTCACCACCGCCACGGTGGCGTCCACGGGCAACATGGGGGCGAGCGTGGCGGCCTACTGCGCCTACGCCAACATGTCCTCCAGGATCTTCATCCCGCAGGGGATACCGGAGGAGAAGGTCGCCCAGATCACGGCATACGGCGCGGATCTGGTGCCGGTGGAGGGAGGCTTCTCCGAGGCGGTCCGGAGGGCGCGGCAGGAGGCCGAGGCCGGTGCGTACCTCGCGTCCACAGGCCTTAATCCCTACTTCATCGAGGGCCTGAAGACCATCGCGTTCGAGCTCTTCGAGCAGACGGGCGTGCCCGACAAGATCGTCGTGCCCACCGGGACCGGAGGCCTCCTGACCTCGATCTACAAGGGTTTCCGGGAGCTGAAGGCCCTCGGGATCGTGGACCGCCTTCCGCAGATGATCGCCGTGCAGTCAGCGGAGGTCGCGCCCATCGTCGAGGCCTGGAAGGAGCATTCGGAGCCAAGGTCCCCGCCTAAGGACGCCACGACCATCGCCTCGGCCATTCTCGTGAAATCGCCGTTCAACGGGCTCTCGGCCATCGAGGCCATGGACCGTTCCGGCGGGTACGGCCTCACGGTCACTGACCACCAGATAGTGCAGGCCATCAGGGACCTGGGCCGGGAGGGGATCTTCGCCGAGCCGGCCGCCGCGGCGTCCATGGCCGCACTGGACCAGGTGGACCGCAGGGCGGACGACCGCGTCGTGCTGATGGTCACCGGCTCGGGGCTTAAGGACCCCACGGTGGTGCTGCGCAGGGATATCTGAGCTGCGAACTGGAGCGCAGCGGTCGAGAGCGCCCCCCGCTCTCCGCCGGCGTCAGATATCGGTCCCCAGGTCGAGCACGGTGCCGTCCTCGGCCACGATGACCCTGCCCTCCAGCCCCAGGGACTCGATCTGCTTCACCGCCGCCGGGATGTCCCTGTAGAACCAGCTCCCCAGATGGGCGATGACGATCCTCCGGGCGATGGGGGCGAAGAACTGCACAAGGTCCGGGATGCCGGTGTGGCCGTGGGGCCTGCCGGTATCGGGGTCCCTCCTCACGAGGCCTCCCCGCCGCATGAAGCTCCCCTCCGTGATCACCAGGTCCAGGTCAGGGAGGCGGTCGCGGTACCGCGCCTGCACCGAGATAAGGTCCCCGGTGTACAGCACCCGCTCCAGGTCCTTCTCCACTAGGTAGCCGCAGGAGCGCACATTCTCGCTGTGGTTGGTCGGCACCGGGGTGATGCGCATGCCGTTGACCTCCACAGTGCTCCTGATGACCCTGATGTCCCGTCCGGCGAGCCGCTCGGGGGCGTACACCGGCACGCCGATCTCGATCTCATCATCGTTCACGAAGAAGGCGTGGTCCTCGTGGAAGTGGGTGATGAAGATCGCGCGCGGCGAGCGGTCGAGGTACTCCCTCTCCCCGAGATCGAAGAGGACGTCGTCGATCAGCACCCCGGAGTGCCGCTCGTGCCCCGGCGCGCTGACCTGGATGTGCCCCCTGGTGCCCAGGACCTCGACCCTCATCCCGCATCCTCCGCGGCCTTCCGGGACGTGTTCTCGCGCGGGCCGTTCTGGCACGCCGGGCAGTAGTAGGCGGTCCTCCCGCCCAGCGTCAGGGTGTCCACCGTTCCGCCGCAATAGGGGCAAGAGGCGCCCTTGCGCCGGTGGTGCAGCAGGTAGGTCCGGGGAAACCTCGAGAACTCGGTCCCCCTGTCGATGGACAGCCTGAGCACACGCCTCATGTTCCTGTACATCGCCTCCAGGTCCTCCGTGGACAGCTCGGTGGCATCGGTCCTGGGGTCCAGCCGGCTCTGGTACAGCACCTCGTCCGCGTAGATGTTGCCGATGCCGGCCATGCGGTGCTGGTCCATCAGCGCAGGCTTGATCGCTCCCCGGGCGCGGCCGAACCGCTCCACGAACTCCCTCTTTGATATCGACAGAGCGTCCGGCCCCAGCTTCTTGAGGAGCACGAACTCCTCGATCGTGGCGGTCCAGCCGATGCGGCCAAGCATCCTCGGGTCATCGAAGGCGAGGGCCCCGTCGGGGAAGCGGAACACCACGCGGGGGAAGCGCGGCCCGTTCTCACCGTCGAAGAGCACTGGCTCCCCGGTCATCCCGAAGTGCCAGGTAAGCCAGCCTCCGGAGCTGAGCTCGAGGAAGAGCTGCTTGCCATGGCGGCGGACGGACAGGAACATCGCCCCCTCGGCCCTCCGTTGCAGCATCTCCGGGTCCACGGCGAGGACGGTGCGGTTCCTCACCTCGACCCTGGTCACGGGCCGCCGCAGCGACCCGGCCTCGATATAGCGCTTGAAAGTCTCCACCTCGGGCAGTTCGGGCATCTAGTTCCGGGATGGTCGGACCCCTTACTAATCGTTCCTCCCCGCGCGCCTCCGCCCCCTGATGCGATCGTAGAGGTGATGGGCGAGATGCACGGGCAGCGCCAGGAACCGACGGCTATCGTGGCGTACCCTGGCCATTATGCTCTCCGGCGAGTAGAACGCCTCCCGAAGCTCCTTGAGCTCCTCGCGTGGCGAGAAGTAGGTGTACACCGGCACCCCCACCGCCAGGAGCACCAGGCCGATCAGCCACAGCAGCGGGTCGACCAGCAGCAGAAGCAGGATGGAGAGCCCGATGCCCGCCACGGGGATGGCGCGCCCTCCCCTCAGCCTGCCGGCCAGCTCGGGGTTCCTCCTGAGCAGGATGATGGCCGATGCGCAGGTGGAAAGATAGACGAGGGCGAGCAGGAAGACCGAGGCGTTGATCAGTGCGGCGATGCCGCCGATCAAGGAGGCCACGAACGCCGTCAGGCTCAGCGCCAGGATCGCCAGGTACGGCGTGTGGAACCGGTGGTGCTTGCGCGCGAGCTGGCGGGGCAGCAGCCCGTCCAGGGACATGGCGTACGCCAGCCTGGACGTGCCGAGGGTACCGGACTCGTCGGCGCCCATGATGGAGAGCAGGGCCCCGACCCCCACGAACAGCACCAGCCCCGAGGTGGCGGCACCGGCGACGCTGAAGATCGACCGAGTGGCGTCCATGAGGGGCGAGGAGGAGGCCATGAGGATGGCCGGGTCGATCGCCGATATCACCACCAGGTTGGTCAGCAGGTAGAACACCATGACGATGGACATCCCGGCGACGATGGCCCTGGGGACCGTCCTCTCGGGCTCGTTGACCTCGTCGGTCGGCAGCGTGCTCAGCTCGAAGCCGGCGTAGGCCCAGAAGATGAGCACCAGGGCCTGGCCGAGCTGTCCGGCCCCGCCGGTCAGGAAGGGGTGTAGATCGGAAGTGACCGTCGCAGGGTTCGCGCTCATGAAGAACAGGCCCCCCAGGATGATGAGCAGCAGGGGGCTGAGCTTTATGAGGGTGAGGGCGTCGTTGGCCCTCCCGGCCGCCTTTATCCCGGCGATGTTGGTGACGACGATGATGACGATGAACAGGCCCTTGAGCATCGCCTGCCCCATGGCATCTATCCCGGGAACTAGGGCAACGAAGTACTGGGCGAAGGCCACCGGGAACACCGCAAGGGAGAACCACTCCGCCAGCAACAGGGCCCAGCCGATCATGAACCCCGCGAAGGGGGTGGACACTGAGGTCACGAAGGCGTACGGGCCTCCCACCCGGGGGAGCGCCATCACGCAGTAGGCGAAGGATATGGCGATGATCAGGGCCATGGCTCCCGCGACGATCCAGACGATAAGGGCGGCAGGTCCCACCAGGCGGGAGCTTATGGCCGTGGCCACGTAGATGTCCGCCCCTATTATCGACCCTACCACCAGGTTCGTGACATCGAACATCCCCAGCTTTGCGGGGGAGGTCTTCCCCGGCGGCGGCCCTCCTCCTGTCCCATGCCCCTCGACCACATGACGATATTGGGCACGCCGGCATATCAACCTCTCCGGGGGAGCTTGCTCGCAGATGTCCCGACGGCCGCCGGAGGTCCCTGCCTCCATACATCGCCCTCCCCCGCCGTTCCGCGTCCGGGTGGAGGGAGCCCGCCCTCGGGGCTGCCGCAAAGCCTTATCCGTGGGGCGGTGACATAGCGAATATACATGGCGATGACGTTGAAATGCCGGACCTGCGGGGCGATCATTCCCGGCCGCTACCCGGTGTTCGTCCTGACCCTGGCCCTGGCCTTCATGACCGTGATAATGATGCTGTTGATACCTACGCTGGTGGGGTTCGCCACAGTGGCCGGAGGGGCGGCCGTGATCGTGGGAGTTTTCGTGGCCATGCTCGCCCTCTATCTCTACCTGAGAGTGGGCAACACCTGCCAGGCCTGCAAGGCCTCCGAGAAGTGACGCCGGCGATCAACCGTTGATGGCGGTGATGACGGTCAGCACCGACAGGATCAGGGCGAGGATGAGGCTGATGGTATAGGATACCTTGGCGACGGTCTCGAAAGGCTTCCCCTTCTCGATGAACACGTACTTGTAGGAGACGACCACGCCTGCCCACAGGAGCACCAGGGCGACGACCATGAGCGGTACGGTGAGGCCCTCCATCCCCAGGGCGAAGAAGAATGTGACAAGCCCTGCGAGGTCCAGGACCAGGGAGGCCATCCTCCACTTGTTGTAGATGACCTTCAGGTTGAAGGTGGTCTTACCGGCCTTGGAGTACGACATCGACACCACATTCCCGGCGGCCTTTTAAAATATTGGTATGTGCGCCCGCCGGCCTAGTTGGCCCTGCGGAGCACGCGCCTCTTGATCCACACCACGCCGTCCGAGATGGAGAGGTCTCTCTCCGAGTACCTCTCCACCAGCATGTACGAGAAGGTGAAGCCGAAGTAGGGCAGCAGGTAGACCCAGGAGAACATCCCCGCCAGTATCATGACGAACAGGGCGATGTCGCTGAAGGGCCGGTAGTTGAGGAACATCTGCAGCCCTCCCTCGATGTTGTACCTGTCCACCATCCCGTCGGCCACCTCGTCCACGAAGCCGGCGACCAGGAACGCCACGATCGGCCACAGCGCCCACTGGACATCGCTGGTGGGGTAGAACGCCAGGAGCCCGGCCACCGCGAGCACTGTGCCCAGGGCGAACGCGCGGTTGTCGATCTTCCTGGCCATGACCAGCGAGATGAGCATGGCCGCGTAGAACGCAGTGGAGAACGGGCTGTCCCTGGCCATCAGGTAGCCCATGACCAGTCCGGCCATCACCGCAACGATGTTGGCCGCGCGTATGGAGAAGGCCCTTTCATCGTATGCCTGGTCGATGAACTTGATCGCCCCGCCCAGAAATGCGTACAGGAACGTGATCATGACGATCTCGATCAACAAACCACTCTCGAAGGACGCGAACTGGCTGCTAAAGGACTGATGATAGCATCTCCCATCCTGAGGCCGCGAATGTGCTGTCCCGGAGATATAAAACTTTCAGGATGGATATCTGATGGCGATGCTATCCCCCTGACCGTTGTCGGGCAGGGCAGCATTATGGGATGATCATACCATGTCGTGTGGATGGACAGCAGGCTGGGAAGGGATTTCTTCGCCCGCCCCGCGCTACAGGTGGCAAGGGACATAGTGGGCAAGAGCCTAGTTCACGTATCCCCGGAGGGCACGACCTCCGGCGTCATAGTCGAGGCCGAGGCGTACTCGGGGGTCGATGACCCGGCCTCCCATACGTTCGGAGGCCGGAGGACGGCACGCAACGGGACGCTGTGGGGCCCGCCCTGCCACGCCTACGTCTACCCAATATACGGCATGTACCTCTGCTTCAACATCGTGTGCAGCGTGGTGGGCGATCCGCAGGGCGTGTTCATCAGGGCGGTCCGGCCGACCCGGGGCCTCGAGCTCATGGCCCGTCGAAGAGGCATCGACATCGCGGACGAGCGGTCGAGGAGAAGGCTGTGCAACGGTCCGTCCAAGCTCTGCATGGCGTTCGCCATCGACCGCGGGATGGACGGGGCCGATGTCTGCGGGGATGCCCTCTACGTCGAGGACGGCGAGCCGGAGGGCAGGGTGGTGGCGGCACCCCGGGTAGGGGTGGACTACGCCGGGACCGCCGCCCGATGGCCGTGGAGGTTCCTCATCGACGGCGACCCCTACGTCAGCCGCAGGGCCTAGCCCCTCCTCCGGGAGAGCATGAGGATCGCCCCGGACCTTGACCGGAACGGAGAAGGCGGTCGAGTTGGTGTAGGCCGGCAGCCCGCCGATGTAGGGCGACGGAGCGCCGTCGCTGCACCCGACCACGATGTCATCGATGAACGCCCCGATGTACGGACCGCCCGCCGGGAGCTCCGGCCCGGGGGTGAAGGCCGATGCTTACCCAGGCTGTCCCCGCCGGCAGGGTCAGGGCGACAGTCCTCCCGCCCGAGGAGTCCCACACCGGCTGGCGTCAGACCTCGGCGAACTCGGAGGTCGGCGGGTTGTAGGTGCCATTGGCCGTGGTGGATATGAGCATGCGGTCCTCGCCCAGCGCGGTGGTGGAGCTCCCGGTCCGGGACCAGTGCTTGAACGCCATCCCGATCGAGCTGTATCCCTCCACGCCGAGGACCTGCCTCCGCAGGAAGGAGGACATGTTGGTATCGTAGTACGGTGTGCAGCCGGTGGGAGAGCAGGTCACATATGGATCGTACCCGGGGTAGCGGGGATCGTCGAGACGGAGGAGCACATGGTCCGGCACCATGAGCCAATGTCGCTCGCCTTGTTGCTATCGCCGCGCAACACTCGTTGGGATAGGTCCCCGGCCGCTCGCCCTCGAAATCCTCGGTGAATATGATCTGCGACCGCATGGTCGCCGCCTTCACCTCTGGCGCGGGAAGCAGGGGCAGCGGCATGCCGAGGCATATGATGAACGTCACCAGCATCTTTTTTATCATAATTATTTGAATATATAAGAGCGAGCGGTTCATGAACCTTATCGTTCCCGGTGATGACGAACGTTTTCTTTTTCAACAGCATTCTTGCAGCATGCAAGGCCGGGCCGCGTTGACCGCGCGGTCAACGGGAAGGACGGGTATATGTGCCCGCAAGCCCGTTCCCGGGGGGATGAGAGCGCTGCCCGCCCTTTGGGCCCTGCTGGTGGTGGGGGTCATGCTCGGCTCCCTCGGAATGATCGCTACGACCGAGCATGTAGAGAACAGCAGGCTGATCAATTTCAGCTCGGAACCCGAGCTGCGCATGTTCGTCCAGGGTCACGGGGGATCGTCGGGCAAGGGCGTGGCGGCGTCCGGGGTGAACGAGGACGCCTCCTATTCCAATACGAACGTCCAGGTCGAGGGGGTGGACGAGAGCGACCGGGTGAAGACCGACGGCACCTGCATCTACATCGCCGACGGGGGGCGGGTCCACGTGATCGGGGCAGGCCTGCCCATGACCAACGTGAGCGAGATCGTGATCGACGGGAGCGGCCGATCGTACGTGCAGGGTCTGTACGTCGACGGTCAGCGCCTTGTGGTGGTCTACTCCGAATACGCCGCGTCCTCCGGCGCCGGGGGCGACATGGCGGCGATGCGCTACCCATACTACGATGTCCAGAGGACCTGCGCGAACGTGTATGATATAACCGACCCGGCCGCGCCGGTGCTAGAGCGGTCGGCGGGCATGAGCGGGTACCTTGTCACCTCAAGGATGGTCGACCGCACGCTCTACATGGTCACCGACCTCGGAGTGTGGTCATACGGCGGGGGCCTCCGCCTGCCCGCGCGGACGGTGAACGGGGAGAGCGACGGCGTCAAGGCCACCGAGGTCAGCTACGATCCGGCCATGCCTGAGGTCTCCAGCTTCGTCAACCTTCTGGCGTTCGATACCTCCTCCGGCCGGGTCGGGACCCTCACGACCCTGGCCGGTTCCACCTCGGTGGCATATATGTCCCCCTCCGCGCTGTACCTGACCATGCAGCTGTGGGACAGCGCCTCCGTGACCTCGAGCTCGAAGCTCACCACCACCATCTACCGCATCGCCGTGAAGGGGACGGAGATGTCGCTGGATGCGCAGGCCTCGGTGGACGGCGGGCCGCTCAACCAATTCGCTCTCGACGAGAGCGGGGGGCGGTTGCGGATAGCGACCACCACGTCGTGGCCTGATCCCACCAACGAGGTCCATGTGTTCGACCTCCGCCTCAAGGAGGTCGGCTCGGTGACCGGCATCGCTCCGGGGGAGAGCATCTATTCCTGCCGGTTCATGGGCGACCGCCTCTACCTCGTCACCTATCTCCAGATCGACCCGCTCTTCATCATCGACCTCAGCACCGACACGCCGTCGGTCCTGGGCGAGCTCAAGGTCCCGGGGGCGTCCAACTACCTGCAGATGGTGGACGCCGGGCTCATGGGCATAGGCTTCGAGAACGGCTCGGTGAAGGTATCGCTCTACAGCGTCGACGACCCGATGAACATGACCGAGATCGACAGCCACGTGGTCGAGGGCTTCTCCTACTCCCCGGCTCAGTACGATCACAAGGCGGTCCTCTATGTCCCGGGCGCGAGGATGCTGGTCATACCGGTGACCTACTACGGGTCATGGGACCAGTACTATCGGCCCTCCTCGGCGGCGCTGGTGCTGCACCTTGATGGGAACGGCATAAGCGAGGTGGGGAGGATCGTGCACGAGAACGCCACCGCAGACCGCTCCCTCTACATCGGGGACGTGCTGTACACGGTGTCCGACACCACGGTCATGGCGAGCTCCATGAGCACGCTCGCGCCCCTGGGGGCGCTCGCCTACGGCGACGGGAGGGCGTACGACCATGGCATCGATGGCGGCATCACCGTGGCGCTCTGACGCGGCAGGTTTCAAGCCCCCGGAAGCGCTTCCGGTCAGCGGGGCCGTCATGAAGGTGGAGCTCGACAAGCGTTCGCTGTTCGCCCTGGCATCCGATACCAGGCTGGAGATCCTCAAGAACCTGCAGTCCAACCGCCGTACGGTCTCCCAGCTGGCCGAACTCCTGGGCATCGACAAAGCGGCGGTCCACCGTCACCTCAAGAAGCTGGAAGAGGGCGGCTTCGTGGCCCGCACCGAGGACCACGGCTTCGTCTACTACGCGCTGACCTGGAAATCGCGGGACATACTCAACCCGAACGACAGGACAAGGATCGTCATCCTGATCTCCTCGGCGCTGGTGTGCCTCATCGCAATGATCGCCCTGGTCTACATCGCCTCGGCCCCGGCGGGCCTCATGAGCGAGAACGGTGAGAAGAGCTCCGGTGCGCAGGACGGCGGTCCCGCCCCCGTTACGAACGCTCCCTCCGCCCCGGAACCCGCCATCGACGCGACGGTGCCCGCCCTGGCCCTCGGCATCGGCGCGTGCGTGCTGCTGGTCATGGCAGGGAGGTGCTACCGTCGGCCACGCCAGCAGGGCGGTGAGGACGCCTCGGACGCGATCGGTGGCCTCGAGGAGGTCAGCAAGAGCATCAGCGCCGATTGTAAAGATTGAAAGCGCTGCCTATCTATTGCAATAGCATGAACGAGAGGGAGCGTCTTCTCAGCGTACTGGCGAGGGAACCGGTGGACAGGGTGCCGGTGGTCTCCCCGACCCAGACCGGGACCGTTGATCTCATGAAGGCCTCCGGCGCATTCTGGCCCCAGGCCAACAGCGACCCGCGGCTGATGTGCGAGCTGTCCCTCGCGGCGCACACCGTGGCTGGTCTGGAGGGCTGCCGGGTGCCGTTCGACGCCGCGGTGGACGCCTCGGCCTTCGGGGCGGTGACCTCGCACGAATCGGAGCGCCGGCAGCCCGCCATCACCGGGCGTCCGGTGACCTCCAGGGACCTTGCGGACATCATACCGATACCGGACCCGAGGCGGGACGGGCGCGCGCCGGTGGTGCTCGAGGCCGTCGCTCTGCTCCGCGAGAGGCTAGGGGGCGGGACACCGGTGCTGTGCGGAGCGATCTCCGCGTTCACCCTGGCCTGCCAGCTCAGGGGCGAGGCCGCCGCCCTGATGGACCTGTTGATCGACCCCGGATACCTGAGGGTGGTGCTCGACAAGGCCTTCCAGTGGAACGTGGAGTACGCCCAGGAGGCGGTGGGCGCGGGCGCCGATGTCATCGTCATGGTCGATGCCACCGCCAGCGGGGACATCCTCGGGGCGGATCAGTTCGAGGAGTTCGCCCAGCCCTACGAGAAGAGGCTGGTCCAGGTCGTAAGGGACGCCGGGGCGAGGAGCATCCTTCACATATGCGGGAACACAGCTCTGAACCTCCCGCTGATGAAGGGGACCGGCGCTGACGGCATCAGCGTGGACCAGAGCATGGACATCCGCGCCGTGAAGCGTCTCCTCGGCACCAGGGTGGCGGCGGTGGGGAACATTTCCCCGACCGATACCCTGCTGTTCCGCTCCCCGGAGTACGTGGTGGAGGAGTGCAAGGAATGCATCGAGGCCGGGACGGACGTCCTCGCCCCGGGGTGCGGGTTCGCTCCCGAAACACCGCTGGCCAACATGAGGGCGATGGCCTCCGTACGGATGGTGCACCATCAGGTCTGAGCTCCCGGCGTGGCGCCTCCCACCTTCACCTCCCTGCGCTCCTAGACTGGCACACGCGCCTCACCGAGCACTGAGCTCACATGAACAGCATCCAGCGTGACGCTGGGCGGGAAGGCCGCCAGAGGCTGCTGAAGGACCTGGCGCTCAAGCCCGAAGGGGGCTGGCCGTAGCACATGTACCGCGTATCGGATGGCATCAAGCTCTCCATAGGCTTCTCGACATCCTCAATCCAGGAGGTATGCGGGGACCATCTCGCCGACGTGGCCATGACCCGATCGTTCTTGAGATGTGGGGGCCAAGACGGAAGGAGAGCGAAGCGGGACCGTTCAGCGAGCTGCTAGGTGCGGGCACGAGCTCGGGCACCACAAAGCGCGCGGGCCGGGGCAGAGCGGGCTCGACGCTTGGCCCGAGCTCTTCCGGGCGGTGTTCCCTTCAGCGAGCCAGACCCTGTCTCAAAATAAATAAATAGCAGGCATTTAATCACCGGTTTTAACTGCCTCGATGCGTCATGTTTAGGCGTTGTTTCCGGGCAATCGCAATCACGGGGTTCCGTCCCTCAGCAGGGGACGCCCGAGAGGTGTTCTAGATGAATCAGGCTACATATGACCTTTTGACCAAGATCTGCGACAAGTGCGGTGGCCGCTGCTGCTACTATGCCCGGCCCCCATTGACCGAGGAGCGCATCTCCATATTGCTCGAGAACGGCATGACCTTTGACGACGTGCTATTCCGGGAGCACCGCATGCTGGACTGCAAGTCCACCGGCTTCTGCGTAGGCTTCTCGGATGGAAGATGCCGCGTCCAGAGCGTGAAGCCAGAGACCTGCTCGGCGGGGCCGTTCACCTTCGACGTGCACAATGGGAACCTGGAGATATTCCTCAAGAAGGAGCGCCTCTGCGAGCTGGTGTCCTTCCTGAAGGGGAACCCCGCGGTCTACAGCGAGCAATACGATCTGGCCGTGGAGAAGATCCAGCACCTGGTGAGGACGCTCCCCCGGGAGGAGCTGGAGAGCGTTTGCAGGATCGAGGAGCCGGATACCGACAAGGTCGCCGAGATCCCATTGTCCGAGGTGTTCTCCAACGACGGTAGGGACTGAGCACGAGCTCTCGGTGAACGACGCGGACCTAGGCCCGCTTCCGATCGTCGACCGCATCCTCGAGGGCATTCACGGCAGCGTAGAGAACGAGATCCCCTTCGGTGGCGTGAACCTGAGCAAGGAGCTCCAGAAGAACGTCATCGAGATCGTGCCGGCAGTGCCCCAGACCTCGGTCGCCGACATGGAGGGCGTTCTCTACGACGGCATGCAGCGGTTCCACCTGGCTACCAGCTCGAGGTACAGCCTGATGGGGTTGGGCATGCACCCGTTGCTCACCCTGGACCAGACCGCGGTGTGGGACCACGAGGACCGCGAGATCTACGAGGTCTACGACCGCCTCTTCGACCTGAAGCAGCACGGCTGGCTGAACATCCAGGCGCTGCAGGTCAACGTCCACTACGGGAACGAGGGCAAGATGGTGAACATGTTCAACCGCCTCCGGGCGCTGACGCCCTACCTCGTCGCCCTGACCGCGTCCTCGCCCTTCGTGGAAGGGAGGGCCACGAGGATGATGGACAACCGTCTGGAGTACTATCGCCAGAACCAGAGGCGGGTGCCGATCATCTGCAACAACATCATCCCGGAGAGACTGAGGTCCCGGTCCCACCATGACGAGATCATCGGGTCGATCTACCAGCAGCTGCGGCGGATAGGCGGAGACGAGTTGTGCCACGAGTGGATCGATTCCCGTGGAGTGATCGTCCGCTACCACCGCGAGTGCCTCGAGCTGAAGGCCTGCGACGAGCAGGAGTGCATCCGCTCGGACATGGCCGTCACCGCTTTCGTCCTCTCGCTCCTGAGGGCCGACCTCGACCTGGAGGAGGACCACGACTCGCTCCTGCAGGCGAACGAGGCCTCGATGAAGCATGCCACCGCCTCCTGCCGGGCGGAGCTGATGCGCTTGTACGACGCCGCCTCCAGGGTCGCCACCTCTGAGGAGCTCGCATACCTCCCCCTGATCGAGAGGCGCATCGAGGAAGGCAGCCTGGCGGAGATAATGTCGGCCAGGGTGAGGGACGGCGAGACCATCCACGACGTCGCGGCGAGCATGGTCCACTGTCTCCGGGACAACGTCCCGGCGAGGGCGAACTGAAACCTATTTCTTCCATCCTCTCCAAACATCAATGTAGGGACATATGGGCATCGGTTCCGACGAGGCTCTCAGGGTCACCAGGCACTGCTTCGCGGAGGACCATGAGGAGACCTCGGGGAACAGCGGGGATATAACCAAACGGGAGGCCGTGGAAAAGGCACTATGCTTCCCCGGCGACGCATGGCAGACAGGGTGAGGAACGAGGGGTACGAGGTGGACGTCGACCGTGGCGAAGAGGGGATGTTCAGGGTGTTCGTGGACCGGGGGGCACGGTCCATGGACAGAAGTGCTCACGTCTATCCAGGAACCTGGCCGCGGACATCGAGCGATCAGCAGGCTGGCTCCAGGTGTATGGTGACGCTGTCGATCTCGGCATGCCTCGATCGGATGGCCCCTTCCAGGCGCGTCACGATCTCGTGGGCGCGGCTCACGCTGAGATGGGGGTCGAACTGGCAGCATAGGAACACCCGGTAGCCGCTGCTGGTGGAGTGGACGTGGATGTCCCGGCAGCACCGGACCTCGGGGAACTGGTCGGAGATCCTGTCGATGGTCTCCTGTATCAGGACCCTCTCCATCTCGGAGGCCTCCCCCCTGCATGTCAGGCAGCCGACCGGCTCGATGTGGGAGACCACCTTGGCGATGCACGTATCGAGGCTGGCGACCTTCTCCTCCAGGCGGGATGCGGACTCGTGCCCCTCCTCCACCGTTAGCTCGCCGTCCAGCTCGACATGGAACTCCACCAGGCGGCCCTCCGGCTCGTCGGTGATGACGATGTTGTGCACGCTCCTGACCTCCGGCATGGTCGCCCCCTCAGCCCTTATGCGGTCCTCCAGGGAGGCGTTCTCCAGACAGATGGGCTCGGCGTGCACGATGACATCGGAGTTCGGTACAGCGAGCCTGATCCTCTGCTCGACCTTCTCGGTGAGGCGATGCCCCTGTTCCACCGGCAGCACCTGGTCGATGAAGACCGTCGCTTCCACGAAGGTGATGGCGCCCGATTCCCTGACCCTCACCCGTTCCACCCGATGGATGCCGGGAACGGTCATTATCTCCCCGGCGATGGTGTCCGAAAGGCCCGCCGGTGCCCCGTCCATCAGGGTGTGCACCGACCTTTTGAGCAGCCGGTAGCCGATGACCGCGGTGACGATGGCGACGCCCAGGGCGGCGATGGAGTCGAAGTACTGGAAGTTGGCCATGGTCAGCAGTATGCCGACGATGACCACCGCCGACGAGATGAGGTCGGTGGAGAAGTGGATCGCATCGGCCTCGAGGGCCTGGCTCTTGTACTTCTTGGCCGTCCGCATGAGGGCACGGGACCTCGTGTAATCGACGACGATCGACAGCAGCATGACCACCAGCGCCTCTACGCCCAGCTCCACCACGGCGCCGTTGAAAAGCCTGTTGAACGCTTCGTATACGATCCAAGCGCAGGTGATGAACAGGAGGGCGGTCTCCCCCAGGCTGGAGAGGGACTCGACCTTCTCGTGCCCGTACATATGGTCCGCGTCCGGAGGCCTGGCCGCGGCCCTCACCGCGTACAGGGTCATTATCGCGGCGATGAGGTCGATGCTGGAATGGAGCGCCTCGGAAATTATCCCTAGGCTGTTGGTTATGGCCCCCACCGTCAGCTTGGTCACGGTGAGCAGTACTGCAGCGACCACAGAGAAAAGCGCGACCCGTTCCTTGACGTTCGTTTCAGCACCCTCGATGTGTTCACCGGAAAAAGGCGATAAAAAACTTTACTGCCGATGTAGAAAATTGTCCGGGACGGGAGAAACGACCGACCCTGGGAGCATAAAATGGAAAGGGACGGGCCCGGGGCGTCACAGTCCCAGGGGCCATCGCCGCCGGCGCCCGCTCCTTCGTTCGTTCTCCGCCTACCAGACCCTGGTCTTGGTGGCGCCCCTCCGGGTCAGGAGCATCACGGCGATGCCGATCCAGATGAGGAACACTGATATCAGCGCGGGGATGTTATCCGGCCACACGTCGTTGACCAGCCAGAGCGAGCCTACCAGCACCAGCAGGCTTCCCCAGAACATGGTGTACGCGGGATCGTTGCCCCAGCGGAACCCTCCTATCGGGGTCTTCTCGCCGCGCATTCCGGCGAAGGCGCCCATGACCAGGCCGTAGAATCCGACCTCGATCAGTACGACCGGTATGATCAGCCAGGGGTTTTCGGTCAGATAACTCGATATAAGTATCGCGAACCCTACCGCTATGGTTATGAAACCGGCGGTCTGTCCGCTCAACATTGAGCTGCCTCTCCCATCCTGAGACATAACCGTAGAATATATGTTCTAGATTATAAAACTTGTCGGCCAAGTGTCAGACAGTCGCTTAGCCAGTCTACCCGCCTACCTGCGCCCCGCAACGCTTGCAGAATCGTGCGTCGGGGTCGAGGGTCAGCCCGCAGTTGCCGCACCGGCGCTCCTGCACACCGCTCTCGCCCCCGCTCCTGGAGCCCGAGGAAGCGAGGTAGTTCCACAGGGACATGAGGAGGGCGTTGGCGTCCTGCTCATAATCTATATATGATACCGCGCCCACGGCAACGGCAAGGGGCAGGTAGATGATCGCACCTACGAGGCCGACCGCGGCCTCGGTGTCGCCCAGGGTCGCCGATATCTCCGCGGTGACCACCGCTCCACCCGGCTGTGAGCTCACCCATACGTCCATCGCCCGGCGGAGGCCGAGCTTCTGGAAGAACTGCTCGGCGTGCAGCTGGTACGGTCCCACATCATAGATATTGAACTGGGCCTGGCCCAGGAACCTCCGTACCGATCCCACGGCATCATCGGGCGACAACTGGGAGAACATCCTGGAATCACGACGAACGAACAGTCGCTGCAGGGGCATGACCGATGATATGACCGCCGGAGGGCATAAGCGTTCGCAGTGCCGGTCCTGGCGTTCTCTGGGTACTTTCGGCCAGGTCCCCTATCCTTTTTAAATATGAGTTCAAGCCCTGCTCGCTTCAGGGATGGGATGAAGTGGAAGAGCCACACGGCCATAGCTCGTGCCATATCGGCGGAGATGGATCTCCCCGAGGACCTCGAGAGGGCGTTCTGCGCCGGATCGATAGAACCGGACAAGCGCCCTGACCTTGCCTACAGGACCAGCAAGGGCGGGAGGCCCTACGTCGGGAGGGTACCTCATCACATGCCTGCCACCGGCACGATCATGACCTATGCCTGGAGGGCCCGCAAAGCATACCTTGCAGGGAACGACTACTGGGCCGTCAAATCCCTGGGTCGCGGTCTACACTATGTGCAGGACAAGTGCGTGAACACCGGGTTCAGGGGATGGAGGCATGATGCCCGGGAGAGCGCTATCGGTGACCTGAACCCGCCCCGAAAGGCCGTCCGCGAGGGTATCAGCATGGCCAAGTGCTCCCCGAGCTTCGTTCGCGACTGCGTCGCCTCGGTAAGGCCCAGGAGGGACCCCCGCAGGGCGATGTACGATGCCACCATGTACTCGTCGGCCATCTTCGCCTCGGTGATCGGACCCGTGGACGCCCAGGACCGCTTCGGCACCGAATGCCAGCGGGCGATGAAGGGCCACCGCCATCGGTACGCGGCCGCTGCAGCGATGGTCGCCGCTGCCGCCGTTGCATCGTACATGCTCGAGGAGCCGCTGTTCCTCATCCCCGGCTCGGTGGCCGCGGTGGCAGCGGTGAAGCTGGACTTCGACTTCTACCGCATGAGGGACGAGGCGGAGTGGTTCGGCATGGAGCGGGGGTCCATGAGGGTCGGCCCCGATCGGAAATTTCGCTCATGACCGCCGGTGAGGTAGGTGAGGAAAGGACCTTCTTTCCATCTCTGTAAACACTATGTTATTTCGCATGGTGAGGTCCATTATGTACCAACATTACTCGGCATTGCCGCGTCATTCGAAAAATGAACGCCCTTGGTTCAGGATTGGGGCATCTGGAACCCATTAGTTTATCAATCGTACAGGACATTAGGATTTGATTACAGGAGCGAGAACATGGCCGCGCTTGTCAAGGACTACATGATTCAGAAGATGGAGATCGTATCCCCCGAGGATTCGGTCCTCAGCGCCATAGAGCTTATGGTTGACCACGACCAGGGGAGCGTGATCGTTCTGGATGAGAACGACAAGGTGATCGGCATCTTCACCGAGAGGGATGTGCTGCGCCGCTACATGATAAACCAGTCGAAGTTCCTCCACCTCAAGGTTTCCGAGGTCATGAGCTCCCCGGTGCAGACGGTCTCCGCCGAAATGAAGGTCTCCGATGCACTGGGGATAATGAACGACAAGAACGTCCGCCGTCTGCCTGTCGTGGACAAGAACGGCAAGATGATCGGCTTCGTGTCGTGGAAGGAACTGTTCACCAAGGTCCCCAAGAACCTTCTCTGAAACCCTACGCCCAAACCTTTTCAACCATTGTTTCTGATGACCTGATAATATGCTTCTGGCCGTCCTCGGTCGATCCTGGCATATGCTCGAACGTCGATAAAAAATGAAAAGCGGAAATGGTTTGAAGGCAGGGGCCTCTCCCCTCAGTCCTCCAGCGTCGACAGGTCCCCGAGCGGCTGCCCGAGCTCCTTGGCCTTCAGCACGCGGCGCATGATCTTGCCGCTGCGCGTCTTCGGCAGGGTCTCGACGAACTCGATCTCCCTGGGATACGCATAGTAGGCCAGGCGGGTCTTCACGAACTGCGTGATGTCCTCTCCCAGCTGCTCGGACGGGGCGTGGTCGGGCCGAAGGACGATGAACGCCTTGACGATCTCGCCGCGCAGCTCGTCCGGCTTGCCTATCACCCCGGCCTCGGCGACCGCCGGGTGCTCGATGAGGGCCGACTCGACCTCGAACGGCCCCAGGCGCTCGCCGGAGGTCTTGATGACGTCGTCCGCCCGGCCCAGGAACCAGAAGTAGCCGTCCTCGTCCTTGTAGGCCTGGTCTCCTGAGATGTACCAGCCAGGGACCTCGAAGTACTCGCGGTACTTCGGGGTGTTGCGCCAGATACTGATCATCATGGACGGCCAACCCGGCCTCAGCGCCAGAAATCCGTTCTTCCCGGGAGGCACCTCCTGGCCGCTCTCGTCCACGATCGCCGCCACCACGCCGGGCATGGGCTTCCCCATGGACCCCGGCCGGATCCCCATGCACCGGAAGTTCGAGATGCAAGGCGCTCCGGTCTCTGTCTGCCACCAGTTGTCGTGGATGCGGCGACCGAGGCACTTGAGCCCCCACCGGACGACCTCGGGGTTGAGCGGCTCACCGGCGGAGCATATGTGCCTCAGGCCCGACAGGTCGTGCTCCGCGACCACATCGTCCCCGGCCTTCATCAGCATCCTGAGGGCCGTGGGCGCGGTGAACCAGACGGTGACCCTGAAGCGCTCCATTATGGAGTACCAGGTGCGGGCGTTGAAGCGCCCCTCGTAGGACACGATGGTGGTGCCCAGGTACCACGGGCCGAAAATGCCGACCGAGGTCCCGGTGACCCACCCGGGGTCGGCCGTGCACCAGTAGGTATCGTCCTCCCGGAGGTCCACCACGTACCGGCAGGCCGTGAGCTGCTGCACCATGGCGCGGTGCCCCAGCAGGACGCCCTTCGGCTTGCCGGTGGAGCCCGAGGTATAGTGGATGATGTATGGGTCGGTGGGCGCCATGCCCCTGGTCCGGTAGTGAGGGTCACCGGAGGCCAGCACCTCATCGAAGCTGACCGCTCGCTCACCGAGGTCCGGGTTGTCGCCGACGATGATGAACCGCTCGACGTCCATCAGGTCATCGATCACCGGCTCCAGTCTCCTGAACAGGTATGGCGATGTGACGATGAACCTCGCCCCGCAATCGAGCGCGCGGTCCTTCACCGCCTCTGGTCCAAGGGCCGAGAACAGCGGCCCGGCGATGCCCCCCATCTTGGTTATTCCCAGCACCGAGATGTACAGCTCGGAGGTCCGGTCGAGGTACACGAATATGCGGTCCCCCTTGACCGCGCCGAGCTTTTCCAGCCCAGAGGCGAACTGTCCGGTCAGCTCGGCCATCTCTCCGAAGGTGAACTTCTTCACATCTCCACCTGCACGGATGGAGAAAAGCGCGATCTTGTTCTTCCTCCAGTTGCTGGCATGCCGGTCGATGGCCTCCGACGCCACGTTGTAAGTGCCACCCCGGGACCATTCGAACTCCTTGTCGGCCGAAGACCAGTTGAACTCGCGATACGTACGGTCGTAATCGCTGAGGGTCCCTGACCCGCTCGGCGGTATCACATCGCCCATGCCTCGCTTCCTCTGATATATCAACGGCACGAACGAGAATTCTCTATTTAAGCGGTTTCAGAAACCGTCCATGGTCCCGCCGGCCCTCCTGCGGAAGGCGCAGGTGCGTTGCGGAAGTCACCTGCTTCCGGCCAAGACCCTGCTCACCCGGTCGGAGAGGTCCTGATATCCGCTCATCTTCCTGCCCCGGGGATCGAGCACCTCTCCCTTCCTCAGCAGAATCTCCCCCTTGACGATCATCTTGATCGCCTCCATGAGAAGCGGTGCCTCCCGCAGGACCTCCCTGGCCCGCACGCCCTTGACCAGCTCGTCCTTGGAGCCGAACTGCGGCCTCAGGGGGCCCACGTCGAAGGAGTCGTAGGCGATGATGGCCCCCCGGTCCAGCTCCGGGCTGCAGACATGGATGGTCGATCCGTACGCGGTGTCATCGTTGTCGACCACCTGGGTGACGATCTCCTCCCAGGTGCCCTTGTAGGTGTCCGGTAGTGCCGGATGGAGGTTGATGAGGTCGTACTCCCGGCAGGTCTGGGGGTCGATGATGAGCATGTAGCCGGCGAGCACGCCGAAGTCCATGCGATGCTTCGATATGCGCTCCCTGACGCCCTTCCCGTACTCGTCACGCCACGCCTCGATGTCCCTGGCCTTCAGTTCGGGCATGAACCCGTCGGAGGGGAAGATGATCACCGGGACGCCGTCCTCCTCGGCCATCTGGACGATCTTCTTCCGGTACTCGTTGCCCTTGATGTCACGGTTTATGAAAACGAAGGAGAGCTTGGCGTCGATGTCCCCTCTGCGTATGCGTTCGCGCATGGTCGTGAAGAGATTGAACGAACCCGGCCCCCTGGCGGTGGTGAACCATCCGATCCTCATCATGAGATCCCTCGAGCATCAATAGCGCTCCCGTCGAACCGCACGGCGATGCGCTCTCCGGGCAGGAACAGAGATGCGGCGGGAATATAAAACGCTTCACAGATGGACGGACATTACATATTGCTCGTGGGCGCATCTTACCTGGCGTGCCCGAGAGATGGATATTGGAGCAGGCGAACCGCGGAGGACGGATGTCGATCATGGTCCGCCACGCCGAACGCAACGAGGTGCGCAGCATCGCCCACAGCCTCGAGGTCGGGTTGACGGAGAAGGGTAGGGAGGACTCGGTTCGCTTCGGCGGCTCGATCAGCCCCTCCGGCCCCGTGCGCCTCTTTCATAGCCCGGCGGTGCGGTGCAGGGAGACCGCCGAGGGCATCGCCGAGGGGCTCAGGGCAAACGATCGCGAGGTCATCTCGATCGAGGAAAATCATCTGCTCTGCGCTCCGTATCTCAAGGATCCCTGCGTGCTGAGGGACGCCGACAAGCTGGGCCACGGGTTCATGCGCGCCTGGTTCGAGGGCCGCTTCGACCCGCGGTGGCTCCTCCCGACGCCGCAGGCGGCGGACATGGTGCTGTCGCGGGTCATTGATGGGCTGGCCTCGGACCGGAGCGACCGTCTGGACATCCACGTGTCCCATGACTGGGAGGTCGTCCTCCTGAGGGAGGAGCTGCTGGGTGTGAGGTACGAGGACGCGGGATGGGTCGACTACCTGACGGGGCTGGCGTTCACCCCGTACGGTCAAGGGTATCTCGCATCGGCACCCGATGGCGTGGGCAAGTTCACCTTCCTGGACGGCCGTAGGCGCCTGCCGGATTGAGATCTCCGCCCCAGAACCATAATGATCGGAGCTCATTCTGGACCGTTGCCGGGCATCGCAGTGATGCGAGCAAGGCGATCAGCGATCGAACAGGGACCAGCATTTCTCATTACGCGATCTCTGGTCGTCCAACACGAGCTCCCGGATCTCGCCGGGAAGCTGTTCGCGCTGCCAATGACACTCCAGGCGACCGGCCTCGTTGCGCTCTTCCACAGGAGATGCCGCGCGTACGGCCCTGATCGCGTAGGCCGCCGCGCCCACCTCGTGATCTGCCATGTGGGCCACGGCCACGGCGTGACCGGCGGCTCGAGCTGCCTCCTTCGCCGCCCCGGACGTCTCCCTGGCCGCAGCATGCGCGGCTAAGGCGGCCGAGCGGGCTTGGGTCATCGTGATCTCGCCATGCGCCCAGGCGCGCGCCTGTTCGATCGCTCGTCGCGGACGATCGTCATCGGGACGCGCACGCTCGAAGAGGTGCAGCACGTGCTGCGCGCAATCGGCCGCCCACGCTGCAAGGAGGCGATGGTCGGCGTCCTGCAAGGTGCCGCCACGGCGCACGGTTATCAGCCTGGGATCTCGGCCCTTTGTGATGCTGCGTCCGCTCATTATCGCCCCTAGTCCAATGCGCACCTCTTGTAAGTAGTGATCGATTGCGGTGATCCCATCGTTCGATCCATGACATGTGGTCATGGTCGCTCGGGCTGCTCTGCCTGAGCGCTGGACCTACTTCGTGATCGGGCGGGGAGAAAAGCATTCTCTACCTGCTCACTCATCCAGTACAGTATGGACGGGCAGGACCTGATGCTGATCCAGATGCTGATGAGCGACCCCCGGGCGACCTATCGCGAGCTCGCGGACGGCCTGGGGATGTCGGTGCAGGCCGTCCATCGCCGGCTTCAGCTCCTGCAAGAGGCCGGGATCGTCCTCGGGTTCACCACCTCGATATCGATCCCCTACCTCGAAG
>CAYRPG010000027.1:0-35694 GCA_964426205.1 uncultured Methanomassiliicoccus sp. | reverse complement strand
GGCGTTGTACAGCTCCAGGAATCTGTTGTAAACGCGTCTGCACACCTCCTTGGTCCACAGCAGCTTTTCCTCTTGCTCGTGGTCAGGATAGGGACGGAACTTGTAGGCGAGCACTTCTTTCTTCGTTATGTTGAGGTCTTGGGCACATAATCGTCTTGAGGGATATTGGGCGATAGTGCTCTCCATGTCGCTCGCTCCCATCCCCCGCTTTCGCAGCAGAATCTCCCGCTCGCATATATAGTTAAACCGGGGAGCTGTTCCGTGGACAGTGAGACCCGAATCGAACTGGCAACCCAAGGTGGTGGCATTCTGCTGCAACTGGTGCTCCTACGCCGGCGCGGACCTGGCCGGAGTGATGAGAAGGCAGTACGACCCAGCGGTGCGCATCGTGCGGGTGATGTGCTCCAGCAGGATCGACGCGGGCCTCGTTCTCGAGTGCTTCGAGCGCGGTGCCGACGGGGTGATGGTGCTCGGGTGCCATCCTGGCGATTGCCACTACATCTCCGGGAACATCAGGGAGGAGATGAGGGTGCAGGACGCTTGGGAGCTCCTCGACCTCCTGGGCATAGGCAGGGAAAGGCTTGTCCTGAGATGGATATCCGCGTCCGAGGGGGAGCTGTTCGGCCGCACCATCGATGACTTCTGCGCCCTTGTCCGGGAGCTGGGTCCTGCGGGAGGGCGGCCGGATGGATGATATCCTGAGGCGCTACGGCGCGGAGGCCTGCTTCGGCTGCGGTAGATGCACCTACGCCTGCGTGGCCGCCCATCGGAGCGAGCTGTTCTCTCCGCGGAGGGTGGTCGAGGACGCGATGGCCGGCAAGAAGGTGGAGAATGCCGCGGGGCTGTGGGCGTGCACTGCCTGCGGCGGATGCTCAACGGTCTGCAACGCCGGGGTGGACTTTCCCGGGCTGGTGAGGGAGCTCAGGCGGCGGTCGAGGCGGGAGGCGCTCCCGACGGCGGCGCACCACGGGGTCCTGAACCGCGCCTCGAGGCTCAGCTCCTCCCCCGGCCTGGAGCCGAGGTCGGCGGGCTGGGTCACGCCGGACCTGGAGATTGATCCCGGGTCCGAGGTCCTTCTGTTCATCGGCTGCGTCCCGTACATGGACGTGACGCTGAGGTATATACGGGACGACCTGCTCGAGATCCCCCGGGCGGCGGTACGCCTGCTGAACGCCATCGGCGTGCGTCCGAGGCTGCTTCGCTCCGAGAGATGCTGCGGCCACGATGCCTACTGGGCCGGTGACGATGAGCTGTTCCACATGCTGGCAAGGGAGAACCTCGAGGCCGTGAGGGGGAGCGGGATAAGGGAGATCGTGACCTTCTGCCCGGAGTGCGCCTCGGTGTGGAGGGACCTGTACCCGAGGATCGCTGGTAGCACCGGCCTAAGGGTAAGGACGCTCGCCGAGGTCCTTGCGGAGGCGATCTCCTCCGGGAGGCTGCGGCTGAAGGGAGGGAACGAGGCGATCACGTTCCAGGACCCCTGCCGCCTGTCCAAGGGGGCTGGGATCGTGGAGCAGCCGAGGGCAGTCCTCGAGGGGACGGGCAGGCTGGTGGAGATGCCCCGCAGCGGGGCGATGAGCGCGTGCTGCGGGACCGGCGGGTGGGTCGACTGCGACCACACCGCCAAGCGGGTTCAGATCGAGAGGCTGGAGGAGGCCTCGGCAACGGGGGCGGGAACGCTGGTCACCGCCTGCCCGAAGTGCCTCATGCATCTCTCGTGCGCTGACCGTCATCACGGTGCGGACCTCGGGCGATCCGTTCGCATCGAGGACCTCTACGTCCGGGCGGCGCGGGCGCTCGATCGCTGACCTAGTTCTTTCCAGATCTCTTGCGCTCCTCGGCCTCGCGCTTGGCCTTGATGTGCCCGGCCGGTCCGCCCCGCTCGTGCATGGCCTGCTCCACGCACTCGTCCCGCTCGCACACGAACATGGCGAACTGGAAGTTCTTGGCCGGCCTCCCGCAGATCTGGCACTTCTCCTTCTCGATATCCATGAACGGCGGACCGTGCTCCCCGATATTAAGGTCATCGAATTCGGGCAGGTGCAAACGACGGAAAGAAAACAGTATATGTCCGGGAGAGATAGCATCCGGCGTGAGGACCGCCGCTACCGACCCCGAGATGGAACGCTGGCTGGAGCGAGCCGCACCTGCGGCATCGCTGTGCCAGCAGTGCGGGGAATGCGCCTCGGTGTGCCCGAGCCAGAGGCATGGCGGCATCCGTCCGGCGGAGCTCATGGCCCGGGCGGCCGTGGGGGCCTGCCGGCCCGAGGCCGACGGCATGCTGTGGCTGTGCGCCAGGTGCATGAGCTGTTCGGAGCGCTGCCCCTCCGAAGCCGACCCCGGCGAGGTCATCGCCCTCCTCAGGGAAAGGGCCGCCCAGAGGGGTCATGTGCCCGCATACCTGCTGGACGAGGCGGACAGGTTCGCGAGAACGGGGCTGTGCTTCCCCCGTACCGGCATGACCAGGAAGATGAGGAGGGACCTGGGCCTGCCGGATGGCGAGGTCAGCGAGAGAGCGCTGAGCGATTGCGGCGAGATCGTCCGCCGCACCGGCCTGGGGAGGTTCGTTCGTGAGTAAGAAGCACTACCTGTTCTCCGGCTGCCTCATCCCCACCCGGCTGCCGTTCCTGGAGGCTTCGTCGCGCTTTGTCCTGGACCGCCTGGGCATCGAGCACGAGGATCTCCCGGACGCCACCTGCTGCGTGGAGCCCATAGGCCTGAGGACCATGGCCCGCGACACCTGGCTGGCCTCGGCCGCCCGCCTGCTGGCGATAGCGGAGGAGGCGGACAGGGACATCATAACGCTGTGCAATGGCTGCTACATGTCGCTCAAGGAGGCGTCCCATGCCCTCGAGGACCGCGCGGTCCGCACCGAGGTGAACGGCGTGCTGCGCTCCATCGGCAGGGAGTACCGCGGCGGAACGGAGGTGCACCACCTGCCCGGGCTGCTCAGCGAGCGGGAGGCCGGGATACGCTCGGCCGTGGTCAGGCCGATGGACATCGCCCTGGTGTCCCATCCAGGGTGCCACATGCTCCGGCCCAGCGGCATACTGGGCCTCGATGCCTCGTTCCGCCCGGAGGTCCTGGACCGCATCGCCTCCTGGACCGGCGCGAGGATGGTCCGAGGAGAGGACTGGCCGAGCTGCTGCGGCGGGGGGCTGTCGGGGATCGACGAGGAACTCTCATCGAAGCTGCTCTCCGGCCCGGCGGGGTCTCACAAGGCATCGGGCGCCGGGGCGATCCTCACTCCCTGCCCCTTCTGCTTCGTGCAGTTCGATATCAAGCAGAAGGGGGGCCTGCCCGTCCTCTACCTGGCGGAGCTCCTCGCGCTGTCGATGGGGGCTGCCCCCGAGAAGATCGGGATGCAGTACCACCGCAACAAGCTCACTCTCTGACCGAAGTTATGTCCAGGGAGAGGTCGGTCGCCCTGGTAGAATGGGTCAGCCAGCCGAGCGATATCACGTCCACGACGGCCGCGTAGTCAGGGGCGGTCTCCGGGGTTATCCCCCCGGACGCCTCCACCACGATGCGCCGGTCGATGCGCTTGATCGCCTGGCAGCACCGGCCAGCGTCCCTCGGGGTCATGTTGTCCAGGAGAATCATGTCCGCGCCGGCGTGGGCGGCCTCCTCGGCACCGGCCAGCGAGGTGACCTCCACCTCCACCTTCCGGGTGAAGGAGACCTTCTTGCCCGCGTTCACCGCGGCGGTTATGCTCCCCACCACGGCCAGGTGGTTGTCCTTGATGAGGACCGCGTCGTCGAGACCGAAACGGTGGGGGTCGCCCCCTCCCAGCACCACTGCCTTCTTCTCGTATCGCCGGAACCCCGGGGTGGTCTTCCTCGTGGCGGCGACGATGACCTCCGGGTTCCTGGCACGGCAGGTGGCGAGAACATCGTTCGTGGCGGTGGCTATGCCCGACATGCGCATAAGGAGGTTGAGCGCGACCCTCTCCCCGGTGAGTATGGAGCGGAGCGCCCCGTCCACGGAGAGCACCGCCGTGCCGGCCGCCACCCTCTTGCCGTCCCTCACCAGCGGCGTTGCGCTCAGGCCCAGGAGGGCGAACGCCTCGGCCGCCTCCTCGAGGCCTGCGATCACGCACTCCTGACGGGCGATGACCTTCGCCGAACCCCTCTGGTCGCCTATCAGCGCCTCGGAGGTGATGTCGCCCTGGCCGATGTCCTCGCGGAGGAAGTCCTCTATGCCGCTCATGAGCCGGGAATCGGACGCCGGTCTTATGAACCTTTACGGCTCAGAGATCGATCTCCTCGTCCGCCTTGGGCAGGAGCACCTTGATGCCTTCCTGCCTCACCGCCTCGGCGAGCGGCTCACGGTTGTCGGAGTGCATGATGATGACCTTCTCCGGCTTGCAGGCCCTGATGAAGGAGAGCAGCTCGTTCTGGTCGGCGTGGGCGCTGAGGTCGTACTTCTTGACCTCGCACTTGATCTTGACCGGATGGGGGATCTCCTCCTTGGTTGCCTGGACGTTGATGACGCCCTCGTCCATCAGCTTCTTGCCGTTGGAACCGTCCACCTGGTAGCCGCTGAGCAGGACCGCGCTCTTGGAGTCGTTCTTCACATCGTCGAGGTAATTGAGCACCGGCCCGCCGTCCAGCATCCCGCCGGTGGTCACGATGACCTGGGCATCCTTGCGCGCCTTCTGGCGGTCCTGCGGCGTCCTCACCTCGTTGAAGCGGCGCTTGGCCGACCTCAGCGCCTTCTCGGAGCGTATGTACTCCGGGCGGTCGAGGTACAGCCTGCTGATCGTCTTCCCCATGCCGTCGACCCACATGTTGTACTTCAGGTCCTTGAGGATGAGCATGACCTCCTGGGTCCTTCCGACCGCGAAGCACGGCAGGACCGCCGTCCCGCCCCGCTCGACGACCTCCTTGACCTTCTCGATGAGCTCGTACTCGGTCTTCAAGCGGTCAGGATGCAGGCGTCCGGAGTATGTCCCCTCGATGATCAGGTTGTCGCATTTCACGGGGTGCGCGCCCCACACCAGGCGCATGTTGTAAGTATGCATGTCACCGGTGAACACGGTGGTCTGCTCGCCCTTCAGCTCGTACATGGCGGCGCCGGGGAGGTGCCCTGCAGGATGCAGGGACACTTCGAACCCGCCGACGTCCATGATCTCGCCGTAGGTCATCGGGGTGAAGTTGCGCATCATCGCCTTGATGTCCGATTCATCGTACGGTTTGGGGTATCCTTCGATGCCGGCGATCTTCAAGGAATCGCGTACCAGCAGCTCGGCGACATCCACGGTGGTGGGCGTTGCCACTACCTCGGTGTCGTACTTCCCGCACAGCCAGGGCATCATGCCGCAATGGTCCAGATGACTGTGGGTCAGGAAGGCCATGTCCACGGGGGGAGCGGCCAGCGGATAGGATGGTGGTTTGGATGCGGTCATCCCGTACTCGAAGAGGAGGGTGGCGCCCTTGTTCTGCACTAGCATTCCCATGCGGCCAACGACGTCCGCGCCTCCCAGGAACTTGATCTTCATTTTCTTGCCTCCTTTCATTCTCCTATGATCTGTATAACGACCTTTCTGTCCCTTCCTCGGTTGTCCAGCTCCATGAGCACGACCTGTTGCCAGGTACCGAGCTCTGGAGCCCCATCGTGGAACGGGACGGTCAATGAAGTGCCAAGGAACGCGGAGCGGATATGGGAGTGTCCGTTGCCGTCCCCCCATCTCAGGTGATGCTCGTACTCGATCTCCTTGGGGAATATGCGCTGCAAGGCGCCCCTCATGTCCTTGCGGAGACCTTCCTCATCCTCGATCGTGAACAAGGCAGCGGTGGAGTGGCTGACGAACATGCAGGCCAGACCATCCATGAATCCACATGCCCGTACTGCGGAACTGAGTTCCTCGGTGAGGTCGACGATGTCGCCTTCCGCTGAGGTCCTCACAGCGAGGACCTTCCTAAAGCTTCCCATGACTCTCTCTTTATCAGGGCTAGCCATAGAAGAGTATATTAATTTGGTGATTGAGAAAAATCAAACTCCTTGGCCCTCCAGCGGACATCCAGATGCTCTGGATGAGGGAGCTGGCGAAGGAGATGAGTTCGGGATGTTCGTAAGTATGCAAGGAAAGCTTTTTATCAAAGTAGTTTGTGGGAATTTTCGTGCCTGAGACCGTTGATCTCAACAGGACCCACAATCGAATGCATGAGGACGACAGGATATGGCTGTCATCCAGCTTCCGGGTTAAGCTCATCAAGGAAGGCATTGATAAGGCCGGCAGCATCAACCAGCTCGGAAGGGCGCTTGGATACCGTTCCCGCGTTCACCCTGGATGGAGCGTCCGCCAGATCCTGGTCGGCAAGCAACCGTTTCCCATGGAGCGTCTGAAAGCGTTCTCCGAGTACCTCGAATACCCTATGGAGGACATCATGCGTCACCGTACCCAGCACGGGGCGGTGACCATCGACAGCACTAGGCGGGCCCTCGATGCCTGCGGGATGAGATACTTCATCCCTCGATGAGAGAGCTATTTCAATTTTCTCTATTATTTCTCGGTAGTGATTTATAGTCTCACGGAGATGTCCATCTTCGTCGGACATCCGTCCGACTGCAGGGATGGGAGTGCTCTTAAGAAAAGGGTCCAGGATCAGGGACGAGACCACTAGCTCGCTCGTTCACAACGGGGTCTATCACCTAGCGGACACCTACGACGATGAGGAGGCCAAGAAGTTCGAGGGCCCCATAGCCTATAGCTTCTGGAGCGCCGTCAAGTACACGTTCACGCTCTCCCTCATCCTGTGGTGGCTCCCCATCTTCGGCCAGATGATCGCCGGCTACGTCGGCGGCCGCCGGGCCGGAGCGCCGTTCAAGGGCATGATGGCCGCGCTGGTGCCCGTGGCGTTCATCTTCGCCGTGAGCACACTGGTCAATATAGGCATCATCCCCACTGTGATCTTCGGCGTGGACCTCACGCCCGAGGCGGTGGTCGCGACGATAATCGTCTACGTACCGGTCATCGAGCCCTACGTCGCGTTCGTCAACATGTACCTAACATCGTTCTTCACCTCGCTGCACTCCACGGCCAGCCTGGGCCTCGACAGCTACGTGACCACGGTGGCGTTCGCCTACATAGGCGGTGTGCTCTCCCAGCAGACCCACCGCGAGATGCTGCTGCTCACCAGGATGAGCCGGGGGAACCAGACCACGGTGGTACTGGAAGGCAACACCTTCACGACGGGCCAGCGCGACCCACTTGGCCGAAGGAGGGGGCTTGGCTTCGAGGACCTTGAGATGGTCGATGCCGAGCACGACGATGCGGAGGACATCCCCAGGACCATCCGCTCTGCCAGGAGGGCCATATACGACGAGGAGGACCCCCTGCCGATCGCTCCCAAGGAGCGCAAGGCGCTCAAGGAGAGGGCACAGACCATGGCGCGCGAGCAGAAAGGTATCGAGAGGCGGGTGGCCAGGAGGGCGGCCGAGGAGGAGCGCACGGAGCGCAGGCCGGTCGGGGACAAGAAGGACTGGGAGTTCATCTGAACCCCATGTCCGGACGGTCGCTTGTGCTTATCCAGAATCCTTTTATATGAGCATAATTTTTCGACGTAAGGCGAGACAAAATGTTCTGTCCAAAGTGCGGGGGCCTGCTGAGAGCCAAGGAAGGCAGCAGGGCCGAGTTTGAATGTCCCAACCCCAAGTGCGGGGGTTTCGAACAGAAGGCCAAGGACCTCTCCAAGGAGGGCGTGTCCAGGGTAAAGATAGAGAGGAACAAGAGCGAGGTAGAGGACTGCCCGGTGGTCGGTGGGATTGAGGGGATCATGCCCAAGACCGCGGTGCCCTGCCCCAAGTGCGGCCACAACGAAGCATATTGGTACCTTCGTCAGACCAGGAAATCCGACGAGCCAGAGACCGCTTTCCTGACCTGCTGCAAGTGCGGTCACAAGTGGCGCAAATACTGACCCAGCATACCCTAAGCAAGGTTTATCATCGTCAACATGTTTACCATCAAGACTATTAGGATTTCATTCGGAGGAAATTCATGTTTCACGCCAAGATCAAGTCCGAGACCCTCAAGGGAGTTGTGGACGTGGTCTCGACCCTCGTGGACGAGGCCAAGTTCAATATAAATGCCGACGGGATGGAGCTGAAAGCGGTCGACCCTGCCCACGTGGCCATGGTAGACCTCAAGATCCAGAAGTCGGCGTTCGAGGAGTTCTCGGCTGACGAGACCGAACTGGGCATCGACCTCGACAAGATCAAGGAGGTCCTCCGCCTTGCCCGTGCCGGCGACATCATCGAGATGGAGCAGGATGAGGCCAAGAACCGTCTGGTGCTCAACGTTGGCAACATCACCAGGAGGATGAACCTCGTCGACACCGCAGGCATGAACGACCCCAAGGTGCCGAACCTCAACCTGCCGGCAAAGATCACGGTTACCTCCGACGAGCTGCAGAAGGGCATACGGGCCGCCGAATCCGTATCGGACCACATCGCCCTGAACGCTTCGCCCGATGGCTTCGAGATGTACTCCGAGGGGGACACCGACTCGGTGAGCCTCAGGCTGCCGAAGGACCTCCTGATATCCCTGGACGTCTCGGAGAAGGTCAAGAGCCTGTTCCCGTTGGACTACTTCTCCAACATGGTGCGCTCCATCCCCGCCGGCTCGGTCGTCACCATCAACCTGGGAAGCGACTTCCCGGTGAAGCTGGAGTTCGAGATCGCGGACAAGCAGGGCAACGTCGACTACCTTCTTGCGCCGAGGATCGAGAGCGACTGAGCGCCCTCCAAACCCCCTTTTTAGAATTCTTTTCCGACAATTTTTATTAAATCTGGAATCTCGAACGGGGTGAAGGACCTGGCCCCGGTCTGAGATAAAATAAAAACTTATTTAACATGGCCCTAGTATTGACCATCTCCCTCCCCCGAGGTGATAAATTTGACTTTGTACGATGACCAAACCATACAGATGCTGGAATCCAAGGCCAACTTGCTCCGGCGACACATCATAAAGATGACGTTTGCCGCCCAGTCCGGTCATCCTGGCGGCTCGCTCTCCTCCGCTGACATCATCACCGCCCTGTTCTTCAAGGTGATGAGGCACCGCCCCAGCGAGCCCAACTGGGAGGACCGTGACAAGTTCGTCCTCTCCAAGGGCCATGCCGCGCCGGTGTACTATGCCGCGCTGGCCGAGTCCGGTTACTTCCCGGTCGAGGACCTGATCTCCCTGAGGAAGCTGGGCTCGCACCTGCAGGGACATCCCTGCCGGAAGAAGACCCCCGGTGTGGAGATCTCCACCGGATCCCTGGGACAGGGGTTGAGCGTGGCCAACGGGATGGCGCTGGCCGCGAAGCTCGACCGCCGCCTGACCCGCATCTTCTGTATTATGGGGGACGGAGAACTGCAGGAGGGTCAGAACTGGGAGGCGGCCATGCTCGCGTCCCATTACAAGCTTGACAATCTAACGGCCTTCGTGGACCGCAACAAGATGCAGATCGACGGCCCCACCGAGCAGGTCATGTCCCTGGAGCCGCTGGTGGACAAGTGGAGGGCCTTCGGTTGGAACGTCATCGAGATCAACGGCCATGACATGAGGCAGATACTTGACGCCTGCGACAAGGCCGCCCATGTCACCGGCAAGCCGACGATGATAGTCGCTCACACCATAAAGGGCAAGGGCGTCTCGTTCATGGAGGGCGCCATAGCCTTCCACGGCAAGGCGCCCAACGCCGACGAGTATCGCATCGCTCTCAAGGAGCTGGGGGAGAGCATATGAAGTGGGTCTACACCAGCCAGCGCAAGGAGTACGCCAACGCCCTGGTGGAGATCGGGATGTCCCGTACTGACGTGGTCGTCCTCGACGCCGACCTGTCCTCCAGCACCCGGACCGTGGAGTTCTCCAAGAAGTTCCCCGAGAGGTTCTTCAACGTGGGCATCGCGGAGCAGAACCTCATGGGCACCGCTGCCGGGCTCGCGGTTTCGGGCAAGACCGTATTCGCCTCCACCTTCGCGGTGTTCGCCACCGGGAGATGCTGGGACCAGATACGGCAATCGATAGCGTACCCCAATATCAACGTCAAGATCGTGGCCACTCACGCTGGCATCACCGTCGGCGGGGACGGGGCATCGCACCAGGCCCTCGAGGACATAGGCCTGATGAGCATCCTGCCCAACATGTGCGTCCTCGTGCCCGCGGACGGCATCGAGGCGTACAAGGCGGTCAAGGCCGCCGCGGAGCACCCCGGCCCCTGCTATGTGAGGATGGGCCGCGCGGACGTGCCCATGGTCACGGCCATGGACTCACCGTTCACCATAGGCAAGGCGACCGTCCTCCGGGAGGGCAACGACGTTACCCTTGTCGGCTGCGGCCAGATGGTCGCGGTGTGCATGGATGCGGCGGAGGAGCTAAAGAAGGAGGGGGTCTCCGCCGAGGTCATCAACATGTCCACCGTCAAGCCGATGGACGAGGAGACCCTGCTGCGCTCGGTCCGCAAGACCGGATGCGTGGTAACGGCGGAGGAGCATTCCGTCAAGTCCGGACTGGGCGGCGCGGTCGCATGCGCGCTCTCGGAGAACTGCCCGGTACCCCTGAGAAGGGTGGGCACTCCGGACTGCTTCGGCGAATCGGGGGAGAGCTCGGTGCTCATGAACCGCTACGGGCTAACCTCAGAGCATATCATCGCCTCCGCAAGGGAGGTCATCGAGAGGAAGAGAACATGAAGATCTTCATCGACACCGCTAACCTGGACAAGATCAAGGAGGTCAACAGCTGGGGCATATTGGACGGAGTAACGACCAATCCCAGCCTGGTGGCCAAGGAGAACACCGACTTCGAGACCCTGGTCCAAGAGATCTGCAAGATCGTGGACGGACCGATCAGCGCCGAGGTCATGAGCACCAAGGCCCCTGACATGATCGAGGAGGCCCGGAAGCTGGCCAAGATCCACCCCAACATCATCATCAAGGTCCCCATGACCGAGGAGGGGCTGAAGGCCACCAAGGCCCTTGCCTGCGAGGACATCCAGGTCAACATGACCCTGATATTCTCCGCGGCCCAGGCGCTCCTGGCGGCGAAGGCCGGAGCGCGCTATGTCTCCCCGTTCGTCGGCCGCCTGGACGATGTGGGGCAGGACGGGATGAAGCTCATCGCCGAGATCATGAACATCCTGGACAACTATGACCTGGACACCGAGGTGATCGTCGCATCGATCCGCGATCCCATCCATGTTGTGGAGGCGGCCCAGCTCGGGGCTCATGTCGCGACCATACCCTACGACGTGCTGAAGAAGATGTTCCACCATCCTCTCACCGACATCGGGATCAAGAGATTCCAGGACGACTGGGCCAAGGTTCCCAAGAAGTAGGACCAAACCTTTTACTCCCACTTTCAAAAAGGATATTTATAACTCTCCAGCGTTGTGTGGTCTGTGGATGCCGAGGTCGTGATCATCGGAGGAGGACCAGTAGGTAGCTCCTTTGCCGCACAGACCGCCACCTTCACCACGGTGGTGGTCGAAGAACATTCTGAGATAGGATCGCCGGTGCAGTGCACCGGGCTGGTACATCCCCGCGTGGTGGAGATGACCCATGCCGAGGATACCGTCATGAACACGATCTCCGGCCTGCGGCTGGTGCCCCCGGGGGGCAAGGCCCTGGAGGTCCGTACCAAGGAGACCAAGGCGGTGGTGATCGACCGCAGCAAGTTCGATCTCAAGTGCTGCGAGCATGCCGAGAGGGAGGGCGCCGACATCCTCACCGGGCATGAGTTCACCGGCTTCGAGCGGGAGGGCAAGAAGCTGTCCGTGAAGATGAGGGGGCCCGAAGGGACGGTGAGCATCGAGGCCGACCTGCTGGTCGGGGCCGACGGCTACAAGTCCAAGGTCGGCAGGATCGCCGGGATAGGGCCGGCCAGGGACCTCGTCAGGGGGATCCAGGTCGACCTGGACATGAAGGCGGAGGACCAGTCGATGGTCGAGGTGCACATCGGCCAGAAGGTCGCTCCGGGCTTCTTCGCGTGGGTGCTGCCCTGTGGGGACTTCACCCGGGTCGGGCTGGGGGTATCAGATGGTAATGAGACGCCCAATACCTATCTCACGGCATTCCTCAAGAAGTGCGGGCTCGGGGACGTGGAGCACCTCAGGACCATGTCGGGGGTCATCCCCATCGGACCGCCGAAGAAGACCTGCACCGACAACGTGCTGATCGTCGGCGATGCCGCGGCCCAGACCAAACCGCTGTCCGGCGGGGGGCTGTACACCGGCCTCCGGGCGGCGCGGTGGGGGGCGATGACCGCGGTGGACGCCCTCAGGGACGGGGATGTGAGCGCCAAGCGCCTCACGGAGTACGATGCCAAGTGGCGGGCGGACATCGGGAAGGAGGTGGACCGCGGCCTGCTCATCCGCAAGGTCTTTGTGAACCTCACGGACCGCAAGATGGACGATGTGTGCCGCATGCTGGACCGCCCGGACGCCAAGGAGGTTCTCGCGACCGGGGACATCGACTATCCGTCCAAGATCGCCTCTCCCCTGCTCAAGGCCGTACCCTCGCTGGTCAAGTTCTCCCCGCAGCTCATAGGCTCACTGATCAGGCGGGAGCAAAGGTGAAATAGCGGGGGCCGGCTCGGATTGATGTGCTTCTAGCCAAGGTCCCCCGGGAGCGGGCCGAGCAGGTCCGCAAGCAGCTCTTCAAGCGGAGGCTGGGAGCGAAGGACAGGCGAGTTCTGAGAGCGGACGGTAGCGTGTTCATACCCCTCCACACGGCGCCCCCGCCTGGTCTGGCGGAAGAGCTGGGCTTCGAGCTCACCGAGGGCGAGACCATGGAGAGGTCGTGCTACCGTCCGCCGTACGAGCTCGTCCTGGAGAGGGCCCGGGTACCAGATGGCGTGAAGGACGTTCTCCCGCGCCACTGGGAGATGCTCGGCGACGTCCTCGTCCTCCGCCTGCCGGACGATATCCAGGAACATCACCGCGAGGCCGCCAGGGCATACGCGGAGGTGCTGGGGGTCAGGACGGTGCTGAGGGAGCGGTCCCGCATCGACGGCGTCTTCCGCACCCCGGACATGGAGTTCCTCCTGGGCGACGATGCCGTCACCGTCCACCTGGAGAACGGCATCCTGTACAAGCTTGATGCCTCGCGCCTGATGTTCTCGTCCGGAAACATCGACGAGAAGATGCGCATGGCCGCGCTGGACTGCCGCGGGGAGACGGTCGTGGACATGTTCGCCGGGATCGGATACTTCACACTGCCCCTGGCGTTGCATGCCCGGGCATCGAAGGTCATCGCCTGCGAGATCAACCCCCTGGCGTTCCGCTACCTGGGGGAGAACATCGCGCTCAACGGCCTGGAAGGGGTGGTGGAGCCGGTGCTCGGCGACAACCGCGACCTTCCGGGCGAGGGCATCGCCGACCGGGTGGTGATGGGGTACGTTCGCACGACGGCGGAGCACCTCGGGGACGCGTTCCGGCTGGTGAGGAAGGGCGGGACGATACACTATCAGGACACCTTCCCCCTGGAGATCTTTCCACAGAAGGCGCTGGAGAACATCAGCAAGGCGGCCGGCGGCCGGGGGTTCGAGATCGGGCTGATGCGCGAGGTGAAATCCTATTCTCCCGGGGTATCGCACATGGTCCTCGACGTCAGGGTGCTTGACTAGGCCTTCTCGGCGTGCTCGTTGGAGCCCGACGCCTCCAGAAGGAGCTTAAGTGCTTCGGCGTACTGGTCGCCCTGGCCCTCGATCAGCTTCTTGGCGAAAGTGGACAGATAACCGCCGAAGTCCATCTCCTCCCGGGTGAACTGCCAGGCCTTGGTCTGCCCCTCCCCCAGGGCAGTGATCAAGGCGTACGATACCGAGCGCAGGCGGTGGTCGGTACCCTTGGTCTTCTCGATCTGCCTCAGGGCGGCCTCCTTCCCCTCGGTCTTGGCCACCCGCGCTATCCGGTCGGCGTAGCTGCCCACTGGACCCAGGTCCTTGAACCCGGGCAGGGTGCTCTCTATCCCGCGGTACGCCTCCGTCCTGCCCGCCTCCACCACCATCTGCGAGGGTGTCAGCTCGGAGCGCTCCGCCAGCACGCGACCCACTATGTCCTGGGAGGCCACGGCCCCGAGCAGCGCATCGCGATGCTCTGGCCAAAGGTCGGATATCAGGTTCGCGGCCTGGTCGGTTCGGGAAAGGATGCACATGCCGCCCGAAGAGAGGAGCGAGGCAATGGCCCTCTTCTCGATCTCCGAGCCCCTCAGGGCGGCCAGGAACCTCTCCCTGTCCCGCCCATAGCATGTCCCCCCGATCATGTACACCTCGTCCTGCTTCTGCCTGATGTTGGCGACCCTGAACTTGGAGTGCTCTTCCAGCAGTGCGGCATCGTTCAGCTCGGCCTTGAGGTACCTGGCGGCCAGGTCCCTGGGCAGGCTGTAGGCCTCCTTCACCCGGCAACCGGGGCAGTCGCCTTCGCACTTCAGGTCGCTGATGACCTCCACCTCGAAGTCGTCGGTGGGGTCCTCCGCGGCGATGCGCCCCGCCAGGGCGTGGACGGTATTGACCTCTCCAGAGCAGGAGGGACAGACCCTGATGTCAGTGCCCGCGCTCTTCCAGTGGATCCTGATCCCCCGGCCGTCCCTCACGTGGGGGCAATCACCGCTGTCGTCCAGATCGTAGGGCAGCAGGGATAACGCCTCGTCCACGTACTCCTCCGGGGTCCTCGGCCCATCGGGCGAACAGATGGCGCACCTCTCTGTGGAGTAGATGTGGAGGCCACGCTTCCGGGCGGTATCCCACAGCGCCAGGAGGCGCAGCTCCGGATGATCGTAATGCTGGACGCCGATCAGCTTCTCCTTCTCCACCTTGCCGCGGACGGCGAAGGACACCTCGCCCATGGGCGTCTTGGTGGCGGCGAGGTAGGGCACCTTGCCGGCCTCGTACAGCGATATGGTCGCCGCGTAGGCCCGCACCAGATGGTCGCCCCAGTTCATGGCATGCTCCAGCTTCCGGTGGTCGGAGCGTATCTGGGACACCTTCTCCATCTTCTCGACCGCCTTCCTGATGTCGCACCGGCGGCAATCCCTGGTGCACTGGGGCATGAGCAGCTGAGGCTTCCCGGCCAGCAACCGGGACTTCTCCAGGAGGTCCTTCTCCAGCGTCTTCGGGGTGGCCTTGGCCCCTCGGAACCTAGCACGGCGTCCCATGGACCTCCCCTACGGCACCGGCGCTTTTAAGGATTGGGGAGGGATCGTTCCGGGAACGCGCCCGCCGGGGAGCATCCAGATGTTCTCGCTCCAGGCCTGCACGTGGTTCACTAAAGGATATTTTTGGAAGAAAATATTTATCCGCGAAGCAGCTATCGTTTTTTTCGGGATGCATTGTCAGCACGGGAGGACTTTTACCGAGGTTACATCAAAGGCTACGAGGAAGGCCTCAATAAGGCATGGGACGACCTCATAGGCTTGACGACCAAGGGGTTCAGCTCCCGGGAGATCCAGGTGATGGCCAAGAGCAAGCGCCAGTCCATAGGGGAGTCCGTCCGGGACGTCAAGACCGAGATAAGGGACGAAACAGGGATCGACCTATTGGTCAAGTGCCCCACGAAGGGGCCCCGGGTCGAGGTGGAGGTCGGGAACACCTACCTCATCGAGAGCATGTATGCCACCAAGGCGCTGACCGCGGTGAACGAGCTCACCTCCGATGGCAGGAAGGCGCTGTGCATACTGAGGAGCTTCCCGGGCAACTACCAGGGAGGCCTCAATGAAAGCGTCACCGCGGTCTGGCTTACCAAGCACGAGAGCGGCCAGTACGGGCAGTTCACCGTCCTCTCGCCGTCGGACATGGGTAAGATCGTCTCCGATACCCGGAGCTTCATGAAGGAAGAGGAGGGCAGGATCGTCCTCCTTGAGGGTGTCGAGTACCTGATCGTGCAGAACGACCAGGTCGGGGTGCTGAAGTTCCTCCAGACGATGTCCGATCAGGCGGTCACCCTGAGGGGCGTTCTCCTGCTGTCCGTTTACCCGCCGGCCCTGGACGAGAGGGTCATCAGCAACCTGAAGTGCATCACCAGCGGCACGCTGTGAACCTTCGGATCATCTGGACAGGACGATCTCTATGGACGACACGTTCGTCGTGCCGTCCTCGCCCTCGACCTGCTCCGTTCCGATCCTGACGTCCTTCACCGATGCGTCCCTCATGAATCGGTTTCGGACGATCTCGGCCACATCCACCGCCCTGCTTATCGCCTTCCCCCTCGCCTTGATGACCACCTCGTCGGAACCGCTGCGGAACTGGGTCATCACGGCCAGAACATACTCCATCGTTCCCTTCCTGCCGATGTAGATTATGTTGTCCTCGGACATGCTCCACCGTGGCCCCGGCATCAGAACTGGCGGTGCTCGCTGAAGTAGCGCATCATTATGCGCCTCTGCCCCTTGCGCAGTATCTCCGAGAGGGTGGATGTGGAGACGTCGAACATGGTGGCCAGCTCCTTGAGGCCTATCCGCCGCGGAAAGTCGAAGTAGCCTCTCTCGAACGCCATCCTGGTCACCTGCTCCTGCCTCTTCGTCAGCTCATCGGTGTCGCTGATCTCGGTGAGCTTGATCAGCTTGGGCTCGGCGTGGATCTTGGCGAGGTTGTCGATGAGCTCCTGCAGCGCCCTCTTCTGGGTGACCAGCATGGTCCACTTCAGACGGCCGTCCTTGGTGGTGGTCGATCCCGTGAGGAAACATTCCGTTCCCGCCAGCAGCCGGCAGGCCACGCACTGGTTGGTGGAGAAGGCCGCGAGCGCCCTCCCCCTGTCGATCGTGCTGATGTCCACATTGAAAATGTTGGGGTTCTTGCGCACCTGCTCGATGACCTTGGGTAGGTCCTCCTCGTTCTCCACGTCGATCTGGACGAGGTCCCTCACCCCTTCCTTCATGTCTTTCGTATCGATGATCCTGATCACCGACGGGTACATCTCCACGACATCGGTGATCCAGTTGTCAGGCATCGCCAATGACACGACCGCTTCCATCATTGATATCGGGCACCATGATGCGTTCTAAGGATAAATTCCCCTCATCTCGATGGCGTTGACGACCTCCCGGACGGCCAGCAGGTACGCGCCGGTCCTCATGTCGACCTTCCTCTCGGCGGAGTGGGAGTGCACCTTGTTGAACGCCGTCGTCATGATGCGGTTCAGCCGCTCGTTCACCTCGGCGGCGGTCCAGAAGTAGTACTGGAGGTCCTGAACCCACTCGAAGTAGGAGGCGGTCACCCCGCCTGCGTTGGCCAGGATGTCGGGTATGAGCATGGCGCCCTTCTCGTAGAGGACGGCATCGGCATCCGGCAGGGTCGGCCCGTTGGCCCCCTCGGCCACGATGGACGCCTTGATCCTGTCGGCGTTGTTCCTGTCTATCGCGCCCTCCAGGGCGGCGGGGACGAGCACCGTGCAATCGAGCTCCAGAAGCTCCCGGTTGGTGATGTCCGTCGCTCCCCGGAACCCGATCACGGACCCGGTGGCCTTCTTGTGCGCATCCACCCTCCGAATGTCCAGGCCGGCAGGGTCGTAGATGCCCCCGGAGGAGTCGGAGACCGCCAGGACCTTCATCCCCAGCTCATCGCGCAGCAGCCTCGCGGCGTTGCCCCCGACATTGCCGAAGCCCTGCACCACCACAGTGGACTCGGCCGGCTCCATCTTCCTGGCGTGCATCGCCTCGCGCACGCAGTACATCAGCCCCCGGGAGGTCGCCTCTTCCCGGCCCTGCGAACCGCCCAGCGGTATCGGCTTGCCGGTGACGCAGGACGGGGTCACCCTGCCCACCTTGTGGGAATAGGTGTCCATGATCCAGGCCATGACCTGGGAGTCGGTGTACATGTCCGGGGCGGGGATGTCCTGGTACGGCCCGATGATCGGCTCGATCTCGGTGGCGAACCTCCTGGTCAGCCTCTCCAGCTCGCCCCTGCTCATCTCCTTGGGGTTGCATATCACTCCCCCCTTGGCACCGCCGAAGGGTATTCCGACGGTCGCGCACTTGTAGGTCATCCACAACGAGAGGGCCCTCATCTCGTCGAGGGACACCGCAGGATGGTACCTTATGCCCCCCTTGCACGGTCCCCGAGCGTGGGAGTGCTGGACCCGGTACCCCGTGAACATCCGGAACGAGCCGTCGTCCATCTTCACCGGGAAGTTCACCGAGAGCTCCCGCTTCGGCTTGGTCAGGAAGCCTATGATCCCCTCGCTGAGCCCCAGGGCCTCTCCCACTTTCCTCACCTGGCCGACCGCCACATCGTACGGATTCATGGTGTCCATCCTTTCGCCTCCCGTCTTCCTCTCTACCGTCAATGATAGATAATTTCGATTGTCATCTGCCCATATATATTTCGATTAGGTCAAAGGTGATTCCCGTGGTGACCAACGCCGAGATCGCCGGCAAACTTTACGAACTCGCGGAGCTCATGGACCTCAAGGGGGACGTGTTCAAGCGCAATGCATACAGGAGGGCCGCCCAGAGCATCGAGTCCCTTGAGGGGGAGGTGGCCAAGTACAACGAGCAGGGAAAGCTGGAGACCATCCCCGGGGTGGGAAAGGCCATCGCTGGCAAGATCAGGGAGATGCTGGAGACCGGGGACTTGAAGAGGCTGGAGGAGCTCAGGGCAGAGTTCCCGCCAGGCATCCTGGACCTGATGAAGGTGCCGGACGTCGGGCCCAAGAAGCTGGTGACGCTGTACCGTGAGCTGGGGGTGAAGGACCTCGAGAGCCTCAAGGCGGCCGCGGAGCATCACCGCATCCGCCGGTTGAAAGGCTTCGGCGAGAGGTCGGAGGAGAACATCCTGAAGGGCATCGCCCTGTTGCAGGGTCAGGGAGGCCGCATGCTGCTGGGGGTCGCGCTCCCCATCGCCGAGGCGGTGGCCGACCACCTGAGAAAGGGTGGACTGGGAGAGGTCAGTGTGGCCGGTTCCCTGCGCCGGTGGAAGGACACCATCGGGGACATCGATCTGCTCGTAGGGAGCGACGAGCCGACGGCGGCGATGGACCTCTTCACTTCCTATCCCGCCGTGACCGCGATAGTGTCCAAGGGCCCTACCCGCTCCACCGTCCGCCTGGCCGACGGTACCCAGGTCGACCTAAGGGTGGTGCCGAGATCGAGCTACGGCGCGGCGCTGCAGTACTTCACCGGCTCCAAGGAGCACAACGTGATGATGAGGCGGCTGGCCATCCAGCATGGCTGCAGGCTCAACGAGTACGGGTTGTTCCGCAGGGACGGTGAGGAGAGGATCGCCGGGGAGGACGAGTCGGAGATCTACCGGAGGCTGGGCCTCGACCCCATCCCGCCGGAGCTGCGAGAGGACCGGGGGGAGATAGAGGCCGCGGAGCATCACCGCCTTCCCGAGCTTGTCCGGGAGGAGGACATCATGGGCGACCTTCACGTGCACACGGTGATGAGCGACGGGAAGGCGACCATGAGGGAGTTGGCGGTCGAGGCCCGCCGCAGGGGCTACAGGTACATAGGGGTGAGCGATCACTCGGTGTCCCTTCGCATCGCCCACGGCGTATCGGTCGATGACCTCCTGGCTTCGGTGGAGGAGGCGCGGCAGCTGACCTCGGAGCTCGGGATCACCGTGCTCCGGGGCGCGGAGGTGGAGATCCTGGAGGACGGCACCCTCGATTACCCAGAGGATGTGCTCTCCCAGCTGGACTACGTCATCGGCTCGGTGCACTCCATGTTCAAGATGGAGCGCCGGCGGATGACCGAGCGTATCCTGACCGCCCTCTCGAACCGCGAGATGAACGTCCTCGGGCATCCGTCCGGCCGGCTCATCGGGAAGAGGGAAGCGTACCATGTGGACATGGACCGCATCATGAAGGAGGCGGCGAGGACGGGGGCGCTGATGGAGGTCAACGGTTCCATCGAGCGGATGGACCTCAACGACCTCAACTGCCGGAGGGCCAAGGAGATGGGGGTCATGGTGATGCTCAGCACCGATTCCCACCGGTTATCCCAGCTGGATAACATGCGCTACGCCGTCCACACCGCCCGGAGGGGTTGGCTGGAGAGGGAGAACGTGATCAACACCCTGCCGTTGGAGCGGGTCATCGAGATATTCAGAGGACGCAGCACCTAAACTATATGTCATGTGACCTGTTTAGCTTGTCCGAGGGATATAATTGGGTCTTATCGAGGTCGCCAGTTCCATCAAGAGCATGGAGATAAGGGGTGCAGGGCTCATCGCCAGGAGCGCGGCGGAGGCGCTGAAGCAGCAGGCCCTGGAGTACCGAGGGGACGACCTCGCGGAACTGCGCCGCCGCCTGGAGGGCGGAAAGAGGGAGCTCATCGATTCCCGGCCGACCGCCATCTCGCTGTGGAACGCCGTCCAGGCGACCATGAGGGGGTCCGCGTCGGCAAAGAGCGCGGATGAGCTGCGCGCGCTGGTGGCGGCGAACGCCGATGCCTTCGTGGAGAGGTCCGGCAGGGCCGTGGAGGTCATCGGCCGGATAGGCTCCAAGAGGCTGAGGAGCGGGATGACCGTTCTCACCCATTGCAACAGCAAGGCGGCGATCGGGGTCATCAAGGCGGCCCGCGCCGACGGCAAGGACATAAGGGCGTATGCGACCGAGTCCCGGCCGTGGAGGCAGGGGCTGCTGACCGTCAAGGACCTCTCCGCCGCCGGGGTGCCCACCACCCTCATCATAGACAGCGCGGTCCGCTGGATCATGAAGGAGGTGGACGTGGTACTGGTGGGCGCGGACACCATCTGCTCGAACGGGGCGTTGATCAACAAGATCGGCACGTCGCAGGTGGCGTTGGCGGCCAACGAGGCGAGGGTGCCGTTCATCGTGTGCGCCGAGACGTACAAGTTCTCGCCGAAGACGGTCTACGGCGAGATGGTGGAGATCGAGGAGAGGGACGCCGACGAGGTCGTCGACCCCCGCCTGCTGCCCCCGAACGTCAGCGTCCGGAACCCGGTGTTCGATGCTACCCCGGCGGAGTACATCGACTCCATCGTCACCGAGGTGGGGCTGATATCTCCGTATGCCGCTTATGAGGTAATCGTCAAGGAGCTTGGGCAGGAGTCCATATTCGAGGCCAATGAGGAATGATCATGGAGTATTCTGAGAAGTATCTGCATCTCGGGGAGTCCGTAGACCCGGACGCCTACGTCATCTGCAAGTACAAGATCGTCACCGACCTGGACATCAGGCTGGCAGCCGCGGCGATAGCAACGGAACAGTCGACCGGCACGTGGACCGGCGTCTCGACGCTCAATGACGAGATCTTCGAGAGGTATCACGGCAGGGTCACGGACGTCACCGGCGACATCGCCACCATCGCGTACCCGGAGGAGGACTTCAGCCTCGACATCGGCGGAGTGCCGCAGATCCTGAGCGTCATCGCCGGCAACCTGTTCGGCCTGGATGCGCTGAAGGGGGTCCGCCTGGAGGACGTGCAGTTCCCCAAGGGCATGCTCCGCGAGTTCAAGGGCCCCAAGTTCGGCATCCCTGGCATGAGGGAAATCCTCAAGCGTCCGAGCAAGCCGCTGGTGGGAACCATCGTCAAGCCGAAGATCGGCCTGCCGCCGAAGGGTATGGCCGACTATATCTACGAGGCCGGCATGGGCGGGCTGACCAACGGGAAGGACGACGAGACCCTGTCTAACCAGAGGTTCTGCCCGCTCGAGGACCGCGTCGTCGCCATCGCCGAGGCCATCGACCGGGTGAAGCAGGAGACCGGGCATGTCATGATGCACGCCATCAACGTCTCCACCAACGGCGACAAGATCGTCGAGGTGGCCGAGAGGGCGCAGGACCTTGGCGCCTCGGAGCTGATGGTCGACGTCATCACCTGCGGGTTCGCCGCGGTGCAGGCGCTGGCCGAGGACCGTTCCATAAAGCTGCCGATACATGTTCACCGCACCATGCACGGCGCCATCACCCGCAACAAGGACCTCGGGGTGTCCATGCAGGTGTTCGCCAAGCTGGTCCGCATGTGCGGAGGGGACGCCCTCCATGTCGGCACCTTCGGAGTGGGCAAGATGAAGGGCAGCCCGGAGGAGGACCTCAAGAACCAGAGGGCCTGCGTTGGTCCGGAGCTCATGTACAAGGAGGTCATGCCTGTCGCCTCCGGCGGCATGCACCCGGCGCTGATCGAGCCGCTGGTCAAGATAACCGGGACGAACGTCCAGATACAGGCCGGCGGAGGGGTCGCCGGGCATCCCGGTGGGGTGCGGGGCGGCGCCATGGCCATGGCCCAGGCCGTCGACGCAGCATACCAGGGCATTGCCTTCTCGGAGTATGCCAGGACGCACAAGGAGCTCCGGGAAGCGATAGAGAAGTGGGGATAGACATGCAATTGAAGGCCAAGTACATCGACATGGAATCGGCGGAATACACCGCGGTGCTGAACAGGGAGGACGCCCTGGAGATCGGGGTCAGGGAACAGGACAGGGTGCGGGTGAAGCACGAGCGCAGCTCCATCGTTGCGGTCGTGCAGACCACCGTGACCGTGGTCCAGAAGGGAGAGGTAGGTATATTGGGCCGCGGGTACACCGACCTAGGCCCCGAGCCGGACGAGCTGATCGAGGTGGTGGCGACCTCCAAGCCCGAGTCTATCGAGTATATCAAGAAGAAGATGAGCGGGAAGGAGCTGACCACCGAGGAGATCCGGATGATAATCAACGACATCGCCGCCCACACCCTTAGCAACATCGAGCTGACCGCCTATGTCACCTCGCTGCATATCAACGGGATGAACCTTCGCGAGACCGCGGACCTCACCCAGGCGATGGTGGAGACCGGAGAGACGATAAAGTTCGACCGCTCCCCGGTGTTCGACTTCCACTCCATCGGCGGGTGCCCGGGCAACAAGATCACCCTGATCGTCGTCCCGATCGTCGCCGCCGCCGGCCTCCTCATCCCGAAGACGTCGTCGAGGGCCATCAGCTCGGCCGCGGGAACCTCCGACATCGTGGAGGTGTTCACCGGGGTCGACTTCGACTCCAACAAGCTGCGCAACATCGCCGAGACCACCGGCGGGGCGCTGGCCTGGGGTGGGTCCGTCAACCTCGCTCCGGCCGATGATCTCATCATCAGGGTCGAGTACCCCCTGGGGATCGACCCCCACGCTCAACTGCTGGCATCGGTCATGAGCAAGAAGAAGGCCGTCGGTGCGGAGTTCCTCGCCATCGATATCCCGGTCGGGGCGGGCACCAAGGTGCCGACCATGGAGAAGGCCCAGGCGTACGCGAAGGACTTCGTGGAGCTGGGCGAGCGGCTGGGCATGCATGTGGAGTGTGCTATCACCTACGGCGAGCAGCCGGTAGGCCGGGCCATCGGCCCCGCGCTCGAGGCCAGGGAAGCGATCCGCATCCTCGAGGGCGAGCTGCACCCGAGCAGCGTGATCGAGAAGGCCTGCGGGATGGCCGGCATGCTGCTGGAGATGGGGGGCATCAAGAGGGGCGAAGCCAGGGCGCGCGAGATCCTCATGTCCGGCCAGGCCCTGGAGAAGTTCAGGGAGATCGTGGCCGCGCAGGGCGGGAACCCCGACATCAAGTCCACCGACATCAAGGTCGGGGAGTACACCTACGACATCACCGCCAAGATGTGCGGTTACGTCAACGGCATCCACAACAAGGAGCTGGTGGCGATGGCCCGGGCGGCCGGCGCACCCAGGGACAAGGGGGCCGGCATCCTGCTGCACAAGAAGCGCGGGAACCGGGTGGATGACGGCGAGGCCGTGCTGACCATCTATGCCGACAGCCAGGCCAAGCTGAACCAGGCGATCGAACTGTCCCGCAAGTTCAATCCAGTGACCATCGAGGGCATGATACTGCAGAAGCTGCCGTACATCTCGCGGACCACGGTCATTGAGAGGACTTTCTGCCCTGGACCCTCAGCGCCTCAGGGAGACTGATCTCTCCCTTGGCCACCGACTCGGCGAGGTCGGACGAGATCGTCACCCGCCCCCCGCTCTCGATGCGGCTCAGGCGCTGGATGTCCCTGACCTCGCCGGGGGTGGGCTTAACCTCGGGCGGGAAGGGCATCCGGTAGCCGCTGCCCAGCGCTATCGACACCGCGGCATCGGCGTCCGGCTCCTCCGTGCGCCGTGTCGTGGAGGTCTCGTCCACCACCTCCACATCGTCCACCAGGTTCCATATCGAGCGGATAACGCGGTTGCGGTTGGTGCGGTCGCCGTGACCCACCCGGGCGATGAGACGCTCGTGGCGGAAGCACTTGCGGTACCGGTCGATCTCGTCCGCGACCCGCTCGGGGGAGCTGACCGTCTCGGCCACCACCACCCGGCCGTCCCCGATTATCGCCAGTCCCGGGCGGCTTCCGGGGTCTATGCCCGCGACCAGGGTCCGGAAGGTCTCCCGGCCCTTCAGCTGCGACCTTGCCATCTCCAGCGCGAGGTCCGGGCGATCGTTGGCAATGACCTTGCTGAAGCGCACCTGGGGGCGTTCCTCGCGGGTGGTGATGATCACCCCCACGGAATCGGGGACGTCCTCTCCGAAATCCAGGGAGACGAACGCCTCCCGGTGCTCTCTCATGAGCTGGACCAGCTCATAGAAGAACCGGAAGTTCTTGGTCATGACGCCAATGACCTTCATCCAGGTACAGATTGGGAAGGGACCGCTTAACCCTTTGCACCTGTGGTGCTGGACGCCCTGCGATCATGCTCCGCTGATATCTTCCCGAGGTAAACGAAGCCGAGCACGCTGATCATGGCGATCAGCGCGACCGCCCCCCACAGAGCCATCGGGGCGGTGTGCAGCCCGTCGTACAGCACGCCGCCGACGGCCGGCCCCAGAGACCAGCCGAAGGAGGAGAACAACCCGTAGGCACCCATGTACCTCCCGCGCTCTCTCTCCGGGCTGAGCTCGGCCACCAGATTGTTGCTCGACGGGGACGTTACGTTCTCTCCCAGGGTGGTGATCACCATCGACATCACCAGTATCCATATGCCTCCGTGGAACCCTACGATGAGGTAGCCGGCGGAGTACAGCAGCGAGCCCAGGGCGAGGACGTACGGCATCTTGTACCGCGAGATCATGCGGGCCATCGGGAACTGTAGCGCGACGACCATTAGGCCGTTGAGCGCGTACAGGTAGCCGACCTGCGCCTCGGTTATGCCAGCGTCCTGGACCGCGAACACCGAGAAGGTCGACGACATCTGCCCGAGCACGATGCCGAGCGGCAACGAGGCAAGGCAGAACACGAGGAACAGGCGGTGGCGCATGATGGCCACCAGGTCCCGCGGGTGGAACTTATCGTGGGGCGTGGCCGAGCGCTCGGGGTCGGCGACCATGAGGAAGATGACCGCCCCGACGCTCAGGCAGGTGAGCGCCGCAACCGCGAACAGGTAGGAGAACGGCAGGAAGACTATCATCACCCCGGAGATCAGCGGACCCAACGTCCAGCCGATGTTCTGCCCCACCCTCAGGAGGCTGTACGCCTCCATGCGGCGGCCCGGCCCCACGATGTCGGCCACCATGGCGTTGCTGGCCGGGTCGAACATGGAACCCAATAATGAGGAGGCGAGCAGGAGGCCGGAAATGAGCCAGATGTCCATGAGCATGGTCATCGCGACGAAGAGGGCGATGAACACGAGCCCCCTGGAGGCCATGGAGACCCACATCACCGGCCTCCTCCCCGCACGATCGGCCACCTCCCCTCCGACGATCTGACCGAACGCCCCGGCCACCGCCATGAAGAGATAGATGAACCCGACCTGCACCATGGGGATGCCCATGTCGCTGTTCAGGTGGATGGCCAGGAAGGGCATCACGATGGAGAACCCGGTCGCCGATATGACCCGGCCGGCGGTCAGTATCCAGATCCGCCGGTCAAGTCCCTTCAGCGAGCTAGGGTCCCTCATCCTCATACCGCGGGGAGAAGCCTGATGCTACTTCAGCTTTCCCGAGGGCTCACCGTTTTTTCTTGAACTTGCCGAAGAGGCCCTTGTCCTCGCCCTCGATCTCGGCGAAGCGCTTCAGGATGTCCTTCTGCTCCTGATTGAGCTTCTCCGGCACCTTGACCTTCACCCTGACGTAGAGGTCTCCGAAGTTGTTGGTCCGCAGTATGGGCATGCCGGAGCCCCGGAGGCGGAACACCGTCTCCGACTGCGTGCCCGCGGGAAGGGTCACCTTGGCCTTCTTGTCCAGGGTCGGTATCTCGATCTCCGCCCCCAGGGCCGCCTGGGCGAAGGATACGGGGAACTCGATGATGAGGTCGGGTCCCTCCCTGGCATACTGCGGGTTCTCCTTGACGTGAATGATCACGTAGAGGTCCCCGCTCGGTTCACCAGGCCCTCCGATCTCTCCCGCCCCGGGTATGCGGAGGCGGGAGCCGGTCTCGACCCCGCGGGGTATGTCCAGGTCGATGTGGGATGTCCTCTGCACCTTGCCCCTGCCGCTGCAGTCGGGGCAGGAGTCGGCCGATGACCGGCCGGTCCCCCGGCAGCGGCGGCAAGGCCCGACCTGCACGAACTGTCCGAAGCCGCTGCGCTGGACGACCCGGACCTGTCCGGTACCCTGGCACTCCGGGCAGGGGACGACCTTGCCGTCCTTGGCCCCGGTGCCGCTGCACCGGGGGCAGGCATCGAACTTGGGAACGGTGATGCGCTTCTTGACGCCCCGGTACGCTTCCTCGAGGGTGACCTCGATGTCCATGCGGGCGTCCCGTCCCCCGGTCCTCTGCTGCCTCCCGAACAGCATGTCGAAGATGTTTCCGAAGCCTCCGGAATCGCCGAAGATGTCCCGCAGGTCCCCCATGTGGGAGAAGTCGCTCCAGTTGAAGGACCCGTCCTGGAACTGCGGGTTTACCCCGGCGTGACCGTACTGGTCGTACAGCTTCCGCTTCTTCTCGTCGGCGAGCACCTCGTAGGCCTCCGATATCTCCTTGAACTTCTCCTCGGCGACCTTATGGTCCTCCTTGGTCACGTCAGGGTGATACTGCATCGCGAGCTTGCGATAGGCCTTCTTGATCTCGTCCACCGAGGACCCCTTGGGGATCCCCAGCACCTCATAATAGTCCCGCTCGGTCATGGACGAGCTTCCAGTCCTAGTCCACTATGTGATAGTCGGCATCGGTGAAGTCGCCCTTTCCGCCCTTGTCCTTCTTGTCGTCGTCAGGGGGCGGGGCCTGCTGCTGTGCCTGCTCGGCCTGCTGCGCACCGCCAGCGGCCTGCTGGGCGGCGGCCGCCTCCTGATAGATGCGCGTGGACACGGTGGACATCTCCTTGACCAGGACGTCCATCTTGGCCTTGATGTTCGCGAGGTCGTCCCCCTTCATCGCCTCCTTGAGCTCGTCGGAGGCCTTCTTGACCTTGTCGCGCTCCTCTGCGGTGATCTTGTCGCCCAGCTCCACCAGGGACTTGTCGGTGGTGTACAGCATGGTGTCCGCCTGGTTCAGGGTCTCGACCTTTTCCTTGCGCTTCTTGTCCTCCTCGGAGAACTGCTCGGCCTGCTGGACCATCTTGGATATGTCGTCCTTGGACAGCTTGTTGGACGCGGTGATCGTTATCTTCTGCTCCTTCCCGGTCCCCAGGTCCTTGGCCGATACGCTGATGATGCCGTTGGCGTCGATGTCGTAGGTGACCTCGATCTGCGGTATGCCCCTCGGGGCGGGCGGTATGCCGGTCAGCTGGAACTTGCCCAGGGACACGTTGTCGGCGGCCATCTCCCTCTCGCCCTGAACGATGTGGATCTCCACGCTGGACTGATAGTCGGCAGCGGTGGAGAACACCTGGGACTTGCGGGTCGGGATGGTGGTGTTGCGCTCGATCAGGCGGGTGGCGATGCCTCCCAGCGTCTCGACGCTTAGGGAGAGCGGGGTGACGTCCAGCAGGAGGATGTCCTTGACCTCTCCGGCGAGGACCGCTCCCTGGATGGCCGCGCCCATGGACACGCACTCCATCGGGTCGATGCCGCGCTGGATCTTCCTTCCGACGATCGTCTCGACGAACCTCTGGATGATGGGCATACGGGTCGGACCGCCGACCAGGATGATGTTATCGATCTGCTCAGGGGCGAGCTTGGCGTCCCTGAGGGCGTTGTTGACCGGCACGCGGCAGCGCTCCACGATAGGGGTAACGAGCTCCTCCAGCTTCGCCCTGGTAATGCTCGTGGTGAGGTGCTTCGGACCGCTCTGGTCCGCGGTGATGAACGGCAGGTTGATCTCGGTGGACATGGTGGACGAGAGCTCGATCTTGGCCTTCTCGCAGGCCTCGCGGACCCTCCACATGGCCATCTTGTCCTTGGTCAGGTCGATCCCGCTCTCGTTCCTGAACTGCCCGACGACGTGGTTGATCAGCGCCTGGTCCATGTCGGTGCCGCCCAGCTGGGTGTCGCCGGAGGTGGAGATGACCTCGAACACGCCCTCGGAGAACTCCATGATGGTGACATCGAGCGTTCCGCCGCCCAGGTCGAACACCATGATCTTCTGGGAGCTCTTGGAGCTGTCCAGACCATAGGCCAGCGCGGCCGAGGTCGGCTCGTTGATGATCCTGACCACCTCAAGGCCGGCTATGGCCCCGGCGTCCTTGGTCGCCTGCCTTTGGTTGTCGTTGAAGTACGCGGGGACGGTGATGACGGCCTTGCTGACCGTATCCCCGAGGAACGCCTCGGCGTCCCGCTTGATCTTCTGAAGAATGAAAGCGGAGATCTGCTGGGGAGTGTAGTCCTTTCCGTGGACGTGGAACTTGAAGTCGGTTCCCATCTTGCGCTTGGCCGCAGCGATGGTTCCCTCGGGATTGGTGACCGCCTGCCTCCGGGCAGGCTCACCTACCAGCAGCTCTCCTTCCTTCGTGAAGGCGACATACGAAGGGAAGGCCTTGCCTCCGATGCTCGTCCCCTCCGCGCTGGGGATGATCGTGGGCCTTCCGCCCTCCATGACCGCTGCCGCGGAATTGCTGGTCCCTAGGTCTATTCCTATGATCTTAGCCATTGTTATCACCTGTGCTCTTCGCTACCTTGACCTTGGAACACCTCAGCACCTTGTTGCCGAGGTAGTATCCCTTCTGGAAAACTTCCAGTATCGTGCCGTCCTCTCCTTCTCCCACCGCTAGGGCCTCGTGGACGGAGGGGTCGAACCTCCCGTTCGCGGGGATCTCCTTGAGCCCATGGTCCTTGAGGAGAGCGGCCATGTTGTCGCGTATCTTGGTTATCCCTGCCCGCAGCTCCTCCTCGGAGCACTTCACGGCCAGGGCGCGTTCGAAATCGTCGAACACCAGAAGGAGCTCACCCAGCAACTGATGGTTGGCGACCTTTATCAGGTCCTCCCGCTCCTTCTGCGTCCTCCGCTTGTAATTCTCAAAGTCAGCCTGGGCCCTCTTCGCGATGCCCAGATACTCGGCGGCGAGGGCCGCTTGGCGGTCCTTCTCCTTGGTCTCTTTCTGAAGCTGCTCGCGCAGAGCTGCGAGCTGTTCTTCGGGACTTGCCGCCCCGCTGCCGTTCTGCTCAGACCCTTCTGCCTTCTCCATTCCTGCACCGTCTTCGGATCGTGAGTGTTGTGATAAGAAATGTTAAGGGGTTTGGAAGGGGGCATCATGCCCCGTATGGTTTCAGTCCTCGTCCCCGCCCATGTCGGGTGCTCCGCCGGGGGCGCCCGCTCCGGGCGCAGCTCCCCTCGCAGCGATGACATCGTCGATCCTCAGGATGAGGACGGCTGCATCGGTGGCGGAGTTGATGGCCTGGCGGTCGACCCGGATGGGCTCGATGACCTTCTGGTCCATCATGTCGACGATCTTCCCGGTGTAGACGTTCAGACCAGCGTGGGTCTTGCCGTCCTTGTGGGCCTTCCTCATGTTGATGAGGATGTCGATGGGGTCCAGCCCGGCGTTCTCGGCGAGCGCGGTGGGGATGACCTCGAGGGCGCTGGCGTAGGCGTCGATGGCGATCTGCTCACGGCCTCCCACGGACGCGGCGTATTCCCTCAGCTTCATGGCGAGCTCGACAGCGGTGCTTCCGCCACCAGTGACGATCTTCCCGTCCTCGATGGCGACAGCGACGACGCTCATGGCATCGTCCAGAGAGCGCTCGACCTCGTCGATGACGTGCTCGGTGCCGCCCCTCAGCAGCAGGGACACGGCCTTGGGGTTCTTGCAGCCGGTGACGAAGGTCATCTCGTCCTCTCCAAGCTGGCGGACCTCTATGAGCGCGGCGGACCCGAGCTCCTCGGCGGACAGCTCCTCGATCTTGGTGACCACGGTCGCACCGGTGGCCTTGGCCATCTTCTCCATGTCGGACTTCTTGACGCGCCTGACAGCGAAGATCTTCTCCTTGGCCAGGAAGTGCTGGGCGAGGTCATCGATACCCTTCTGGCAGAACACCGCGTTGGCTCCAGAGGCCTTGATGGTGGCGACCATCTTGCGCAGCATGTTCTCCTCCTCGTCGAGGAAGGCCTGCATCTGGGAGGGGTCGGTGATCTCGATCTTGGCGTCGATCTCGGTCTTCTGGACCTCTATCGCGGTGTCGAGCAGGGCGACCTTGGCCTTCTCGATCCTCTTGGGCATGGCGGGGTGGACAGGTTCCTTGTCCACGATGATGCCCTGGATGAACTGGGTATCGTCCATGGAACCGCCGGTCTTCTTGACGATCTGGATGTTGTCCATGTCGACGGCCCACTTCTTGTTGTTCTGCTCGGCGATGGCGCTGATGGCCTTGACCGACAGGTCGGCCAGGGACTCACGGGAGGCGTTCACCGACTTGGAGATCATAGAGGTCTCGGCGATGAGCTTCAGGGTCTTCTTGTCCTTGACATCGACATCCATGGCCAGCTGGTCGAGGATCTCCTGGGCCTTGGTGGCAGCGAGGCGGTAACCGCCGGCGATGATGGTGGGGTGGATGTTGGCATCGATCAGGTCGATGGCCTTCTTGAGGAGCTCACCGGACAAGATCACAGCGCTGGTCGTCCCGTCCCCGGCCTCCTCGTCCTGGGTCTTGGCGACCTCCACGAGCATCTTGGCCGCAGGGTGGTCTACATCGATCTCCTTGAGGATGGTCACACCGTCATTGGTGATGACGACATCCCCCATGCTGTCAACGAGCATCTTGTCCATCCCACGGGGGCCAAGGGTGCTCCGGACGGCATCGGCGATGGCCCGGGCGGCCATGATGTTGTTGTACTGGGCGTCCTTGCCCCGGTCTCTCTTGGTACCCTCCTTGAGGATGAGTATAGGCGTGTTTCCCATTCCCATGATTTTACCTCCAATGATACTTCACATTCACGAAGCTATGTTCTAGCTAAGCTTGCGTTGAATGTTTGTTCTTCTATATAAAAATACCGCATCTTGGCCATTTACCAAGCATTCCACGGAGCGAAATCCTGAGAGGTCTGGCTCCCGCCGGGTGCCATCGCTTGGGGGACACGCCACCTTCCCGCCCCTGGAGGAGGCGGCCGCTCCGGGACCGTGATGTTGCTCCGCAAATCTATTTTTAATCGACCAATATTATGGAGCTCCGGGATGCACTGGACCCGGGCCTGGGACGCGAGCGTCTAGCCCCGTGTAGAGCCGGTCGGAGCGGAGCCGAGGCTACCGCCGTCCGACCCGTCCGGTCCGTGCCGGGCGATGGACGATGGAAGAGACCACGTTGATGTTCGAGATCGGGGCGATGTTGCTCGTGGCGTTCACAGGGGCCATGCTGGCCTCCAAGGCCAAGCAGAGCGCCATCCTCGGGTACATCGCCGCGGGCATGGTCATCGGGCCGTACCTGACCTTCAAGGTCGGAGGGTTCGCCTACACTGGTTTGGTAAAGGACATGGGCCTCATCGAGACCATCTCCCAGCTCGGCCTATACCTGTTGATCTTTTTCGTGGGCATGGAGTTCTCCGCCGAAAAGATACGGAGGGTGAAGGGGCCGGCGGTCATACTCTCGATCATAGACGTGGGGGTCAATCTGTTCACCGGCATCCTGCTGGCGACGGCCCTGGGCTGGTCGCTCATCGACTCGATCTTCCTTGCGTCGGTCCTGGCGATGAGCTGCTCGGCGGTGGCCATGAAGACCCTGATGGAGCTTGGCAGGCTGGAGCGGCCGGAGACGGAGTTCATGCTGGGTATGATCATCATGGAGGAGTTCATCTCCATGCTCTTCCTGACCATCGTCGGAGGGCTGGTCGTCCACACCGATGCCAGCTTCTCCCTGGAGGGGATGATGCTCGGCCTGGTGGTCTTCTTCGCCTTCTCGGCCCTTATGATCGCCGTCGTGATCCCGAGGACCACCGCCCGCCTCCATATGATGAAGAGCGATGAGCTGTTCGTCCTGTTCATGCTGGGCGCCATCTGCCTTTCGGCGGCATTCGCCCAGCTGTGCGGGGTGCCCGCCCTCATCGGCGCGTTCTTCATCGGCATGTCGTTCGCAGAGACCAAGGTCATGAAGCGCTCGGAGAAGATCATCACCCCCCTGAGGGATGCCTTCGTGGCCATGTTCTTCGTGTCGTTCGGGATGATGATCGACCCCTCGCTGTTCGGCTCGGTCATCGTCATCATCGTGATCTCGGTCGCCCTCATCATACTCGACGAGATCCTCATCATGTCCGCGGTCGCCTACATCGTCGGCTTTGGGCGGAGGGCGGCGACGTCGGTGGGCGCTTCGTTCAGCGCCCGAGGAGGCGAGTCCATAATGTACGCGAGCGTGGGAAGCCAGGCCGCCGGGGCGACCAAAGGGGCGGAGCTGTACCCCATCGCCGGGGCGGTCACCTTCATCATGAGCGTGCTCTGCCCGTTCTTCATCCGCAAGAGCTTCGACCTCGCGGACTGCGTCGCGAAGAAAGCGCCCCAGCCTCTGCTGTATGGGGGCGGTGTGCTCTCCCGCACGCTCAACAAGGTGGTGATGCCGGGGAGCAAGCTTTTCGTCCTCTCCCGCCCGCTGCTGGCCGCGCTGGTCACCTACCTCGCGTCGTTGCTGCTCCTGATCTCCTTGCGGGGACCGATGCTCCTTCCCGCGTACATAGTCTCCACCGCCTCCTGCGTGGCCATATGGTACCTGCTGGGCAAGGACCTCCGGGAGGTGGTGCACAAGGTGGACTACCGGAACCTGGGAACGATGAGGGACATGGAAGGGGCGATAAGCAGGTATGTCGCCGGGGTCGTGGTGCTCGGGCTCCTGTTCATCGTCCACGTCGCCCTGCTGTACGCTGTGCTATGGCCATCGGTGATCGTGCTGGCAGCCGCCTACCTGATGTGGATGGTGCACCTCATGGGACAGTCGTACCGGCGCACCTGCAACGCCGCCGCGTACGGGGAGATCAGAGCGAGGAACTCCCAGCCCCCCGTCCCGCTGGAGATCGAGAAGCCGGCCTTCAACCACCGGGAGCGGTGGAGGGGGCTGTAGGTGCCTTGTTTGGGAAAATTGGAAATAGACCGAGAGGTTCTTGGACCCGCGAGCGCATAGCGGTATTGAAATGGGAGAACTGGAGACCTGCCTGGGAGTGCTCTTCAAGCGGAAGGGCAAGAACGTGATGACCGAGACGGAGTTCATGCTGACCGTCTCCTTCGATTACCGGTGGTTCACCCCCAAGGAGGCGCAGACCCTTCTGGACATATCCATCAAGCGGGGGCTCCTGGTCCGCACCGAGGAGTACCTCCGGCCGAACTTCGATGTCAAGGACGTCGAGGCCTCCCTGTCCTTCCGCCCCAGCAAGGACGTGCTGTCCGGGGACAAGGAGGAGGTGTCGCTGTTCGCCCAGCTCATCCAACTGATCTCGGACAAGGGGAAGCTGAAAAAGAGGGACGCGGTCGCCCGCGTCAACCGGACCCAGGAGCGCCTGGGGGTCGACGTCGAGGTCGCCGCGGTGCTGGTGGCCCGGGACCTCGGGGCCGATGTGGCCCCCTTCCTCGACCAGGTACGGAAGGAGATCCTGGCCCGCTGAGGGCTCACTTCTTCTTGATCATGTCCCCCAGGGTCAGGACCTTTCCCTGGGACCGGCCGCCCTCGGACTTGACCACCGCGACCTTCTCGGTCAGCTTGATCCCCAGCTCGTGCTCGAGCTTCTTGAGCAGGGCGTCGTCGGGCCTGATGGAGCCGTTCTCCAGCTTGGCGATGACGCTGGCCCGCTCGTTCAGCTTGGCCGCCAGGTCCTCCTGCTTCCACCCCCGTGCCATTCTCTCGTCCCTTATCAGCTTGGGGTACTCGGGGACGAGGTCGGTGGTCTCCTCGTCCGAGTAGATGGAGCGGGTCTTCATCCTGCGCTCCCGTGCCTGCAGCCTCTCGGCCACGACGGTGCGGGACGGCGCGGCGGCCGTGTGCTTTTTGGACCCGCCTGCCTTTCCGTCGCTGCTCTCCCCGAACCGGGAGCATTCCTTGCACACCTTCAGCGTGGTCCCTTCGATCGATATGGTCTTGGTGAACTCGGACTCCTTTCCACACATCTCGCACAACATTGCAGTTCGACTCACTATCTGTGAACCACGATTTACCACTTTTGATGGGCATGCCGTCGACCGGAGGGCAGTTGAGAACGTCATACCCCCTGTTCCGGGGAGAGGGCAAGCGTTTCTACAAGGACATAATTCGTAGCCGCCCTGGACCATCTCTGCGCATAATGGGAATCCAATGAATACAAATATAAATCAGAGGGCTCACTATATTATCCTAGGCGGCAGAGGTGACGTTTCCTGCCTGGTGTGGGCGGATTGCATGAGCTTGTCTGGCCAGTGTAAAAGACAGGCGAAACAGTCATATAGCTCAGCACTTAATGTAAGCGGTAGCCGAGGTGGAATGATGAAGGAACCCCAGCTGGAAGAGCTAGTGGCCGAGATGCGGGACAAGATCGAGGTCCTCGAAAGGCGCAACGGCGAGCTCTTGGAAGAGATACGCAGGGTCGAAGGGGAGAAGAGATATGTCGAGAGCGAGCTCTTCCGCCTTCAGAAGGAGCTCAAGAGGATGCGGGCGGAGATGGAGAGACTGAAGTCCCCGCCGCTTATCATCGGCTCCATCAAGGACGTGCTTGCCGACGGCAGGGTCATCGTGAAGAGCTCGACCGGTCCCGATTTCATCGTCTCCACCTCCGAATACGTTCCCATGGAGGACCTCCTGGTCGGGGCGAGGGTCGCCCTCAACAAGCAGACCCTTGCCGTCATGGGTGTGCTACCGCCCTCCCTGGACCCCATCGTGGTCGGGGCCGAGATCATCGACAAGCCCGAAATATCCTACGAGCAGATCGGCGGCCTCGAGGAGCAGATCCTGGAGGTCCGCGAGGCGGTCGAGGATCCGCTGCTCAGGCCCGAGCTGTACAAGAAGGTCGGCATAGAGCCGCCCAAGGGCGTTCTGCTCGTGGGACCGCCAGGCACCGGGAAGACCTTGCTGGCCAAAGCGGTCGCGCACCAGACCAACGCCACCTTCATCCGGTTCGTGGGCTCCGAGCTGGTCCAGAAGTACATCGGTGAGGGTGCCAGGCTGGTCCGCGAACTGTTCGAGCTGGCAAAGGAGAAGGCCCCGAGCATCGTGTTCATCGACGAGCTGGACTCCATAGGCGCGAAGCGCCTTGAGGTGGCCACCTCCGGGGACAGGGAGGTCCAAAGGACCCTCATGCAGCTCCTTTCCGAGCTGGACGGGTTCAACCCCATCGGCGAGGTCAAGATCATCGGCGCGACCAACCGCCCGGACATCCTGGACGAGGCGCTCCTGCGGCCCGGGAGGTTCGACCGCATCATCGAGGTACCGATCCCCGGATACGAGGGCAGACTGGAGATCTTCAAGATCCACACCAAGCGCATGGCCATCGAGGATGGCATCACCCTCACCGAGCTGGCCCTCAAGGCCGAGGGAGCCACCGGCGCGGA
>CAYRPG010000026.1:0-36190 GCA_964426205.1 uncultured Methanomassiliicoccus sp. | reverse complement strand
CCAAAGTGCGGGACCGAGCTTCCGGACAACGCAGTCTTCTGCATGAAGTGTGGGACCAATCTCCAGGCCGAGTCCCAGAAGAGGGACGAGGCTCCCAAGGCGCCGGTCCTGGCGCCCATCGAGGCCAAGGCGCTGAAGTGCCCCAGCTGCGGCGCCCCCATCACCCCCAAGTTCGGGGAGATGATCATCAGCTGCGAGTACTGCGGCTCCGCCATCACCCTGGGCAACGAGGGGTGGAGGAGCATCCAGAAGCAGACCATGCTCCCCATCAAGTTCCCGGACCAGCAGCAGGTCCTGTCGAAGATCCACGACCTCATGGACCGAGGGCTGCTGCACCGCCACCTCCAGGAGAGCTCGAAGCTCGAGGAGATGGGCCTGAGCCTGATACCCTACTGGATCGTCTCCGCCTCCGCCCGGACCTCGGTCGTGGCCAGCGACGTGGCCGTCCAGGCCGGGGAGATCGCGGCCACCGCCGTCCTCGCCGGGATGATGGGCTCGGCCATGGGCGGCAGGCACCGCATGGGCGGGTTCGCGGGGCCGATGATCGCCGGCACGGTGCTGGGCTCGACCATGGGCCCCGGCAGGGGCACCATGAAGACCCACGAGGTGGACAACAACTACAACTTCCCCATCGTGGCCCTCAAGGCCTTCAGCGAGTACCAGCCCAAGGACTACCAGTTCAACCTGGCGGAGAGGACCTTCTTCGACATGGCCGCGGTGCCGAAGGGCGTGAAGGTCCTGAACGGCGATGTAGGCGAGGAGGCCGCCAAGTACCAGGCCAAGACCATGGTGGACCAGCTGCAGTCGGACAGGGCGCACGCGCAGTACCACATGATACAGCAGCTGCACACCCAGGTGGACGTCTCGGAGACCGAGCTGCTCCACGCGCCGATCTGGTTCGTTCGCTACGATCGCCAGGGTAAGAAGATCGTCCTGATCATCGACGGCAGCTCGGGCGGCGTGATCAACACCGTGGGCCTATAACATGAACAACATCCTGAAGCTCATCCGGGAGCGGCGTTCGGTCCGCACCGCCTTCGACCCCCGTCGGCCGGTGGCCGAGGAGGACCTGCGGAAGGTGCTCGAGGCCGGCCGGTGGGCCCCCACCCCGCACAACATGCAGAACTTCGAGGTCCTGGTCATCGACGACGATGAGGTCATCGGGGAGCTTGGGACGATAGGATCACGCGTCACCGAAGCCTTCCTCCGGGAGAACTACGAGCTGCTGTCGTTCTCGAAGGAGGAGCTCATGGCAAGGAAGAAAGGCATCCTCGGCACGATGTTCCCCCGGTCCTGGCGCGATCCCTCCAACTTCGAGAAGGTCGCCCGGGAGATCTCCCCCATGCTCCTCAGCGAGGCCATCGATGGCAGCCCCCTGCTCATCATCGTGATCTTCGATCCAACGACGAGGGCGCCCGACTCGGAGGGGGACCTCCTCGGCATCATCGGCCTGGGGTGCGTCATGGAGAACATGTGGCTGATGGCCACGGCGCTGGGGATCAGCGTCCGCATCCTGAGCGATTTCGGCGACAAGGGGGTGGAGGAAGAGGTGAAGCGCGTCCTCGCCATCCCCGGGCGCATGAGGGTGGCCTACGGCCTCCGGCTGGGCTATCCCCTCGCCACACCAAGGGAAGGCCTCAGGGTGCGCCGGGACATCGGAGATCTCGCTCATCACAACGGCTACGGAAAACGATTTCAATGATGGGCTGGAAGGTCGTACCATGAAGATCACGGGCAACACGGTCCTGATAACCGGCGGGGCCACCGGTATCGGCCTAGCGCTCGCCAGGTCCTTCCTGGAGCACGACAACGAGGTCATTGTCTGTGCCCGGACCGAGGAGAACCTCCGGAAGGCCAAGGAAGAACATCCTGGGTTGCACACGATACGATGCGACGTGTCGAAGGAAGAGGGGAGGGTGCTGCTGCACGATCACCTCGTCTCCACCTTTCCGGACCTCAACGTGCTGGTCAACAATGCGGGCATCCAGCGGATGATCGACCTGCGGAAGGGGCCGGAGGACCTGCTGAGATGCGCAGAGGAGGACGGGGGCGACGAGATCGACATCAACCTCAAGGCCTACGTGTACCTGGCCGCCCACTTCATTCCTGACCTACTGAAGCGAAGGGAGGCGGCGATCGTGAACGTCAGCTCCGGTCTCGGTTTCGTCCCCATCGCCTCCATGCCCCTGTACTGCGCCACCAAGGCCGCCGTCCACTCCTTCACCGTGTCGCTGAGGCACCAGCTCAAGAACGGTCCGATAAAGGTCTTCGAGGTGATACCGCCGACCGTGGATACCGAGCTGGACAAGGGGGCGAGGGCCAGGCGGGGGCAGGCGGACAGGGGGATCCCCCCGGAGGAGGTGGCCAAAGCGGTCCTGATCGGAATGGAGAGGGACGAGCTGGAGATCGCCGTGGGCATGGCCCAGGGCCTGAGGCAAAGCTCCAGAGAGAACTTCGACCAGGCGTTCTCCCGGATGAACCGGTGAGAGCGATCGTCAAAAGGAATCGGTCCACGAGCGCTCGCACCTCACATACGCCCGGCAGCCCTGTCAGAACGAGATGACCTTGGTCGCCTCGATCGACCACGCCGTCAGCTCCGCCATGGTGCTGCGATGGGCTCCCTGGACCAGCATCTCCTCGGTGATCCCCCTGGAGTCCAGGCAGGTGCCGCACACCCCCACCTTGGCGCCTTTCTCAATGACGCCGGAGAGCATCTTGGACATGATGTAGTAGCCCATGGGCGGCTTCTTACCCTTGAGGGCGCAGGTCACCCCCTCGCCGATCAGGAACAACCTCACTTGAGCATCGGGCCGCTCCACCAATGCCCTTGCTAACCGCAATGCGTTGTACGCGTTCTCGGTGCCATATGCTGGACCGTTCACGATGAGGAGCACATCCACCATTCATTGCCTCCTGCTTATTTTTTGGAGGTCAAAGCTCAAAACAGCATCGTGCCCCGGTGACACCATCGGGGCATCGATGAGCGCATATCGCACGAAAGGATGCGGTCCGACCGTGCAAGACGATCGATCATGGATGCGGCACGGGCCAGCAAATACTGCTTCGGCCGGACGCGGGCAGGCCAGGCATACCCGTTTATAGCATTGAACTGTGGCATCATATGCCGGTTCAGGGCGATAGGTTTCATCCCCTAACGAAATCTCATAAAAAGCCCCCCCAATGAGGCATATAGCGCCCTGGCCGGTTCCCGCTTATCCGTACTGTCCTGACGGGGCCCCTGTTCAAGGGGCTTGAAGGTCTAATTTGAACCGCATATTATCCTCCGCCCTGGTGGGAAGCGCTCCTCCCTCGGTCTGCCAAGCACGCAGTTCCGGTCACATGATCGCCCATCGTTAGGAAGTTCTCTAACCTCGTCCAGAGCATTATGATGCTGCTCAAATTCCCCTCAGAGGCGATGCAGCAGCTCGGCTCCCGTCACTCAGGCAGGATGGGCGACCTAGATCGATCTCAGAACATCATCCATCTAATTGGCGTGCGCAGCATCGGCCAGGCGGTCCACATCGTCCGGGATCGTGAAGAAGAACGTCGTTCCCTTTCCGACCTCGGAATCGAGCCACACCTTTCCACCATTGCGCTCCACGATCCTCTTGACCGTGGCCAGCCCTATCCCCGTGCCCTCGTACTCCTCCTGGGAGTGCAGGCGGGAGAACAGCTTGAACAGCTTGTCCTTGTACCTCGGGTCAACGCCGATGCCGTTGTCCTTCACCGAGAACTGCCACATGCTGTCGGCCCTCGTGGCGGACAGGTGAACCACGGGAGCCTCCTGGCCGTGGAACTTCAGAGCGTTGGCCACGAGGTTCTGGAGGAGCTGCACCATCTGCGAACCGTTGGCGTTCACCGTCGGCAACGGATCGCTCGAGACGGCCGCCCCCAGCTCGTCGATCGTGGCGTTGAGGTTCTCCCTGACCCGGTCGAACACCGTGTTCATATCCACAGGCATGCGCTCAAGGTCCCCCTGGTCGATCCTCGAGTACTGCAGCAGGTCATCGATCAATCGGGCCATGTGCGCTGAGCTGCGCATTGCGTAATCGATGTACTCATCGGCCTTCTGGTCCAGGACCTTTCCTTCGTACTTCAACCGGAGGAGCTGCAGGAACGAAGAGATGGTCGACAGGGGTGATTTCAGATCATGGGACACGACATAGGCGAAATCCTGGAGGTCCTCGTTGGACCGGTTGAGCGCCTTGATGTTCTCCTCCATCTTCTTGTTCAGTTCTTCGAGCTCCCGCCCGGCCCTCTCCAGACGTTCGTTGTTCTCCCTCAGCCCGTCGTTCAACCGTCCGAGCTTGACGGTCTGCCCAATGATGTAGTATCCCAGGACCGTGGACGCGATCAGCGCAAAGACCGTGAACGCAAAGTCGAGCAACGTGTATCCGCCCACCCCGGCCGGCGAGATGTAGAACCCGATGATGGTCAGAGCCATCGCTAACAGGCCAATGAGGACGAGAGGTCTTTCCCTCCGCGCACGGTATGCGACGATCATCATCGGGACTATGTAGAGCACGGGGTCGGGGGACCCCTGGGGGGTCGTGGTGTCGAACAGGAATATTGGGATGCACAATAGAAATGAAAGGAAGATAACGATGGAACGGGACCGTTCCTTGGTTAGCTCCTGCATTGTCCACCTATAGAATGTCCTTGCTATTTACTACTGTCTCAGAAGTTGGCCTTGGTCAAATGTCCTGACGAGCTTGCAGCGACCGGCCGGGGCCCGCGCCATCGAGAACACGATGTTTGAGTTTTAAATGGCATCTAATATCTATTCCGACCGAGCATACCTCCCACGCGGTGAGCTAGCATGGGCACGATCATAGGCAAGCTAGGGGACTTCCCGGTGGGGTCGATGAGAGAAGTGAGCGTTCAGGGGAAGGCTTACGCCATCTCCAACATCGGCGGCATGTTGTACGCGATGGACGGGAGATGCGGACACGATGGCGGCATGCTGAGCCGTGGCCATCTGGTCGGCGTCGTGGTCACCTGTCCGAAGCACGGGGCCCAGTACGACGTCACCACCGGCAAGAGCGTCAAGAGGCCGTACGTCCCCTTCGCCAAGGCTCCGAGCCTGAGGACCTACAAGGTCACCGTCGAGGGGGAGAACGTCTCGCTGGAGATCTGACCTCTCCTGCCGTCCCTGATCGAGCAGGGTGCCGTGCAGCTCGATGCAAGCCCGGAGGCGGCGGGCGATGTGCCGCCGTCGCTTAGCCTCCCTGCGCGCTCCTTCTCCTCCTGATGATGAACATGCTTATCGCGGCCTCGAGGCCGCCGCCGATATCGGTAAAATGCAGGCCGGCAGGCCCGGAAGATCACTATCCAGTTATACAAGACCACGATCTCCTGGTCGCTCCTGATCGAAACGGCATCTATATGGGCCAGGTCCGGGGACGCGGGGTGACCACGCGTGCGTTGCGGTTCTACTGCATCCCGTTCTTGTTCATGCCAATATGCGGCCGATCCAATGAACGAGAAGCTGTGCTACAACCTCACATCAGTTTTATTACCCTTCAGTAAACATGAAGAATTGCCTCCCGACCGGTACGATTTCAAGGGCATTTTGTCCTTGTTGCCCCTTGGATTCCCTCCAATCTACCCGTAGCCGGTCGGAAAGGTACTAAACGACGGGATGGACGCCGGGCACCTTTTGATCAGATGCTTGCATGGCCAGTGCTATCAGGACGATCCCCAAAAGAGCCATCATCGCCTTAAGGAACTGGGGAAGGTCCTCAGTAAGGCGGATGAGCGCGACCTCCACGGCGATCCATATGGCATGTCAATGCCGTTTGAAGATCGACCGGAATTGTCATTTGATGGTATCTCCCTCTTCGGCATCGGCCATATCTCGCATATGGTCGCTTATCTCTCCTCCTTCGGCATCACGGCCAGATCGCTCTGATGGCCTCCAGATTCAGCAAACATCCGCTGGACAGAGCGCTCTCTTGCCCCCCCATATCTCCCATCTCCTGAGAGCGAACAGCAGGTGGCGGAGCTAGACGATCGCCACCCCTGATTTATCAACCATCGGATTCCTTAATTGTTGCCATGGGGGCGGAACCTGAGAACGGGAACAAGAGGATAGTGGTCGTCTCGGACGTCCATCTGGGTACCGATAAGTGCGACCGACCGGCTTTCGACAGCTTCCTCGATTGGCTGCGGGACGAGCCGGAGATCACCGACCTCGTTCTCCTCGGCGACATCGTGGACATGTGGAGAAGGGACGCTTCCGGTGTTTTCCTGGAAAGCCGGGAGACCATGGGCAGGCTATTGAGCCTGCAGCCGAGGATCAAGCTGCACTACGTCGCCGGCAACCACGACCATCACGTCCAGCATCTGAAGAACGCCAAGGAATACTTCCGTTACCCCTTCGAGTTCGCTCCCGAGCTGACCTTGACCGATGGACCGTTCACCTACCGCTTCATCCACGGGCACGAGCTGGAGTACGGAACGCGGGACGAGGACCCCCTCATGTACATGGTCATCGAGGCCCTGTGCCACGTGATGTCCGACGGAGAGGGCCATTTCGAGGACGAGGTCTGGGGCCTGGTCACCAGGACCTGGAGCGAGATCACTTACTTCATCTCGGCCATCACCCTGCGCAAGAAGCGCCAGATCAAGCTGGCCGCCAGGAGGCTGCAGAGCGATCCGGAGACCAGGCTGAAGGAAACCAGGAAGGAGATCGATAGGAGAGCGCTGCGGAAGCAGGGCGGGCGGTCCAACGAGGTCCTGGTCTTCGGACACACCCATCATCCGTTCATCGATGAGCAGGAGAACATAGTGAACAGCGGCTCATGGGTCACCAGTTCGCCGGTCCACAACACCTATGTCGTGCTCTCGGGAGGAAAGCCCAGGCTGTTCGTCTTCGGCCAGGGGGAGTTGACGGAAAGGGAAGGGGTGGCGAAGGATTGAGCCATCATTGACATCGTTCATCTGATCGTGCGAGGGAGGGGCATCGATGGCATCTCGACGCCGGGCCCACGCCCATCGGTCGACAGGGACCTTGCATCAGGGCACATCCCGGTGTTTCCATGAGCTAGAACAAGACTGGCTGGCCGCATCCATGGGGCAGATGGTCTGCCTTGTATAAAAATGCAAAATTTGAATATCCAAGCTTGCCAATGTTAACAGCGGGGCTAAGCGTAGATGAACGGCGGGATCAGAAAGGTCGACAACACAAACGTGTACGAGCACCTGATGATGGTCGAGGGAGGAGAACGCAGCTACATGGACACCGCGGCCATGGCGGCGGGGTTCACCCCCATCTTCCCGGAGGACCCGGAATGGCAAGAACTGATCGACCAACACCTGGATGAGGTGGCCGAGCTCTCCCTGGAGGGCCTGGAGGTTTTCGGTTTGGCCAAGGACGGGAAGTTCGTGGCGCTGTGCGGCTACTACCTGCGGTCGGACGACGACATGATCGTTATTGGGAGGGAGGTCAAGCTTCCATATGAGCTGTTCATGATGGCCGATGAGGACGAGGATCCGAGCATGGCCATGGCTCACGCGGCCCAACTGTTCATCGCCTCCCGGGAAGGCCTCAGGATCGTGATGTTGGCGCACTGATGGGCCAGGCCTTGCGCAGCACCGGGGGTCCGGACCGATCGCTATGCTCCCCCGAGCGCACATGTTCCCGGCACGGTGCTGGCGGACGAAAAGCACATCCGGTCGAGGTCACGAGCTCCAGTTTCGTACCGGTAGAGATCTGGCCTGCATCCAGTAACATCAGCACCTGCCTTTGCCGTTCCAATGATCGTTTAATAATCACAAGGCGTTATCTCAACGCATGGCCGCTTGTCCTAGATGCAAACGGGAGGGGCTCGAGGTAGAGAAGATGACCGTGGCCAACCATGCCAAGGAGTCATGCTGGCCATTGGGGGATGAGGCATTCTCCTTTTGCGACACACCCGATTGCGAGGTCGTGTACTTCACCGTCTCGGGGGGCAGGGTCCTGGAGCGGGCCGATGTAAAGACCAGGGTTACCTTCAAGGAGAAGGTCGAACCCAGGCCGCTTTGCTATTGCAAGCAGGTCACCGAGGAGGACGTCATGAGGGCCATAGAGAACGGTGCCAGCACCTTTGAGGAGGTGAGGGCGGTAACCGGCATCGGGGGAGGGGGGCAGTGCAAGGTGACCAACCCCGCCGGACGGTGCTGCTCCCGCAACTACAAGCCGTTCATCGAGCGGGAACTGAGGAAGCGGGGCCGTGGAGACCCGAGCATCGTACCAATGGCCATCCATTGAGCGTAAGCGCTTCCTGCCCAGGATGCCCTCGTAGCGGCATCCTCAAGAACGTCAGGCGGTCCATCCGCATCACGATCGATGCCGATCGATCAGCTAGAGATCATAGATGCGGTGCACAAGGTGCGAACGTGGTAGAGGAAAGGTTTCCATGGCCTGCTGTGGGGATCGCGGTGCTCCGACCTCCGAGGAGCATCCCTTTTGCTCCCATGTAGGGCCATGTCGGCCGTCCCGATCCATGGGATGACGGGCGGTCCGTCAGGAGCGTCGCATCTCTGCCGTTCCGTTCCTCCAGAGCAGGGGCTGCATGGTCATCGGGGAGATGGTCGCTAGGCCGTAAGCCCCTCGATCGAAGGTCCGTTATCATAGCATCCTTTCCGGTCATTGTCGAGAACGAAGCGGATGACCAAGTGAGAAGGCGATGTCGAGCTAGACTATTTTTACGCCCTCTTCGAGTTATATTTCTTCGAGGTCCGAAAATGTCGAAGGTCTCCTGGTTCGAACTAAGTGCGAAGGATCCCAAGAATGCCATGAAGTTCTACGAAAACGTGTTCGGCTGGAAGTTCCAGCGATTGGACGGCCAGGACTATTGGCTGGTGACGGCCGGGGGGAAGGACGAGCCGGGCATCAACGGAGCGATCATGCCCCGGAAGGCCGAGGCCGCTCCGGTGGTCAATACCATCAATGTCACCAACATCGATGAGGCCATCGGGCAGATAGAGAAGAACGGCGGCAAGATCGTGGTGCCAAAGATGGACGTGCCCATGGCCGGAACCCTTGCCTATTTCGTCGATCCAGACGGCACCATGTTCGGCATCCTGCAGCCAAAGGCGAACCTGCAGATGTAGAGAAAGACCGGGACCGGCACCATGCGCCTGGCAAAGTTGGGAAGAGCGAGGATGTAAAATCCAACATGAGGTGAAATCTATGGAACCGACACGACCACAAACCGACCCGGAGGGCACGCGGAAGACGACCAAGGGCATCTCCAAGCAGGTCGCCAAGAATGCGGCTGCCCGTCCCGACCCCCGCGCGGAGGGCGCGGAGGGGGATGATGCCGTGCTCGCGAAGATCGCTGAAATGCCGGAACCGAATCGCACCATGGGCAAGAGGCTCCACACCATTATCAGGGCCAACGCGCCATCGCTTACACCGAGGCTCTGGTACGGGATGCCCGGGTATGCCAAGGATGGCAAGGTCGTCTGCTTCTTCCGTGGCGAGGAGAAGTTCAAGGAGAGGTACATGACGCTCGGCTTCAACGACGTGGCCAACCTGGACGATGGGGCCATGTGGCCGATCGCCTTCGCCCTGAAGGAGTTGACCGCGGTGGAGGAGGCAAGGATCGCCGTGCTGGTGAAGAAGGCGGTGAGCTGAAGGCCGACCACGCTGCTGGACCCCACCCCGTGCTCATAACGTAGGCTCTTTCGGCTCCCTCAGCGACGCCCTGGTAAAATGGATGAGGAAGGACCCATACCGCGGCGGGCCGGTCCGTACCTCGTTCGAGGACGACACACATGCGGTCGTGCCGCCTGAGAATGTCGAGGGGATCTACCGGTCGCCTGTTCAGGGCATCGTCAGCGGACCAACTGCACCTCACATACAAGGTGGGGGCAATGGCTCCAACCTGCCCGACCATCGACATCATGGCCCCACGAACGATCCAAAGGCCAGGCATTTACAGAATTGAAAGAGATCTGTCCAACAAAGCCTGCCATTCGACAGCCGAGACCCATCATCATGAGGATTGGCCGAAAAAGGAAAATAAAAGGATCTGAGGACCCAGGTCCTCGTTCAGCAGGGGTTTACTTGTTCTTGAGCTCGAAACGGTCCAGCATCATGACCTTGTTCCACACCGCTGCGAAGTCGTGCAGGAACTTCTCCTGGGAGTCCTCGCACGCATAGACCTCCGCCAGGGCCCGGAGCTGGGAGTTGGAACCAAATATGAGGTCGACCCGCGTACCGGTCCAATTCAGCTCGCCCGTGGTCCGATCGCGCCCCTCGTAGACCTCGTCATCGTCCGTGGACCGCTTCCACACCGTGCTCATGTCGAGCAGGTTCACGAAGAAATCATTGGTAAGGGCCTCGGGCCGGGTAGTGAGAACGCCGTGCGGGGAGCGTCCGAAATTGGCATTGAGGACGCGCAGGCCGCCGAGCAGAACGGTCATCTCAGGAGCGGTCAATGTCAGCAACTGCGCCTTGTCCACCAGCAGCTCTTCGGGTCTCACCGCATAGCGGGCCTTCAGGTAGTTCCGGAAACCGTCCGCGGCTGGCTCGAGCACGGCGAAGGAGTTGACGTCGGTCCATTCCTGCACCGCGTCCATGCGCCCGGGGGTGAATGGAACCACCAGCTCATGACCAGCATTCTTCGCGGCCTGCTCCACGCCCGCGCAACCGGCCAGAACGATCAGGTCGGCCAATGAGACCTTCTTGCCTCCCCCCTGGGCCCCATTGAACTCTCCCTGGATGCCTTCCAGCGTCCTGAGCACCCTGGCCAGTTGAGCCGGTTGGTTCACTTCCCAATCCTTCTGCGGGGCCAGGCGTATGCGGGCACCGTTGGCCCCACCACGCATATCTGAGCCGCGGAAGGTGGATGCCGAGGCCCAGGCGGTCGAGACCAGCTCGGATACCGACAGGCCAGAGGCCAATACCCTGCCCTTGAGTGAGGCCACGTCATCTTCATCGATCAACACATGATCGACCGCTGGGATGGGGTCCTGCCAGATCAGCTCCTCATCGGGGACCTCGGGACCAAGATAGCGTGCCCGGGGGCCCATGTCGCGGTGGGTCAGCTTGAACCACGCCCGGGCGAACGCCTCCGCGAACTGGTCCGGATCATTCATGAACCGTCGCGAGATCTCGCTGTAAATGGGATCGAACCGCAAGGCGAGGTCCGTGGTCAGCATGGCCGGGGCATGCCGCTTGGACGGATCATGGGCGTCCGGCACGGCATCGGCACCCTTGCCCTTGGCCGGCTTCCATTGATGCGCGCCAGCCGGGCTTGTCGTCAGTTCCCACTCATAGTCGAACAGGTTCCGGAAGAAGTAGTTGCTCCACCTGGTGGGCGTGTTGCACCACGTGACCTCCAGGCCGCTGGAGATCGTGTCCCCACCATGGCCAGTACCGAAGCTGCACCTCCACCCCAGCCCCTGTTCCTCGATCGAAGCCGCCTCCGGTTCCGGCCCGACATGTTTGGCATCGCCCGCGCCGTGCGTCTTGCCGAAGGTGTGTCCCCCCGCGATGAGCGCCACCGTCTCCTCATCGTTCATTGCCATGCGAGCGAAGACCTCCCGGATATCCTTGGCCGCTGCGAGCGGGTCCGGTTTTCCGTTGGGGCCTTCCGGGTTCACGTAGATCAGGCCCATCTGCACGGCAGCGAGCGGATTCTCCAGCTGTCGCTCTCCGGAGTAGCGATCGTCATCCAGCCACTTCTTCTCGGAGCCCCAGTAGACGTCCTTCTGTGGTTCCCAGATGTCCTCGCGCCCGCCACCGAAACCGAACGTCTTGAATCCCATCGACTCCAAGGCGACATTGCCGGCGAGGACCATCAGGTCGGCCCAGGAGATCTTCCGGCCATACTTCTGCTTGATCGGCCAGAGCAGCCGGCGCGCTTTGTCGAGATTCACGTTATCGGGCCAGCTGTTGAGGGGCGGAAAGCGCTGGCTACCGCTGCCTGCGCCCCCGCGACCGTCGCCGGTGCGGTAGGTGCCGGCACTGTGCCACGCCATGCGGATGAACAACGGCCCATAGTGTCCGAAGTCCGCCGGCCACCAGTCCTGCGACCTCGTCATGAGCTCCTGAAGGTCCGCCTTCAACGCCTCGAAGTCAAGGCTCTTGAACTCCTCAGCGTAGTTGAAATCCTCACTCATGGGATCTGACCTGGAGGAATTCTGATGCAGCATGTCGAGCTTCAACTGGTTCGGCCACCAGTCAAGGTTCGTCATGCCGTCACTGGCAGTGTGCTTGGTCCCTTCATTCAGAATATCACCTGTCCATGCAAAGAAAATCGTAACCTTAAAATGCCTCTCATTTTTCGAACGAGCTCTTTGAAAAACAGATCGTCCAGTTGGAGCACCATGAGGTCGCTCGAGCATGTTTGGCAATTCACTACAGGGCGCGTGATCGCAACTCGCTCTTCTACCCCCTGACCTCGAAATCTGTCTTTCACATGTTCTCAGGACGCCCCTCATTCTTCTTCCGGCCGTATGGAAAGGGGGCTCAGCTGAGACCACCCCTCACTTGGGCCAGAAAGCGAAAATGAAAGATTAGTTGGCCATGGCCCTGACGCTGAACCAGTTCGCCGATCTGAACGGCGTCCTGGCCAGCATGCGGGTAGCATCTGGATCGTAAGATCGGAGGGTTCCAAAGACGCCTGTCTTCTGAGCTCTTCCTCCCTTAGTGATGATGAATGGCGGTTCATTAGGGAGAGGCTTTGCACGGCATCTCGATCCGTTCGATGATCACAGGCAAGAGCTAGAAGACTAGCAAAATGAAGAACGGGGTGATCCCTCCACCTTGTAGGCCGCTGAACTATCCCTGCCGCCAAGAAGCTCAACCATGGCCCTGCTTAAAGCGCATCAGGGCCACCAAAAAACGTCCAGGCATCGTCAATGGAACAGATTGATGCCGAACAGCGAGAGGAGCGCGAAGAGCACCGTGGCCCTGGTGAAACCTGCACAGAGGTTCACCAGAGCGAACCACTTCACCTTGAAGATCCCGTTCTCGTTCAGCATCGAGAAGATGTATAGCGGGATGGTGTCGGACATCAGGGGCAACGAGAGGATCAGGTACAGGCCGACATAGTGGAGCTTGTCAACTATCCACTCCGATTTGGTCACAAGCCACCTGAACCAGTTCCATCTGCCGGACCAGATTTTTATCTTGTCCCCCACTCCCAGTCCAAAGTAGAAAACGAGGATGCTGCCGACCATCTTTCCCAGGCCAAGGACGAATGCCAACCACAGGAAGGGAGTATTGGGGCTGAGGAGAAGACCGACCTCCACCGGTATGGGCAAAATGACGGCCGCCAAGATGGCATAGATGAACAGGACGAAACTGTAGAGTATGGGATCGGATGAGGTCTGGACAAGAAAGCTCATCATGCCATTGAAGAAGGAGGTTAATGATTGGCCAATTTCCACGGACACGCGTAAGACTTCTATCTAATAATCTATTTGCATCAAAAAGAGAGGGCACGAACCATGCACATGATCCGGTCTCCAGGCGCATCTCGCATGGCCAGGTCTCCTTTTTCGCATAGATCGGAGCCCCTTTGATCGGCGGTGAGCACCATAGGTCGCTGTGCCGTCTTTGCTCTCACCACCGTTCACCCCGGTCCTCGTTCGTTCGGCCCGCGGGATGCATGACCATCATCGAAGCGCTCTATGACAACCTGGCCGATCTAGAGGATGATGAGGATGGGCAGGCCCGGATCACCGGATCTGAAGGGCCGCAAGGTCCTTGGAAGATCGCATCGTTAAAATGCAACATGATCGAGATGACCAGCCGGGTCCGCACTCAGGCTCATGCGTGGGCCTGAACAACCTCCATGTGGTATCGGAGGCGCCATACTCGGACTAGGGGTTCCCTCTAAGATACCTCAATCGGTCGAACCTCTCTGACGGGACATCGCCCGTCTGACCGCGCTGAAAGGTCCTGACGTTGAAGCTTTCCCGATATTCCAGGTAATCCAGGTAGTAACGGATGGACGCTAAGATGAACTCAGAACGAGACTTGTAGCTGCGATTGTTGACCCAGTAATCGACATCGTCCACGAGCTGTAATGGGGCTCTCAGGGTGATGGTGTAGCTGCGCCTTGAGTCCCTCTGCTGGTTCATGAGGGGCGGTTGGGCGATGGCATTATGGGGTAAAGGTCGCGGGACATATGGCTCCTCATCGAACGTCCTTTGGTCAAGAGGCAGCTCGTTCTTGCGCTGCTGCTCCATGATGATAGGTGCCTCCTCGGTCGGGACGGTCCCCTCCTTGTTCTTGGCATCTGCTGGTCTCTTTGGGGGTCGCCCTCTCTTCCTCGGAGCGGAAGGAGCCTTTTTCTCATCTTCCTTAGCGTTTGCCATTTCTTTATCGACCATCTCATCTGGCTAGATCGTAACGGGGCGCGTCTAGCAAGTGTTAAAATGTAAGCAAATCGAAGTATATTAATAATTCGTTTGTATTACTCGCCCCATCGCCGTTTGCAGAATCCACTTGAGTTAATGATGCCGTAGCATTGGTGATCTGATGACAGGATCCAAGGATCTGGTTTACCAAACGATTCATGGCGGGGACGTCGATGTCGTTCCGGTAGCTCCGCCTTTCCAGGGTTACTGGTCCCTCGGGATATCGGGTGTTCCAGTAAGAGAATCCATAGACAAGCCTCTGACCGCAGCCCACGTGCAGATCGACTGCGGAAAAAAATGTGGCTTCGATGCCTACGAAGCATCATGGGACTGGCTGTCCCCCGTGGAGATGCTGGGTTCCAAGATCAGCATCCCGGTCAAGGGCGAGATCGTGACCAAGACAAGGAGAATAATCGGGCCCGGATCCCTTGATGGTGTGGAACATCCCGATCCAAGGAAGGATTACCGAGCCATCAGCGCCGTTCAGACCGCCAACGAGATAGTGAAAAAGGTCGGCAAGGACGTTTTCCTCTATTCCACCCTATGCAGCCCCCTCACCCTCGTGGGCGAGCTCAGAGGGGTCGAGGCGCTGATGCTGGACATGGTCATGCAGCCGGATTTTGCAGTGGAGATGCTGAACGAAGCCTCCGAGGTGTTGATGGATTACATCGACAATTACTGCAAGACCGGAATTGACGGCATGATCCTTGGTGATCCAACGGCGTCAGGTTCATTGGTCAACAAGAACGAGTTCAATGAATTTTCCAAGCCCTACCTGCAAAGATGCCTGCATCGCATCGAGGAACAAGGAAAGGTGCCCATGGCCCATATCTGTGGGGACACCACGATGCTTCTGGACAGCATCGCGGACATCGGTGCAAAGGTCTTCTCCCTTGACCATGCCGTTAACCTCCGACTAGCTTCGAAGGTGATCGATGGCAAGATGACCTTGTTGGGCAACCTGAGACCGTTCGAGACGCTCTACTCGAAGGATGAATCGAGCATCATGGCGGCCGCATCCACATGTATCGAAAAGGCCGGGCATCGCAACTTCATCCTGGGGGCTGGCTGTGATCTATTGATCGATACGCCCATGGCCAACATCATGGCCATGAAAAAAGCTTCGCTCATGCAAAACAGAACTGGATAGTCGTTCTCCATCACGACATCCGGTTTCTTTTTTTCTTGTTTTAATTTATTAGGTGATCGGAGAGAGCTATCGTTCTTTTTTCTGAGAGTCTGGACTCGACCCACTCGATTTCTAAGTAATATTAAATATTATCAAATGTATTACAATCTAACGAATTTCGACATCATAATGTAATCATCTAGCGTGTCAAGATTCGATGGGATTCGACGAATTGATAGGAGGAAATCAATGACTAGTGAAACGGCTGGAGGATTGAGCAGGAGCGTAGGTCCGCTCAAGCTGTTCGTATTGGGAACGGCTTCCATCGTTGGACCATGGCTCGTAATGACGAACTGGTGGATCTCCCTCACGGGCGCTTCCATCGCACTGGCCTTTACCGTGCTGGGCCTGATGTGCATCCCGATAGGTCTGCTGTATGGGGAACTGACGGCGATGTTCCCACAGACCGGCGGTTCGTTCGTATACATCAAGAAAGCGTTCTCGAAAGAAACGACCTATTGGCTGAGCTGGGCCTTGATGCTGTCATACACCACCGTCCTGGCCTTCCAGCTCAGGGCCATGATGAGCATCATCGAGTACATGTGGTGGCCGGACATGTCCCTCATGGCCACCATGGTCATAGCCATCATCCTGGCGACACTGGTGTTCCTCGTGAACACCAGGGACGTCTCCATCGGAACAACGGTGCAGCTCGTTCTGTTCGCGACACTGGCGATAGTGGGCTTCAGCTATTCTGCGTTGTTCTTCATGTCCCCACAGTTCTCAACGAGCAACTGGCAGCCGTTCTTCCAGAATGGGGCCGACGGTTTCCTGACCGCTGTGGCGCTGATGGTCACGATGTTCTTCGGATTTGAGGTCATTCCCCTGATGGCGGAGGAGACCAGCTATCCAGCGAAGAAGCATTGGAAGCTGATGGTCGGGGCCATCGCCTTCGTCATGCTGTTCGACGGAGCGATCACCCTCGCCGAGTCCGGCATGCTGCCCTTCGATCAGGCCATCAACACCCCCATGCTCGGTGCGGAAATGGCCCTCGGAGCATATGGGCCCTGGCTCCAGTATGCGATCGTGATCGCCAACTTTGCCGCCGTCAGTGCATGCCTTGTTGGGTTCTGGATGGGAGGTTCCCGGGTGCTGTATGCCATGGGCAAGTCCGGCGCCCTGCCTCAGATATTCGCCAGGACCAACAAGAACATGGTGCCGAGCGTGGCGAACGTGTTCGTCTACGGTGTCGTCCTCATGTTCATCCTTCTCTCAGGATCGGCATGGCTGGCCAGCCTGTTCTCGCTCATGGCCGTCGGCGTCGGCCTGACCTACGCGGGGGTGAGCTGTTCCTTCATAAAGCTTCGCATAAAGAGGAAGGACATCGAGAGGCCCTGGAAGGTTCCCGGCGGCATCGTGACCGGCGTTATAGGCCTGATCGCTGCGCTGATAATATCCTATTTCACCTTCGCCTACTTTACGGCCGATGTATGGGTGCTGTTCTTCCTGTACTTCATGCTCGTTGGAGGGGTGAGGGTGGCACTCGGGGTCGATGCGAAAAGGCATCCTGAGAAATACCTTAGCGATGAACCGGCTCCTGCCTCTCCAACTGCGGTCGGGGGAGGAGCATCTTCTATGTCAGGAGGTAGAGCACCATGAATTCGAAGGAGAGATTTGTCTCTGCGATAAACAAGGAGAAGACCGATAGGACCCCTATCGGACCCCCCTTCCAGGGGTGCTGGGCGCTTGCCCTGTCCGGGATAAAGGTGATCGACTCGATAAAGGACCCTGCACTGGCGGCCAGGGCACAGCTCGATGTTGTCGAATCGTGTAAGTTCGACTCCATCGAGACCATGTGGGACTGGCTCTCTCCGGTGGAGGCGATCGGAGGCGAGGTCAAGATACCTGAGTACGGTACCATACCGACCTGGACCCATGTGGTAAGCGATCAAGCCTCGATCGACAAGCTCGAGGTGCCCGACCCCTTGAAGGACTACCGGATGAAAGCATCCTCGGAGACCACCAAGATATTGGTCGATAAGCTGGGGAAGAAGAAGTACCTGATGATGACAACGGTCGCCCCGTTCACCCTGGCAGGCGAATTGCGTGGCGTCGAGGCCATGATGATGGACTGCGTGCTGGACCCCGACTTCGTCAGGAGCGTCATAAACTTCTCGATGGAGACCGTGGAACGGTACCTGGAGAACATCGTGAAGGAGGATGTCGATGCCGTGATAATGGCGGACCCGACCGCCTCAGGATCGCTGATATCGGTGGACGATTTCGTGAACTTTTCACAGCCCTACATCAAGGAATGCAGGAATTTCGTGAAGAGGTCAGGAAAGGACTTCATAGTGCACATCTGTGGAGACACCGGCGGGCGCCTCGATTCGGTGATGGACATAGGCGCGGATGTGTTCTCGATGGACTATCAGGTGGACATCGGGGAAGCAATAAGAAAGATGGGTGGAAAACAAACGGTCCTGGGCAACGTCAAACCAGCGCAGACCCTGTTCAGCGGGACCCCGGACGATGTGAGGAAGGAATCCCTCGAGTGCATACAGAAGAGCGGTGGGACCGGCTTCATCCTGGGGGCCGGTTGCGACATTGCGGTCGGCACCCCCTTGGAGAACGTGAAGGTCTGGCAGGAGGTCGCCTGAGATCGATCGATCTTCTGCCATTGCCGGCATCGCATGACCGATGCCGATTGACGGATATACACTGCATCCTCGCCCATACCCCCTACATGTGTATATCCGTTCTTTTTTTACATCTCCAGATCTCGATCCGGTTCTTCGCCCCCCCACCTAGAGATGAGGGGAGGAAGCCACAAGCGGACAACATACAAATACCGACCCGGCCTTCTTCAGGTGCCGACGATAACCATTCGAATGTGATCACATGGACATCTACGAGCAGATCGCCAAGGAGCACCAGGAGATCGACGCCATGCTCCAGGAACTATCCAAGGGATACGACAGGCAGCTCGTCAAGAGCCTGAGGACCTCGCTCACCGCGCACATGAACGCGGAAGAGGGGTCCCTATACTCCGCCCTGGAGGTGCAGGGACGCGAGATGGCGGAGAGCGCCGGAAAGGAGCACAAGGAGATCAGGACCCTCGCGGGATCGCTGATCAAAGGAGATGTGGAGGAGTTCCCGTCGAAAGTGTCCAAGCTCGCCGAGGCGCTCAACGCTCACTTCAAGGCCGAGGAGGGGACGCTCAATAAAGCTCGCGAGCTTTTCGACCAGGAGAAGGTGGATGTGCTATCGTATCAATTCGCCCAGATCAACCGGCGAATGCGGGAGAGCGTCCTATAGGGTCGTGCATGTTCCCCGCATGAACATCCGATGACCTCCCGACCATGTTGAGCACAGCAGCGAGCAGGGTCACCAGCAGAGGACGGAACTATCCGTCCCTCCTTCGATAGTACCCATCATCTCTTTCCCGTTCTTCTTTTTCCATATCCCCGAGCTGCTCCTTGCGATGTTTGTTCCAGAACAGGAGGTTGATAGGATTGAGGCCGATGGCCACAGCCCACTCCCCCGGGGAGCCCTCGACCTTCCATCCGGTCCTGGAGAAGGTGATGAGGGCCGCCATGCTCACCAGGCAGATGATCCCCAGCACAAGTATGGCGATGCCTGAGGCGGTCTGGTCGGATAGCATCTGATAGGGGATAAGGGCAACAATGCCGAACAGGGAAACCACGAGCGCGATGGCAGCGATCAGCTCCTTTGTCCTTCTCCTCATCCTGACCAAGCTATGAACGGATCCCGGACCACTTAATGATTGGGAACCGGCGCCCGGGATATCCTTCGACCAGGTTCCAGACCTTAGATGTGCAAGGTCACCGCCGTGGGCAAGGGCTCATTCCATACGCCGTCGCCCGGCAGCAAGGTGCGCATGCCCTTCTGCGCCCACGAGCTGGACGGCTCTTCCCATTGCTTCAGCGCTCTTGTTCAATGGGGGGCAGGAAGAGCATATTAATCCTCCGAGGTTCAATGTCCTCTCCGGGGAGAATCCTTGACCGCAGATGACAAAGAGGCACAGGAGGCGGTGATGTACCTCGCGGACCAAGCTCTGTTGGAACTTGGCAAGCAGGCGTTCCAGGCGCTGGTCGACGCTTCGGGCATGGCCGACGCCGCTGCGGCCATGAAGCCGTACAAGAACCGCAACGCCTACATCCTGCTGTGCATGATGAAGAAGAGGATCAACCTGTTGGGGACGACCATCGATAAGCTGATCACTCCCCTGGCCTTGGCCCAGGCTACGCTGGGCGGGCCGGAGAACGTCCACCAGGAGATCAGGGAAAGGGGAGCGGAGTGCAGGGTGGACAAATGCCCCTACCAGGACGCCTCCCCCGAGTTTTGTGTGGTCATATCTCATTTCACCTCCGACCTGATGTGCGAGGCGATAAACCCTGATTATGAGGTCATCTGGACCCATCATCTTACCGATGGCGACCCCTACTGCCGATATGTCTATAGGAAAAAGAACGAGCCGAACAAGGACACCGAAGATCTGGGAAGGATCGTGATGACCCTCCCTCCCATCGAGATGCCTCCTCACGAGGCGGTGGCTATCCGAAACTTCATCCTGACCCACTGGCTGGACGCGGTGACCGAGGCCTTCGTCGACCTGCACGGCTCGGAGAAAACGATCAGCGTCTTGGTACCCATTGCCAAGAACATCGGGCGGGAGGCGGGGAAGTGGTTGGCCGTGGACAGGAAAGAAATGAGGAGGGACGCGGCCACCATCGGGCATCTGGTCGATCTATTCGGGAAGGGAATAACGCAACGGGGCCGGACCCATTATTTGTCCATGGACGAGCTGGTCAAGGAGATCACCGACTGCCCGTGGCAGACGCTTCCGTACGAGCTCTGCAAGCAGATCGAGGCCATCTTCCAAGGTGTGTGCGAATCGCTCAATCCCGAGCTCGAGTACGGCTACGATAGCATGATCCCCAAGGGTGATGAGATCTGCCGGTGGCACATGAGGTTGAGCGGTGTGGCGCCGACCATCATCCATCAGGAGAGACCTGAGACCATGGATCCCGTGGCCATGCTCAAAATGAGACTGGCCAGGGGAGAGATCGATAGAACGGAGTACGAGGACCTCATGGTCATCATATCCAAGTGAACGATGTTAAGAACCGCACGGCCGGATCGGGGAGAATGCACATCGATGATCGATCAAGGATGGAAAGGAAAGCTTCCGCCGGAGCAGACCTCGCCCCTGGATCACCGCTTACCTCATTGTTGTTGAGCCATTTCCACAGGGGCCGGTGGAACAGTACCGGCCACGTGAGCATTGTTGACTCTGATAATCGAGAGACGTCCAATTAATACGATATCGGCTTCTCCAGCGGTGTGGCGAACAGTGACCTTCATCCTCTGACCAGCGGGCCGTACAAGCCCATCTCCGACTACGCGGCCATCGGGGACCTCCGCAGCCTCGCGCTGGTGTCCAGGGACGGGTCCATCGACTGGTGCTGCTTCCCTCACTTCGGAGGGGGCAGCGTGTTCGCTGCCCTGCTGGACCACAGGAAGGGCGGGCGCTTCCTGGTCGCTCCCCCGGCGATGGAGGGATGCGAGCAGAGGTACATCGACGGCACCAACGTCCTGGAGACCCGGTTCACCACCGCTTCTGGCCGCCTTACCATGACCGACCTGATGCCGCTGCGCGGTGACCTCGAAGCGCATGGAGGAAGCTCGCCACACCAGATCCTGCGCCTCCTCTCCTGCCAGGAGGGGGAGGTCGAGGTGGCCGTGGAATGGTCCCCCCGGTTCGATTATGCCCGCCGGCCGGTGCGCATGGAGAGAACGGGGGAAGGATGGACGGCGGTGGACGGCAACGAGCGAATGACCTTGAGCGGCCTGGACCGCGGCTCGGTGGTGGACCAGTTCGGGCCGGTGCTCAGGGGCTCCCTGCATCTGCGGAAGGGGGAGCAGCTTCCCCTGGTGACATGCTGGGACATGATGGAGCTGGACGGCAAGCCATCGCCTTCGGACCCAGGCTCTCGCTCCGGGCAAGGGGATTTCCTTTCACGAGAGAACGAGGCCGGCGAGACGGTGGCGGCCACGGTGGAGGCGTGGAGGCGATGGGTGGCTCGATGCCCGGTGGGCCGGGCGGAGGGATGGGCCGGTCAGTGGTGGCCGCATCTGGTACGCTCCGAACTGGTCCTCAAGCTGCTCACCTATGCTCAGACCGGGGCCATCATCGCCGCGCCCACCACCTCGCTGCCCGAGCACATCGGGGGGGTGCGCAACTGGGACTACCGCTACGCCTGGATCAGGGACGCCTCCCTCACCGCCCACGCCCTCATCTCCCTGGGGCACCAGAACGAGGCCCTGGCCTTCCTGTGCTGGATCGAGAAGATGTCCCGGGCCTGGGGGGAGGGCAACGGCATCCACATCCTCTTCGGGGTGCTGGGGGAGGCGGAGCTGGAGGAGGTGGAGCTGGACCACCTGGAGGGGTACCGGGGCTCGCGGCCGGTGCGCATCGGCAACGGCGCGTACACCCAGATCCAGCTGGAAGGGCTGGGGGAGCTGCTCAACATCGCCTGCGAGCTGGTCTCCAGGGGAGTGAGCTTGGCACCGAACCTGCAGAACTTCCTGATCTCCGTGGCCGACCTGGCCTGCCAGGCGTGGAAATGGCCGGACCAGGGCATCTGGGAGATAAGGGGCGAGCCGAGGCACTACGTCTACACCAAGGCCATGATCTGGATGGCCCTGGACAAGGCCATCCGCCTGCACCAGATGTGCGGTTGGCAGAACGATGTGGGAACCTGGACGTCGGTCAGGGAGGCGGTCAGGGAGGAGGTGCTCAGGCAGGGCTACGATGAGGAGCTGGGATGCTTCGTGCAATCCTACGGGTCGCGGGAACTGGATGCGGCCAACCTGCGGCTGCCCCTGATGGGCTTCCTGCCGTTCCAGGACCCCCGGGTACAGGGGACCATCGATCGTACCCTGGAGAGACTGACCGAGAACGGCCTGGTGTACCGCTACCTCAACGATGACAGCTTCCCCCGGGGGGAGGGGGCCTTCGGCCTGTGCACCTTCTGGCTGGTGGACGCGCTGACCCTGTCCGGCCGACTGGAGGAGGCCAGGACCATCTTCGAGGGCATGGTCGGGCTGGCCAATCACGTGGGGCTCTTCGCGGAGCAGTACGATCCTGCCACCGGGGAGGCCCTGGGCAACTTCCCTCAGGCCTTCACTCACGTCGGCCTCATAAACAGCGCCATCAACCTGGCGAGAGCGGAGGGATGGAAGGTCCCTGGAATGGCCTCGATGGAGGCTGCCAAGCCCAAGGCCGAGGGCATCTCGCCCTCGGCGTGATGGTCCCGTACCCGGCCTGACCAACCTTCGCCGGAAGACCATCTCGACGGCATAGTGGAAAAAAAGACCGCCGGGTCGGAGGTCGATGGTCAGCCATCCATGCTAAACGCACCAATGAGCTGATGAATGATCGCCGTCGTGGACAGTGATGTCATGTTTGAGGGGTATTCCTCACCAGCATCTTTCCCGGTGGTCGGGGCTCTGCGGGAACGGCCATTCGCTGTAAGCGCCCCGGTGCCGAACGTCATTGCAAGGTCGATTGCAAGCCGATGTAGCGGTCCGGCCTCACTCCTCCTTCTTGACCTCGGAGGTCCTGACCACCAATACCGGGCAATCGGCGAACCGAACGACCTTCTCGGCCACGCTGCCCAAGAACATGTGTGACAGTCCCGTGCGTCCCAGGGTCCCCATGACGATCAGGTCGAAATCCTTGGACATCTTGATTATCTCGTAGGCCGGGGCCCCCTCGCCAACGATGGTCTTGACCGTCAGACCCATCCCCTCTCCCTCCTGACGGACCCTCGCGATGGCAGCTTCCGCTCCTTTCCTCAGCGCCGAATAGAGATCTTCCAGCCTATAGCCCAGGGTGGCGACGGCAATGGTGTTTGGGTTCATAACGCTCACAGCGGTCACTTCCGCGTTCACGGCCTTGGCCAGCTGCAGCCCTTTTACCGCGGCCACCATCGCATTCTCGCTTCCATCGGTGGGGATCAGGATTCTTTGGAACGGTTCCATGATGCCTTCATCACCTCTCTTCCAGATAGACATGTGGGAGGCCCGATAAAATATAACTTGACCATGCAATTGAAAATCTCTAGTCGATCAATGCCTTCATTTCGTTATATGCTTCCTTGGTGATCTCTCCCTTGGCGAATCGTTTCTTCAGGATCTCTAGTGCAGATTCGCCCTGCTTATGGAGGTCGACATCCTTCTTCCTCACGGTCCAATGGCAGGTGGCATCTCCCCGGCTCATCATACGGTCATAAGCGAACTCGTACTCGGGACTGATCACTTCGCATATCCCTTTACACACGCCTTCAAGATGCTTACATTGTTCTGGCAGAGCACCTTCGAAAGGACATTCGACGATCTCCCTTTCTATGGACGAATCGGTCATCATAGCGGGTTCTCCTTTTTGATTGAGAACCGTCTGCAGGAAGACCAGTTCCTCCTTGAGCGTTTCGAGGCCTTCTCCTCCTCCCGCTTCGTCCTTCCATCTGGTCCCCAACTTGATACCGGTCCTCCTCGCCAATGGTTCGTTCAATCGCATGGTTCGTTCAGAGCCTATGGTTTGGATAGAGGCTATGGTGAACATGTTGAAGTAGTTGAAGGCTATGCCCAGGCAGGTCAGGTCTCTCTCTTCCTGAGATATGTCCAATTGGATGGTCTTCTCCAATTCTCCCAATTCCTCGTTATCTATGCCCGATGGCGTGTTGAATATGAGGAACCGAGATGTCTTTGCCTCCATGCCGCTTGGCCCTAGTCTCTCAGACCTTTTCTTTACGATGAACCGACAGCATCTATCGCCATCATTCAGGTGATGGGTCCAGATGTACTCATATTCCGGGTTGATCGCCTGACAAACACCCTCCGAGTTGAAATGAGACATGGCGCAGAGCTCTGGAGGTGAACCTGCAGCAACAGTTGGACAGGAATAGACCTCGGCGACCGCCTTTCCAGCCCTGATCTCCAGGGGTTTGATGTTACCATTGGAGGAGCCGCACCATCCATAGTAGTATGGCAGGGAGACCGCTTCTACATCGGTCCCTTGAACCCCAAATCGGTCTTTCATCACATTGGCTATGTTGTGTCCATATAGATGACCAAGGGGTTTGATCACCTCCAGGGTGTGTACCGGACCCGCTTCCTCCAGGAGAGCTCGGAACACATTCGATGCGCATTCGAACAATAAGAAATTCCTTAATTGGGCGGTGGTGAGATTGTGACCCCATATCTTTTTCATCAAATAGTTGAACGACCAATCCTCGAACGCCTTTTCTTTAAGTATCTTGTTCCAGTCCACACTTTCAGTCATGGCCCACCTGGTGCATCCTGTGCAGGTCCATCACGACTCTTACAAGATAATGATAAAATGGGAGCTCTCTGGACTTAATAACTGTTATATCCATAGATCGAAAACCGGGGGGGCTTCATCGAGACGCGATCAGTAAATTTTGTACATCATTAGCTGTTCGAGATTGGTAGCATGGGGCGAGTATCGGCCGACAATGAGATCAGAGAACAGACCCTGTACAGCCTCAGAGAGTTCTATCCTATCAAGGGCGATGGTGTCTCGCTTATCTCCGCAGTGCAGAACCATCGATGCTGGACAACAACGTTGATGTTGCATGGCCTCGCAGGTCGAGGCCATGGTCTACGCCGTCTCCTTGTTTCCTCCCTCGACATGCTCGACGAGCACCGCTCTTGCCTGAGCAAGCCGCCGTTACGCATCTCGTTACCTTCGTTGCCGGGCTGATCCTCAACGGACGAGGAGAAGAGAACACCATGCCGCGCTTTCATTCTCAGGCCCCTTTCATCGCCTATGCCATTGGTCTCAGGCTAGGACGGGAAGCATAGCTTGGCGATCTCGGCCGGCATCCGAAACACTGTCTGAACGCTCAAAGGGGAGGATATTTTTAGAAGTTCGACCCAAATGTTCTCAGACAATGTCGATGATCAAGGAGTTCTGGCGTACCTTTTCCATCGTCATAGCATTGGTCATGATACTGGCGATCATCATCTACATCCCGTCCAACAACAGCAATGGCAATAACAACGCCAGCAACGGCTCTTCAAACAAGGCCGTGGTGGCCGGCTATCTCTCCCCGCCCCCTGATGGCAAATGCTACCTGTCGGTCGGCCTGATGTACCATGAGGGTGCACAGAACATCGGTCAGGACGTGGGCAACCAGATAGACAGCTTCTCGAGCATGGTAGGTAAGAACCAGGTCATGTTCTGCGACATCTGGGGCGACTGCTGGGACCACAACGAGCCGTACTGGCAGCTGGACACCTACCGGCCGCTTCTGGAACAGGGCAAGATCAAGGCCATCGGGGTGAACATCTGGCCTTGCATACGGGCAGACTCCTATGAGGACAACTACACGGTGAAGAGGATAGCGAACGGCGCCGAGGACGCCGCTATCATCCAACAGGCCAAGAAGGTTAAGGAGTTCGGGTACCCCGTCTTCATCCGCTTCGGGGCCGAGTTCAACATCTACCAGGGGAAGACCTACCAGGGGCAGGCCCAGAACCAGACCTTCATTTTTGGCGAGAACCCGACCGACTTCGTCAACGCCTGGAGGCACTACGTCAACGTCTTCCGGGAGCAGAACGCCACCAACGCCATCTTCGTCTGGAACCCCAATTTCGCCGATTTCGGCGACCACCACTGGACGGAGTACTATCCCGGGGACAACTACGTCGACTGGGTGGGGCTGGACCTCTATCAATACCAGCCGGATTCGGACCCGGCATCCATGCTGCAGGGCATCTATAACGAGTACAGCAGCAGCAAGCCCATAGCCGTCGTCGAATGGGGGGCCAACTGGCCCAACGTGAATATGAGCGACAGCGACCGGGCCAAGTTCATCAACAAGTTCTTTGACGCCGTGGAGTCGATGCCCCAGATAAAGATGATCAACTACTGGTACTACCAGGACTTCAAGTTCAATGCGGCGAGCCTGCCGCTCACGACCGCCGCATATGAGAAGAGGGTCTCGGACCCCCGGTACATCGGGTAGTGCGGCGAACGGTCATGCGATCGAGGGCATCAGCAACGGCAGCGCCCAAATGCGCACGCACCCTCTAGGTTCACAACATCCGCCTGGGGGTCCTTACCCGGCTCTTTTTCGAGATCTTCAGGTACTCCTCCTCTATAAGTCCCATTCGCTCCTCCGATCTCGGGGTCTTCGATCCCCAGCCGCTAAGCGGATTGGTCCACGCATGAATGACGGGGATCGTTGCGACGATGAAGAACGGGATCGTTGTCACCAGTATGATGAACACATTGGTCAGGATGTCCCTGAAGTCCTTCGTTCTCACATAGTCCCTTTCGATCGACCACAGGTAGATCCCCACCGGCTGCGCCAGGAACAGGATGAACCCGACCAGCATGGTGTACTTGATCAGCCGAAGCACCTCAGGCGATAGGGCGGGGTAGATCCCCAGCCCCAGGATCGATATCGCCGTCAGGGTGAGGCCGGTCATGCCCAGGAACAGAGCGTAGATGCACAGCGGGAAGGGCGACACCAGTCTCGTTATCAAGTTCGCCTTCTCCCATTTAGACAGGCCATCGTTCTTGAGGAGCTTTCTCATCTGATATGGTCCGCCCGAGGCCCACCGGTACTGCTGCCTGAACCACGCCCTCCAGTTCTGGGTGGTCTGCTCGAGCTCCTCGTATGGATGGGGGACGATCTTCAGCTCGGGCAGCTTGCCCTCCAGGCGGAGCGCGTACACATCGTACGCCAGGCCCAGGTCCTCGGTGGGATGGAACGGGGGATAGCCGTCTGTCTTCCTGATGGCATCCATGGTGTAGAAGTAGTTCGTGCCCGAGAAGTGAATGACATCGTCCTGGTGCTTGAATATGTAGATGGGATACAGTATCCTGTGCCAGCAAGTGCCCTGCAGGCCGGATTGCTTGCAGACCCAGTGCACATTGTGAAAGTTCCTCACGAGGTAGATCGGCCCCTGGTAGAAAACGTACTTCGATCCGTTCTTCTGCGCTTCCAGGTTGATGTAGGCCAGGACGTCCTCGTGCGGGCGGGCGTCCGAATCGTAGACGCCTATGATGTCCGTTCGCGGGAACCTCCTCTCCACCTCGTTCAATCCCCAGTTCAACGCTCTGCCTTTCGATGACGGAACGGGATCGGACAACAATCGGGGACGTCGATAGCTGCCATCGTAATTGGCCGGCACGATGGTATATTCGAAAACATCCTTTCCCAGGGAATCGTACCTGCCCTTCAACCGCCTAACGATGTCGATGGTGGTCTCGAACGCGGGGTGCTTTTCGTACAGCTCGGACAGGTACCTTTCTCTCTCCGCCCCGCTCCCCTGCTCCTTGGCGATCAGCTCCGTTATCCCGTCGACGCTGCTAGAGGGGCCATCACCATTCGCTTCATTCTCCTTCAGCTTTCCGTCCCGCAATTGGGTGAAGGCGGTCGGTATCGCTCTGCTGTCGAGATCGGGGCCGTTGAACTTGGACAGGGTGGCGATGGAAAGGATCTCGGCCTTGTGCAGATAGTGGTCCATCCATTTCTGTTGGTCCTTCTCCTTCAGGTCCCTGAGGTCGGTGCGCACGCTTTTCAGCAAACGGCGAAGGGCATCGTCGGAATAGCGGCCGTCGAGGATGTCCCGGGCGGTGGGCAGAATTATCCTGGAGTCCCTTTCCTTTTCCAGCAGCTCCTTCTCATCCAGTATGATCAGGGCATGATATTTTCCGGGGTAATAGTTCAGCTTCGCCATCGACCCGATGGTGTTCTCGATGACCTCGGTTTCCTTGAACGCCGGGATCAGGAGCACGATGTCCTTGCTGCTATCCCGCTGGTTCTCATCGAGAACGATGCGGCCGTTCGCTTTCCTGGGGATCTTGTAATGAGTGTACCAGGCGTATTTCACCAGGCTGAAGATGATCAACAGGGAACCAATTGTAAAACAAATGTAAGCGAACAGATACAATTGGGCCAGCGTATTAAATCCACTCCTGCCCCATCTCTTAAGAAACAGGCCAACGACGGCTATTAGAAAGTTTCTCCTTTTTGATATTTCTAAATTTTCGAATAAATGTCCCCACAAAATCATGCTCCAGCAGTACCTCTGCCGCTGGGCCTGGCGGAATATAAGCTCGAGCCGCAAGCTCCTCTCGTGGTCGAGCGCAGGGACCGTGTAGCCGCTACGAACGAGAAAGGTCGCTCCTCGCCAAGGCACGATGCCGCATGAAGGACGATCATCCAGGCACGCCGATGTCAGAGGTCGAGGCGGCTGCCGCACGAAGGGCATGACACGAACTTGTCGATGCCGCACGGAAAGGGCTCGGTCGCTTGGACACGGACCTCCTTTCCCGCCAGCAGATCATCCAATGCGTTACGCAGATCGTTGGTGGTAACGAACGCCGGATTGGGCGAATCATCTATCCTTCCGCGATATCTGATCCTCCGGTCCTGATCGAGCAGGAAGGCGTGAAGGGTCAGCTCGGCCCCATAGGTGCGGGCGGCCATCCCGTCATCGTCCTTGAGATACGGGAAAGCATAACCCCTCTCCCTCGTCACATCGACCATCTCCAGGTAGGTCTCGGAAGGGGACAGCCGCGGATCGTCGGAGTTGATGGCCACCATCTGCACCCCGAGCTCCTGGTAATCGCGATGTATCTCGTTGATCCGTCCCGTGTATGCCTGGGCCGTGGTGCAGCGGTTGGCCATGAACAGGATGACGAGGACCTTCTTATCATCGAACGAGGACAAGGAGTATGTTCTCCCGTCCACCCCCAGCAGCCCCTGGAACGGCGGCGCTTTCTCGCCTATATCGATCGGCCGTGGTGATGAGAGCGGGGGCCAGTCGGTCATTAGGATGCCTCTGTGGCAGATCATGCATGCTGGATGTAATTAATAGTTGAGGCAGGTCCTGCTTGGAGATAATCACGTTGAGATGGTTCCGCCCATTCCTGTTCTGCCCGACATGCACTGGACTCCGAAAAGAAAGCATCGCACCGAGGCCTGATCGAGGTGAGCCGGCGGCATTGTGCCTATTCCGCAATAGTTATTTTACGAATGATGTGCCATTGTTCACATAGGAACGAAAGCGAGGTGTCCACATGGTCGAATTCTCTATCGAGGAGCAGAACGAAGTGCTCGATCATATCATCATGTCCAGGCATACGATAAGGAGGTTCAAAGCAGACGCTCCACCGAAAGCCTTGGTGGAAAAGGTCCTGAACGCCGGCCTTCTCGCACCCTATGCCTCGATCAGCGTCACCCGTGAGGACTTCCGGCGGTTCGTGGTCATCCCCCGGGAGAGCGAAGCCACCGAACGAGCGATCTCGCTCATCAAGCGCCGAGGCACGACCCTGTTCGAGGAGCTGGAGAGGCGAATGCAGCAGGACGAGGCCGTAAGTAGGCAGGGTGAGCGCTACCTGGGGGCGTTAAAGATGGCAAGCCAGACGGGCCCTCCCAATCTGGGGAAGGCACCCTACTATGTCGTGCTGGCCGAACAAAAGGGGATCCCCGACTCGGCCCAGCACTCCCTCGCCCATTGCCTCCAGAACATGTGGCTCAAGGCCACGGCCAACGGCCTCGCCTTCCAGCTGCTGTCCATAACGGCGCGGATGGCCGAGGACAGAGAGTTCTGCGAGCTCATCGGCATACCCTTTGGAGAGTACGCCCTGGATGGCTGCCTCATCGGCTACCCGGATGCCTCTCCCACCCCGTCCAAGAGGCCCCTCCTGAAAGAAGTAACAAGGTGGCTGTGAGCGATCAGCCTCCTGTAACGCGGAAGGCAGTTCAGCGCAGCGTTCGGGGGCAAAGCGCCATGGTGCGGCAACGCCGCGAATGACAACGTCCTGAGCTCATCGAGGCACGTGGACAACGGCGAACGGAAAATGGGTGGAAGGAAAGAAAAGGTAGAGGCCGAGAGGCCTCAGTAAAGCATTAGATCCTCAGCGCTTCATCTCGATCTTCATCTTCTCCAGATCGTGGGCCTCAGTGAAATGCTCCTTCAGTTCGCTGGAAAGGCCAGCTTCCTCGCTCGATTTCATCGGAACACCGCAGACCGGGCACTGGAGCGCCGGTCCTCTCTCCCCCCCAGGGCCGGTGCGGGGGTAGGTCCATCCGCCGACCTCCTCTTTCAAGACCTTGGTCTCCTCCGGGACGCCGACGCATTCGGTCTCCGAGAACGTCCTGGTCTCGCACTCCTCCTTGGCCTCCCCTTCCCTCGCGGTCTTGAACTTCTCTACTGCCTCGACCGCCTTCTTGGCCTCCTCCGGCCCTCCGTACGGCTCCCTTCCGGCGAAGGTCTCGACCGCTTTCTCTTCCGCGGTCTCTCCGGCGCGGGCCCCCTTGAACTGGGCCACTTCCTCAACCTTCGTTCTCACTTCCCCGGGGAGCTTCTCCGCTTCCGTTCCAGCGAAGGTCCGGACCTTCCGCTCAGTTTCGGTCTCCGGGATGGGATACGCGTGCATATCTTCCAGGTGCCTTTTCAGGGCCATGGTGAGCTCATCACCCTTCTCGCTCGATACCTTCTCGTCGCATACTGGGCACTTAACGTCCAAGCAACATCACCTGAATAAATTTTTTTTAACCAGCATACAAATACGTTGGGGTCACGAAATATGACTAGACGCGACCTTTTTCGATGACTTCATTAGGCAAGTGATGCAAAACAATCTAATTTGCTTGATATCGTTCTCATCTCGGCCAAGCTTGCGGAGGCACATAGGTCTCCGGCGCCCTTATGGAACGGATGCGATCGTGGATCCAAGCAGGGCATCACCGCCTCTCTCGAGAACTGGCACAGCTATCACTGCAAGGGGGAAGGCGGTCGAGGACGATCCGCCCGCCTTCGAAATGGAAAAGGAAATATGGTTTATCTCTGCGGAGGCCCCGCGCCCTTCTTCCTCCTCATGTACAGGAGAGTTATCGCTCCCCCTCCCGCCACCGCCACTACCGCGGCGCCTGCTATCAATGGCAGGTTCGCGTCATCGAGCAGCCCGGTCGAGAGCGGCACGTCCTGCCCGTTGTTGATGGCGTCCTGGCACTCCTTGATCAGGCTCTGGGCGACCCAGTGCTTATCGAACCGCTGCACGACGGTCTGGAACTTGTCGAGGGCCGCGGAGTAGTGCTTGTCATTGTAGTATGACAGGCCCTCACGGAACTCCCTGTCCACCGCCCCCTGGGAGTTGTTCACGTTGTGGGACGTCATCATGTCCCTGACGATGCTGCTGGCGATGAGGAAGGTGTACCCTCCGACCTCCTCGCCCGTGGTGGTGCTGACCGACCCCCTGCTGACGATCCCGATCACCGCCGCCTCATCGTTCAGGCCGGGACCCCCGCTGAAACCATGGGTCGTGGTGGCCGTGGTCTCGAGTATGGGGATCTGCGAGGTCGTCGACCGCTTGCCGCTGATGATGCCGGACGCCATCGTCGGGGTCAGCAGCCCCTGGGTGGCATGGGGGTCGATGAGGTCCGTGGTGATGCCGGGGAACCCGATGAAGTAGGAGCTGTCCCCCACCCTGATCTGGTTCGAATCGCCAATGACCATTACGGGGCAGTTCGACTGCTGGACCTTCAGCAGCGCCACGTCGCGCTCGATGTACGGGCTCACCACCTCGACGGTCGCGAACCACCCCTTGGTCATGTACTCCCCTATGGTCTGGGGGACCTCGCCCATGGCAACATAGAGCGCCCTTGTTGGATTGTAGACCTGGCTGTATGAGTAGAAGTAGTTCGCGATCTGCGTCTGCAGGTCGGACGTGACGTCGTAGCCTTGCTGCGACAGCTGGTCCAGGTACCACATGATGGTGGCGCTTATGAGCGCGTTGAAGGTGTAGGGGTCCTCGGCGAAATCCGCCTTGGTCATCGCACCGACCACGTGGCCCGCCGTTATCATGTACCCGTCGCTGCTGACGAAGAACGCCGACCCCCAGGACGCCGATTGGGCGCTGTATTGGTAGTACTGATCGGTGGGTTGGAGGTTCTCATCGGGGACCGGGAACACCACCGTGCCGCTCAGAACGCAGGCGACGACGCCGGTCGAGGCCTCGCCGATGAGCGCGATGTCGTTCGTGGAATACGTACCGGCCCCCGTGGCGTTATGAGGGACGATGGCCAAAATACCGAACGCCGATGCAAGAAAAACAAGAACGACCAGACAGGCGCATGCCCTTCTCGCCATCCTCAGGTCCCCCCATCTCCCGCGGTCCATTTGATGGAGAGCCCCTCCTTGATCCCGCGTATGACAGTTCTTCCTAAGCTTTCACCGATCCCCCCCAGCAAAGGGAAAAAGGGGGATTCTGTCTCTCCTTTCCTTCTTTGCACGCTGATCTCCTCCAGATTCTGTTCGGACGATTGATTTCTCTAACAATGGAAAAGATAGGTGAGCAAAGAACGTAAAAAGATATCTATTTTGATAATTAATGGAGAAAGAAATCACTTCGAGGGAGAAGGTCGGAAGTGGTTCGGGCTTCTGGACGTCATTCGATGACCGAACCTAGGACGGTGCTACGATCGTCGCCGGAACCCCTCCGGGGAGATTCCGCCACGTGGTCCGATGCCTGCCGAGGCCTACTTCCTGAATCCCTTTCCGGCCGTGAACGCCTTGCCGACGACCTCGCCGAGGCGGTAGTAGTTGTAGCCGGAGTAGATGATGGGGTCGATCTTCTTGGGATCGGGGATCCCCTTGGTCATGCAGTCCTTGGCCATGTAGACGTCGACGACCTCGCCGATATGCAGGTTGTGGCTTCCAAGCTCCAGGGTGTGCCGTAGCTCGCACTCGACGTTCACGGGGAAATTTGCGATCATCGGGGCGGTCCCGAGCTTGCCGTAGGTCGTCTCGAAGATATCGGACTTGTCGACCTTGCGTCCCGAGGCCAGACCGCAGTAGTCCATCTCCACCACGTTCTTGGACGACGGGATGTTCAAGCTGAACGTCCCGTTCTCGATGATGCCCTGCTCGGTATGCCTCGTCTTGTTGATGGCTATGGCGATCATAGGGGGGTCCATGCAGGCGACCCCCGTCCATGCCACGGTCATGTAGTTCGCCTTTCCTCCGACGTTGGCGCCGACCAGCACCGCTGGCATGACCGTCATGTACGGTCTGAACCCGAAAGCTACCTTCTCTACAGTATCACCCCCTGCTGATATATGATTGTGCGATACCGGTATATAATCGGTACCAGGAATAGAAATGTCCGCGTCCCCGTTCCCATTAAAGCGGTAGTGGCCCCTTGGCACGCGCATCTCGAACCTGACGCCCTTGCCGGGATGCCCCTTCTCCTCCAGCGTTATACCGGTGATGGCAAGGATCTCCCTCGAAAAGAACAGCCCCAGGCCCGTGCCTTTGCCGAACCCTTTCTGGAAGATCTTCCCCTTCTCATCCTCGGGGATGCCGTTGCCCTTGTCCTCGTAGATCAGCAGGAGGTCCTTCTTGTCCTCCACGCAGCCGATCCTGATATCGACCGCCTGCCCGCAGTATTTTATGGTGTTCTCGACGAGGTTGTGGAACACCTTGCTGAGCAGCGGGTCGGCCCATACCCTCAGGTCGCCCACCCCATCCTCGATCTCCAGGCGTTCCACTCTCTCCAGGTCCGGCAGGTTGCACACTGTCTCCCTGACCGACTGCCACTGCGGGGACACCGCCCCTATCATCTCGCAGTCCCGGGCGAACTCGATATGCTTCTGGACGACCGTGATCGAGTCGTCGATCCTCTGCATGTTGCGCAGGACGTAGGTATCCGAGACGTGATCCCTCGCCAGCCCCAGGTAGCCTCTCTGGACCATCAGCTGGTTCAGGATGTCGTGCCTGTTGATGTTGTACAGGAGGTTGAGCTTCTCATTGGCCTTCTTGAGGCTCTCCTCGGTCATCTTCTGGTCGGTTATGTCCTGGCTCGCGCCGAAGACCTTTGTTGCCCTCCCGTCGCTGGTCCGGCAGAAGCTCACGGTGATGAAGCGGACCTCCCCGTCCCTCCTCACTATGCGGTGGACGTGATGCTGGAGGTGGCATTCGCTGTCCGATAGGCTCGATGCCCTCTCATACATCTCCTTGAAGAGGCCGACATCGTCCGGGTGGATGAACTCGTGCACGTACCTTTCCCTCGTCATCAGGTAGCCGCCCTCCCTGTCGGCGCTGGTGCCGTAGAGGGTGTAGAACTGGTCGTTGAAGGTGTAAACATCCGCATCAATGTCGTACTCCCAGTAGGCCAGCCGCGTCATGTCCATGGCCATGGTCAGCTGGATCTTTCTGGCCCTGAGCTCCTCCTCCACCACCTCGTGATTGGTGATGTCCCTGCCCACGATCACGATCCCCTGGACCGAACCGTCGGTGCCACGCAGCACGTCGCCGTTCGCCTCCATGGTCCTCCTTCTGCCGCCCTTGAAGATCATATCGTACTTGTTGGGCCCCATCCTGCCATGCACCATGGCGGCCATGTTCTTGATCGCGTTCTCGACGTCCTCGGGGGCGATGAAGGAGTAGATGCTCTTGCCGATGATCTCGCTCTTGGAATAGCCGCTTATCTCAGGCACGCGGGAGTTGACCGACGTGATGTTGCCGTCCAGGTCCATCTCGATGATGCAGTCGGGGATGGATTCGATCAGCCGCCAGTACCTCTCTTCGCTCTCTCGCAGCGCCTCTTTGGTCCTGTTCCGCTCGGTGATGTCCTCGCAGGCGTCCATGATCCCGATGATGCTGCCCTCGGGATCGCGCAACGGCACCTTGGAGATGCGCAGCCAGCGCTGAACGCCGTCGTACCTCTGCAGCTTCTCTTCGAGGTCGATGAACGGGACGCCGGTCTCCATGACCTGAAGGTCCTTAGCGCTATACGCGTCGGCAGATTGCCGCGTGAGTACGTCGTGATCTGTCTTTCCGATCAGTTCCTCGGGGTCGGAGAACCCCAGGTCCGTGGCGGCCTTCTTGTTGCATCCGGCGATTCGAAGCTCGCGGTCCTTCCAGACGACCACCTGCTGGATGTTGTCGAGGACCGCTCGGAGCAGCTGCTGCGACCCCTGCAGGGCCTTCTCCGCCTTTTTGTGCTCGGTGATGTCCTGGATCACCCCTATCATCTTCAACGGCCGACCCTCTGGGTCCCGGACCAGTTCGGCCACCGAGTGGACCACCCTGTTCGGTCTGCCATTGGCGGGGGCTATCTCGTACTCCAGATCATACTCCGTGCCCCTCTCGATGAGGTCCAGGAACGCCTGGTGGACCCGCTCCTTGTCCACGATGCACGCGGTCACCAGCTCGCTCGGGGAGATCCCATTGCTCGGCCGCGGATGGCCGAAGATGCGGAAGCTTTCCTCGGAGCCCCAGATCTGTACCTTGTTCCCGTTCCACGTGAGCTCCCAGCTTCCGGAATGGCTGATGGCCTGCGCCCTCGTCAGCCGCTCCTCGTTCTCGTGCAGCGCCCTCTCCGCCCGGCTGCGCCGTACCGCCTCCTTCACCCTGTGCTCCAGCTCAGCGAACTGGGCCTGGGGCTTTCCGCCCTTCTGGATGTACGAGTCCACGCCGCTGTTCATGGCCTCGATGACCACCTCCTCGCGGCCCCGTCCGGTGAAGAGGATGAAGGGGGTCGTGCAGTTCCTCGAGCGCAGTCTCTTGAGGAATTCGATGCCGTTCATCTCCGGCATCTGGTAGTCGGCGATGATGGCGTCGTACCCG